>CAKPCL010000005.1 GCA_934141605.1 uncultured Clostridia bacterium
TTTATTGTTGGTAACATATACTTTGTTCTCCTATTACTACTAATAAATACATATTAAAGTAAGCGATAACTTACTATAAATCTTTCAAACTACAAAATTTAGTTAATAGTTGCAATTATAAATAAATCATCAGAGTTAATTGAATATTCTGCTTTTGTACCATTGGGTAATTCTCCATTATATACAACCCAATATTGTGAATTTTGATAATTCCATACTCCAGTTTTTTCATAAGTTTTATACTTAATCGTTCTATCTTCTTGTGCTGAAAATTCATCTCTTGTATCATCTTTTACTAAATGAATTTTATTATTCCTTGCTTCATATAATACATCTATGATAAAAATATCTCCTTCTACTGTTGATTGTACCACTCTAATAAAAGCATTTTCTTTTTTATTATATTTATCCATAAATTCACTATATAAGTTATCATTATGAACCATTGCACCTATTATAAAACAATTATCTTTTTGTGCTTGCTCTTTAGTATAGTTTTCTGGCAATGTTCTTAAATCCGAATATTGATTTGTAATACTATGAGTATAAAAGTCGTTTATATCTGATATTCCTTTATATTCTACCCTATAGCTTTCTTCTAATCCAAATGTTCCTTGTCCAGAAGAGATTGGAAAATATTTGTTATTCATTAGAAATCCAATTATTTTATCATCTTCATCTTTAAATTTTATTAAATATCCTCCAAAGCTAGAACTCCACTCTATATCTACATATTCATACTGCTTTTTAGGAAAGTTCTTTTCTAAATAATTCATAGCAGAAATTCTTGCTATCTGTTCTGGAATTATTCCACTAATCCATAATCCTAAAATAAGTACTAAAATTATAATTATTGTTACTATAATTATTCTTTTTTTATTCATAGCTACCTCCTCGAGTACTTGTAAGTTGTTTTTCTAATTTTTTTCAAGTAAATCGGTATAATATATAATTTCTTTACCTAATTTCTGGGCATAATCCATCCCCTGCTTAACATAGAAAGGAATATTATTCTCTATCTCTCTTAATTTGTTTACTATATCTATCTTCTTCTCAACTCTTCCTATTTAACCATACAAATTCGCGTACTCTGTCATTCTTCATCAAAACAGTTATAATATCAAGGTTTTTGAGGTTATAATATATAAACTCCTATACTTTTTGTTACTTTTTATTATTTAATCTATTTGCTTCAATAATCAGTTTATCAAAATCTGAAACTATCTTTTGATTTTTGTTAAATTCATTATACTCTTTTCCTGCTTTTTCTTCTGCTTGTTTTCTTGATATTTTACCATTATCTTTTAAAATATCATATTTTCTAAACTCCAAAAACTCATTTATACTTTTTGCAAAATCTTCCATAGTAAAAGTATTTTCTCTTTCTACTAAATCTTCTATATAGTCAAAATATCCAGATACTGCTCTTTCAAGTCTTTTTATTTGTTTTTCATCTAAATAATTTTTAGCAATAACAACATCAGATTTTAAAATTCTTCCATCTGGTGAATTTTTCCAAGTAGTTAATCCCATATTTTCTTTAGTATGATCTGCTTTTTGATATATAATTTCTGCTGCTGTATTACCTGTAATCGCATAATGGAATTTATTTTGAACAGTTGCATAAAATCTTTGAGTTATATCAGAATCTTTATCATAATCTATACTACATTCTGCAAATATATCTGTTATCTGTTGCCATATTCTTCGTTCACTTGTCCTAATTGAACGAATTCTTTCTAATAGCTCTTTAAAATAGTCTTTTCCAAATTTAGGACCGTTTTTTAATAGTTCATCATTTAAAACAAATCCTTTTTTTATGTATTCTTTCAATGTATTAGTTGCCCATATTCTAAAGTCTGTTGCTTGTTTTGAGTTTACTCTATACCCCACAGCAATTATTGCATCTAGGCTGTAGAAGTTAGTATTATAGTTTTTTCCGTCATTTGCAGTTATTCGAATTTTTCGAATAACTGATTCTTCTGTCAATTCGCTTGACTTAAATATTTCCTTTAAGTGATAATTTATTGTGTTCACTTCTACTTCAAATAATTTTGACATTGATTTTTGAGTTAACCAAAAATCTTCATTATCATATAAAACTTCTACAGAAACATTATCATTATTTTGACTTTGGTATATGATTAAATCTTTTAAATTTTCTATTGGATTCATTTATACTCTCATCCCTTCTCTTTATATATCTATAACTTGTAATTTATCTAACAAGTTTCTCTATCGAATTGTATTCATCTCCACTTATTTGATATATACCATTATATGGTTGTTCAATATAATAACTATTGTTTTTCTTATATACAAATATTGTATATACTCCAGCTTCTATAAATTGAAAACCAACTTTTATTTCATCATCAATATTTATAGGTGCATCTTGTACACTTTCGTTTTTAGTTACTCTTTTTGTACCATTTAAAACATATAGTATATCTTTCATTTCTTCTGTGTCATTAATAATAATATCTTTTTCATTTTGATTTAATGAAATACTTTCTAATTTTTCAAGTTGAGGTAAATTAAGTGTATAAGTCCTTCTATCTCTAAAATGATAAAAAACTCCTATCGCTAATGCTACTAATACAATTATACCTAATATCACAAATAATACATTTATATTTTTCATAAAAACCTCCATTCAAATTATTTTTAATTTTCTCGCATATCAATTATACCATTATTTCAAAAAGATTTATATTAAGCTTTTCTTAATAAGTTACTTGAAATTTGTGTTATTCTTTATCTTTTTTGCTATTTCTATATAATATACTAAATGTTAGTGTAAATAACATTGGTATAACTGAATATCCAGCATTATCTAATTTATGAGTGATTACCAAGTATCCGCCAATCAAAGTTAAAATTGCAAATACAAGACTTAAAATCAAAAATATTTTTACTTTTAATTTTTCTTTATTCATAACTTTTATATCTCCTTTATATATTTAGTTAATAGTTGTTATCACAAATACATTATCTGTTTTAAAATTTTCTTCTGTTATATCTTCGTTGTATAAAACCCAATATAAGTGATTATTATTTTTATATTCTGATGTATAATTAAATTCTTTCAATTCAATTATTCTATCAGTTTCTGCTGAAAATTTATCTCTTGTATTATCAGTAACTATATATAATTTATCTGATTTCTCGTAATATAAAATATCTATTAAGATTAAATCTCCTTCAACAGTGTTTTGAGCCACTCTAATAAATGCTGTCTTTTTATTTTTGTAGTTTTCCATAAATTCACTATATAAATTATCATTATGAACCATTGCACCTATAACAAAACAGTTATCTTTTTGAGCATCAAAAGATGTATATTCCTTTGATAAATTTCTTATATCTCTATTTTTTGTCAGTTCAGTATTGTAGAAATCATTTAAGTTACTTATACTACTGTTATTTTCTTTATTAAACTCACTATCTATTGGTAGTTCATATTTCATAAACCAATTTCCCATTTTTGCACATATATTACTTTCATAAGGCTCTTTTGGAGATACTCCAACATATCTAATAACTTTATATCCTAATCCCCAATATGTCACTTTACTGCCATCATTATTAACTATTTTGATACAATACTTTGGCTCATGTCCTGTTGTTACTCTACCACTATCTATATAGTTTGTTATAATTCCTGCAACTATAAGTATCATTAAAAGTATTCCTCCCCCAATACATATCTTCTTTTTCATAAGATTCCTCCTTCAACTTACCATAGCGACAACTTGCTAGTTATCTTTAAATTTTTTCTTTAAATCTTTTGAATAATATATTAAATTAGTACAAACTAAATCTCCATCTTTTACTTCTTCTTTATAATTATCTATAAAGAAATTTTTAATTGTTTTCTCATATTTATCAAATCCCTGCTTAACATAGAAAGGAATATTATTCTCTGTTGTTCCTACCAACATTCTGTCATATTTTTGTTTATAATTACCACATAATGATTTTAAGAGTGTTTTTGCATAACCTTTATTTCTATAACTTTCTTTCGTAACTATATTTTTTAATTCTAATGTTTTCCTATCAATGTGCAAAATAACTGCAATAGAAATTAACTCACCTGCTTTTTGAATAGCATATACATCTGAATCGCTCAAATACTTATGTATCATTTCTTTTGAAGGATCTGCCTCTAAAAGTAAATCAATATAATCTTCTTTATTTTCTATTTTTTTAACTTGCATTCTAGGTTCTCTTGGCATCTCGTAACCGTTGGGAATACTAGGTTTTGCAGTATTGTGGCTATTATATCTCATCTCCTCAGAAAAAACACACCCACAATATTTTTGCATATACAAACCTAACTCCCTTGCCTTTGCCTGTCCCTCTCTAAATCCAACTCTAAAATCTCTATATAAAAACTCTATTCCAAATTCTTTACTCAATTTTTCCATATAGTCTTTAATAAAATTATGATTTTGATAAATACTGTATAGCAATGTTGTTGTTACCGCATCATATCCATGTTCTTTTGCATATTCAAAAGTTTTTCTTAATCTTACTGGATAACAATAATTTTTGCATCTATTAGGAATATCGCCAACTACATTTTTGCAAAACTCATCTAAACCATATTCTTCTTCAAATATAGCTTCTAAATTCATGTTTTTAGCATATTCTTTTAATGTGTCTCTTCTTGCTTTATATTCCATGTATGGATGTATGTTCGGATTGTACCAATATATTGTTGGTTCTATTCCTTCTTCTTTTAATGCATCTATACAGTATACACTGCATGGTGCGCAACATGTGTGCATTAATAATTTCATTTTTTCTCCTTTTTAAATCAAACATTGTTATATTTTTTTATATACATCATATATACTTATTTCATTAATTTTTTCTAAATTTTCTCTAATATAATTTACTACATTTAACGGCGTTTGCCAATTTGTCTTTATATTTTCTTTCCTTATTAAAAACAACTCATTTTCTTTGCATTGCTTAATTATTTCTATTTGTCCCTCTTCTCCATCTTTTCCAATATTTCCTTTTAAAAACATATCATAATTTTTATTATATTTGTTTATTGGAATCATATATATTGCCGCTTCTGCATCTAATATATATACTCTTTTTCCTTCATATTCTTTTTCTAGAACATAATTATCTATTTCTTTAATTCTTTGTGTTAAGTCATCATCAATTATAACAAATCTAAAATGTTGTATTTCTGTATTCTTCTCTGTTTTAATATATTCATACATATTATAAATAGCTATATATAAAAATAATGCAAAAATTAGTATCCATATTAAAAATGTTATTATTTTATATGACCTAAATTTATTATCATATTTTATTTTGTTATATGCTTTTTTTCCAATTAAGCTAATAATATAAATAGTTGAAATTATTGAAATAAAGCTTCCTATTAAAAAATGTATTTCATCTGATATTGGATACATTACAATTATTATTGATAAACTATACACTAATAATGTTAATATTTCTTTTGTTGACTCATTTTCCTTTTTTAATATGCTTGTAATTATTAGTATTCCTGACATTATAATTATTGAAATTGGCACTACTACTGCTAGAATTCTTATTTCAATTTTACCGTTGTTAAATAGTGATACATATTCAATTTTGTTAGAAAATGTGCTTATTCCAAGTATCGCATAGTTTATAAAATCATTTAAGGCATTATTGATGACTAAATATATAAATATTAATGTTACTGGTAACATTATTCCTATGATTCGTGTTCCAGCTATTTTTATGTATTCTTTAAATTGTTGTTTATTTTCTACAAATAGTAATTTATATCCAATTACAACTATTGCAAGTGTTGTTCCTATACTTTGTTTTGTACATATTGCTAGTCCTGCCAATAGTCCTATTATTAAATCTTGTTTTTTATTATATTGTGTTACATTTTTTATATTTTTTAATTCTTGATTTAATATAATTAGTGCTAAGAATAGAACTGTTACATTGTAGTCTATACAGTATATTTTTCTACATACTATTCCTATTAGTCCTGTGCATATTAATGCTGTGTTTTCTTCTTTTATTAGTTGTTTTAATATTTTGTATGTTGTGTATAGTATTCCTGTGCAAAGCATTGCTGCAAGAATTCTTGAGATTATTATTTCATTTGTAAATATTTTTAGAAAAATTGCTGTTGCCATAGGCAGTAATGGTGTTGTTATCATACTTACATCTTTATATGGTATTAGTCCTTCTGCTATTGCTCTTGCTGTATTGTAATTCCATATTTCGTCTAAATCATTTATAGGCTTTACTATTATTAGTGATAGTATTATTATAAATATAAAGGTTATTAATAAAATTTCTTTTCTTTTCATTTCTTTCTCCAGTATTATCTATATATTTATTAACTTTATTATTTATTTTTAATATAATGTCATTTAATTTTGGAATTCTTAATATTGTCATTTCAATAATTTTACTTACAATATAATCAATAATTGTACAAATAATAAAAATTATTATACTTATATTTATTGTTTCTATTAAAAAATATTGTGTATTAAATATATTTAACATATTTAATCTTTTGATTATTATTTCATTTCTTATATATTTGTTATCATGTATTAAATAAACACTAATTGTATGTTTAGCAATGTTGTTAATTATATTATTTTTTATTTTTAAATTTGCAAATAGTGTAAATATAGCCATTGCTGTTGTTAATGGTATTAATGTAGTATATGGTCTTAATTCTAATTTCCAAGCTATTACAACTAAATATAATACAACTATTGCCAAAATGTTTAATATCAGGTTATCAAAAGTTTTAACTAACTTAGGTAATATATGTCTACCACATAAATAAAAATATATAAATCCTTCAATATTAGGCATTATTCTCACTGGTACAACAAAGGAAAAAGTCATCCATATAAATATTATCTTTTGTATTTTTATAGGTATTTCTTTTTCACATATTTTAATAATTGGTTCTACCATAAATAGTATTATCCATGTATTTATAAACCAATATTGTTTATATTCATTTATGTCTAAAAAATTATTTTTGTTAAATATAATCATAAATAATATTGTATACACTACTACTTTTAATATTATATTTATAGGTCTTGATATATTAAATTTTGATTTTTTTGAATAATATCCCATTATTAATATATATATTATTACAGCTATTTTTCCTCCTGCTAATAATACTAATGCCATAAAATGATTTTCTCCACTATATGCATATATTCGTGGGTGTATTATCAAATGATGAATAATAATCATTAACATTGCTATTATTCTTAATAATTCTATATTTGAATCTCTTGTTTTTTCTTTCATATGTTCTTTCATTTGTTTCTCTTCTACTTTCAATAATTTTTACTGCATATTTCGGTTAAATAAACCTTTGCTGTCCATTGTCTCCATCAAACTCATATCCCAAATGTTCATAAGCCGGAGGCAACACAACTCTTCCCCTCAAAGTCCTTGATATAAACCCAATTTGAATCAAATATGGTTCATAAACATCTTCGATTGTATCAACTTCTTCACCAACTGTAACAGCTAAAGCTTCTATTCCAACTGGTCTTCCACTATATTGAACTATCATAGTATCTAATATTTTTCTATCAATTTCATCTAGACCTAATTCATCTATTTCTAATTTATTTAAAGCATGTTTTGCAATTTTCAAATCAATATCGCCATCACCCAAAACTGCTGCATAATCCCTAACTCTTTTTAATAATCTGTTTGCAATTCTTGGAGTTCCTCTAGACCTTCTTGCAATTTCTTCAGCCGCTTTTTCATCTATATCCACATCTAAAATTTTAGCTGACCTTTTTACAATTTTTTTTAAGTTTTCTACTGAATATAGTTCTAATCTGTTTACTATTCCAAACCTGTCTCTTAATGGTGTAGTTAAAGAACCAGCTTTTGTTGTCGCACCTATTAATGTAAATTTAGGTAAATCCAATCTTATAGACCTTGCACTTGGCCCTTTTCCTATCATAATATCAATTGTATAATCTTCTAAAGCAGGATATAATATTTCTTCTACATTTTTACTTAATCTATGAATTTCATCTATAAAAAGCACATCATTTTCTGATAAATTTGTAAGTAATGACGCTAAATCACCTGGTCTTTCAATTGCTGGTCCTGATGTTATTTTTATATTTGAACCCATTTCATTTGCAATTATATTTGAAAGTGTTGTTTTTCCAAGTCCTGGAGGGCCATATAATAAAACATGGTCTAATGCCTCTCCTCTTTTTTTAGCCGCTTCTATATAAATTTTCATATTTTCTTTTACTTTATCTTGTCCAATATATTCATCCAAAGTTTGAGGCCTTAAAGTATTCTCTAATCTTTCTTCTCCTATATCCCCCAACTCCGGATTTATTATTCTATCATCATTCATCTTTTATCCTTTCGGGATTTATGGACGTTCCTCTTTTTCCCTTTTTGGATGGATTTGGGGACACTCCTTAAATCTTTTTTTATATATTTTCAATAAAATCTTCTATTATTTTTAACATTTTTTGATTATTAGGTTGGTATTTTACTGGTTCAAATGTTTTTGATTTTATAATTGCTTCTTTTAAATCCTCGACATTTTCAATTCCTATTATATATCCTTTCTCATTAAAATCTTTAACAATTTGAATTTGATGATTATTTACATGTTCACCATATTCATGTTTTCTTGGCACAGCTATAACCTTTTTGCCTTTTTCAATTGATGATATAATTGAACCAACACCACCATGTGTTATTATTAAACTTGCCTCATCTTGAAATTTAGCCAACTGTTCTTTTGACATCAAATCAATTATTTTCATTTTATCTGTTTGATATTTTGTATATCCTGCTTGAACAATTACTTCTTCATCTATTGTTTTATCTTCTATATTCTTTTCCACTTCTTCTAATAATCTGTGGAAACTATTATTTTGCGTTCCTACTAATACTAATACCATTTTTACCTCCTACTTTTACTTTTGTCCAAATGTCCAAATGGGACGGTTCTTTTTGGACAAAATGTCCAAACGGGACGGTTCTTTTTGGACATTAATAAATTGAACCCCCATATGTTGCTTTAGGATATAGCTTTAACATTTCTTCCCATTGTACAATAAATAAATCGGCTATTGGATATATTAGCCTTCCTGTTGCTGTTTTTTTGTTTTTATTTGCAAATGTTTCTATGTAAATTATTTTACTTCCTAATATTTTTCCTAAGTAGCACATTGGCCCTGCTGTATGTGTTCCTGTTGTTATTATTACATTTGGTCGTAGTTTAATGTAATAATATATTGTTTTTAAACATAAATAAAAATATTTGAATATATATGTGAATAATTTTGCTCTTGTTCCATATGGTAAAAAGTCTATTTTTTTTCCATATTGTTGTTTTAAATTTTCATTTGCTTTGTCTTTTTCTGTTATTATATGATAGTCATATTTTTTAAATAAAGGTGCTAATTGTAATAATTCATTTAGATGTCCGCCTGTACTTGATATAAATAGTACTTTTTTCATTTTATGTGTTTCCTCCAAAATTCTGTTTTTCTTTGTCTATTATACATTTTATTTGTTTTTCTGTCTAGTATAATATAAAAAAAGACAAATATAAAAAAAGGCAAATATTAAATTTTAATATTTGTCTTTAAATTTTAATATTTGTCTTATATTTTATTTCATATTATTTTTTGAATTTTATCCAAAGATTCCTTTCTTCTTAACCGGTGGTTGTTCGTTCATAGTTTTTGCAAGTTCTACAAATAAATCTCTTTGCTCTTTTGTCAATTTTTTTGGTGTTTGAACTTGAACTGTAAATACAAAATCTCCTTCTGATGTTGAATTTACATATTTAAATCCTTTGTTTCTAATAGTAAATTTAGTACCTGTCTGAGTTCCTTCTGGTATTTTGTACATTTCTTTGCTTCCGTCTACCATAGGAATTTCAAGTTCAGCTCCTAATGTTGCTTGAGTTATTGTAATTGGAATATTGCACAAAACATCATTGCCTTTTCTAGTATAAATACTATGTCTTTTAATTCTTAAAGTAATATATAGGTCTCCTTTTGGACCGCCTTTTGTTCCAGGTTCACCCTCGCCTCTTAATACTACAGTTTGATTATCATCAATTCCTGCTGGGATTTTTACTTTTATTTTTGGTTGTTTTCTTACAGTTCCTTTTCCTTTACAATTATCACAAATTTCTGTAATAACTTCACCTGTTCCATGGCATTTACCACAGGTTCTTGTTGTTTGAACTTGGCCTAAAATTGTATTTTGAACTTGTGTTACTTGACCTGTTCCATGACAATCAGGACATTTTATTGGATTTGTTCCAGGTTTTGCACCTGTTCCATGGCAATGTTCACAAGTTTCATTTCTGTTTATTATAACTTCTTTTTCAACACCTAAAAAAGCTTCCTCAAAAGTAATATCCATACTTAAGTTTAAATCTGCACCTTTTCTTGGCCCATTACTTTTTCTAGTAGATTGTCTGCTTCCAAAGCCACCACCAAAAAATGATGAGAATATATCACCTAAATCTCCAAAGTCTCCAAAACCATCAAATCCAGAAGTTGAATATGTATAACTTCCACCTCCAAATGGCCCACTAGCTCCTCCAAATCCTTGTGGGTCAGCTGTTCCAAATTGGTCATACATTTTTCTTTTTTGAGGATTAGAAAGTGTTTCATATGCTTCATTTACTTCTTTAAACTTTTTCTCTGCTTCTTCTTTATTATCTGGGTTTGCATCTGGGTGATATTTTTTTGCCATTTTTCTATATGCTTTTTTTAGTTCATCATCTGTGGCGTTTTTATCTACACCCAAAACCTCATAATAATCTTTTTTATTGGCCATTTTTTCCTCCATATGTTTTATAAATCGAATCAAAAATTTGACTTAATTATTTATTATCATCTTCAACCTTATAATCAGCATCATAAACATTTCCATTGTCTCCACCATTGTTAGCATCTGAACCATTATCAGCTCCAGTTGCTGCATTTGGGTCTACTCCTGCTGCTCCATTTGGGTTTGCATTTTTGTATAATTGTTCTGACATATCGTAAAATACTTTTGTTAATTTTTCAGTAGCTTCTTTGATTTTTTCTGTGTCGTTTGTTTCTAAGGCTTTTTTAGTATTATCGATTTCAGTTTCAACTTTAGCTTTTTCTTCTCCACTAATTTTGTCACCTAAGTCATTTAATGTTTTTTCGCTGTTATAAACTAAGCTTTCTGCATTATTCTTAACTTCGATTTCTTCTTTCTTCTTTTTGTCTTCTTCAGCATGCGCTTCAGCATCTTTAACAGCTCTATCAATATCTTCATCTGTTAAGTTTGTTGATGCTGTGATAGAAACATCTTGTTGATTTCCTGTTGCCATATCTTTTGCAGATACATGAACTATACCATTTGCATCTATATCAAATGTTACTTCAATTTGAGGTACTCCTCTTGGTGCTGCTGGAATTCCTGTTAATTGGAATCTTCCTAATGTTTTGTTGTATGCAGCCATTTCTCTTTCACCTTGTAATACATGAACTTCAACTGATGTTTGACCATCTGCTGCTGTTGAGAATATTTGTGATTTTTTAGTTGGTATTGTTGTGTTTCTTTCAATTAATTTTGTAAATACTCCACCATATGTTTCAATACCTAATGATAATGGTGTTACATCTAGTAATACTAAGTCTTTAACATCTCCTGATAATACACCACCTTGAATTGATGCACCAATTGCAACACACTCATCAGGGTTTATTCCTTTATCTGGTTCTTTTCCTGTTATTCTCTTAACAACTTCTTGAACAGCTGGAACTCTTGTAGAACCTCCAACTAATAATACTTTGTGAATATCATTTGCTGTTAATCCTGCATCTTTTAAAGCTTGGTTAACTGGTCCTGCTGTTGCTTCTACTAAATCATGAATTAATTCTTCAAATTTAGATCTTGTTAAAGTTACATCTAAGTGTTTTGGTCCTGTTGAATCAGCTGTAATAAATGGTAAGTTAATTTGTGTTTGTTGAACACCTGATAATTCTATTTTAGCCTTTTCAGCTGCTTCTTTTAATCTTTGCATTGCCATTTTATCTGACTTTAAGTCAATTCCATTTGATTTTTTAAATTCATCAACTAAATAATTAATTATTGCATTATCAAAATCATCTCCACCTAAATGTGTGTTACCACTTGTAGATAAAACTTCAAATACACCGTCACCAATATCTAGTATAGAAACATCAAATGTTCCTCCACCTAAGTCATATATTAATATTTTTTGGTCTTGTTCTTTATCCATACCATAAGCTAAAGCTGCTGCTGTTGGTTCATTTATAATTCTTAAAACTTCAAGTCCTGCTATTTTACCAGCATCTTTTGTTGCTTGTCTTTGGCTATCATTGAAGTATGCAGGTACTGTAATAACTGCTTGAGTTACTTTTTGTCCTAAATAATTTTCAGCATCTGTTTTTAATTTTTGTAAAATCATTGCAGATATTTCTTGTGGTGTAAAGCTATCACCTTCTATTTTAACTTTTTCAGCTGTACCCATTTTTCTTTTTATTGATATAACAGTATTTTCTGGATTTGTAACTGCTTGACGTTTTGCTATTTGTCCAACTAGTCTTTCACCATTTTTTGAAAATGCTACTACTGATGGTGTTGTTCTATTACCTTCAGCGTTTGGTATTACTACTGGTTCTCCTCCTTCCATAACTGCTACACATGAGTTTGTTGTTCCTAAGTCAATTCCTATAATTTTTCCCATTTTAATCTTCCTTTCTCTCCGCTACGCTTCGTTCATCGTCATCCAAAGATTTCTTTGAAATCTTCGTCTGCCAACCCTTTAAGCTTTGCTTATTTTATATTTATAATATTTACAATTTCGCTTTGCTCAATTGTATATGTTATCTGTAATCGGCATAGCCTCAACAGCTAACTTAAAATTAATAACTTGTTTAGTTTGCTACAACGACCATAGTATGGCGAATAACTTTATGTCCTATTTTGTAACCTTTCCTGTATTCTTGAACAATTTCTTTTTCTCCCTTAGAATCATCTTGAACACTGCTAACAGCTTCATGAAGTTCTGGATCAAAAGTTTCTCCAAGAGCTTTAATTTCTTCTACACCTTTTGATTTAAGCACATCTTGAAATTGTTTTAAAACAAGTTCAACACCTTTTTTATAATTTTCATCTGAGGTTTCAACTTTTGCTGCATTTTCAAGATTGTCTAGAATTGGAAGCATTACTTCTATTATGTCTCCTAATATTGAATTATATAACCCTTCTCTTTCTTTTTGACTCCTTTTTTTATGGTTTTCAAATTCTGCTAATAATCTTTTGTATCTATCTGTTAGCTCATCTAATTCCTGTTGCTTTGATTGTAATTCGTTTTTGTTTGTTTCCTTTGTTGTTTCTTCTGATGATGTCTGATTTTCTAATTTTTCATTTTCTTTTTTGTCTGCCATCTTCTCGCTCCTTCCTTTATATACCTTTGTCTTTTAGTTTTTTGTTTATATATTTCATTACTGAAATAACCTTTGAATAATCCATCCTTTTAGGTCCTATAATTCCTATTGTTCCCATATTTTTGTCACCAACTTTATGCTTAAAAGTTATAACACTAAAATCTTTAAGTTCATCTTTTTCGTTTTCTTCTCCAATATATACATTAATATCTTTTGCAAATCCTGAATTCAATATATCTGTCATTAAGTCTTTTTCATCAATTATATTTACAAAATTTTTAGCAACTGATAAACTATTAAATTCTGGTAAATCAAATGATTTGTTTGCACCTTCAAGATATAGTTGTCTATCTTCTGAGATAACTTTTTTGATTTGTTCTATTATTGGCTTTATAACTTTTACACTATATTTCATTTCATTTATTAGATATTCTTCTAATGGAACATCTATTATTTGAAGTGGTTGACCTTTCAGTTTTTGATTAAACATATAGTTTATTGTTTCAACTTGTTTGTCTGTTATGTCTTCATCAAATTTTATTATTGTTTCTTTAACCATTCCTGTGTTTGTTAATATTATTGCCATTAACATCCTTGGTCCTAACAAAACAAATTTTATTTCTTCTATTAACAAATCTTGTGTACTTGGTCCTATTGCTAATGTTGTATAATGTGTTATTTCTGAAATTGTTGTTGTTGCTATTTTGGTTAAATCTTCTATTTCATTTACTTTTGTTTCTAGCTTATCACTAATATATTTAATTTCTTCTAAGCTTATATTGTCATCTTTTAATAGTTCATCAACATAGTATCTGTAACCTTTTTCGGATGGTATTCTTCCACTTGATGTATGTGTTTTTTCCAAATATCCTGCTTTTTCAAGTTCTGCCATTTCATTTCTAATTGTTGCACTACTGTATTGTAGTTCGTCATTATTTGTCAAGGCATTTGAACTTACAGGTTCTGCTGTGTTTATATATTCTTCTACTATTGCTTGAAGTACTTTCTTTTTTCTAGCATCTAGCATTTTATCACCTCTTTTAGCACTCTTTTGTTTTGATTGCTAATCTTTATATATATTATAACCTTTTTTAGCACTTGTCAATACAATTTGCTAATTTTTTTGTGAATTTTTTGTGAATTCATATATAAGTAAAAGCATAGTGCTTTTTATATGCACTATGCTTTATGTAATTATTTTTCTAAATCAGATTTACCATCTACTCTAGTTACACCTTTATCTCCGTTTTTTTCTTTTTTAACATCTACTTTGCTTGAATCATTATTTTTACTTTTTGTTTTTCTAGATGCTATTTTTTCTTTTTCAATAATTGACTTAATAATCTCTTTAAAATCTTTTTTGTTTTCTAATAAGTTGGCTTTTATATTTTCTTCTATTTCGAAATTTGACATATCTAAAAGCATTGTTTCTAATTTTTCATCAATATAATTTTTTATAATAGCATACTTTCCAACATCATTTTCTTGTAAAATTCCATTATATCTACTATTCAAATGTGAAAAGTACAAAATATATTTTTGCTCTATTAATTTATTTCTAGTATTTTCATATATTCTAGGATCAATTTCATTAGTCCTTTTACCTAAATCTGATATATATCTTTCAATTTGTTTGAACGCGTATTCATAAAATTTTTCTTCTGTCATATGTGACAAAATATATCCTTTTTCTTTAAATGAAAATTCTCCAATCGGATTTTTTATATTTCTTCTTTCTATTATTTTTTCTAAATTTTCACTTTGTAAATCATATTCAGCATTTCTTATTTTTTCAAATTTTGTATTTTTGTATATACTTGGATTAATTTCATTTCCTTCGCCATCAACAATTGATATATATCTTAATTCAGTATAAGCCATTTCTAAATATTCATTTAGAATATTCATAGTTTCATTCATTATGCTTTCTGGTTTTTGAAAATTTAATAGTTCTAAATCTCTGTCATCTTCTTCTATATTAATACTCTCAGTATCTTCTGTTATTAATTCTTGTAGCTTTCTATATTCTTTTTGAATTCTTTCAAATAAAGTTTTTAAAATTTCATTGTTTTCGATTTGTTGTCTTTTTATTTCTCTTCCATTCATTTCTGCTAATGCATAGTCTGATAAGTATGTTCCTATCTGATGCATTATATTCATTATTTCGTCCATAATTTTGTTCATTTCAACATCCATTTTATTAATACCTTTCTGCAAAAAATTATAATAAAATTTTTATTAATATATCATATTTTTATGTTTTTTTCAATAATTTTACATAATTTTATTTTTTTGCTGTCTCAAATTTTATTACATATTTTTTGTCATATTACTTGAATTTATTTTAATTTTATTATAGTATATATAGAAGTAAAAATGAGATGTAACATAGGAGGTAAAAATGCCAAGAAAAACAAAAGAAAACGAAGAACCAAAGAAAACAACTAAAACAACTACTAAGGCTAGTAAATCTACAACAAGCAAAAAAACAACTACAAAATCAAAAACTACCACAACCAAAGCAAAAGCTGGTACAAAATCAACTTCTACAACAAAAAAGACAAACAAAACTGCCCAAAGAAGCACAAAAACACAAAATACTACTGTTGAATACTATGACTTACCAGAAAGATATAACCAAACAGTTATTAAAGTATTAGCACAAACACCAAAAACACTATTTATTTATTGGGAAATTTCTGATGATGATATTAAAAAATATAAAGAACAATATGGTGAAAATTTCTTTGAGACAACAAAACCTGTCTTAATTATTCACAATGATACTTTAAATTATAGTTTTGAAGTTGAAATCAACGATTTTGCTAATAGCTGGTATTTACATGTAAATGACAGTAAATCAGATTATAGAATAGAACTTGGTAGACGCCCTATTTTTAATAATACAAATCGAAAAGAAGATTATATATGTATATCTTCTTCTAATGAAATTGAATCACCTAATGACCACATATTATTCAATAATTCTCAAAAAATGGTTTATTTTAAAAATATAAAAACAAATCAAGAAATTCAAAAACCTGTATCTTCATTATCTTTTATGAAAAATATGGGTAAAATTTATGATATTTATGATTTGTACCAAGAATTATATAAAAACGAAAACAACCTTGAAAACTTATCAAATCCATCTTCAGGTTCATTAACTCATTAAAAAGACCAAGCGTGACGAAAGGAGTACTTTATGCAAGAGAAAAAAGGTTATGTAAGTTTTGTATTACATGCACACTTGCCATTTATTCACCACCCAGAAAGTGATGAATATTTAGAAGAATCTTGGTTATATGAAGCTATTTCAGAAACATATATACCATTACTTACAAACTTTAAAAAATTAGTAGATGAAGGGGTTAATTTTAGAATTACAATGTCTATGACACCACCTCTTCTATCAATGTTAGATAATAAATTATTACAAAAAAAATATATTAAATATTTAAAAAAGATGATAGAGCTTTCTAAAAAAGAAGTTATTAGAACTGCTTATGATGAACGCTTAAACAAATTATCACATTATTATTTAGAAAGATATTCTAATGATTTACATTTATTCAAAGATATTTACAACTGTGATTTAATTAGTGCTTTCAAGCATTTTCAAGATATTGGAGTTTTAGAAATAATTACATGTGGTGCAACACATGGATATTTTCCTATTTTATATGTTAATGAAAAAACTGTAAAAGCTCAAATTGCAGTTGGAGTTCAAACTTATGAAAAATATTTTGGAAAAAAGCCTCGTGGAATTTGGCTTCCAGAGTGTGGCTATGTTCCAGAAGCTGATAAATATTTAAAAGAATTTGGAATTGAATATATTATTACTGAATCTCATGGAATTTTATATGCTAATCCAACTCCTATTTATGGAACATTTTCACCCATTGTATCACCTGAAGGGGTTGTTGCATTTGGCCGTGATATAGAATCTTCAAGGCAAGTTTGGAGTTCTGTTGACGGATATCCCGGTGATTTTAATTATAGAGAATTTTACCGTGATATTGGATATGATGCTGATTATAACTATATAAAACCTTACATTGCCCATAATGGTGTAAGAGTTCATACCGGAATTAAATATTATAGAATTACTGGAAAGACTGAAAATAAAGACTATTATGATATACAATGGGCAAAAGATTCAGCAGAAAAGCAAGCAGGTCATTTTTTAGACTGTAGAACTAACCAAATAAATAGCTTAGCCCCAATAATGGATAAGCCTCCTATTATTTTATGTCCTTATGATGCAGAACTTTATGGACATTGGTGGTATGAAGGTCCTTATTGGTTATATATATTATTCAAAAAAATTTATTATGATGATTGTAACTTTGAATTAATAACACCTTCTGAATACATAGATAAATATCCAGAAATTCAAGTAGCTTCCCCTTGCCGTTCTAGTTGGGGTGCAAATGGTTATAGCGAAGTTTGGCTTAATCAAACAAATGACTATGTTCATAAACATTTGCATGTTGCTGGTGATAGAATGTGTGAACTTGCTTCACTTTATCCAAATGCAAAAGGTTTAAAGAAAAAAGCATTGAATCAATGTGCTAGAGAATTATTGTTAGCACAAAGCAGTGACTGGTTATTTATTATTACAAATGGTACTATGGTTGATTATGCTAAAAAGCGTATTAAAGACCACATTGGCCGTTTTACTAAATTATATTATCAAATCAAAAATGATGATATTGATGAAGATTTCTTGAAGGACATTTCTAAAAAAGATTGTGTTTTTCCAGATATTGATTATCAAATTTATAAATAAAAATCTAAATTTTAAGGACTGAAGAAAATTCTTCGGTCCTTAATTAATTTCAATTTTTAAACATGCTCCTTTTAATTTATTTTGCATATTATAATGTATAACTTTCAAAAGTTTAGCAGATAATATATAAGAAGGGAGAAAATCATGAAATCTATATGTATAAAAACCAATAATTCCAATTTATTAGATTATCTACTAAACGAATTGAATTATATTGAAATAGAACCTGTTTATATTTCTTCCAACAAGTTTAAAAATTATAAAAATGTTATTGTGCATTATAGAGGCAATGATAATAAAAAATTTATTCATGAAATTTCTTGTATTCTATCATGCTTGGTATTAGATGAATTAGAAGAAAAATTTTTGAAAAATATAATTCAAAAAAACTATTTTTATTTTAATTCTAACGAAAGAGAACATATTTTAGAAATCTGCTTTGACACATTTTCCAATGATTTTAATACTTATTTTGACAAGAGATATAATTGTTTAATCAATAATTTTGAAAGCTATTTAATGGACAATAAATCTATTGTGTTATCAGGATTTATAAATTTTAGGCTTAAAAATTATATGTCTATCCTCGAAGATGTTGTTGATGAAGCTGTAAATGCTTTTGTAATTGAAAAAGAATATTTTGAATTTGTTTCTTTATTAAAAATGTATATAAATTCTCAGAGTACTAATTGTGAGCTAGTTCACCTAGTCTATAACAATGAAAATTCTGTTTTGTTAGATGAAAATAAAAAGGTTATAAATATTTCAGATAATATTTTTAAGGCTAAATATCTGTCTGATATTAGTTTTTCTTCAAATGATTATGCTTTAAATAGTTTGCTTACTCTCCTTCCTAAAAAAATTTATGTTCATCTTATTGATAATTGTGTTGATGAATTTATTCATACTATTGGATTAATTTTTGAAAATAGAGTTGAAATTTGTACTGATTGCAATATTTGCAAAATTTATAAAAATAATAAATTAAATAAAAAAAGCATCATAAAAAAATAATTTTATAGTGCTTTTTTATTTTACCTCAATATTACATACTTAAATTAATTCCCTTTGCGACTACATCTTTCATATTTTCTATCAAGTCGTCAATTTCCTTTGGAGTAACAATTAAGTTAAAATCTCTTGGAAGCAATGCTTCTTTTATTTCTTCATAATTGTCTTGCTCTTTAAGCTGATTTAAGTATTCATTTGATTTTGCTTCTTCTTGTAATTTTGTAATAAATAGGTCTAAAGAATCATTTACCAATACTGCTGTCTCTACAACTGTTGGTATTCCTATTGCTATAACTGGTATTCCTAAAGTAGCTTGACTTAATTCTGCTCTGGTATTTCCCACACCAGCTCCTGGGACAATTCCTGTATCTGAAAGTTGTACTGTACTGCTTATTCTTTCTATGCTTCTTGAAGCTAAGGCATCTATAACAATTACAAGTTTTGGGTGAATATTATCTACTATTCCTTTTAAGATTTCTAAAGTTTCGATTCCAGTTGTGCCCAGTACTCCTGGTGATATTGCGCTTACCATTCTTGTTCCTTCTTCTACATATTGTGGTAAATAATTTATTATGTGTCTTGTTACTTCTATTTCATTTATAACTTTTGGTCCTAAACTGTCTGGTGTTACATATATATTTCCAAGTCCTACTACTAATATTTCTCCCTGCTTGTCTATGTGTGTGTCTATTAATTTTTTTAGTTCATTTGATAATATTTCTGCTGATTTTTCAATATCTTCGTCTTGTGCTATTTTTAATTTTTGAATGTCTATTGTGATATAGTTTCCAATGGGTTTTCCTATTGCTTTTTCTCCTTCTTCGTTTGTAATTTTGACTCTTTCTACTGATATGTTTTCGTTTATTTCTTCTTTTTCACTTTCTATTCCTTGTATTTCGTTTTCTATGCTGTTTGCTTTTTTGTATATGTCTCTTCTTTCTGATGCTAAGTCTGTTCTAAAGTTGAAAGATTTTTTTTCATTATTTATCATAAAAACCAACTCCTACTTTTAGTATTTGTTGGTTTTTGTTTTTTATTCGTTATATTTTCTAAAAAATTCCTACTATATTTCCATCTTCATCAATATCAATATTTTCAGCAGCCGGAATCCTTGGAAGACCAGGCATAGTCATTATCTTTCCAGAAATAGCAACAATAAAACCTGCACCAGCCTTTAAATCAACTTCCCTAATTGTAATTTCAAATGGCTCCTTACACTCTAAATTTTTAGCATCATCTGAAAAAGAATATTGAGTCTTAGCAATACATACAGGTAAATTTTCATACCCCAAGCCTTCAATCCTATGTATTTCTCTTTCAGCATCTTCTGAAAAATTAACTCCTGTTGCTCCATAAATCTCTTTTGCAACTTTCTGTATTTTTGTTTTTATATCATCTTGTAAATCATAAATATACCTAAAATCTTCTGGTTGTTCTGTCAAATTAACAAGTTTTGTGGCTATATCTATTGCACCATTTCCACCCTTTGCCCAACCTTCAACAAGACTTGATTGTATACTTTTTTTATTTAAATCTTCTTGTATGTATAACAATTCTTTTTCTGTATCTGTATTATATTTATTTATAGCAACTATAACATTTAATCCATATTTATCTCTTAAATTTTCTACATGTTTATATAGATTTCTCATGCCATTTTTTAACGCCTCTAAATTTTCTTCCTGTATTTTATCCTTTTCTACTCCACCATGATATTTTAATGCTTTTATAGTTGCAACAATTACTACAGCATCTGGTTTAATTCCAGCTTTTCTGCATTTTATATCTAAAAATTTTTCAGCTCCTAAATCTGCTCCAAATCCTGCTTCCGTAACAACATAGTCTGACATCTTCATAGCCATTTTTGTTGCTAATATACTATTACAACCATGTGCAATATTAGCAAATGGGCCTCCGTGAATTATTGCTGGTGTATGTTCTAATGTTTGTACTAAATTTGGTTTTATTGCATCTTTTAATAAAACTGCCATTGCTCCTTCTGCTTTTAGTTGTTTAACATATATAGGTTCTTTTTTTGAGTTATATCCTATTATTATATTTCCTAGTTTTTCTTTTAAGTCATCTATGTTTTCTGATAAGCATAATATTGCCATAATTTCAGAAGCTACTGTTATGTCAAATCCGTCTTCTCTTGGGACAATATTTTTTTCACCAGACAATCCTGTTTCCACTTTTCTTAATTGTCTATCATTTAAGTCTACACATCTTTTCCATGTGATTTCTTGAATATCTAGTTCATTTCCAAAATAAATGTGATTATCTATAATGCTAGAAAGTAAATTGTTAGCTGATGTGATTGCATGTATATCACCTGTGAAATGAAGGTTTATATCTTCCATTGGAGCAACTTGAGAGTTTCCACCACCTGTTGCACCACCTTTTATTCCAAATACAGGTCCTAAAGATGGTTCTCTTAATGCTAAAATTGCATTTTTTTGTATTTTAGAAAGTCCATCAGCTATTGCTATTGAAACAGTTGTCTTTCCTTCTCCTAAAGGTGTTGGATTTATGGCTGTAACTAATATTAATTTTCCATTTTTGTTATTTTTTAATTTCTCATATATTGAATTGGATAGCTTAGCTTTATATTTCCCATAACAATCAATATCATCTTCATCAATATTTAATTTTTGCGCTATCTTATTGATATTTTCTAATTTCGTATTTCTAGCAATTTCAATATCAGTCATACAATCATCTCCTATCTTAGTCTAAGCAATTAGTCCAACAACTACTCCAATTAAAGCTCCTATAAAAACTTGAACAGGAGTATGTCCTAAAACTTCAACTAATCTTTCTGAAACTTGGACTCCCGTAAGTCCTGGTGTTTCAATTATTTTATTTAATAGTGCTGCTTGTTTTCCAGCGGCTCTTCTAACTCCACAGGCATCATACATAACAATAAAAGCCATTATTAAAGATAATGCAAATATAGGAGTATCTACTCCCTCATATTTTCCTATTAATGTTGCTAATGATGTAACAATTGCAGAATGAGAACTAGGCATGCCACCTGCTCCCATTATTCTTTTAAAATTGAATTTTTTTGTAGTAACTAAGTCACATATAACTTTAAATAATTGAATAAAAAACCATAATAAAATTGGTATATATATATATTTATTTTGTAAAAATCCTAAAAATGTATTCACTTTAATTTGCTCCCCTTTTAAATATAAATTTAATCTTCAGCTGTAAAGTTTTCTTCTTTTACTTCTCCGTCTTTGTCTAGTAATATTGTTATTTTCTTTTCAGCTTCTTCTAAAATTTTATTACATTCCTTTGATATTTTTATTCCGTCTTCAAATTTAGCAATTGATTCATCTAAATTTAAATCTCCTTTTTCTAATTCAGTTACTATTTTTTCTAAATTTTCCATATTATCTTCAAAATTTGATTTTGACATATAAATATTCTCCTTTTAATTTTCGAGGTCTATTATATAATAGTAGCCTTTTTTTCTCCATCTACAAACTTAATATCTATTTTATCTCCTTGTTTCAAATCATTAGCACTCTTAACTATTTTATTGTCTTTTTCTGTTATCGAAAATCCTCTGGTTAAAGTTTTTAGAGGACTTAGGGCATCTAGTTTTGATGTCAATTCTATATATTTTGTTTGTTCTTCTTTTTGCTTAATTTTTATAATATTTTCTAATCTTTTTAAATACACATCTATTTTCAAATAATTATCATTAATATTTCTAAAAGGTTCTTTAAAAAATCTACTAGACATACATTTTTCATATCTTAGTTTCATTATTTCAACCTTTTTAATTAGTGATAATCGTAGTCTGTTTTGATATGTATTTATTTTTTGTTTTACTTCGTACACATCTGGTACAGCTAATTCTGCCGCTGCTGATGGTGTTGGTGCTCTTAAGTCTGCGACAAAGTCTGAAATTGAAAAATCAGTTTCATGTCCAACTGCAGAAATTATTGGTATTTTTGAGTTATAAATTGCATGTGCTACTATCTCTTCATTAAAAGGCCATAGGTCTTCCAAAGAACCTCCTCCTCTTGCTAAAATCAACACATCTGCTTGTTGTTTATCGTTCATAAATTTGATTCCTTCAGCTATTTTTTCAGATGCGCCTTCTCCTTGAACAGGAACTGGATATAATCTAATATGTACATTTGGATTTCTTCTTGTACTTACATTTATTATATCTCTTATTACTGAACCAGTCTGTGATGTTAAAACTCCTATTATTTTGGGCATAACTGGAATTTTTTGTTTATGCCTTTCATCAAAATATCCTTCTTGTTCTAGTCTTTGTTTTAATTCTTCGTACTTTTTATATAATGCTCCTATTCCGTCTTCTTGCATAGCTTTTACATATATTTGGTAAACTCCGTCTCTTTCAAAGACTGAAACTCCACCTAATACAAATACTTTCATACCATCTTTTGGCATAAAATCTAGTCTTTGTGCATAACTTTTAAACATTATACATTTTATCAATGAATTTTCATCTTTTAAAGTAAAATACATATGACCTGTATAATGATTTTTAAAGTTAGATATTTCGCCTTTTACTAGTACATTATTTAAGTACTCATCATCAGCAATTTTGTCTTTTATATAGTTATTTAATTGGCTTACACTTATTGCCATGCTTTCATAATTCATGTTTTACCTCTTATAAGTTTATATTTTGGCTTACATATCTTTTACTATACTTGCTAAAACTCCATTAACAAAATTTTTTGATTTATCTTCTCCATATTTTTTTGCAAGTTCTACTGCTTCATTTATTGCTACTTTATATGGTACTTCGCTAAATTTTATTTCATATATTGCAAGTTTTAGTATTGTTAAATCTATTTTAGAAATTCTATTTAATTTCCACTCTTCTTTTAAATTTTCTTGAATACTGTCTAAAATTTCCTTTTCATTTTTATTTATACCTAAAATTACATTTTTTATATATTCTTTAGCTTCTTCATCTTTTATTTCATTACTTTCAAAAAACAAATCTATTTGTTCTTCTATATTTTCAGCTTTTTGAATTTCTAAACTATATATTAATTTAAAAGCATTTTCTCTAATTGCTGACCTATTCATTTTTTTCAATCCTTTCGATTTTCTTTGTTATAATTATTTTTACATTTTATCGATAAATTTTTTTAGTTTTAATTTTACATCATCTTTATTTCTTTGAACATAGTTTCCAATAAAAGCTCCTGCTAATATTAATAGAATTCCAACTATTAATTCGTATAATCTTGTAGCTAATATTACTATTGCAACAATTACTCCTATTATTGCACCCAAATATTGACTTATAAATTTTTTAATATCTTCCATAATTCATATTCCCCTTTTTATGCTTGTTCTTTTTCTACTCTAGCTGATTTTTCTTGTATTGCTTTTTTTATTGTTATATTTACTTCTTTTACATCTAAGTCTGTTGTTTCTTTTACTTTGTTTTTAATTTTATTTTGTAAATCAACTGATAAATCTTTTATAACTGTGTCTGCGCCTATTGTTAAATTAATATAAATACTTACATTGTTTTCTTTATCTAATTCTACTCTTGATGTTACTTCTTTGGCTGTTTTGTATTCTTTTGTAACTGCTTCAACTAAGTTTTCTATAGTTTCTTTTGATATCATTAGTTTACCATTTTCATTTGCTAAAAGGATTCCTTGTTTATCTTTTATTTCTTTTTTTGATGTAGGATCAAAGAATATACATCTTATTGATAATAATATAAATACTACACTTACTCCTAAAATTATTTTTGATGATGTTGAAGATACTATTAATGTTTTTACTAAACTTTGTACTATGTCTATATCTAACCAGCCAAATACTAGTAGGCAGGCTATAACTGCCATTATTAATATAACATTTGAATATATAATTAATGTGATTTTTTCTATAACTTTCATTTCTTTTTACCTCTCTTTTTTCTTTGTATTTTAATTTAATTAATCATTTGAAGTTGTTTCTTCTTCAGTTTGTTTTTCTTCTTTTTTGTTATCTTTTACTATGTCTGTATTTACACCTTGAATGTGTACATTTACTTCTTCTACTTTAAATCCTGTCATTCCTTCTACTGATTTTTTTACTCTATTTTGTATTTCGAATGCTACATCTGGTATTCTTGAGCCATATTCTACTATGATGTTTACATCTATTTTTGCTGTATTATCTGTTTTTTCTACTTTTATTCCTTTTGCCATGTTTTTCTTTCCGCTTAAAACTTCTGAAATCCCTCCTGCAAATCCTCCTGACATTGATGCTACTCCTTGTACTTCTGATACAGCTACTCCTGCTATTACTGCGATTACATCATTTGATATTTCTATTCCGTTTTCTTTTTCATCTTGTCCTTGTTCTTTTACTTGTTCACCGTTGTTCACTTCTTGTTTTTCTAGTTCTTCATTTTCTAGTTTTTCATTTTTTAGTTTTTCGTTTTCTTCCATGTAAAATTCCTCCTTTACAATAAAAAAATTGATATACTTAAATCATGTTATAAGTATATCAATTTTTAGCATTTTTTACAACCTTTTTTGAGTATTTTATAATTTATTTTTATTGTATTATTTAAATACTTCAAACTCATCAATTTGATTTCCCCTTAAGAAATCTCCTATGCTCATTTTTCTAGAATTTTCTCCTTGAATTTCTAACACTTGTAAAATTCCGTCTTTAGTTTTAATAAATAGCCCATCTCTTTGGTCTGATACCAAAACAGTACCATTTCTAAATATTTTTATATTGTCTGCATCATATCCAACATTTTTTGCAACATCAACTTTCCAAAACTTAATTTTTTTATCATTTAAAAATGTGTACGCACCCATAATTGGATTTAAGCCTCTTACCAAATTTTTAATTTCTTTAGCACTTTTATTTTCCCAATCAATTTTCGCCATCTCTTTATTTAGCATTGGAGCTAATGTATAGCCATCTCCTTGTTTTTCTCTTGGTGCAGTACCACTTTCAATTTGCTTCAAAGTTTCTACTAATAATTTCCCACCAATTTCAGAAAGTCTATCCCATAATTCTCCTGTTGTCTCATCTTCTCCAATAGTCACTTCCTCTTTCAAAATCATATCACCTGTATCCATACCAACATCCATATACATTGTAGTAATACCAGTTTTCTTGTCTCCATTTAAAACTGCCCATTGAATAGGTGCAGCCCCTCTATATTTAGGAAGTAATGAACCATGAACATTTATGCACCCTTTATCAGGAATATCTAATATCTCTTTTGGAAGAATTTTCCCGTATGCCACAACACAAATAACATCTGGCTGTATTTTTTTAATTTCATCTATAAACTCTTGATTATTTCTTACCTTTTCTGGTTGATATACAGGTATATTTTTTTCAATAGCAAACTCTTTTACAGGAGATGCTACCATTTTCATACCTCTTCCTTTTGGCTTATCCGGATTTGTAACAACACCTAGTATATTATATCCTGCATTATATACAGACTCTAAGCTTTCTCTTGCAAAATCTGGTGTTCCCATAAATAAAATATTTAGCATATAACTTCCTCCTTTTGTCCAAACGGGACGGTTCTATTTGGACATTTTGTCCATTGGGGACGGTTCTGTTTGGACATTTTCGACATTTCTCGACATTATTTTTCTGGTTCTACATATTCCAATGTTCCAGGAACAATTTTATCAATAAAGACTTCACCCTCTAAATGGTCTAATTCGTGGCAAATAGCTTGTGCTAACAAGTCCTTTGCCTTTACTTTTACTCTTTTTCCAGTTCTATCAGTATATTCCGCTGTCACTTCTTCTGGTCTAATAACCTTTGCAAATTTATTTGGAAAACTTAAACAACCTTCATCAACTTCATGCTCACCTTTTGTTTTCAAAATAATTGGATTTATTAAAGTAATTGGTCCTTTATCATCATACAAATCAATAACAACTACTCTTTTCAAAACACCCACTTGAACAGCAGCTAATCCTACACCATTATATTTATGCATTGTATCTATCATATCATCTATTAATATCTGTAATTTGTCATCAATTACTTCAACTTCTCTTGATTTCTTTTTTAGAATTTCGTCTCCTTCTAATCTTAAATTTCTTATTGCCAATTTTATTCCCCCTATTCAAAATGTCCATTTAGAACCGTCCCAAATGGACAAAATGTCCAAAAAGAACCGTCCCGTTTGGACATTATACCATATTGTTTGGATTTACATCTATTGTAATTTTGGTATTTTTATAATTCTTTTCATATATATTTTTTAATAATGCATTTAAAGTTTCATTTGTTTTTTCATCCACATTTCCTTTTATTATAATTCTCCATCTAATTTTGTTTTGTATTTTGTCTATTGGAGATGGCATTGGTTTAAATATCTTGAATTTTTCATTGTCTAATTTTTGTTTTAAGTTTTCATAAGTGTAATTTGAAACTTTTTGTATTTCTTTTTCGTCTATACTACTAAATGCAATTACTATTATATCGCAAAATGGTGGATATTTCAACTGTTTTCTTAAAGCTATTTCTGTTTCATAGAATTTTTCATAATCTTGTTTTTGGGCATCTTGAATACTGAAGCTTTCTGGATTATAACTTTGTATTATTACTTTTCCTGGTAGTTTTTCTCTTCCTGCTCTTCCTGCTACTTGTGTTAGTATTTGAAATGTTCTTTCTGTTGCTCTATAATCGTCTATATTTAAAGAACTGTCTGCTGCTATAACTCCTACTAAAGTTACTTTTGGAAAATGATGTCCTTTTACTACCATTTGAGTTCCAATTAGTATATCAATATCGTCGTTTTTAAATTTATTAAGTATTTCTTCGTGTGAATTCTTTTTAGTAACTGTGTCTATATCCATTCTTATTGTTTTTGCATTTGGAAATTGTTTGTGTATTTCTTGTTCTAGTTTTTGTGTTCCTGTTCCAAAATATCTTATTTTATCACTTCCGCATTCTGGACATGTTTTTACTAAATTTTCTTCATATCCACAATAATGACACTTTAATTTATTTTCATAACTATGATATGTCATGCTGATATTACAATTTTTACATTTTATAGTATATCCACAATTTCTGCACATTATAAAAGTCGAATACCCTCTTCTGTTCAAAAATAGTATTGTTTGAAGTTTATTATCCAAATTCTGTTCTATTGCTTTGTATAGTTCATTGCTTAACATTGATTTATTCCCATTTGCAAGTTCTTGTTTTAAGTCTATTATTTCTACTTTTGGTAAGTTTGAATTATTTGCTCTTTTTGTCAATTTTAAAAGTGTTATTTTTTTTATATCTTTTGCATTGTAAAATGTTGTTAAATCAGGTGTTGCACTTCCTAGTAAAAGCGGTATTTTTCTCTCTATTGCTATTTTTTGTGCAACTTCTTTTGCATTGTATTTTGGAGTTGCCTCTGATTTATATGAACTATCGTGTTCTTCATCTATTATGATTATTCCTAAATTTGGAGCTGGTGCAAATATTGCAGACCTTGCTCCGATTACGATTTTTGCTTTTCCTTCTTGTATCCTTTTCCACTCATCATGTCTTTCTCCTATTGATAACTTACTATGTAAAACCGCAATTTTTTCTTTTCCGAATCTTGATATAAATCTATCTAGCATTTGTGGTGTTAATGAAATTTCTGGAACTAATACAATTGCTGTTTTGTCTTCTTTTATGACTTTATTTATTAATTGCAAGTATACTTCTGTTTTTCCTGAACCTGTTACACCATATAGTAGAAATTGTTGATATCTATTATTATCAATTGCATTTGATACTTTAGTAAACGCATTTTGTTGTTCATCTGTCAATTTTAAATTTTGTGTATTTTCTATGTTTTTTCTATCTAATGGATTTCTTTCTATCTTTGTTTCAAGTAATTCTAAATAGTTATTCTTAATAAGAGTATTTACTATTCCTCTTGAGCAGTCTGTAAAAGCTTCTATTTCTGGTATAGTACACCCTTCATTATCTTTAACAAAATTTAGTATTTTGATTTGTTTATCTGATTTTATTTTTCCATTTTTTATTTCAAAACTAATTTCATCAAAATCTTTTTTAAAGTAAATAACATTTATCTTCTTGTCTTGAATTCTTTTATTTACATCTTTTGTTCTAGTTCCTGGTGTTTGCATTAGTTTAATACATTCTGATACATTACAAAAATATTTATTTGCCAACCAGTTTGCAAGTTCTATCTGTTTATCTGTTAAACCTGTTTCTACTTTTGCTATATCTTTGATTTCAAAATTAGATGATGGTTTTATGCTTACAACATGTGCTTCTTCTAAGTTTTTAAATCTACCAAATGGTACCAAAACTTTGCTTCCTACAAATACCATTTCTTCTAGTTCTTTTGGTATGTTGTAGTCGAAGGTTCTATTTAATTTTTTTGCTGTACTATTTATTATTACTTCTGCTACCATTTTGTTCACTCCTTGTTTCTATTGGATATTTTACTATATTTCTTTGTTCAAATCAATAAAATATTTTTAAAATGTCAACATTTTTGTGATAGTTCATTGTAATTGTTTTAAATGCTGATATATTAATATTTAATTTTTTATAAACTGTAACAGTTTTTATTGTTTTATGCTATAATATTTGATATGTCGTAATAAAATGAAATAGGTGAATATTATGTATGAAGAAAGATTTAAATTAACTAAAAAAGTTGGTGTTTTAGGAATTATAGGTAATGTTTTTTTGTTGGTTATAAAAGCTATTGTTGGTTTTATTTTTAAAAGTCAATCAATGATTGCAGATAGTTTTAACAGTGCTGGTGACATTTTTGCATCTCTTATGACTTTTATTGGAAATAAAATTGCTAGTGTTCCAAATGATGAAGACCATAATTTTGGTCACGGAAAAGCTGAATATATATTTTCAATGTTTATTGGGCTTTCTATGATTTTAGTTGCTGCTAAATTATTTTACGATTCTATAAGTGCATTGATTTTGGGAAGTAAATTGGAGTTTTCTTGGCTTTTAGTTTTTGTTTGTATTATAACTATTATTGTTAAACTTTTTTTATTTTTATATACTAAAAAGGCTTTTAAGACTCATAATAATATTTTACTAGAGTCTAATATGAAGGACCATAGAAATGATTGTATTGTAACTTCTTTTACTTTGATTTCTATTTTACTTACTTTATTTGGTGTTTATTGGGTTGATGGCGTTGTTGGTATTGGTATTTCTATTTGGATTGGATATACTGGTATTTCAATTTTTTTGGAGAGTTATAATGTTTTAATGGATATTTCTGTTGATGAAAAAACTAAGGATTTCATTTTGGATATTATTAATAGTTATAAAGATGTTAAAAAAATTGATAGTATTTCTTCTGCTCCTGTTGGTAGTCAATATATAATTTTTATTACTGTTTGTTTAGATGGTAATTTGAGTACTTTTGAGAGTCATGGCTTGGCTAATAGTATTGAGGAGTCTGTTTCTAAGTTGGATAATGTTTATAAGACTATTGTTCATGTTGAGCCTATTTAATTTAATTAATTTAAAAAATAAAGTGCAATTTCCGCACTTTATTTTACTTCTATTGCACCTTAAATATTTTAAAATTTACACACTAATTTTAATAAGTTCGTCTTCTAATTATTTTTAATTAACACAACACGGAAGCCATTAAGATTGTCCGGAACACCGTTAGTATTATTGAACACAAACTCACCTGCATAAGAACCTACCCAAAAAGAACCACCGCGTTCAAAGAACGGAGCATCAGTACGAGCGTAAACAGAATAATCTTCGTTCCATGATGTTGAATTATCACCTGTTAATGAAGTCTCTAATATTGCATCTCCAAACCCATATGTTATTGATTTTAAATCCTTATAAACATTATAATTATTTTCCCTACTATCACTTGTAGAATTATATGGATATACTGTTGCCCATTTTGTACTTTCTGTTTTGTATCCATTTGCATTTGCTGTTAATAATGATGCAAATGATTTTCCATGAGTTGCTATATTTCCGTGTCCATTTGATATATATGATGCTGTTCTTTCCCATACACAACCATTTAAATCAAATACTCCTGTTTTATTATTTGTACTACTTGCTGAAACTCCATTTGCTGTTCCTCCTGCATATCCTGTTACTGCGTAGATTTGTTTTGTGCTTTTATTTAAATTTTTGCTATTTAATGTTACCTCTGTTCTATTTCTTCCATATGAACTTTGTGTTAAGTATGCAACTGCTCCCCACTCACTATTTTTCATTTGGTGTGAGTCAGTTTGATTTGAACTTAAACCATAGAAGCTACTTGCACTTGCTATTTCTTTTGAAATTGTATAACTATCTCCTGTATTTATTACATTATAAGCATATGTTAATGGCTTAAATACTGGATATGACAATTTTTGAGTTGCATAATCTGTTGAAGTTAATGTTTGTCCAAGTGCATTTGTTGTATAATTTTCATTATATGAACTATATTTACTATCTGAATATTTTACATTTGCTAAATTTATTGTTGGTTCTGTTACTGTTCCATCACTTGCTACTGTCTGTGTACATTCTTGGAAACCTGCCGCATATTTTGCAACCCAAAATCCCGGTATTTCTGAATCCCACTCACCGTTCATAAAATTATTTGCTGTTCCATTTGTAAAGCTTGGATGCACAACATAATCTGTCATTGCATTATTTGTTACTGTAGGATATTTAGTAGAAATTTCTTTTCCTGTGCTATCATAATTTGTTCTTCCTTGCAAAAATTTTATATTTATATTTCCTGATATACCCGTTCCACCTTTATTACAATTACTTGTTATTTGGTAAGCATATCTTGGTATCCATACAAACATACTGCCTAAATCTTTATCTGTGACAACCGTTCCAACAGCTGTTGTTGTATCATATTTTCCATCACATAACATTATATTAGCCCAAAGTCTTTTTTCAGTAGCATAGTCATACCATTCCGCATCATCTTTACTACATATAACCCAATTTGTACCATTATACTTTATTGGTATCATACCATCATTAATTTGAGGGGCATTTACTCCTTTTGATAAATCAAATTCAGATGTAGAAATTGTTTTTTCTCCTAAGTCAACCTCACTACCATGTATAACTTTTATTGTATATATTCCTTCGTCTTTTAAATAAAAAGTTAAATTATCACTTGTCTGCCAATATGAATCTCTATCTAATTTATATTTTACTTGCCATTTATCTACATACCCATTATATTGTATATTTGATATTTGAATTTTACTTCTATTATCTTCTTTTGTTACAGTTACATCAAAACTTCCGCTATTTTCATTTTTATTGTTATAGCGAACATTATAAACTTCACCTTCAATTTGGTCTATCATATAATATGTAGTTCCATTATATTTAAATCCTTCTGGAAAAATAACATAAGCATATTCAACATTTATTAAATATTCTCTTTCAATACTGTCTAAATTTAATTCTGTATTTATATTATTTTTACTTACATATCTAAATCCATTTTGAATATTTGCTTTTTCCGTTTCTGTTTTCCCATTATAAATAATGTTTGCTATTTCTGTTGTTTCTAACTTATTTTTTTGATTTTCACTTATTGCTTGTCCTATATCAGTTTTATTTTCTTGGTTTAATTCATTAACTTTACTTTGCATTACTTTTAGTTCATTTGTAAATTGAGTAAATTTTATTGATTGTAGTGTTGAATTTCCTGCGGTGTATCCTATTCCTGATAAAATTAATAATAATATTATTGTTATTATTAGTGCTACTAGTGTTATACCATTTTCTTTTGTTTTCATTTTTTCCTCCTAAACAAGAAGTTTTATTTTGCTAGTTTTATTATAACAGATTATTTGTTTTTGATAAATAGTTTTTGAAAACTTTTATTTTATTATTTTCCAATATCCTTTTCTGTCTGATCCAATTCTTTTAATTTTGCTTTTTTCTTTTAGGCTAGCTAGCAAGATTGAAATAGTTCTTCTTGATACTTTTAATTTATTTGAAAGTTCAGCTTGAGTTATATTAGAATTTATTTTTAATATTTCTAATATTTTTATTTCATTATCTGTGCAGTTTTCTATGCAATTATCTATGCAATTATCTGTGCAATTTTCTGTGCAATTTTCTGTGCAATTTTCTGTGCAATTTTCTGTGCAATTTTCTGTATAACAGTCCTCTGTGCAGTTTTCTGTGCAGTTTTCTGTGCAGTTCTGTCCGTTTTAAATCTTTTCTAAAAGTAACTTTAAATGTTCCTCTTAAATTTTCAAATTCTGGCTCTGGCAAATTCATTTTTTTCATTTCTTCTCTCATTGTAGCAATACCAGTATGTCTATTTTCAACAATATCTGTAGTTTCTTCTAATAATCTAATAATAGTATTGTTTCTGACCTCAAGCATATTATCAGAACCTAAATTTTCTAAACGATTATTACCATATAAACCACCAGGATTTAGAATTTCAATTCTATCATCAAATATTCTTAAATAAATATAAGCACCATCTGTATTTATACTATAATCTCTATGTATAAGAGCATTTGCAATAGCTTCTCTTAATGCCTTCATAGGATAATGAGGTACATCAGTTCTTTTCCCATTATCATCAATTATTACCATTGTTCCAATATTTCTTCTTACAAATGCCAAAGATTTATCTAACATTTCTTCAACAGTTCCTTCTACTCTTTCATTGTCATCAAATCTCTGACTTAATTTTCCAACATCTCCAAGTTTTCTTCCTGGGACAACTACGCAGGCGATAAATAGTTGTGGCAAATATCCTTGTGGATATTCTCCAAATACCATCATTCCTGCTAATGTAGGATGTATTTCTACATTACTTTTTTCTATAATGCCATTTAACTTTAATATTTTTTCATCTGAAAATTTTGAAAGATTAGGTTTTTTTCTTTTAATTTCTTCAATATACAACTGAATCTTTTCTTGATTTAAGTCTTCGTATTCTGCTCTTTTTATTGGTCTCAAATCTTCTTCAATTCCATCAGTATAGCTTTGTAAACTATATATTTCATAATCAGTCATATGCTCATCTGAATCACCAATTCTAATATATGAACCTTTATTTATTCCAACACTTTTATAATAGCAGGGTTTCTTTTTTTGTGGTAATTCATTTATTTTTACAGCTAATAATTTTTTGTTATTATATGTAACAGCTAAAAATTCTGGTCTAATTTTAGGTTCAAGAGAAGTAGTACATAATGATGTAATTTGTTTTTGCAAATCATTTACATCATATACATCTTGTTCTACAAAATTATTATGTTCATTTATTCCAAATATTATAATTCCTCCATGTTTATTAGCAAAACTAGATATTGTGTCATAGCATTTTTGTGGATAACCTTTTTCTGCTGTTTTTGCTTCTATATTGTCAGTTTCTGTTTGATATTTTTGCATATATTTTATTGCTTCTATAACTTCTTTTTCTTTCATTTAAATCCTCCTTTACTTTTCGATTTTTATATCTATTAAATTCATCATTCTTGCTTATTAAACATAAAAAAATAAATCTGCAAATATTCTTTATTTACAGACTTTTAATGTGTGGCTGGGGTACTGTGATTCGAACACAGGAATGTCGGAGTCAGAGTCCGATGCCTTACCGCTTGGCGATACCCCAATATAAAATTAAATTTATACTACCACATTTTTTAACATTTGTCCATAACCATACAACTAAAATTTCAAATAAAAATCAAATTAATTCAATCCAAACACAGCCTCATCTATAAGAAACTCATTACTATCACCACTAACTATAGGAATAGAATTATCAACAACAATATCTGTCGCTATTTCAGTAGCAATACTTTTCAAACCTCCATTATCAACAGCCAATCCATCAGTAAAAACAAGTTTTAAATTTCCATCAACCTCTAAATTACTCAATTGAATATCAAATATTTTATAATCAGCTTTGTCTTGGACTTGTCCAAATTCAATATTTGCATTATCAACAAATTGACCATTAATCTTTATTTTAATATGATTTGAATCTAAAAAAACTTCATTCAAGTTTTTTTCTACTATTTTAATTTTAGCAACTATTTTATGTGTTTTATTTGCAAAATTCTTATATTCTAAATCAGTATTTTGAATACTAACTAATTCTATTTTAGGCTGTGTTCTATCAATATTAAGTTCTGCGACACAAATTTCCTCTTGAAATACATATTTAGCATATATATTCGTAAAGCTAAAAGCTATAAACATAAATATCTCAATTACTAAAAGTGTCCTAAAAAATCCTTTTTTTGCTTTCGCCATCATCTTACACCTCTTCTCCCAAAACTAATATCTCAAATTTGTATTTTTCTATATTTTTTCCATCTATAGTATCTTGAATATCCACTTGTTCCTCTTGATTTTCTCCCTCATATGGCCAATACCATAATACTGTTATACTTACCTTTTGATTTTTTAAAATAATTCCTTTTAAGTTCTCAGATAATTCTTCTAATTCACTTGCTTTTGTAATCTTTTCTCCATTTGTTAATGCCATAAATTTTAAATTTTGTGGTTTTGCACTTGTACTACTAAATTTTACTTGATATTGTAAATCTCTAGTTGAATTTAAAACAATATTAAATTTTCCATTTGTCCCAGGTGCTACTTTTTTATAAAAATTTTTGTTTATTGTATCTGATAAATTTACTGTTTTTAAACCTTTATTTAAATAATTTACTTTAAAGCTATATTCCTCTTCTGCCGTTTTGCTTTGGCTCTGAAATAATTTAAGAAATAAAAAATCATCACTTTGAGTTTTATTTGAAATTTGTTTGAAACAAAATATAATTATGAATAAATTTATTAATATAATAATCAAGATGAGTTTAATAATTTTTGTTTTATTTTTCATTACATCACCTTATGCCTTTTCTTGCTCTGTATGAATTCTAATTTGAATTTTTTCCATTATATCTTCAAATGTACTAGATTTATTTTTATCGTACATTACTTTTATTTTATATTCTCTTTCTTCTTTTTGATTTTTAGATATTTCCATATATTCTGTTTTTTTTTCGTTTAAATTTATTCTATTTTCACCCTGATATAGTTCTATTATTACTGAATCGTCAGCATTTGATAATATTTCAATATAATATTTTAAATCAACTTCTGATAATTTATCTTGTTCATTATAATTTTTTACTTTAAATGTATATTCCCCATAATTTTGAGTTTCTGTTATATCTAAAGTTGGGTCACTTTCAATTGTTAAAATTGGTTCTGCTATTTGTGCTTTTCCTTTTATTATAACTTCCTCTACCATTTTTGCCATGCTATATTCACACATTATTAATAAAACAAATATAAAAACTATTATAGCTGTTGTTATAAATTTATTAATTTTGTTCTTTTTCTTTTTGTTCAATTTTTTTCCTTCCTTTTCATTTTTTATATAAATACACATTTTCATATTTTTTATGTTTTATCATTGTGGTTTTATCTGTGTTCCTGTTACAATTACATCAAAAGTATAATCATCTATTGCTTTTGCTTCCTTTGTGTCTAAAGCATCATTTTGTGCTATTTCTTCTGCTGTTGTTCCTGTTTCATATGGCCACTCCCATTCAATTGTTACTATTTCTTCTTTATTTTCTTGAATTGCATATATACTTCCTACAATTGTATTTCTTAAGTATCCTAAAGTTTTATATGTTTCTCCATTAAACTTAAATTTTAAATTACTTGGTTTTACTGATTCATTTGCAAAATCTATGGTGTATAAAACTCCTGCATCTGAACCTGTGGCATCTAATTTGATTTGAAATTTTCCCGATGTTCCCGGTGCTATTTTTCCTTTTGCTAATGTAATATTGTTTATTGTTGAATTTAATGAAATAGTTTGCATTACTTCTTCGTTTTCATTTACTTTAAATTTCCAATTTGCAACTTCTGCTACTCCATTTCCAGTTACTTTTGACATATATTTTGCATATGCCTGTCCTCCTATAAATGATACCAATACTATTGTAATGGCAATTATTGTTAATACTATTTTTGTTTTCTTTCTCAATAACATTCCTCCTTATTATTTAATTTTGTTTTTTTGGATTTTTTTAGATTTAAGCAAAGTTCGTTTGAACCGCTTTTTGAATTAATTTATAAAAAATATGAAAATGTGATTAAATTATACTTCCCATTTTCTCATTTGTCAATAAAAAGATTTCGACAAAATTCGACTTCAAATTATTTTTAAAAAGCCTGAATCGCTTTGAATTCAATGGCTTTATGTGTTTTTATTTTTTGTTTACTCCTATTATTCCTCCCAAAATTCCAAATACTATTCCTATTATAGCCATTATAATAGATTGAGCATTTATTGAAAATTTCCAATTTAAAATACTTGACATTATATATATTACTAAAGTGTAAAATAATCCTATTATTGCACCGTTCATTAATCCATTTTTCTTTATTTTAGTATTTTCTATTGAGCTTCCTACTAATATGCTTATTGCTGTTATTAGCATTGTTACTGGTTTTATTACATTTTCTCCTACACTCGTATATGTTAATATTATTGCAAATATTATTAATGATATTATTGTTATAACTAATGAAATTCCAATTCCTTTTACTATTCTTGATATTGTATTATTTTCTTTTACTTGCATTTTTTCCATAAACCTGCCTCCATAACTTTATTTACTTAATTATATTTTATTTTTTTATATTTATGATATTTTTTCGAAATTAGGGCTTGACAAATCTATAGTAAATGAGTTACAATAAGAAAGTGCCAAGACAAGCACGGAAACTATGGTGGATGTAGCGTAGTTGGTTAACGCGCCAGTTTGTGGCACTGGAGACCGTGGGTTCGAGTCCCATCTTCCACCCCAGTTTTAATTTAATATATTGGACTGTAGCCAAGCGGTAAGGCACCAGACTTTGACTCTGGCATGCGCTAGTTCGAATCTAGCCAGTCCAGCCAATTATTAAAAAGGAGCAGAATTACTGCTCCTTTTTTTGACATCCAATATTTTTCTTTAGCTGTTTTTTTGCATCAATATATAATTTGATATTTCTATTTCTGTCGCCCAAAAGACAATGTACCAAAAATTCCAAATCTCTTTCAATTGTCTCCCGGGAAATATTAAACTCCTCTCGAGTTTCCTTTATGGTATTGCCCTCAATTATAAACTCTGCTACTCCAACGGCCCGGTTATACCTTACTCTTTCCTTTTCGATATAACTTCTCATATTGTGTTCCTCCTAAAAAATATTGAGAATTACTAAAAATTCTTATATATATTATACAACATTTTTTATATTTTCTCAAGTATTTTTTGTATTATGTTACCAATAATCATTGACTTCTCAATAATAGGCTTGTATAATAAAAACATATAAATACACGAAAAGGAAAGAAAAAATGAAAAACAAATACTTAGAAAAATTAGAATATTCAAAAATTTTAAGCATACTATCAAATTATGCTCAAACATATATTGGAAAAAACATGTGCCAAGCATTAACACCCTCAAGCCAAAAGAAAGATGTGCAAAAAAGCTTAGCAGAAACAGAAGAAGCACTAAACATTTTATATAGATGTAACACTCCGCCCATCTCTGAAATTGCTGACAACACCAAAAATCTAAAAACAATTGAATCCTATGGTACACTTTCTATAAAATCAATTTTAGAATTAGCAAATATTTTAAAAATGTCTGACGAACTAAAAAAATATTTCTACAATGATTTTTTAGATTCAAATGAATTCATATATTTAGCAGATATTTTTTCAAAGTTATATTCAAACAGTTCAATTATCGAAAAAATATCTTACAGCATAATTGACGAAAATACAATTGATGATAGAGCCTCAAAAAATTTATCATCTATTCGTAAAAAACAAAAGAATATTGAACAAGATATAAAAGCAAAATTAAATACATTTTTGCACTCTTCAACATATTCAAAATATATTCAAGAAAATGTTATTACAATTAGAAATGATCGTTATGTAATACCTGTAAAAGATGAATATAGAAGCCAAATTAAGGGATTTGTGCATGATGTATCAAGTTCTGGTTCAACTGTTTTTATTGAACCTATTTCAGTTTTTGAATTAAACAATGAGCTTACAAATTTAAAGATTGAAGAAAATTTAGAGATAGAAAAAATTTTGCAGGAATTAAGTAAATTATTTTATCCATATTCAAATGAAATAAAAGAAGATATTAAATGTATTGGAAAGCTTGATTTCGCTTTTGCCAAGGCTAAATATTCTAAAAACATAAATGGAATAACACCTAACATAAATGACAAAAAACAAATCATTTTAAAAGATGCCAAACACCCTCTTTTAGACCCTAAAAAGGCCGTTCCAATTTCACTAGAATTAGGAACAACTTACAATACATTAGTTATAACAGGTCCAAATACTGGAGGAAAAACTGTAACTTTAAAGACAATTGGTCTATTAACAGCAATGGCTTGCAGTGGTCTTAATATTCCAGCTTCTAATAAATCATCACTTTATGTATTTGATAATATTTTTGCAGACATTGGTGATGACCAAAGTATTACTGAATCACTTAGTACATTTTCTGCCCATATGACAAATATTGTTGACATTGTAAAAAACTCAACAGAAAATTCTTTAATTTTAGTTGATGAATTAGGCTCTGGAACAGACCCTGTTGAAGGAGCATCACTTGCAATTAGTATCTTAGATTATTTCAAAACAAAATCATCTATAACAGTTGCTACAACTCACTATCAAGAATTAAAAAAATACGCATTAACAACTGACGGTTTTGAAAATGCTTCTGTTGAATTTGATATAAATACATTGTCACCTACATATCATCTTTTAATTGGTGTACCTGGAAAAAGTAATGCTTTTGAAATTAGCCAAAAGCTTGGATTACCAGTTTCTATAATAAATGAAGCAAAAATAAATCTTACTAAAAATGATATTGATTTTGAGGAATTGCTTAAAAATATTTATGATAATAAGTCTAAAATTGAAAATGAAAAATTAGAAATTTCTAAAAAACTAAAAGAAGTTTCAGAACTAAAAAAATCACTGGAACGCGACAATACAAAGCTTAATGAGCAAGAACGCGAAATTATTAACAATGCTAAAATAGAAGCTAGAAACATTTTATTAAATGCAAAAGAAGAAGCATCTTCTATTATTTCAAAAATGAAGAATTTAGCTAACTCAAGCAGTGATTTAAATAATTTAAGAAATCAGCTAAATAAAGATATTAAAAATATTTCTTTAACTTCTTCTAATGAACAAGATAGTCCTTCAAAAAACTCATTAGATATAAAATATATTAAGCCAAATACAGAAGTTTTTGTAACTACTTTAGGTCAAAATGGTATTATAATGTCTAATATTTCTAAATCAAATGAAGTTCAAGTTCAAGTTGGAAGTATGAAAATGAGTATAAATATAAAGTATTTAGAAGAAGCAAAAAATTCTAATAAGAAAAATAATTCTTCTGTATCTTATGGTTCAATTTCTAAATCTAGAACTGCTAAAACTGAAATAAATGTTATTGGTTTTAATGTTGATGAAGCTATTTTTGTTATTGATAAATTTTTAGATGATAGTTATTTAGCTAACTTACAGACTGTTAGAATTGTTCATGGCAAAGGTACTGGCAAGTTGCGTGAAGGAATTCATAAATTTTTGAAATCTAATTCTCATGTTAAGTCTTTTAGAATTGGCACTTTTGGTGAAGGTGAAATGGGAGTTACTGTTGTTGAATTAAAATAGAGGGATTTTATTAGTATCCCTCTATTTTAACTCTATTTCTATTTTTTTATCTTCTTTTAATTCTATTTTTCTATACTTAACACCGCAACAATCAAATAATTTTCTTGAAGCAATATTATTTTCAGAATTTGCGTACTTGTCAGACAAATAAATAACCTCTTTAATTCCAGATTGAATAATAATCTTTGCACACTCATTGCATGGAAACAAATCTACATATATTTTTGCATTTTCTAAGTCTTTTTTATTTCCTCTAAAATTTAAAACTGCATTTAGTTCAGCATGACATACATATGGATATTTTGTATCCAAATTAGCTCCTTCTCTCGCCCATGGAAATTCATCATCACAAAATCCATTTGGAGCTCCATTGTATCCAATTGACAAAATCCTATTGTCATTACTTACTATACATGCACCAACTTGTGTTGATGGGTCTTTACTTCTCATGGCTGATAATTTTGCTATTGCCATAAAATATTCTTCCCAATTTATATAGTTTTCTCTTTTTTTATTTATATTATTATCCATATAATATCCTCCTTATATGAACATATTACTATATAAATAAAAAAATATCAATACCTAAATTTATTTTAAACAATGTACATTATTTCGTTATTAGGAAAATACTTTTTCATCTGTTCTCTTAAAAATATTTCACCATCTACTCTATATTGATTTTTATACATGTACTTTCCTTTTCCTCTACCAGTCATTAAATCTTTATTATATAAATTTATTGCATTTGGAAAGGCTTCTTCATTGATTTTGGTGTGAACAAAGCTGTATGTCATAAAAATAATTTCAAAAAATACATCTTTTTTTACCTTTTCTGTCAATTCTTCTGATAGTCTTTTTATTAGTTCTGAATATAGTTCTTTCCAATTTTCAACCATAATTACAGGTGCAATTAAAATTCCTATTTTATATCCTGCTTCTTTTAATTTATTTATTGCTTCTATTCTTCCTTTTAGTCTTGATGTTCCGAATTCTACTTTATTTATAATTTGTTCTGGGTTTACACTTACTCTAATAGTTACTTTTCCTTGATGGTCTACATCTAATATATCATCTACCATGTCAAATTTTGTTGGAAATGTTAAGTGTCCCTTTGGTGAGTTTTTAAAATTTTCTATTGTCCATGGTAAGTTTCCTGTAATTGTGTTTTCTAAAATCAAATCACTGTTGCTTCCTATTTCAAAAGTTAAGTCTTTCTCTGATTTGTTTGCTACTTTTATTATTTTATCTAGCATTTGTTCTCTGTTTACAAATAGTCTTAAATATGCACATTTGTTATAATTACATACTAAATAGCAATACATGCATGCTGCTGTGCATCCTGATGATGTGTATGGCACTAAATAGTCTGATGTTTTATGATTTTCTACAAATTTGTGTGTTTTTCTTACTCCTATTATTAGGTTTCTTTTCATGTCCATAAATTCTTTGTTTTGCTTTTTTCTCATTTCTTCTATATTATTATGGTTTTCTATTTCTACTTTTGGTATTTCTTTGTATTTTTCTAATAACTTTTTTCCTAATTCGTAGTTTTCAATTTCTTTTTCAAAATAAATAGCTTTAGGTTTAAACATGTTTTTTCACTCCATTCATTAATTAGTTTAACCTAAAGCTTTTATTTTATTATTTATTTTTAATCGTTTTACTATCATAGTACAAATTTTCTGGTGCAATGTCTTCACCATTTTGCCACTCTACTGTAATTCCTGTTTCAGATATTTTTACATTTTTAAAATATTCATAATCTTTTAATTTTTCATAAATTTTTTCATTAATATTTTGCTCCATATCTAATATTTTTTCTTCACCGTTTTCAAATTTTATATATAGTTTATATTTTTCTAATGCTTTAACTTCAATTGGTTCTGGTACTATATACATACATATTCCCCCTTTACCATTTATTATTTTAATGGATCAATTTTGAAAAATTCACCTTGTTCTTGCATCAAATCCCATAAACTTTGTAATTCTTCTTTGTGAATAAGTATCCATGCTTCTACTAACTTTTGCTGTTTGTTAGGTAATTTTCCTTCTAAAATTACTCCATTCAAATTATATACTGCTTTATATTCATTATATTTAACATGTATATGTTTCTGATTATGTGGTCCATCTTCTTTAAAAAACATTTGAATTATTATACCATAAAATTGTGAAATAATTGGCAATTTATCACCACCTTTATTATAACAACATTCCTTTTAATTTTCAATACTTGGAAATACTAATTGTAGATTTACAATAGTCAAAACGAATAAAAACATCATTAATATACTCAAAAAAATCACTTTGTCAAGCAGTTTTCATCGCAAAATTCGACAAATACATACTATTTATAATAAAAAAATTGATAACTTCAAATTATCAATTCTTTTACATATTATTTTCTAACATAAGTAATATACTCATAGTCAAAATCATTAACACCATCAGCTAAACCTTGTTCTCTAGAAACCTCTTGCCATATATTTTCATCTATTTTTGGAAATAACGCATCTCCTTCAAAATCTTTTTCTAATTGTGTAACATACATTTTTTTGCAATAAGGCATTAATAAGTTATAAATAATTGCTCCTCCTATTACAAAATGCTCTTCTTCGTCGTCCATATATGTTTGTAGTTCTAATAAAGAGTGAACTACTTTTACATAGTCTGAATCTATATTAAAATCTGGATTTCTACTTAAAATTATATGCATTCTATCTGGAAGAATTCCTCCTAATGATTCAAATGTTTTTCTTCCCATTATTATTGTATGTCCTGTTGTTTTTTCTTTAAATCTTTTTAAATCATCTGGCAATTTCCAAAGCATACTATTATCTTTTCCTATTATATTATTTTTCGCTTTTGCTACTATTATACTTAACATTTCTTTTGCTCCTTTTATTATAATATGGAGAAAGCACACCGCTTTCCCCCTTTTAATATGCTAAATTTTTCTATTCATAGCATTTTTTCCGCCAAAAATACATGGCGAATTGCACTTCCAGCCAGGAAATGTACATCTTGCACCTTTTGAATATGGAAGTAATTCATTTTCAATAACTGAATTACCCTTTACTGCATCCAAATAGTTATTCATTGTTATTACTGTCTGTTCCATAATTTCAAGTTGTGCAGCTCCACACAAGCGCTCCGTACATTTCAAAATAAAATTCTCTAATGTACCTCTTTCATTTACTCTTACTAACATTCCCTGTGGATAATATTCTTTCAATGAAGAAATATCTTTTAACCATTCCTTTTCTAATTCTGTTCCCCTTATTATTCTTGGAACATAATATTCTGGTTTTTCAAGCAATGTCATTTCATATGCTAGTGTTCTATGTCTTTGTGCTTGAGCTAACTGTGCAAAACTTGCAAGATATGTAGTACTATAATTTTCTCCAAATTCTTCTACTCTATCTCTTTTTGCAAAAAGAGATAATTTTGTACCTTTTACCCTTGGATTCAATTTTTCTACTTTTAAATCTGGCAATGCTTCTAAAAACTCTTTCATTGCACTCTTTAATTTTGTTGAAAACTCTGTTTCAGGCTCATATTCAATGTAATCTTCAAACCAACTAATAATGAAGTTCAATTGTTCAAAACTAACTGTATACTCCATAATTGTTGCTGGTGTGAAAACACTAATCAAATATCTAGCATTTTCCTGTGCCAATTTTTGAACCTTTTTTTCATCAAATTTTGGATATTCTTTACTTATTTCTTTTTTGTAAATCTCTATCCATTTCTCATATAAAATTTTTTCTTCTTCAGAAGGTTCCATTTTCGTATATCTTGCTGATTTTTCAGAAGTATTATATATCTTCTCATTATTTAAAATCATTGCAAGAATTTTTGGTATTCCCTCTAAAATAAGGTTGTAATGTGCATGGCCAAAAACACTGTGATGACCTGACTCCAAGTTTCCATTTGCTCTTCTTTGAGTTTTTTCTGGTAACTCTGCAAATAAAGTTTCTACCGTATCTGGCAAATAACAAATGCCTGCAGATTTTCCTGAAAAATCAATAGCTTCTTCTTTTGGTAATACATATCCTACTTTTGTTGATGCAATAACTTTGATTTTCATTTGTGACATCTCCTTTTTAATATATTAAATATTGTTGGCTGCACTATTGCAACTTAAGTGCATTATAACATACAAAATCTCATTTTTCTACATTTTTTTAATATTTTCATAGATTTGCCACAACAATTAAAAATCCCAATTTGGTACATACTCTTCCTCATGTTCACCAAGTTCCTGAATATATCCATTTTCCAAGTCTAATCTATACAAGTAATTTTCTATTTGTTCATATTCTTCTTTAGTTAATTTTCTATTTATATCATCTATTTCTTTAGCTTTATATGTAGGAAAATACTGAGCCATAACACTTACATATACATCATGCATATTATCATTTATCCATTTTAATACTCTTCTAGAATTTAAAATATGATTAGGCAAAACTAAATGACGGATAATCATTCCCTTTTGCATTATACCATTTTCATCAAAAACCGCCTTACCTGTTTGTCTATGCATCTCTTTTAATGCCTCTGTTGCAATTTCAAAATAGTTATCCACTTTTGATAATCTTTTCCCCAATTCATTGTCTGAATATTTCAAATCTGGTAAATAAATATCCACATATCCTTCTAACATTTTTAATGTTTCAACTTTTTCATATCCATTTGTATTATAAACTATTGGTAATTTTAGCCCTTTGCTTCTTGCAATTTTTATTGCTTCAATGATTTGTGGTACATAACTTGTTGGAGTTACCAAATTGATATTTTCCACATCCTTTTCCTGCTGTTTGATAAAAATGTCTGCCAATTCTTCTATTGAGATTTCTTTGCCTTTTCCCTGTTGACTTATCTCATAATTTTGACAAAATACACAATTCATATTGCAATTTGAAAAAAAGACTGTTCCAGAGCCTTTTCTTCCACTAATGCAAGGTTCTTCAAAATTATGAATTGAATATAAAGCTACCTTCACAGTATCTTTAGACTTGCATCTACCTATTTGATTATCTAATCTATTTATTCCACAATTGTGTGGACATATTGCACATTTTTCTAGTAATTTTAACTCCATTTAATTGTACCTTCTATTTTTTTGCATATTTTGACAAATAAATGAAACATTTTAAGTCCGTCCCACTTGTTTCATTTTACACTTTCTACAAATATTTCTCCTTTTGAATTTTTAATTAGTTCTATTGTTTTTGTAGAAAATTTATCAATGTTTTCTTTTACACTTTCAATAACTTTTGTCTCACTTTCATCACTTTCTATTGTTGCTATTATTTCATTATCTAAATTTTCTATATAGATGTCATAAATTTCATTTTCGTCTTCTATTCCAAGAGAATTCTCATAATCTTCTAAATATTCTGCTATTTCTACTTCATAGCCTTTTTTAGTTTTATTTATCTTTTTTATAAAAAACATATCATCTTGTGTATCTAAGCCAATTCCTGTTGTTATATATTTATCTAAACTTTCATCATAATATATATATTTGGAGCCTTCTTTAGGGAATTTCTTTTTAAAGCTATTTCCGAATATTTCGACTGCTTTCTCCTGAATTTCATTATATGAAAGTTCATAATTTTCTAAGTTTTTTTTCACAACTTCCCATGTCCACAAATCTGATACATCATTAATATTATCAAATTTTGGTAATGCATCTCCTGTTACTTCTCTCCACATATATATTTTTGATATATAGTTTTCTATTTTCTGTACTTCTGAAGCAGTTATATTTTTTTGATTTATGTTTTTTTTATATATAAACATCCCAACTAAGATTACTAATAATACACATATTATTGATAGCAATTTTTTCATTGGCTTCATCTCCTAGATTATTGTTTAGCCTATTCTTTTTCTTCTACCCCTGTTGCAATTACAGTAACTTGAACTTCATCTCCCATATTTTCATCAATTACAGTTCCAAATATTATGTTTGCATCTTCACTTACTTTTTCATTTATGATAGAAACTGCACTATTTATTTCTATAAGGCTTAGTGTATTATTTCCTTTTACATTGAATATTACTCCTTTTGCTCCATCTATTTTGCTTTCTGTTAGTGGATTTTCTATTGCTTGTTTTACTGCTTCTTCTACTTTTTTCTCTCCTGATGCTCTACCTATTCCCATATATGCTTTTCCTCTATAGCTCATTGTTGTTTTGATATCAGCAAAGTCTATATTTACTTCTCCTATTGATGTTAATAGGTCTGTTATACTAGTGATTCCTTGTTCTAAAATGTCATCTGCTAATGAAAAAGCATTGTTTAGTGTTACTTTTGAGTCTGTTACTTTTAAAAGGTTGTCGTTTAATACAACTATTAAGTCATCAACATTATCTTTTAGTCTTTCTGTTCCTTTTTCTGCTCTTAGTTTTCTTGCTTTTCCTTCAAATGCAAATGGTTTTGTTACTATTCCTATTGTTAATATTCCCATTTCTTTTGCTATTTCTGCTACTATTGGGGCTGCACCTGTTCCTGTTCCTCCACCCATTCCGGCTGTTATGAATACTAAGTCTGAGCCTCTTAGTATGTTTTTTATATCTTCTTTATTTTCTATTGCTGCTCTTTCTCCTATAATTTCATTTGCTCCTGCTCCTAGTCCTCTTGTTGTTTGTACTCCTATTTGTAGTGTGTTGCTGGTTCTTGCTCTTTTTAGTGTTCCTGTTTCTGTGTTTATCATGTAAAATGATACTCCTTTTACATTGTCTTCTATCATCCTTGTTATTGCGTTGTTTCCTGCTCCACCTACTCCTATTACTTTTATTTTTAGTATTTTGTCTAGGTCTCTTATATCGTTCATTTTTTTACTTCCTCCCTGTTTTTCTGTTTGTTTTGCTTTGTTTCTTATTATATATAAAAAAAGTCAAAAAAACAACTATTTTTGACTTTTTTTCTTTATATATTGTAGATTTTATAATTAAAACTAATTTATGTTAAATAATAACTTTAAATTTTTCATATTTTTCACACAAATTAAGTGTTGATTTATTTTTAATTTCTTGAATTGGAATTATAAATATGTCCATAGCATCAGTAAGTATGAATACTTCATCTATGTTAGTTTCTATTAATGTTTTATATGTTATGCCTTTGGTTCCTCCACAACTTTTTAGTGCAACTTGATATTTATTATATTTAGTCTTACAAGATGTTGCTTTTTTCTTTATTTGTTTTAAAAATCATACTTTCACGCCCTTTAAAAGAATATTTGTTCGTATATTCGTTAAAAAATAAAAACAAGTTGCCTTGTTTTTATGGTGCGTTAGCGGAGGACGTATTCGAAAAACATCACGCACAAAAGCACCTTATTATCCGTTTCAAAATTTGTTATAGCAATGGTTTGAAAAGAATGCATATACAAATGTGAGTTTTTTACCATAACTATGTTCTTAATTTAACACAATTTTTTATTTTTTGCAAGATTAAAGTTATATTTTCATTAGCTAATATTCTTGTAAAATCTATTATATTCTTCATTATATTTTTCATTTTGAGAATCATATTTTAATGCTTTTTCAATATCTGCTTTTGCTTGTTTGAAATTTGACAATCTATAATAAGCTACACTTCTATTATAATAGGCAAATGGATTATTCTCTTCCATTGATATTGATTTATCAAACTCTTTTATTGCATCATTTAATTTATTTAAAAAAACATAGTTTATGCCCTTATTTGCATAAATTTGTGAATTGTATCCTATTTTATCCTGTAAAACTTCTAGGTCTTTTAAAGCTAAGTTGTATTCTCCAATTCTACAATAGCAATTTGATCTAGAAGATAAAGAATCACATTCTTTTATTTCATTATTAATGCAATATGTATATTTTTCAATGGCTTCAAAATATTTTTTTTGAATTTCAAGAATTTTTCCTATATAATATATTCCTATTCTATTTAATTCGTCATCATCCAATTCATTATCCACTTCTTTTAATACTTCCTTATATTTTCCTTCTAAAATAAGTGAATTTATTCTATTTTCAAAATATAACACCTTTTTATATGGTTTTTCTAAATTTTCAAGATATTTAAAAATTTCTTCATTAGCATTATATATTTCTATTTTTCCATTATTATATTCTACATCTATATTATATTTATCTTTTATACATTTTTTTATATGTGTTAATAATTCTTCTTTTTCATCATTGCCCATTTTTTGAGGTATTGTATTAGAAGAAACTTGTACTATTATATTTAATAATCTTTCTAAATTCATTTCTTCAAAAGATTCCAACATAGGTTTTGGTAGAGTAAAAATAATACTATTCTTTCCTGTTTTTTCTATTAATAAATCTTGAAAATAGTAATCATATATTTCTGTAATATCCTCAATATTTCCAATATCTATTGTATTATTATTATCTTTCATATATTTCATAAATTTATCATTTGAGCTATTAATTATGATTCTTATTTCACTCTGTTGAGAATAATAATTATCTTTTAAAAGTAATTCTTTTGGATATGGTATAGCAGAAATTGAAACAACTTTTTTATCGATATACTCAACTGGCGAAATAATTATTTCATCTTCGCTTAGTCCAATTTTCTTTAAGGCATCTCTTACTCTTTCAAATAATTTATGAGGATTATTAATAAACATAACAACAGATTTCTCATTATCCTCTATAGATTCGTAGTCTAATTCTGTGATATTGTTAGAAAAATCCGTAAAATAACTATTTTCTACTCTAGATATATAATGTGCCTTTCCATCCTTTTCAATATTTTTTTGTGTGAAACTATTATCTTTTAACCCATAAAAACATATAGAATATAATTCTTCTATCTTTTTCCTTCTAAAATATACAAATCCATTTTCATAAAAATGCGTTAGATTGCTATCTTTTTTTAACTTTTTTATAAAATTAGAGTTATCATTCTCCTTTGCTGAAAGAAATGTCCCTTCTAAAACATCTCCTTGTCCTTTATTGCCATCCTTTTCAATTTGTATCCAATTTTTAGGTTGATTAAAGAAAATCTTTCCTTTTACAAATGATTCTGCATATTTTCTTTTTGTACATCTAAACAATAATATTGTTGAAAAATTAAAATTGAATACATTTCTAGGCTTGACATATGGTGTTATATCTATATAATCCATAATTTTATCCCTTCTTTTAACACTATACCTTACTGGTTCCACACTGTGGAACCACTCTATTTCTTATCTTTAAATTCTTCTTTTTGTTTTTCAATTTCTCTTGCTAATTCTTCTTCAGTTGGTAAATATAATTGATATTTTGACGCAAATAAATTCTTATTATCATTAAGAACAGAATATTTTACTATTGTATCTTTTTTATCTGAACACAATATAATTCCTATTGTTGGATTATCATCTTCTGCTTTTATTTCATTATCATAATATCTAACATAAAAATCCATTTGTCCAATATCTTGATGTGTTAGTTTGTCCAATTTTAAATCAATTAAAACGAAACATTTTAGCACATAATTGTAAAACACTAAATCAATATAAAAATTGTCGCCATCTACATCAATTCTTTTTTGCCTTGCTACAAAAGAAAATCCCCTACCTAATTCTAGTAAAAATTCTGATATATGTTCAAGCAAATTAGATTCTAAGTCTTTTTCTAAAAATCTTCTGTCTTTTATGTCTAAAAATTCTAAAACATAAGGGTCTTTAATAAAGTCTTGAACTTTCTCCTTTTTCTCTAAAATATTTATTTCATTTTTTACTTCTTCTTTATGTTCTTCACTTGTTGATAAAAGCCTTTCATAATAAAAACTATTTATTTGCCTTTCTAATTGTCTAACACTCCAATTTGACTTTATTGTTTCTTCTAAATAAAAATTTCTTTTAGCCTCATTGTCTATATTCATTATTAAACGATTATGGCTCCAACTCAACTGGTTCCACAGTGTGGAACCACCTTTATACGTTAAATAAAACTTTTTCATTTTCTTTAAATTTGGAACACTAAAACCTTGTCCAAATTCTCGAGTTAACTTTTCTGAAAACAATTTTAATATTTCATTTTGAGATGCCTCTAAATTATAGTTTTCAATTAATTCGTTTATAGTAGAACCAATTTCAAAGTATAATTCTACCATTTCAGAATTAATATTTTTCACAACATTCTGCTTTGTTTTTAATATTAAGTTATTTATTCTATCATAGTAATTTCCAAATACTTGATTATTTTGTTCTATTAAATCAGCCATTCAATACCCTCCTTTGTTTTTTGCCAATAACATTGGCAAAATTTGATATTTCATAAAAAAATTTCCTCAAAATTTAATTATGTTTATTTTTTATATATTCTTTTGCACATTTTCTTATATCTTCCATCTTTTGTTTTGTATCATCATTTTTATACTCAATTCTATCTACCAAAATATCTATATAATTATTTTCTTGCACATATTTTAAAGATATATCAAAATTTAAATCAAATATAAAAGCTATTACGCAAACCCAATAGTCAATTATTGTTTTTCTATCTTCCAATTTTATACATTTGTGTTTCAAAAAGTCTTCATATACTTTTTTACTTACTGTTTCATAATTTATAGTTTTCTTATTATATATCTTTGGAAACATATCTTCAAATTTATCTTCTTGTTTAACCCTAAAATTATCAATCTTATCTGCATCTCTTATTATTTTACAATGAAGTAATTCAATATCATTTAAGTTGTCTTCTATTTTGAATTTATTATGATTATATATTGCTTTACTGATTATATTATCATATTTTCTATCTTCTATGAATTTTGCTATTAAGTTACTTTCAAACAATACTTTTATTCCAAAGTCTGCATGTTCTATATTTTTGTCACTAAACTCATTAAATTCTTTTATTTGTTCAAATCTTCCTATGTCGTGCAACAATGCTATTATTTTTGCAAGTTCAATATTTTCTTTATCTAGTTTTAGCCCTGTTGCTATATATTCACTTTTTTTAACTACTTCATATGTATGTTTTATTTTTAATTTAATACTGCCATTGTCTAAATCATAGTCTTTTAAATATTCTTTAAAACTTTCCTGTGCTTTTCTAAAATCGAGCATTTTCGATCCTTTCTATACTTTACATTATTATAATACATCTATTATATCCAATGGATATAATTTATTTTCCTTAAGCATTTTTAATGTTCTCTTTATTAGTCCTTCATCTCTTAAATTTTCAATATTCATATTTTCTAATTCTTCTTTTGAAATCCATTTGACATCTAAGATTTCTTCTTTGTTAAATGAAATTTTTTCTTCTAATAATTCTGTTGTAAATGTTATTATTATCAATGTAGTATCTTCTATATCTTTACTCATTATTGGAAGTACATTTTTTAATCTGACTTTGCATCCAGTTTCTTCAAATATTTCTCTAATAGCTCCCTCAAATATTGTTTCTCCTTTTTTTAAATGTCCTGCAGGGACGTTCCATTTTCCATAACATTTCTTTTTTGCTTCTTTAACCATTAATATTTTATTGTTTTTTTCAATAATTCCGCCTACAATAATTTCCACCTTTATTTTCCTACCTTTCAAAAATTGCAATAAATATCTCATTTTTCTCATTTATATCATAAAATCCGTATAAAAACAATTATTTCCATAAATTAATGTAAGAAATTATAACTTATATAGAGAATCTTTTTATATTACAATTCTATATTTTTCATACTTATCACATAAATTAAGAGTTGATTTATTTTTTATTTTTTCAATTGGAATTATAAATATATCCATACTATCAGTAACTATAAACACTTCATATATATTTGTATTTATTATAGTCTTATATGTTTTCCCTTTGGTTCCTCCACAACTTTTTAGTGCAACTTGATATTTATTATATTTAGTCTTACAAGATGTTGCTTTTACTTGCACTCTCTTTAAAATATTATCTTTATCTACAATTAAATCATAATCTTGTGTATCATTTAATGGAATAGAAACTGTATAACCATTTGCACTATAATATGCAATTGCTATTCCTAATCCAGTATTTCCTTTTTCTTTATTTGTTTTAAAAATCATACTTTCACACCCTTTTAAAGAATATTTGTTCGTATACTGATTAAAAAATAAAAACAAGTTGCCTTGTTTTTATGGTGGGCAGGGATGGATTCGAACCATCGTACTCAAATGAGAACAGATTTCTTACTACTATAGTTTTCACTACCAAATTTTTTGTTTGTAGTCTGGACTTTCTCTTTATCTTTTTCAAGATACCAGGTATAAAGTCTCTACACTCGGAATTTCTTCCTAGCTCGGGATTGCCATCAGCCTTTCCTGTTAAGGTTTCCCCGAATTAGCCTAGTTTTCATCTTACCATTACTGATAAGAGCTGCAAGTTTAGGTTTTTGTTTTAACCAAAGACCACAGTCTGCCGCCTTTAGCCACTCGGCCACCTACCCATATTCAATTTTAAGTTGTCGAGCTATCGACAATAGCTATTATAAGCTTTTTAATAACTTTTGTCAATACATTTTTTAAATTTTTTCATATTTCTACATCAAATCTCCACCAAAATCAAATCATCACCTATACACTTAACATTTTGCCAAGGAATAACAATATCATTATTTGAAGAAAAAATACTCATAAACTTATTGCTACCAGGCACAATTATAGATGTCGTTGTTGCAAGATTGATAGTTGTTCTCTTTTGTAGAACATCCATTGTTGTTGCTGTCACATAAAAGATACTTTTCATCATTAATAATATATTCTTGTTTTTCCTGTTTTTTTAGATTTCCTTCTAATGTAATCGGTTCTCCTATTTTAAAGTAGATTTCTAATTTAATATGTTTTCTATCTCCATTTACTTTTGACACATATATTTTGTCTACTAATAGTTTTATTAAATCTTCTATATTTTCATCTATCTTTATTTCTTTTTCTAATGCTACTTTTATTTGATTCATGCTATCTTCTATAGAAGATAAGTTTTCTTTTTCTTCTTTTAGCCCTTTTATTTTCTCTTGCTGTTTCTCTATTTCTTTATTTAGTTCCTCGTTTCTTTTATAAAATTCTTCATCAGATAATAAATTTTTAATAGTAAGTTCTAATAACTTATCCTTTTTTGATTGTATTACATTTATATTGCTTTCTATATTTGAAATTTCCATTTCAAAATCTTTTGTAAAATTATATTTCTTGTACTTGTTCATTAAATCTTCTATAATTTCTTTTTTATTAGAAAGAAACTTATTCAAAACTACTTTTAAAATTTCTATTAATTCTGATTCTTGTATAATTGGACTTTCACATTCTTTTAGTCCATATGTAATATATCGACTACATGCCCAAGCAGGTTTATTTGACCTTTTGCTTCCAGATATTCTATTATATCCTGGCATGTGTTTTTCTCCTTCATGTTCTTTGCAATAAATTAATCCACTAAAAGTATATCTACTTTTAAATACGTCTTTATTTTCTACCCTATTTAAGCAGCTTGCTGATTTCTTTTCTAATATATTATTGCATTTTTCCCATAGTTCTTCTGAAACAATAGCTGGTATGTTTTCTTTGCATTCAAACACTTTCCATTCTTCTTTTGGCATCTTTTGTGCTTTGTGTAATTTGTAGTCTACCACTTTTACAGTCCCTGTTCTGTAATATCCTTTATATTTAGGATTTCTTATAATTCTTCTTAAAGTTTGTGAAGATATCGGTGTTCCGTTTTTTCCTTTATATCCTTTTTGTTTAAAATATTCTGCTATCTTGTAAAATCCCATTTCTCCTTGCGAATAAATTTCAAATAGTTCTCTTATCATTTTTGCTTCTTCTTCATGTATCACTAATTTTGTCTTGTCCTTTCGATATCCAAATATATTATTATTTCCTAACACTCTCTTTTTCTCAATAGATCTACTAAATCCAAATTTAACTCTTTCTGATAATTTTCTTACTTCATCTTGTGCTACACTTGCCATAATGGTTAATCTTAATTCCGAATCTGGCATAATAGTGTTAATGTTATCAGATTGAAAATACACTCCCACTCCATTTTCTAATAACTTCTGGGTATAAGAGATACTATCTAAAGTATTTCTTGCAAAACGCGTCACTTCTTTTGTAAGTATTAAATCAAACTTTCCTTTTTTGCTGTCTGCTATCATTCTTTTAAATGAATCTCTTTTGTTTACACTTGTACCACTTATACCCTCATCTACATATCCTTCAACATATGTCCAGTTAGAGACTTCTTTTATATGGTTTTCAAAATAAAAAACTTGATTACTTAATGAATTTAACTGTTCATCTTTTTCGCTTGATACTCTTGCATAGTATGTTACTTTTAGTGGTAAGTCATATATGCTTTTGCCACTACTTATTTCTTTTCTCATATTATATAAATCCATATCTTTTATCTCCTTCCTTTTTCAAAGTATCTTTATAGATACAATTATTATATAATTGTTTTTCTTTTATGTCTATATTATAAAGTAGTTATTTTTCAAACTTTTTCTATTTCCTTATTAATCTCTTTTAATAATTCATCTTGTACATTTTCATATACCTCTCTATTAATTGTATTATTTTGAAACAATTTTCTATTTAGTATCAATTCAATCTCTAACTTTACTTGTTTATTAGATACAATTTGCTTTTTTTCCATAGATTGCCTCCTCTTGTTTCTAATTAATATTCAAAGTTAGATTAATGTATGCTAAAACTTATCTCCTCCCTTCTCTATTTTTTGCTTTTAAGGCATACTAAAAAGCAAGCCTTTTATTTTGCCAATAAATGCTTGCTTTTAGTTGATTTTTTGGAACAATATTTTGAACATAATTAGACTAAGTATTTTTTTGACATTTCAATTGCGTGTTGCCATTGTAGATGTCTTAAATACTCTAACTCATAATCTTCTTTTTTCTTCAAAATTTTTGTTCTTAACTTTCTGTTTGTCTTTTTTTCTCTCAAGATAATTTTTATGTTTTATCTCACTTCTTATTTCCTTTTCTTTTTTATAGTTAGGATGTCCTTTTAAAACTTTTGATACATATTGTGGACTTACTCCTAATTCTTTTGCTATACAAACACAGTTAAGGTTTCCTTCAAAATACAATTCGCAAATTTTCTGTGCCTTGCTGTCTGGTTTGATTACCTCCTTCCAAAAAATAGTAATCAACAATCCTTATTCTTTTTTGAAAATTTGACTTTCTCGTATTTCCTTCCTTTTTATAAACCTTTCTTAAGTCATTTTGTATCTACTTTTGTTGTTGATAGACTCATTGTACTACATTATTTGTATAATTTCAATACTTGCATCAAAACTTTTCTCTATATTTTCCAACAATCCAATTTTTTGCATTTTGAGTATTATCTAATAGGTATTTACCTCTATACCTTTCATCATCTCCAAAAGGGAAAAAATCCAATATATTATTTATATATTCATTATCCATTATAACTAATTCTTTTACTTTTTTAAAACATTCTTCTGTTATTTCATCCATTTCTTTAAACTTATCTTTAAAATATAAATTACTTTTATATTGACTAATAATAATTGTATCAATTTTCTTATTTGAAAAGAATTTTTTAAATGTAGAAAATACTTTGCTACTTATCTCATTAATTTTTGTAGGTTCTTTACCTAACTTTATCCATGCCTCTGTTAGCATATCTCTAAAACTTTCATTATTTAAGTCTTTATCATAGTTATTCATATATTCTGCAATTATCATATCATCTATGCAATGATTTGATAACAATAAATCAAATTCATTAGGAATATCTTCAAAAGCATTTTCAAAACTTTTATTTATAGTTATAATTTTAGCATTAGGAAGTATTTTCTTATATTTTTCATTAACATATTCTAAAACTTCTGTATTAGTATCTATAATATATAAAATTCCTTGAAAGTTTACTTCTTTCAAAGCATATGCTATTTTATATCTAAATCCTGGTGCAATTTCAACAACATTTTTAATATTTGATTTATGAGCATTTTGTATAAGTCTTGCAAATATCTGCCCTATATACCATTCCCATTCATCATCAGCACTATTATCTTTAAATTTCATATTCTATTCCTCTTTATTAATATAATTATTTATTATTAAATAAAAAAGTATTTCATTTCTCTAATCTATGAGAACAAAATACTTCTTTCATAATTTTCTTTGTAATTAAAGAGCCTTATCTTTCATTATCATCTTGCTCTTTTCCTTTTTCATCTAATCCACCCATCATTCTTCTGAATCTAGCTTTTGTTTCTGGATCAAGTTTATCAATTTGTGCTGATACTTTTTGCTCTGCTTTTTCTAAATCTTTTTTTGCAGAATCTAAATCAGTTTGTCTTTCTGTAACAACATCTCTACATCTTTCAACTTCTTCTAATAGTTCGAGCATTTCTACCATTGGTGATTTATTTCTTTTTTCACTATTTCTTTCTCTCATAGTCCCTGGCACTCTAGCGACATCACTAATTCTACTTGAATTTGTACTTCCCTTTCCACTATAACTTGAACTTCTATAACTACTTGCTCCCATAATATTACCTCCTAAAATTTATTCCTTATCAATATATATAATAACATAAAAAACGATTTTAGTCAAATTTTTACAGTTTTTCGATTATTTATATATCAATTTTTCTTTATATTTTTTGCCATTAATTTTTAGTTTTATATCAAAACTTAATATATCTGGTAAATTTTCAAATTTTACCTTTTCACTTATCATAATTTCACCGTTTTTCATTTAATGAATGTTTTATCATCATTTCCTCTCCATTTATAATAGCTTTTGCAAATTCTATTTTCATATTAGAAAATGATTCTATTACTAAATAATAAGATTCATTTGATATAACCCAATAGGTTAGAAAATCTTTGTATAACTGTAAGCCTACCATACTTTCTTCATCATTATCATAATTGTTCCTTATATTTGTTTTAATTAGTGAATTTATAATTATATTTAGTGCATTACTATCAAGTTGCTTTGTATCATATAAATAAGAAAGTTCTCCATATATATTTTTATTACTATAAAGATAATTTCTATCAGCATTTACTATATATTGCTTTAATATAATATTAGTTAAATCTGTTTCTTCGCTAATCTCATTGAACAATTCGTCATACTCTTGGGCAAAGTCCATAGCTTTATTTATAAAGTAATCCATATTATTTTCATTTACTAGATTTTCACTAAAAAATTCATCAACTTTTTCTTTTATCATTCCTACTTTTTCATATTCTATATATTCGGTATAATTAAGTAATAATTTCATACCTAATAGCATATTATTCTTATTCTCTTTTTTGTATATTAAATATTTTTGGAAAAATCTTGAGAAATCAAATAAATATGTAATATCTCCATTATCTTCTACTACATTTGTTTCGTAATAATTAGGTAAAAATTTTCTTGATAATACATTAAATTTTTTAGATAAATTATCAATGTATTTACTATACTTTTTGTAATGTAAATTATAGTCTAAACCTAATAAATCACAGAATTTTATTTTCATATTTCTTTCGTATTCTTTATTCATTATATCTTCTAACCTATTTTGAACTTCAGTAATATTTTCTATATTTGAATTATCTAAAATAGATTTTATCATTAGTTTTTGTCCTATCAATTCATACCCAAAATAATTTGACTTATATTTGTTAGTATTTGAATATTGAGGAAATCTTCCTTTTACAAAAGTTGCTGTATCAAAATCAATTAAATTTCCACCTGTTGATATATTACCTACAGACCATGAACCATGCAAAAATCTATCACAAAACTTGTTTGCCTCAATCTTTGCTAATTTTTTGCAAAAATTCTCTAATTCCTTCATTGTATATTCGTCTTTATTTATTAAACTATTACTAATTCGATATAGTTCTTTTTCCTTATTTACTCTTATTTCTATGCTACATGGTAAATTATAAGTTTCTTCTCTAATAATATCATCTGAATCCATATACTCGTCTAAAAAATCAAATCTTTCTTTTGTTTCTAATATAGCTAAAGTTTCAAAAGTTGGTATAGCAAAATCTTTTGCTAATATATTAGCAATTACAGTTTCTTTAATTGTTGCAGATAATGCATACTTTCCATTACTATAAATTGATTTAGGAGATGTTGCAAGTTTTGTTTTATCTCCCTTTATATTAAAATTGCTACCATAAAAATATGCTCTACCAGAACCTAAGTTACCACTTAAAGCCATACCTGTTGGATCTAGTTGTTTATCACTATAAGCTTTTCCTACTAATTGCTTGTTTGACTTTTTTTCATCTAAAGTTATTGAAAACATTTCACTTATTTTTTGTTTTGCTGTTTCCCATTCATATTCTTCATTAAATATTTCTTTATACAATCTGGAATTAATATAAACTACATTATAATTTTCTTTAGCCTTATATACATCTTGAACGCATAAATTATCTTCTTTAAACAACTTTTTTATATGTGGTTTTTCAATTATTTCTTCCATATCTTCCTACCTTATTAAATTATTTTTTTCACAAAACTTTATACAAAATTCACATCCATAGCAAGAGGTTTCACAGAAATTTTGCTCTAAAATTCTATTTGGTATTACTTCTCTAAATCCGAACTGTACCATATTTTCTAATAAATTTAACATATTTATTATTGTTCAAGTTTTCTAAAACTTTATCCAATCCAATTTCAAAATAATTGCCTAAAAATAAATCTTTATGTATGTTAAATACTTCACAAGGATAACAATCTCCATTACATTTCATAAATATTTTAGGACTTACAAACTTTCCAACTTCTACATCAAATCTATTATCACATTCATTTATAGCATCATATACTGTCATTTTATATGTTTCAATTTTATCTTTAGCTCGAATATTACTATTTACATAGTATGAGTCTGTTAAGTATATCCTTTTACTTGGAAATTCCCCAAATTTTTTTAAATAAATATTATATAATTTAGATAATCGTGATTCTTTCTCTCCTTTTAATCTAGTATGAACAATTCCTAAATTTAATTCTTTTATTGTATAATGATTAGCTACATAATTTATAATATTACATATATATTCTAATGGAATAGTTTGCTCTCCTATTGATATTTGTATAGATGGGACAAAAAATTGATTATTAAAAAGTCCCGACTCTTCCATTTTTTCAAAATAATATTCTACATTCTTTCCCCAGAATCCATTTGAAATTATTTTACTAACATCTATTTTATTCTCAGAATATTTTATCATTTTACACATATTATCAAATTCTAAAAAAGGCTCTCCTCCAGTTATAGCAAAAGCAGGTATTCCCTGTTCATATAAATCATCTACTAATTTATATATTTCCTTTTCAGTTAATTTCGTCTTTCCTAATTTTATGCTATTTGCTGACATTCCACAATCTTTGCAATTACAATTACATCTATTCGTAATCTCAAAAGTAAATTGTATAGGCTTTATAATATGTTCTCTATTGCCTTTTTCTTTTTGCCATTTATCTATATCTTCATAAAATGTTTCTTTTTTTGAAGAATATTTACCTATTGTTGGATTACAATTTTGTTCATTTATAGATAAAAATTTTTCCATTATTTCATCTTCCACTATGCTTATACCTCTTTCCTATACCAAAACTCATCTTCTATTGTTTCGTATAACTTAAATCCTCTTTTTTCATAAAATTTTATTGCTATATCAAATTCTTTAAATGTGCATAATATGATTTCTTCATATTTTTCTTTTTTAGCAAAATTTAAAAATAAATCATATAGTCTATTTCCAATTCCTAAGTTTCTATATTTAGCATTTATATAAAAGCAGTTCATTTTTATAATTTTATCTGTTTGCTGCAAACCTCCACATGTTCCTACAATTTGATTTTGTTTATTTAGTGCAATCCAGAACTTATTATTTCCTGTCTTGTACTTTTCCACTAATTTGTGTTCAAAATAATCTTTCCAATGTGTAAATCCAAATTCTTCTGATGTAATTTTAATGAGAAATTTAATAATATCTTCTCGCTCTCCATATTTACATTCAACTATTTTTACTCCACTATTTTCTAACATACTTTCTCCCTAATTACTCTTGCTTTAATTTTTTTATATGCCAATCGCAAATATCAACAAGTAATGTATCATCTTTAAATCCTATGTAATTCATTAATTTTTTAAATCCACTGTCTGTTTGTCCTAGTGTAATATCACCATCAATTTTTTGATAAAATTCTTTATTCATTTTCCATAGTCTTATTGAAGTTTCCATTTCTTTTGATGCAGAAATTGTAGCCCTAGTCTTTAGACTCACATAAGGCAACATATATGGACTTCTTGCAATCTCTTTATTGGGTAATCTTACTACTAATCCTCCGTTTTTTGCTCCTATTATAAAATCTCTAAGATCTACTATATCAAATATTTTTTCATTTCCCATACTAGCTAAAAGAAATATTTGCTCAATATTAATTCTTTCTGGCAAATTGCTCATTACTTCCCTTATTGTTTTTCCAGTTGCACTATCATCATCTACTAATATATAGTTTCCATCTTCAATTTTTTGAATTTGATTTTTTACTGTATCATGTCCTATTCTCCCAATTAAAGATATATATTTTTTCTGTATGTCGCTTATATCAAATAGTCTACTTGTTTCTATATTATAAGTTCCTCTATAATATGTATCTAGGCTTATTGTTTGTTTTGCTTCTAATATAGAATATGCTTTTTTTAACTGTTCTTCCATATTTATTGTTTTTACATCTAATTGATTATGAAATACTGCTCTTATTAATTCTATTAATTGCTTTAAAAACTCTTCATGTTCTTTTTGTAATATTTCTTCTTTTACATTTTGCTTGTAATTCAATAATGGTGTTATTCCCTCGTTTCTTATAACATAGTCTCCATCTTCTTTACTATAATTTTGATTATTATAGTCATAACCTTCTCTTTGTCTTATATTTCTTGAAGAATATGTTGACACAATTGATTTATTATTAATAAAAAAATTATTTTTTCCTTTACATTTATTTTTTATTTGGTTAAATTTTTCACTATAGCCTTCTCTTTCAATGCATATTCCTATTCCTTTATTTTCAAAGCAATACATAAATTCGCTATTATCTCCACCAAAAACATAGGCTACTTGTATGTTAGGATTTACATGTTTCCTTAAATATTGTTCTAGTCTTTGTATTATATCTGTGAAATTAATATATGTTTTCACATATATTGATTCCCAAGGATCTATCATCAACCAATTACTATCTTTAATACATTCTTGACATAGGTCTAATCTTTCATAAGAATTTATTTTATAATATGGTTTCGTTGATACATAGCTTTCATGTGATGGTGACAAATAGCCACCTACAACATTATATCCGTTTTTTTCTAAGACTTTTTTTGCAAAATCCATCATATACAAATGTCCCTCATGTATTGGGTCAAATCCTCCTGTTGTAAGTAATACAACTGGATTTTTTATATCTTTATCCTTCATATTTTCAATAATTTTGCTTACTGGTGTTGTAAGAAAATTCAAATTATAATAATCTATATCTTCTAAATCTATATTGTCTAAAATAAATCCTGCTTTTATAACAATATCTATACTTAAATATTTTTTATATATTTCACTATAATATTCATCTCTTAATATTTTCCATGCTAATTTTACTTCATCTGTTTTATTTTCTATTTTACTATATGCAATATCTACATCTGCACATTTAAAATTTTTATCTAAATTTAATATATCCCAAAGATATTCTTTTTGTTCGCTCATAAATTCTTTTTACTATCTACCTTTAGATTGTACCTTTCCTTATTTTTTTAGCCATTCATTTGTAATTTTATAATAACTATCCCATCCACCTTTTACATGACTATCATATAAATCTAAGTGTATAGCAGGAGATTTAGCCATATATTTATGCAGATTATACCTATGCAAATTTTCTAGATTTTTTGAATAAAAATCAAATTGCTTTTTTGATTTATTGTCTAAACTGGCTATTAATTTTTCCTTTTCGTTATCTTCCATATTTAAATAATTCAAATATAACTCTACAAAATCGTATGATGCTCCAAAAACAGTTTCATCTGTTCTATTATCATACATATCTCCACTTGGTGTTACTTCTATAATGCTTTTAGGAATATCTAATTCTTTTGCAACTTTATATACTTCTGATTTATGAATATCTGATATTATTTGCACATCTACCATTCCATCTGAAGCCTTACCTACATATCCTAAATATGCCCCTTCATCTTTATTAGTTGTTCCACATATAATTGCTCCAAAACCTGCTTGATTTAATAAACTTGTTGTATAATAAAGTATTGGTGTTCTACTATACGGAGCTAATTGTCCTATTGCCCAATCTTCTCCTTTTATTCCAATTTCTGGTTCTAAAGTATTTCTTATTTCGGTATTTATTTTACTTAATTCCACTATGTATGGTTTAAGTTCTAATTTTTTGCATAATTCTTTTCCTCTTTCAGTTGCCTCACCTTGATTAGTTACTCCTGTTGATTTCATTACTGGTAATAACATTGGTATTATTCTTTTAATTGGCGAATTTGATTTTTCAGAAGCCTTTTTTATAATTCCTAATACTACTGCTGAATCAATACCTCCACTTATGGCTACTACACAGGCTTTTAGTCCATATTTATCCATGTAATTATTTAATAAATTTGATTTTTGCTCTATGTATTCTTTTGCATTAAAATTTCTGTTTTTTCTAATATTATCTAATATGTTCATTAATTGTTCACTTATTAATTTATCTGATTGCTCATTATATACTTTCATAGTAGTATTCCACCTTCCATTTCCCATTCATATCTTATATGTCCATCTTGAAAAAATATTAAATTTCTGCCATTATCTGGGTTTGTATCTCTTGTATTTTTATTTAATGGTAATGATATACAAACATTTTGTCCGTTTACATCATATATAGTTCCTATTCTTTCTAATTCTAATAACTTAGTTCCTTTTTCTTCTAAAAATTCCCTTATTTGTATTTTTTGTTCATCTGTCAATTTATTTTCTTTTATCCATTCTGCTGCACTTTGTCTTCTAAATTCATCATTCACAGGCCTTAAAGTAACTTGCTCCACTTTATTTTCTTTAGCAAATTTTATAAATTCTTCTACTTTTTCTACTGTGTCCATCATGTTTTTGCAACATACACAAGTAAGGCGAAGCGAAAAACCAAAGCTATGTAAATATTTTATTAAATCTGGTAAATCTATGTATTTATCACTATTTGGCATATATATCTTTTGATTTACCTCTGGCTTATTACTAACTACTGATATTGTTATGGTAGTTAATCCCTCATCATACCATTCTTTTAAATATCTTTCATATTTTTCCTTATTAAGGCTAATTGGAATACAATTAGATTGTAATTCAACAAATGGAAAATTAAATTCCTTTAAATGTTTTAAATATTCTGATATTTGTTCTGGAAAAAGTGTTGGCTCTCCTCTACTTGTTAACATTACAGTATCTATACCACTTCTGTTTGCTAAATTTCCTGCAATTCTTAGATTTCTCCAATTTATTTTTCTTTCTTTTAAATTTTCCCTATTTGGTTTCACTCCTGAAACACAAAATGGGCAAGAAGCTATACAGCTTTCAGTTCCTACTACTACACTAAACATTTTAAATTTCATAACTACTCCTCTATAAATATCTTTTTTAAATCATTACTGTATGGCATAAAAAACTCTTCAAAATATGCACCTACATCTTTTATTATAAATTTTGCACCTGCTTTTAATTCATTTTTATATTTAGAATTAATATACATTAAGCCAATTTTATCTCCGCTATCTGAAGATCCTCCACACATAAAAAATTCATAATTACTTTCTTCTGACTTTTCATATTCTACTTTTATTTCTCTACCATTTTTGCTTTTTAAATATATTGGAAACTTTTTATTATAAAGCAGAATATCAAAAAAGCCACTATATATACCATTTTTAATTATTACTGTTTTCATACTATTAATTGTCTTTTCTCTAATAATTTTTGTTTCCATTGCCATAGTATTTTCTACTAGATGTCTTCCTACTTCTAAGATTATTTGACTTATTTTTAATTCTTCTTTAAAATTTTCAAGTGTTTCCTTACTAATCTCTTTACTTTGTTTCAGTCCTCCAACACTTATAAAATTAATTCCTAAATTATTATAATTTTCTTGTATATATCTAAGTATTCTCTCCAAAGCATTATCTTCTGCTTTTAAGTTGTTTTGTATATAAAATGAAATTCCATAATCTTTGCACTTGTTATCTTTCAAAAATGAAAAAATTTTTAAGCATTCCTCAAAATCTGCTCCCAAATGTGTAAATTTGTCATTAAATACTTGTGTTGTTGCTAATCGTATTGCTATCTTTACTTTCGATAAATCTGCATATTTTGAAAATTCAATAACTGTATTTAAGTTATCAAATGTAAAAAATCTTACACCATTATCATATAAATACTTTACTGTATTATTTTCTGCTAATACATTTATAAAGCACATCTTTAATGGATTAACATTTGCACTTTTTAGAACTTCAAAATGATATATAGAACTAATCAAATAACCGTTATTTCCTTTTTCTATTAGTGGTTGCAAAGTTTTTATTATAACCTCATTTGTATTAGTTTTTAACGGATAATATATATTACCCAGATAACTAAAATCATTGAAGTTGTGTATTAATTTGTTTTTATTAAAATAAAAGTAAATATTATTTTCTTCTAAGTTTACCATTATATCCTCTTTCTTTTTATGTTTCTCCTTGATTATAACATTTTTTGTCAAAAAAAGAAAGGTATAATATTTATTCTTTATCTCGAACATGTACTTTTATCTAATAATAGTTATCATTTACAAAGTATTATCCACTTCCATAATCAATTTTGAATTGTAAATCACTATCGGAATAATACTCTGTAATCGCATTATACAAACAACTAATCATAAAATTAGTACTATTATAAATTTGAGTATCTGGCTTCAAATTATTTAATTTGTCAAAAGCATAAAAAATAATAGAAGCATTTAATAATTGCATTCTACTTCTAACTATCTCTTGTGGTAAAACTGCTTGTCCTATTTTTAAGTTATTAGAATAAAACATAAAGTCTAGTGTATTTTCTATAATATTTCTTTGACTTTCTTTAAACAAATATAATTCACATTTTTGTTTTATATCTTCTAAACTTCTTATATCTATTTCAGACTGACTAACATCTATATTATTATTTTTATGTTTTATATTATATTTCTTATTTGCTCGTAAATATTCTGTTTCATGAATCGTATTTTCTTCTATGCAATAATCTTCTTTTGTTCGATTATCTACTAGTGCATTATCCACCTCTATTTTAGTATCAGTGTCATTAATTTGCAATTCTTCATGTTCAATTTTGGCAATATAAATCAAATTAGGTTTTCCAAATCCTTGCTTTTCTTCTTTGATAAGATTTGTTTCTCTTAATTCTTTAAATGCTCTAGTTACTGGTTTATCACTTAAATTTAATTTACTTTGTATCTCTTTTCTAGTATAAATCAAATAAATTTCTCCTTTGTTATTGATCCATTTATTAATTCTTGATAAGTTCATTCTGTTTAATAAAAAAGCATAGATTACTTTTGCTTCTATGCTTAACTTTCTATATTTTTCATTACAAAACAATTCTTGTGGCATTTGATAATATGAATGTTGTAATGTTTCATTTATTTTATAAAGATTCATCTTCTTCACCTCCAGTTTCTCTATATTTTATTAATAATTCATTTATTTTTCTTTCACTCAAGCTTACATATTTACATTTAGGTAAATATTGTTTTAGAACGCTTTCATATTCTTCTAATCCAAATAGGTAGATATTTTTATAATTATCATTTTCATTCAAATAGTAATGTAACCTTGCTAATATTTCCATATTTATTAATGGCATAATCACGACGTAATTATCATCATCTATTTTTAAATCTGCTAATCTAAAGTCTGACAGTTGAACGTCATACATTTCTTTGATTCTTAAATATATACTGTGTCTTACTTCATAGTTATTTCTCATTAAAAATTTACCATATTCATTATAAGGAATTAAAATTGTATATTTATTTCCAAAATAAAATCCTTTTTCATGTAATACTAGTTTTTCTATGTTATTTGTAAATATCATGGCATTTGCATATCCGTTTTCTTTTTTTATATCGTAATAAATTGATTTTATATATTTATCATCTTTCCCATCATATATTGCATATACTAAAAAATTTTCTTCATTGTAATCCAAATTTCCAATATATCTTCTTGAATAACTTGTTGGTTCATTTTCTTTTTTCATGTTCCAACTAGCTGTAAAAGTTAAATTATCTTGTATAAAACAACTTGCTATATCACTTATTACATTTAATCTTTCCATATTGTTTTCATTTCTACAATGATTTCTTACTTCAAATCTATTTTCTATTAAATATTCTTTTCCTTTACTTCCTAATGCGATATATCTGTGTTTTAATCTTTTTACATAATTATGTTTTGCTAATAACACAATTCTTTTTTCTTGGTATGTCTTTGTCTCATAAATATATTTCGCGTTATCTAATGATATTATTTTATACTTTCCTAAAAATATTAATAACTCTATATCTCTGTTTTGTAATGTCATTCCACTTCTCATCTAAATCACCTCCATAATTTTCTACTTGTACCTTCCTTAAATGGTACACTTGTAGAGGGCACATATTGTATATGTCCCCTCTACTCTAGACAATTTCTTTTAGTTATTTTCTATTAAAACTCTTGGTATTACTTAATTTCTTACAAAATTAAATATAGCAAAATTTGTTTGAATTTTTTTACTAAAATTTTGCCATATTTGTATATATGTTTATCTTATCTTTTTGTTAATTATTTTTATTATTTCATCTGCTGGTAGTACATAAACTTCTGCATATGTTTTATGAGAATAATATCCTTGTACCATATAGCATGAACAATAAATATTGTCATCTTTGATTACTTTTCCATGTATTAATCCATCTTGAATTGGTTTTACATTTCTATTATCCGCATCCCATATTTTTGTATCATCATATATTTTTATAATTGTAATTGTGAATTTATCATAAAAAAGTCCTTCATATTTTCTTGTTATTCTAGCAATATTATTTGTAATTCGTTTTCCGTGTATAATTTGTGCCTTTTTTAATTGGCGGGATTTTTTCTGGAATATGTAATTTTAATATGTCATCTTCTAATTTTGCTCTATAGTCATAGTCTATGAATTCTGTTACTTCATCGCCCATAAAGTCCCTCCAAAAATTTTCTTGCATTACCGCATCATACATATCCATTCTTGTTTTCTCTAATCTATAAAAATATCTTTCTAATTCTTCATCTTTTACTTCTTCTTTTGCTTGTAATAATTCATTACTTATTTTTTCAATTTTCTTAATTGATTCTATAATTTCTTCTCTTTTCATAAATATCGCTCTCACTTTCTTTAACTTTAATTTTTTGCATAAAAATAGAAGGTACAGATTACTCTGTATCCTTCTATTTTCATGCTTTAATTTTCTTTAATATTATATTTTTTCATTAGTTCTTTTGCTTTTTCTAATCCTTTCTCTGTTAAATATGTAGATTTTGCTTTATGGGTACTTCCACCTATTAAATGTTCATCTTCTAATGTATTTAAAATATCAAAATCATATCCCTTCCAAGCTCTACGAAATTCTCCATATGGTTCTTTTTCTACCCATGAATTCAAATATAATAATAACAATGTTAATTCCTTTATTTGTTCTTCCATCTTTTTACTCTCCTAATATAAATTTTGCATGTTCTTTATAACATTCTAATCTCCTATTTGTTTCTTCTATATCTACATATGTTCTATCTTCATACCATGCAGAAAAGCCATTATCCACCCAGTCTCTCATTTCTTCAAATCTTTCATGTTTTGGGTCTTGTAATATTTCTAATAATTCTTCATATCCCCATGGTCCTCCACAGTCTTCTGGCAAATCTGCCATCTTTGCTTTAATGCAAATTGGATTTATCAATTTTATATCTGTTTCAACTATTTTTTCTATCGTAATATCGTGAATCCAATTATCTCCAAAATCATAGGTATATTTCATCTTCTTATATTCCTTGAAGTATTTATCAATTTTTTCTTTTTTAGAGTTTCTTATTTCATGACTAAACCAACTATTATCTAATTCTGGTAACTCGATGAATGTACCCTCTTCATGTAATGTTGCACCTACTTCAAAATCATATGCATGATAACCACACCAATCAAATGCTAATTGTATAATAGCATTTAACTCATGAAATGTTATTCCTTCTGGTATTTGTAGCCTTCTCCATACAGGTGGATGGGTGTCTCTAATACTTACTTTTATTTCATAATACTTATGTTTCTTTTCTTTTTTAGAATCCATTTCATTGCTTCCTATTTATTTTTTATAATTACTTCTATTAAATTTTTAAATGCTAATAATGATAATAAGGTTCTTATTATAGATAAACATATAACAAAAATATATATAATTATAAATATTATCTTTAATTGAATTGTTACATTACTTATGAAGTATATAGTAAATGATAATAACAATATAGTTCCTAAACTAAATAAGTCTTTAATAAATAATATATAAATATCATTAAATTTATCATTATTTAATAAAATTCCTAAAGTATTACTATGCTTACTTTTTTCTTTTGTGTACTTATCTTCTGTTTTAAAAACTATAAATATTGATAGGCATGTTAGTACAAATCCAAATAGTGTACCAAATACTGAAATAACATTATCTATAATGGATAATTGTGCATCATAAAATATCATAATTTTCTCTTTTAATATAAATATCAAAATTGTAAGTAATATTAAAGCTGTTAGCCAATCATATTTATTGATAATATCCATTAGGCTTTTTCTTTTAAATTTCATATAATATCTCCATATCATTTATATTTCTCATAACTTGATATTATTTTTTCAAACATGTCATCAGAATCTATCATATTATTTTCATTAACTTTTATAGAAACCTTTGGTGCCTTTATAACTTGTCTGACTAAATCAAAATCAAATCTTTCTTCATCTTCTGACAATGATTTTATTTTAATTTTTTCTCCCTTTGTTTTTTTACTTTCTTTTATTTTTCTGCTTAATCCTAATTCTTTTAAGCTTTCCTTTATTTTGCTAGTTATTTTAAATCCATATTTTGATTTTATTTTTATGGATATTGTTAGTTCATCATCAGAATAACTATCTTTTGCAATTTGTTTTGTAGCATCTAGTGCTTGAAATAGTTCTCCTTCTTTTGCTTGTTCTTCTATTATATTTCTTGTGTCTAATTTAATATCTAATTCTTTTACTCTATGCGTTTTATCTAACTTTTCTAGTGCTTTTGAATTAATTGATTCAACAAGTTCCATTCGATATTTTCCATAAAATTTATCTGTTATATATCTTGCAAGACTTGTTGGTCTTGCTCCCACATTATTATATTCAATTCCAACCACATTCTCATTCAAGAAAAATACAAAATGTGTTATATGTGCTAGGCTACTATTAGGTGGTAATTTATCTTTTAGTGGCATTAAACTTCCTTCTTGTTCTATTGAAGGATAAACATCATTAGAAGAACTTATTAGCATACCATAAATATAATCATCATTATTAAAATCAACTACTACATAATTATAAGTATTTGAATCTCTCTGTATGTATACATTTCTTGAATCATTTTTGTTTAAAGACATATCCTTAATTTCTGTAAAAATAGATATTAATTCCTTCGAAACATTATCTATACTCTTAAAACCATCATATTCTTTATTAAATTTTTGTAAATCCGGTCTATAATAATATATTTCCTTATTTTTTGTTTTTTGCTTAATTTTATTTGCCATATTCAACCCCCATAATATAACTTTTATGGGATTATATCATGTCTAGTAACTTTTGTCAAAAAATGTCATTTTTTCAAATATGTTAATTTTTCAACCAAGATGTGATTTTATTCTTTAGTTTAATTCATTATTAGAATTTAACATTTTTATAACTTTATCAAAATCGCTTTCTAGTTGTTTCATTTCTCTTTCTCTATATAATTCAAATTCTTTTTCTGCTTTTTCAATCGCTTCCTTATGTGATATTTTACCATTACCTTCGAGCAATTTTCTTTTATTTTGTATGATTTGATTATCAAGTTCCTCTATCCAATCATTCATTGTCATTGCTCTTTGTTCTAATGCTTGGAATTCTGCATAATCTAAAAATTGGGAAACTAATAAATTTAGCCTTTGTAATTCAATTTCTGAAAGATAATTTTTAGCAATCTTCATATCATCAGCTGTTACATAATCTCCTTTAAAATTAGTCATTCCCACAAATGGCTTTTCATTGTCAACTCTTTCATATATTACTTCTGCTGCTGTATGTTCGTGAACTGCATAGTGAAGCTTATTTTGAACTGTTGCAAAAAATTTCTTGGTTAAATCAGAACGTGGATCATAATCTATTGACGTAGCATATATGTCTGTAACTTGTTGATAAAAGTTTCTTTCAGATGAACGAATATCTCTAATTCTTTGCAATAATTCTCTGAAATATCTATTTCCACCTTGTTTTAATCTTTCATCATCTATTGTAAATCCTTTTTGCATATATTCATGTAATCTTTCAGTTGCCCATATTCTGAATCTTGTAGCAACTTGTGATTGTACTCTGTATCCTAATGCTATTATCATATCTAAATTATAATGGTCAATATTTCTTTTTACTTGTCTATTACCTTCATTTTGAACTAATAAGAATTTCTTATTAGTTGAATCATTGCTTAATTCCTTATCTTTATAAATATTTTTTATATGCATAGAAATATTTTCTTGAGTTGTTTTATATATTTCTGCAATTTGATTTTGAGTTAGCCATATGTCCTCATCTACAAATCTAACAGTAACTTTCGTAATCCCATCTTCGTCTTGATAAATTATTATATTATTCTCTTTCCTATCCATATATTTCCTCCGTCAAATAATGTTTTTGTTATACTATTTATATCATATATTTTTTCTTTTTTCAATACATTTTGCGAATTTTTGTTCTTTTATTTTTGCATTTTAAAAGAATATACTTTCATATACTCTTTATATCCTACAATTCTACTTTACAAACTACATCATAACTATATTTTTCTTTTACTACATAGCCTGTCCTTTTTTGATTCTTTTTTGTAACATAGTCCTTTTTCCTACGTTCTCTTTCAAATACAAATTTCAAGTATTGCATTTCTTCTAAATTTTCGTTTATGCCTTTGTTCCAATATTTATATCTATTCTCTTTCTTGCAACCATGATAGAAGTTATAACACCAGTCTCTAAATCAGCACAAACATCTTGAACATACCCCAACCTTTTTCCATCTCTAATATTTACAACCTCTTTATGTTTAAAATCCAAACCTTTATCCTGCATACAAAATTCCCCCAATAACAAACAATATAAAAAGACGATATCAAATCGTCTAATATAATTATATTCCTATTTAAGCAAAATTTTACTATTTATATAATCTTTTTATATGTTCAATAGCATTTTTTTCTAATCTAGAAACTTGAGCCTGTGAAATTCCAATCTCATCAGCAACTTCCATCTGAGTTCTACCATCAAAAAATCTTTTTGAAATTATCATTTTTTCTTTGTCATTTAATTTCGTCATTATTTGATTTATAGTCATAGTTTCCGTCCACGCCTCATCAGTGTTTTTGTTATCTTTCACTTGATCCATTACATAAATATTTTCCGTTCCATCATTATAAACTGGCTCTTGAAGCGATATTGGGTCCTGTATTGCATCAAAACTCAATGCTATATCTTCTCTTTCCACTCCCAATTCCTTTGCCATTATATCTATTGTAGGCTCCTTACCATTTTCTCTTATATATTTTTCTTTAAACTGCATTGCCTTATATGCCAAATCTCTAACTGACCTGCTAACTCTTATGCTATTATTGTCCCTCAAATATCTTTTTATTTCACCAATTATCATCGGCACACCGATAAGTACTAAATTGAACATCTTGATTTATATCAAAATTATCTATTGCTTTTATTAAACCAACACACCCAACTTGAAATAAATCATCAGCATTTTCCCCTCGCCCATAAAATCTTTGTATAACACTTAAAACTAATCTTAAATTTCCTTGTATAAACTTATTTCTTGCTTCTTCATCTCCATTTTTTATTTTTATTAGTAGTTCTTTTTTTTCTTCATTTGATAGTAGTGGCAATTTACTTGTGTTTACTCCACATATTTCTACCTTATTGAACAAATAAAAAACCTCCTTTAGAAATACTTTACTTAAGTATTTCCAAAAAAGATTTAAATTATACTTTTCTATCCAGTCTTACTAATTATTTCCTTTTTCATCTTATTTATAATTTTCTTTTCTAGTCTAGATATGTAGCTTTGAGATATTCCGTAGTTCATCCGCAACCTCCTTTTGTGTTTTTTCCTTTCCTGTTTTAAAGCCAAATCTCATTTCCATTATGTTTTTTTCTCTTTCATTTAATTTTGATATTGACGCCCTAAGTAATTTTTTATCAACCTCATCTTCTAGATTTCTAGAAGTAATGTCTGGGTCTGTTCCTAATATGTCTGAAAGTAATAATTCATTGCCATCACAGTCTTTATTTAGCGGTTCATCTATCGAAATTTCTCCCTTAGTTTTATTGTTCTTTCTTAAATACATAAGTATTTCATTTTCTATACATCTTGACGCATATGTTGCAAGTTTGATATTTTTATCTGAATTGAAAGTATTAACTCCTTTCATTAATCCAATTGTTCCTATGGAAATTAAATCCTCTATACCAATCCCTGTGTTCTCAAATTTTTTAGCTATATATACAACCAATCTTAAATTTCTTTCAACAAGAATCTGTCTTGTTTTTAAATTATCTTCTTCAGCTAATTTTTTTATTAATTCTTCTTCTTCCTTTTGCTCTAATGGTGGAGGAAGCGTTTGGCTTCCTGCTATATAGAATATAGGTAAATATTCTATCTCATTATTTTCATTTATGTATTTTGCACATATAGTGTTTATATTATCAATTCCTTTTCGTAATAATTCAACAATATTCATCTTACACCTCCTAATATTTTTTAATATAATTCTATTCCTATCAGGGCTTTGTACTCTCCTCTTTTAGTAAGAGATTTATTATATATTCCTATTATTGCATTATTTTTTTCTTCTGTTCCCTGTTCACTTATAACCTCTAATTTTTCCGGTTTTATCCCTATTAGCATGCCATTTTGTTTTCCTAAAGAAGAAAATGGTATTATTTTTAGTTTTGAAATATATTCATTTCTTATGTTCTCTGGTACTTTTTCAAAATCACCTCCTAATATTAATTCTGTATTATTTAAAATTTCCTTTGGAATTACACCATATAATGATGTTTTTTCTACAACAACTACTGGGTTTCCTGTTAATGGTTCTTTTAGCATATTTCCAGTATCAACCATTGTATCCAAAGTAATTTCTTTTTCATTTAATTTGATTTTTACCTTACAAATCATATCTTTTTTTGTTATCTTATTTTTAGCAAATTTAAAGGATATTATTAATATTACTGTGCCTAGTATAGCTCCTATAAATATAACTTTTAGCACATATGTTCCAACATACATACCATTTTTTATTATTATATTTTGTGGTTTTAATACATATATTAAATATGTTGCAACTCCTCCAAATGTAAATGTTGTTAAGTAAAATAGAATTAGCTGTTTACACATTTTTTTTACATCTTGTGGATTAAATGCTATAAAAACTATGATTACAGATAATATTATTTTCACCAGTATATTTGAATAAATATTTAATTTAAATATATATTCCGCTACTGCATAAAGCGCTCCAATAATACTTGCTAAAAAAATTCTCAAATGAGATATCTTGCTTTTAGAAATCAATCCTGTAGCATACAAAATTATATAATTCATTATTAGGTTTTCTACAATTATAATATCTATATAAATTGTCATTTTATTCACCTACTTGAAGTATTTTACTACATATAAAATACGAAGTCTGTCTTTTCTTATTGTAGAAAAAAAGAAATAATCGAATTTTTTCGATTATTTCTTTAATTAATTTATAAGATCTGTCCCTTTTGGACATTTTGTCCAAATAGAACCGTCCCTTTTGGACATTTTACATATTTTTATTTCTATTTTTTCTTAAAAATGCTGGAATATCTAAGTCATTTTGTGATGAACTTGTTTCTGTGCTAGATGGTATTGAGTTTATTTTCTTTTCCCAAGTTTTTGATACTATGTTGTCTACTCCTATGCTTGAGATATTGTTTTCTGGTTTTTCAAATCCTGTTGCTATAACTGTTATTTGGATTTCGTCTTGCATGCTTGGGTCCGTAACTGTACCAAAGATGATGTTTGCTTCAGGGTCTACACTGCGTTGCACTAATTCTGCTGCTGTGTTTACTTCGTGTAATTCTAGGTCTTCTCCTCCTGTTATGTTTATTATTACTCCTTTTGCTCCTTCAATTGATGTTTCTAGTAATGGGCTTTGTATAGCTTCTTTTGCTGCGTCTTCTGCTCTGTTTTCTCCTGATGCTCTACCAACTCCCATGTGTGCCATACCTTGATTTAACATTATTGTTTTAACATCTGCAAAGTCTAAGTTTATAAGTCCTGGTATTGCAATTAAGTCTGATATTCCTTGTACACCTTGTCTTAATACATCATCAGCCATTTTAAATGCTTCTATTATTGATGTTTTTCTATCTATTATTTGAAGTAATTTGTCATTTGGTATTACAACTAATGTATCTACTTTTCCTTTTAAGCTTTCTATTCCTCTTTCTGCTTGTGAAAGTCTTTTCTTTCCTTCAAATGTAAATGGTTTTGTAACAACACCTATTGTTAATATTCCCATTTCTTTTGCTGTTGAAGCAACTATTGGTGCAGCTCCTGTACCTGTTCCTCCACCCATTCCGGCAGTAACAAATACCATATCTGCTCCTCTTAATACTTCTGCTACTTCTGATTTACTTTCTTCTGCTGATTGTGCTCCTATATCAGGGTTTGCTCCAGCTCCTAATCCTCTTGTTATTTTTTCTCCTATTTGGATTTTTGTTGGTGCTTTTGATTTTGTAAGTTGTTGTCTATCTGTATTTACAGCTATAAAGTCTACTCCTTTAATGCCATTTTCAATCATTCTATCAACAGCGTTGTTTCCTGCTCCTCCTACACCGATTACTTTTATTGTTGCTGTTCCGTCCATCATTGCTATATTGTTATCATCATATTCCATCATTTTGTTTTTCCTCCCTTATTTTTAGCTATTATTATATTTTAGCTTCTTATATTTTTATCTGCATAAGTTATCTGCAAATACAGTTAACTTAAAATTAATAACTATTTTAACTATAAAAAAATTCTTTTATTCTTTCAAAAATATTTTTAATCATATTTTCGTTAGATTTTGTATCTATACTACTAGATACTGTTTTGGTAAATGGTCTTGAAGCAATATATCTAACCAATGCATAGCTCGTCCTATATGCAGGTCTTGTTGTTCCTATTAGTCTTCCTGTTGATATTTTTACAGGTATATTTAAATTTATTTTTCCAGCGACATCACTCTTGCTTATATTTACTATTCCTTGTCCTGTTAAAATAACATTGTTTATTCTAGGTTTTATTCCCTGATTTGTTAAGTCTTTGTTTATTATTAAAAACATTTCTTCTATTCTTGCTTCTATTATATCTATTAGTTCTGAACTTTTTATTATTTTGTTTTTGTTGTTGTCTTTGCATGTGTTTAATATAATATCGTTATCATTGTCTATAAATGATTTTAATGCTAATCCGTATTGTCTTTTTAATTTGTCAGCTTCTTCATTTGTTATATTTAATACTAGTGCAATATCATTTGTTATGTTTTCTCCTCCTAATGGTATTGAATTAGTATATATAAATGATGAACCTTCAAAAACTCCTATGTCTGTATTTTCCGCTCCTACATCTATAATTGCTATATTATCGTGTAATTCATTTTTATCAAGTATTAAATTTCTTTCTGCTAATACTGTTGGAACAATTCCGTCTATTTCTAATCCTGCTTTTTTGAATATACTGTTTAATTGTCTTACATAATCTTTATCTGCTAAAATTACTTGTGCACTAATTGTAAAACTAGAGCTTAAACTTCCTACTGGATCTGTTACTACCGTTCCATTATCTAATATTATTTTGTCTGGAACAATGTCAATTAATGTTTTTCCTTCTGGTATTTCTATGTCTTTTACTTGCATTATTGCATTTTGTACATCTCTCATTGATATTCCAGAATATTTGTCTTTTACTTCTTTAGTTATGCTATTTTGGACAATTGTTATATATTTTCCTGGAATTGTTACATATGCTGAATTTATTTTTAAGTTTGTTTCATCTTCAGCGTCTTTTATTGTTTTTGCTAAACTCAAACTTACTTCTTCTTCATTTATTATTTTTCCTTTTTTTAAACCACTACATTTATATGATGTACTACATATAGTTTCTATTTGTTCAAAATTGTTAACTTCGCCTACAACTGTTGCTACTTTTGTTGTTCCTATGTCTACACCAACTATAATATCACCTATTGCCAAGTTAATTCCCCCATCTCACTAGTACTTAATTTCTTGTTGTATTTATATTACATTTTTTTTCAATTGTCAATAGAATTTGTTATATTTTTGTAATATTTTTGTAATATTTTTGTAACATTTTTCTATAATCCTTGAAAAATCAACTTTTATAAAATTATTTGTCTAAATTTTCATTTTCTTCTATATTTTTTGCTTTATTATTATTTCTTTTTTGTTCTATTTTTTCTGTCCATTTTTCTACATAGTATCTTCTTATTATTCCTAGATTTAGGAACATCCTCCATACAAATACTACTATTGCAGCTAAATAAATATCTACATTTAATTTTTCACCTAATACTGTTAAAAGTATTGCAAGTATTGCATTTCCAAAAAATCCTGAAATAAAAATTTTCATGTCAAATTTTTTATTTATTACTGATGCAATTCCTCCAAAAACTGAGTCTAAAGCTGCAATTATTGCAATTGCTAAATAACTTGAATATGTATATGATATCATTGGAGCATTTAGGCCTACAATTGTTCCTAATACACATGCTATTATCATAACTAAAAAAATCATCATTTAAATCCACCCTTTCGCTTGTTCTTATATATTATTGCATATATTTGTATCCTATATCTTTGTTATATGCCTTTATTGTTATTTTGTTTTGCTTTTCTATGCTAATATTATCAAATCCAATATTTCTGAGTTCTTCTATATATCCACCATTTCCTAATAATGTACTCTCTAATTTAGTTGGATCTCCTATTGCTTTTATTTCATATGGTGCTAATATTCTTTGTTGATTTACAAATATTATTGAAATCCCAATAGTTACAATTTCGGACATATTAATTATTCTTTCATCATTTATTGATATTGCTTCTGCTCCTGCTAATTTTAGATAATCAACTATCACCAATAAGTCTTCTGATGAAATTTTATCATTGTTCGTATTATTTAAAGTTATTTTTATTCCTTGTCCTTCTACATCAGTTTTACCTAAATACATATTTGTCTGGTTTAATTCTTTTTCTACTAATTTTGCAGATTCTTCAGTTGATTGTTTTTTTTCTTCATATTCTGACAATTTTTCAACTTTCTCATTATATTGTTCTTCTGCTTCTTTATATAGTTTTTTCCAATTTGCAAGTTCTGATCTTAGTTCTTCTTCTCTCATTGTTTCTATTGATGTAATATCTGTTTCTTTTACAATTTTAAATTGCATACACATAACCATTGCTAAAACAAAACATGCTATTGCAATTGTGATTATTACTGTTATCTTGCCTTTTTTCACTTTACTTTCATTCCTTTCTAGTCTGCACTACTTACATATTTAAAGTTTAATACTCCTGAATATTTAGGAATAGTAATATTATTAGACTTTTTAGGTTCACTTACCTTAATTCCTCTTTCTTTTAAAATGCTTAGCCATCCACCTGTTCTTGATAAATTTGCTAAAGCTTCTGGTGACCCTATTGCTTTAATTTCAAATGGTGAGCCTATTCTTTCACCATTCATGTTTATAATATTTCCACCACATATTATTGAAGTTGTTAATATTACTCTTTGTCCATTTATAGAAATTGCTTCAGCTCCTGCATTTTTTAGCTCATTAACTATTTTTAATATATCACTGTCATGGACTAAATCTATATCTCCGTCAGCCACAGTAATAATTACTCCTGAACCTGTTACTTCTGTTAGTCCTATTATTTTATTTCCTTCATTTATTTGATTTTTTGCTTCTTCTAATTCTGAATTATTTTCTGTTGCATTTTCTATTTGTTTTTGTAATTCTTTGTCGATTTCTTCTGTCTCTTTTAAAAGGTTATCATATTTTTCTTTATATTTTAAAACTTCTGCTCTTAAGCTATTTTCTTTATAATTTTGGCTTATTGTTGAACTTATATTTTTTACTGTCTTGATTTGTACACATATTCCTGCTGTTAATGCAAAGCACATAGCTCCTAGCACTAATGCAATTTTTCTCTTATTTGTCATGTATTTCCTTCCCTTCGCTTTTAAAATTTACACTTTTTCTCTAAATATAGGTTTAAAACCATTATTGATATCCCCATTTATATAAATAGTTCCTTCTTTTCCCTGGTTTTCTTGTAATATTGTTGGAACATATAGCATTTTATTGTTTAAATTACTATCATCTCCTAAATATATTGTCTTTTGTTCCTCTTCCATATATATTGTATAATTATTTTTATTTGAAATATCTATACTTGTTATTTTTTTATCTAATTCATAATTTTTACTTATGTTCATTATTTTTATAACTATTTCAAGTTTTGCTAAATCTTCCGTATTTAGTCTGCTTCCTTCCACAATTTGTTCCTGTTCTGTTGAAATTCCTTGCAAAACTGGTAATTCCAATTTTTGTTCTGATATTTCTAATATATATCCTTGGTTATTTATATAAGCATAACCATTTAAAAATTCTACATTGTAGCTTCTAGTTCTTTCTTCTATTGAAATTTCTATTTTATTTGGAATTTTTCTTTTTATAGTTACACTTTCAATATAAGAATTTGTTTTTATTTCTTCTTCTACTTTATTTTTACTAAATCTAAATAAGTTTTGACCAATTTGTAATTGTGATAAACTTATTATTGTATCTGAGGCAATTTGATTATTGTTTGACACTTGTATTTCTTTTATATTAAATATTGGAGAAACTAGCGTAAAAACAACACCACCTATTATCAATAAAAAAATAGTTGCTAATTTGATAATTCTTTTAATTTTTTTTCTTTTTCTTTCCATTTGTGCTTGTTTTTTTGTCAATCTTTTTTTTACTTCTTGTTTCTTATTTTGATTATTTTTATTTGTCATTCCTATTACTGTTTCTGTATCTAAATCAAACTGTGTTTTTTGCTCTATCTTTTTTTGTTTTATTCTTTTTTCTCTTTCTTTTATTTTTTTCTTATTTATTTTTTCTTGTTCTTTTTCATCAACATATGTTTGACCGGAAAAATTATATAAATTATCAATTTGTTTTTTTTGCTGTTTTGTCAAATTTTTCACCTCCAAAAATTCTATTATGTATTGTATCAAAAAAAAAACTATATTTCTATAGTTTTTTAAAATTTATTCTAATTTCAAGTTACAAAATTTTAATATTTGCCCCTAATTTACTCAATTTTTTTTCTAAATTTTCATATCCCCTCAAAATATACTCTATATTCTCTATTTTAGTAGTACCTTTAGCAACCAAACCAGCCAATACCAAAGCTGCTCCACCTCTTAAATCCGTTGCTTTTACATCTGCTCCATATATCCTTTTGACTCCTCTTATTACTGCACTTTTCCCTTCAACTGTAATCCTTGCTCCCATTTTATTAAGTTCCTGAGTATATTTATATCTATTCTCAAATATATTTTCAACTATTATTGATGTTCCTTTTGCTGTTGTTAACATTGCTGAAAATACTGATTGCATATCTGTTGGAAAACCTGGATATGGCATTGTTTTTATATCTATTGCCTTCAATTTCTTTGGTGCTAATATTTTTATTTTACTTTTTACAATATCTATTTTACAACCAGCTTCTTCTAATTTATTTATTATTGGCGTAATATGTGTCGAATTTACATCTTCCAATATTACATTTCCTTTTGTTGCTGCTGCAAAACACAAAAAAGACCCTGCTTCTATTCTATCTGGCATAATATTGTAACTTACATCTTTTAATTGCTGTACACCTTTTATTTGTATTTCATCTGTTCCTGCTCCTATAACTTTTGCTCCCATTTTATTTAGGAAATTCTGCAAATCTATAATTTCTGGTTCTCTTGCCGCATTTGTAATTATTGTAGTTCCATCTACTAACACACTTGCTAATATTGCATTTTCTGTTGCTCCTACACTTGGAAAATCTAAATCAATTTTTTCACCTTTTATTTTTTCTGTTAGACACTCTATAATTCCATAATTTTGATTTACTGTTATTCCTAATTTTTCAAAGCTTTTTAAGTGTAAATCTATTGGTCTTGAACCTATGTCACAACCTCCCGGATACGAAAAAATTGCTTTATGATATCTTCCCAGTAATGCTCCTGCCAATATTACTGATGAACGCATTTTGTGCATTAGCTCTGGTGGGATTTCAAACTTTTCTATTTTAGATGTGTCTATTTTTATTTTTTCATTTTTCTTTTCTATTTTTGCCCCTAACATTTCTAAAATTTTAAACATCATTTGTGTATCTTGTATGTTTGGGACATTGTATAAAGTAGTTTTTCCTGCATTTAGTATTGTTGCCGCTATTATTGGAAGTGATGAGTTTTTTGATCCTGATATTTTTACTGTACCTTCTAGCCTTTTTCCTCCTTCTATTATGTAATTTGACATTTTTTCTTCCCCCTTTTATGTTCTATTTTGCTATATATTATGTCTTTTTTACATAAAAAGTGAATTTTGAAGTTTTCAAAAAAATCCCATGAATTATTCATGAGATTTTTCTTGCAAAATTTCCAAAGCTTTTTTCCTTGCACTAATTCATTTTTCTCCTTATCTGTTCCTTTGTGCCATCTCTTAGTATAATATTTCTTGTGCTTCTTTAATTTTTCCTTTATTACCTGAAGCCATTATTATTTGTTTTTTCATATTTTAAACAAGTCTACTCCTTTTATTTATGTTCTTCTATAATATTCTTAACTTTTTCAACAACTTCTTCTATTGTTAAATTACTTGAATCTACAACAATTGCATCATCTGCTTTTTTCAAAGCTCCATATGTTTTATTCATATCATTGTAATCCCTCATTTTTACATTTTCTAATACTTCCTCATAAGTTGTATCTATGCCATTTTGCTTATTTTCTTCATACCTTCTTTTTGCTCTAATTTCTTCACTTGCATCTAAATAAATTTTAACATCAGCATTTGGAAACACTACAGTTCCAATGTCTCTACCTTCTACAATTACATTTTTGCCTTGAGCTAAATTTCTTTGCACCTCAACCATTTTTTCTCTGACAGGAATTATTGAAGAAATTTGAGAAACTATCCCAGTTACCTCTTTTGTTCTAATTTCTTTGCTAACATCTTCTCCGTTTAATAAAATAATATCCTTATCTCCTGTGTTATCTATTTTTATATCTATATCATTTGCAATTTCTATTATTGCTTCTTCATTTTCCAATTTAATTCCTTTTCTTAATGTTTGTAAAGCAACACATCTATAAGTTGCCCCTGTATCCAAATTTAAAAATCCTAATTTTTCTTCTATCTTTTTAGTTACTGTACCCTTTCCACTACCTGCTGGTCCATCTACTGCTACTATCATTTTTATTCCTCCCTAACCTTTTTGTTAATTATATCAAACCATACTTTTTTGTCAATTGATTTTATTTTTATTTTTTATTAAATTATAACTTTAAACTTTATCTTGAATTTTTATGTATATTGATGTATAATCTTCCCATAATAATATTGGAGGTAGAAAATGGAAAAAATAGTTATAAAAGATTTGTATAGAAATATAGAAAAATACATTAACAAAGAAATAACTTTAGAAGGCTGGGTTAGAACAGTTAGAGATTCGAAAAATTTTGGTTTTATAGAAATAAATGATGGTTCATTTTTTAAAAATGTTCAAGTCGTTTTTAGTGATAAACTAAATAATTTTAATGAAATTTGTAAGCTTACTATTAGTTCTTCTATAAAAGTTACTGGAGTTTTAGTAAAAACAGAAAATGCAAAACAACCTTTTGAAATTCAAGCTAATATAATTGATATTGAAAGTTTATCTGACTCTACATACCCACTTCAAAAGAAAAAACACTCTTTTGAATATTTAAGAACAATTTCACATCTTCGTCCAAGAGCAAATACATTTAATGCTGTATTTAGAGTTAGAAGTACTTTAGCATATGCAATTCACAAATTTTTTCAAGAAAGAGGATTTGTATATGTAAATACACCTTTAATTACTGGTAGTGATGCAGAAGGCGCAGGAGAAATGTTTAATGTTAACTCTTTTGATTTAACAAATATTCCAAAAACAGATAACGGTGAAATTGATTTTTCAAAAGATTTCTTTGGAAAACCTGCACATTTAACAGTTAGTGGTCAATTAAATGGTGAAACTTTTGCAGAAGCTTTTAGAAATATTTACACATTTGGTCCTACATTTAGAGCTGAAAATTCAAATACTGTAAAACATGCTGCTGAATTTTGGATGGTTGAACCAGAAATTTGTTTTGCTGATTTAACTGATGATATGGATTTAGCAGAAGATATGATTAAATATATTTTTAAATATGTTTTAGATACTTGCCCAGAAGAAATGGAATTCTTTAATAATTTTATTGACAATACTTTATTAGATAGATTGAATAATGTTATTAATTCAGACTTTGCAAGAATTTCATATACTGATGCAGTTGCTGAATTAAAAAAACATAATGATGAATTTGAATTTAAAGTAAGCTGGGGTATTGATTTACAGACAGAACATGAAAGATATTTATGCGAAAAAATATTCAAAAAGCCTGTTTTTGTTACTGATTATCCAGCAGACATAAAAGCTTTTTATATGAAACAAAATCCAGATGGTAAAACAGTTGCCGCTGCTGACCTTCTAGCTCCTGGTATCGGAGAAATAATTGGTGGTAGTCAAAGAGAAGAAGATTACAATAAATTGTTAAATAGAATGAAAGAATTAAACATGCCTATTGAAAATTATGATTGGTATTTAGATTTAAGAAAATACGGTAGTTGTGTTCATTCTGGTTTTGGTCTAGGTTTTGAGAGGGCTATTATGTATTTAACAGGAATGCAAAATATTCGCGATGTTATTCCATTCCCTAGAACACCAAAAAACTGTGAATTTTAAAGTTCACAGTTTTTTAATTATTTTGCTAATCTATCTATTAATTCATTTAATGTAAATACTTCTTTTTCTCCTGTTTTTGAAGTCTCTAATTCATATTTTCCATCTTCAAACTTTTTACCCATAACAAGCATATAAGGAGTACCTAAAGCATAGACATCATTAATTCTATTACCCATATTTAATTTTTCTCTATCATCAATAATAGCATTAACACCATTATCTTGAAGCTTATTATATAGCTCAAATGCTTTTTCTTTATTTTCGTCACTATATATAATTTGAACTTTGTATGGAGCAATATTTTGTGGTATTGCAAATCCTTTTACTACATCATTTTTAACAATGATATTATTTTCAATTGTAGTTGCAATTATTCTTCCAAGTCCAATTCCGTAGCAACCCATATAATATGGTTTGCTTTGTCCATTTTCATCTTGATAAGTTAATCCCATTGCCTCTGAATATTTTGTTCCTAATTCAAAATTGTTTCCTAGTTCTACTGAATTATATTCTTTCATGTCTTCTAGTTTTAGTCCTTGTAATCTGTCTATAAATGTTTCTTTATCTTCAAAGTCTAAAACCTCTTTATTAATTCCAACATTTTTTTCTTCATTGTATAAAATAATATCTTCCCCTAATTTTGTAATAGCTTGGAATTCTTCTGAAACTCTTCCTCCCATTGTTCCACCGTCACTTACAACTGGAATAATATTAATACCAATTCTTTTAAAAATATTCATATATACATCATGCATTTTTTCAAAATTTCTGTGCATATCTTCTGGTGTTTTATCAAATGAATATGCGTCCATCATTACAAATGTACGAGGTCTAAATAAATATCCTCTTGCTCTAATTTCTTTTCTGAATTTTTCTCCAATTTGATAGTATGTTGCTGGTAAATTTTTGTATGATAGTAGTCTGTTTGAACCAAATATTGTAGCACATTCCTCTGCTGTTGGTGCTAATCCATAATCACCTAGATTATTGCTCATATTAAACATTATATCTGATTCTTTTGTATATACCTCCCATCTTCCAGATTGCTCCCAGATTTTTCTTGGTTGCAATTTTGGAAATTCTACTTGAATACAGTCTGCTTTGTCCAATTCATCAATAATTATATTTTCTACTATTCTTTCCATCTTTGTCCATATATTTCCATATCCAAAAATTCCACTTTCAAATTGATACAATTCTCCTAATTTCATTAATATATCTTGACCAGAATAATTTTTATCTATATCATTAAAGTTTATTTTTTTTAGATTTAATTTACTTAACTTCATTTTAATCCTTCTTTCTTATTCTTTATTTTCGTTTTGTTCTACTTCTGTTTTTTGAACCTCATCATTTACATTTTCAATTAAATCATCTATTACAATTTGTTGGTTTTCGTCCAATTTATATCTTGGAAGTTCCGGCAAATCATTTAAAGATGTATATCCAAACATTTTTAAAAATTCATTTGTAGTTACATATGTCATCGGTTTTCCCGGTAAGTCTGCTTTTCCTGCCTCTTGAATTAATCCATATTCTAATAATTTATAAATACACGCATCAGCACTGACACCTCTTATAGATTCTATTTCAGCTCTTGTTATTTTAGGATTATATGCAATTATTGAAAGTGTTTCTAGTGATGCATTTGATAAGTTTGGTTTTGATCTTTTGTCCAAAATTGGGTATATATACTCATATAGTTCTTTTTTTGTACATAATTGATAAGAATCATCTATTTTTATAACTTCAATTCCTCTATTTTGATTTTTATAATCTTCTTGAATTGAAACTATTATATTTTCTAAATCATCTTTTGGTAATTCTAATGCCATCATTAATTCT
>CAKPCL010000006.1 GCA_934141605.1 uncultured Clostridia bacterium
TGTTATAAAGAAGATGATGGAATGTTTAGATTTGAAAAGATTATGAAAAAGTAATCATAACAAAAAATTACAATTTAACTAACTCTACTAATAGTAGGTGTATGTTATTGATAAAATGAGATATTATTATTCTTGAAAGAAGGGATAATTATGAATCAAGAAAAAATTGGAAAATTTATTGCATCTTGTAGAAAAAGACAGAATTTAACACAGGAAAAGTTAGCTGAGAAATTAAATATAAGTTATAAGACAGTTAGCAAATGGGAATGTGGAAAAGGATTGCCAGATGTTTCAATTATGCAAGATTTGTGTAAAATACTAAACATTACTTTAAACGAATTATTTATTGGTGAAAAAATAGCAGATGACAATTATAAAGAAGTAGCAGATAATAATTTATTAAATGCATTAGAAAATAGTTCATTCACATTAAAAGATAAAATAGTATTTTATAAGAAAAAATGGAAAAAAGAACATATATGTAAAATAATTTTTTCTTTTATAAGTTGGCTTGCCCTAATCGTTGCTCTTAAACTGCAAAATGTTGAAATATATCTTATTGCAACAATTGCAGGAATGTTATCTATACTGTTCTATGCCATTTTATATAATCAAATGATGATATATGTTGAAGACCATGCTTATAAAAAAATAGAGAAGTAAAAACACAATTACAATTTAGTAATTAGTTAGAAAATAGCAATTTGTGTAGGAGATTATAAAAATGAAGGTATATAATTTGAAAGATAAATTAGAATATTTAAATGAAGTGGCAAATCTGGAATATGAAGAATGGGCAGACAAAAAAGACGAAAAAAAACAAGAAAGAATTAAAAGAAAAAAAGAAAAAATATGCAATGAATTTAATAACAAATCTTTTTGCAAATTAATTTTAATAGATAATAATAATCTAATTGGGTTTATATCAATTTTTCCAAAAGACTGCGAAGAAGAAAAAGAATTAACACCTTGGTATGCTACAATGTATGTTAAAAAAGAATATAGAAATAATGGATATTCTAGAATATTAAATGATGCTATATTAAAAGAAGCAAAAGATAGGGGATTTTCAACACTATATTTAAAAACATATTTAGAAAATTATTATGAAAAATTTGGAGCGATTTTTATAAGAAAATTAAAATCAGGAGAGTACTTGTATAAATTTGAACTTTAGCAACAAATTGGTTATTGAATAAAATATTAGGACAAATAGTAAGTTGTCGCTGAGATTGAATTTTAATTTTTAAACAAAATACAAGTAAAAAATAAAGGAGAGACATATATGATACATAAAATGAAATTAAATGAAAGCCCATTTGAAAGAATAAAAAATGGAACGAAGACAATAGAATTCAGATTATATGACGAAAAAAGGCAGCAAATAAAAATTGGAGACCAAATAGAATTTTCAAAATTACCAGATTTACAAGAAAAGTTGCTAGTAGATGTTATTGAATTATATAGAGAAAATACTTTTGAAAACTTATTTAGAAAGATATACCTAGATGAAGAAGAAATAATAAGAAAAACAAAATCTATGTATCAGTATTATTCACCAGAAAAAGAAAAAGAATATGGAGTTTTAGGTATTAAAATAAAAATTAATGTGGATAGTTTAAAAAATAATATTGAAAAATTTGTCCCATATAATGAACAAGAAGAAGTTGATAAGAAAATAATGCTAAATTATATTAAAGATTTTGATGATATATTAACTAGGCAAAACGAATATGGGCATTTTACTAGTTCAGCATTTGTGCTTAATAAAGAAAGAACGAAAATTTTAATGGTATACCATAAAATATATAATTCTTGGGCATGGGTAGGCGGACATAGCGATGGAGATAGTGACCTTTTATATGTTGCTATGAAAGAGGCAAAAGAAGAAACAGGAATAAAAAATGTTGAACCGATTTCTAAAGATATTTATTCACTAGAATTACTAAATGTAAATGGTCATGAGAAAAGAGGAAAATATGTAAGTTCACATATTCATCTTAATATTACATATTTATTAGAAGCTGATGAAAATGAAGAAATACATATAAAAGAAGATGAAAATAGTGGCGTAAAATGGATACCAATTAATAAAATATTGGAGTCATCATCTGAACTATGGATACGAGATAGAATTTATGCAAAAATAATTGATAAAATGAAGAAAGATGAAATTATTAAAGATATCTAATAATATTTACATAGGAGGAGTAATGAAAATAGTAACATTATGTGGAAGTTTAAAATTTAAAAAAGAGATGATGAAAGTGGCAGAAAAAATGGCATTAGACGGATATTGTATTCTTACACCAGTATATCCAGTATCAGAGAATATTGAGAGAACTGAAGAACAATTAATAAAATTGAAAGAGGCACATTTTAAAAGAATAGAATTATCAGATGCTATATTAGTAGTAGATATAAATAATTATATTGGAGATAGTACAAATTTAGAAATAGACTATGCAAAAAAATTAGGTAAAGAAATTATATATTATACTGATTTAATTGAAAATAAGTAGAGCAACAAATTACAATTTAAGAATTGAATATGATTAAATCAGATATCAAAAAAATAATGATAAATTACAATATGTCAATCATTTTTGAAAATGTCTTAATTAAAATTTATTAGAGATATCATAAATACAAATTACAATTTATCAAAAATCAAAAAAACACCAATTAAGGTGTTTTTTGATTTTATGGTGCAGCAGGAGGAATTCGAATCCCCGACCTCTCGGTTCGTAGCCGAGTGCTCTATCCAGCTAAGCTACTGCTGCATAATTACAGTACTAATTATACTGTGCTTTTAAAAAAAATTCAATAGAATTCACAAAATTCCTTCAAAAAAATTAAAAAGTTTACATATTATTCCATTTTTAAAAAACAAAACACACACAAAAAATTGTAACAAAAATGTAATAAAAACTTAAAATTTGTCGAAAAAAACCCCTAAAACGACCTTCCCTAGTAAGAAAAAAACAAATAATTGTAATATAAAAAAACAGGCATTGAAAATTTAAAAAATACCTAATAAAATTAAGATAAGGTGTAATGCCTAAAAAGGTAGGAGGGATATTCAATGAAAGAAATATCAAAAAAAATAATATCAATTTTAGTTGTAATGCTATTATTAATAAACAGCTCATTTTTAACAATCATATCAACAGCTATAGACGAACTAGCTAATAGCACAGAAAAAGTAAACATTGAAACAAATGTTGAAAAATTTGTAAGCTATGAATTCAATGATAAAAAAGGAGTTCTTGCTAAAATTAATGTAAAAGCAAAAATTGAATATGAAGAAGGGCAAGAGGCAGAAACTACAAAAGTAGAATTGCAGATGCCACAAATAAAAGGTGAATATCCTGAAAATATAGAACTAATAGAAAATTCAGTAAAAATACAAAATTATGAATATGACAAACAATCAGGAAAATTAGTTGTATATGTTAATAATGAATCGAAGGAAGAATTTGATTTTTCAGTTGATATGTACTTTGGTGCTGATTGCTATGGAGAAAATTTAGAATATAATGGAACAACAATTGAAGAACAAATTTCTGGATTAGTATCTACTAGTATAACAACAAATGATATTTATAATGGATATATAAAATCAAATGCTCAAAACGGCACTAAATATAAAACAGAATATACTGAAAACCTTGAAATAAAATTTGATTACAAAGAAATTTCAGATGAAATAGAAATAAAAGAAACTGATGAAGTTAAAGCAGAAGATATCATATATAAAAGCATAAGTCTAAATAAAAATAATATTTTAGATATTTTAGGTGAAAATGGAACATTGAAAATCCAAAATGAATCAGGAGAAGATTTATTAGAAATAAACAAAGATACAGCTTCTGAGGAAGATGGAACAATAAAATTTGATTATAACAAAGATGTAAAAGGCTTAACAATTAAAACATCAAAACCAGAAAAAGTTGGAACTATAAAAATTGAAAATAAAAAAGCAATTAATGAAACAATGGTTGATTTAAGTGCTACTACAATAAAAACAGAAACTAAAATCAACTGTATAAATAATGTTGAAGTAGAGCCAACAGAAACAGAAGAAACAGAAAACACAGAAGAAATTGAGACAGAACAAGAAATAGTATATAATTTTTCAGATAATAAAGAAACAGAAATAAAAGGAACAGAAACAAAAGTTGATTTATCAATGGATAAAAAAGCTTTAATAGCAAATTCATTGAATCAAGTAAACTTTACAGCAACTTTAGTATCAAATGATGCTAAATATAGTTTATTTAAAAATCCAGTAATAGAAATAAAATTACCTGCTGAAGTAGAAAAAGTAACTCTAGGAAATATATTTGTTTTATATGATAATGCTTTCTCTGTTATTGATCAAGTTGTTACAGAAGAAGGAGACTGCAAAGTAATAAGAATAACTTTAAGTGGAGCTCAAAACTCATATGTTTCAAGCAATGTATATGCAGGACCAGAAGTATTAATTCCAGCAACACTAACAGTAAACAAAGATGTAGCTTCTAATCAAAATGCGGTTGTAAGTGTTAAATGCACAAATAATAATGTAATTGCAGAATATTCAAACCAAGATTATAATGTTGCTATAAATTCAATACAAGTTATGTCATTAGATGAAGAAACAGAAAGTGATTCTGATAATTCAGAAGAACAACCAGAAGTAGTAGAAGATTATTCAGGACTTACTTCTTCAATTACTGCAACTATAGGGGATAAAGTATTAACAGAAGGTGAAAGTGTTTATGAATATGAATATATTAAATATAATGTAACATTAAAGAATACTTCAAATTCAAAAATGCAAAATATTAATGTAGTTGGAATCGTTCCAGAGGGAACTGTGTTTGTTAATACATATTTTGATGAAAGCAAAATTATTGATAATTATGTTATAAAAAAAGACTATGAAAAAATACAATATAATGAAACTGTAAGCTTAAATGCAGGAGAAGAAAAACAAATTAGCTATATTGTTAAAATATTTGATTTAGAAGAAGGTATAACTGAAAGAAATATTATAAGTGACATTAAAATATCTGCAGGAAACAAGGTAATTAATGAATATACATTAAATAATATTGTAAAAAAGGCAGAAATAGAGTTAAAACTACAATCATGGGAGACTCGTAGAGAAGATAACTTATGGGTTTATAAGATAACTGCAATAAATAAGACAGAAAATGATATACAAAATGCAATAATTGATATGGGATTACAAAAAGAGATGAAATTCAGTTATATTGATTATGATGATGGAGATATTACTGTAAGTGAAACAGTTAATGGATTAAGAGCAAATGTAACAGAATTAAAAGTAAATGAAGAAAAAGAAATATGGCTATTTATTCAGATGACTAGAACTGATGAAAACAATCTAGACTTTGAAGTAGAAACAGTTGCTTCAGTTAAAGCTGATAATACAAAAACATATTATTCAAATACAAATAAAGCAAGAGTTTATACAGCAGGAATAGAAGTAACACAGACAAGTACAAAAGATGGAAAAGAATTACAAAAAGATGAGGAAATTGAATATAATTTTGTAATTAAAAATATTTCTAATAAAAATATTTTAAAAGATAAAATATCATTGCAATTTATGAATTTTACTGATGAAAATTTAATTCCTGTAAGTGCTGATTATGAATATTGGGATTATGAATATAATGAGGGGGAAAGTGAAGGAAAACTTGTCAAGAAGACAAATTCAGTTGAAATACCTAAGAAAATAGCTCCAAGTGGAGTAGATGAGAGTACAGTACCTAATTTAGCTATAACTTTATTAATACCAGTAGGAGAAGAAGTTAATGTAACATTAAAATTAAAAGCAGGAGAAGTTAAAGAAAAAACAGAAGTATCTAATAGTTTAAAAGTTGCATATGAATATTGTGGTGAACATGTAGTAACATCAAATGTTATTAAAAACACAATATTACCAGTAGAAAATCCAGATGATGGTTCAGATGATGAGCCAGATGATGATATTTTCAAATATTCTATAGGTGGATTTGTATGGAAAGATTCAAATAAAAATGGAAAATTTGATGATGATGAAGAAAGATTATCAGGAATAACAGTTAAATTATTTAATGCAGAAACAAATAGCATTGTTAAAGATGAAAATGGAAATAACTTGTATGCTACAACAGACAATGAAGGTAAATATATTTTCGAAGATGTAAGTATTGGAAAATATTTAGTACTTTTTGAATACGATGTAGATAATTATTCAGTAACTACATACAAAAAAGAATTAGTATCAGATGATGTAAATTCAGATGTAGTTGTTAAAGAAGTATCAATTGATGGTGTAGAAAAAACAGTTGCTGTTACAGATATACTAGAATTAGAAAATGCAGATAAACTATATGTTAATATGGGACTAGTAGAAAAAGAAAAATTCGATTTAAGTTTGGATAAATCTATAACAAAGGTAACAGTAAAATATGATGGATTCTACAAAGAATATGATTATAAAGAAACAAAATTAGCTAAAGTTGATATTCCAGCAAAGAAAATGCAAGGTGCACAAATTCAAGTAGATTATCAAATTAAAGTTACAAATGAAGGAAATGTTAAAGGATATGTAAATGAAATTGCAGATTACTTGCCAGATGGTTTTGAATTTGATAATGGATTAAACAATGACTGGAAATATGAAAACGGAATATTAAAAAATACGAGTAATTCTGGAATAACTCTTGATGTAGGGCAAAGCAAAGTATTTACATTACATTTAACAAAAACATTAGATGAAAATTCAACAGGAAAATATGAAAATAGTGCAGAGATATTAAATAGCAATAGTGTTAATGGAACTACTGATATAGATTCAACTAATGGAAATAAAGTTACAACAGAAGACGATTATTCAAAAGCTGAATTGTTGATTTCTATTAAGACTGGTGCAGTGACATATATAGGAATAATTTTATTATTAATAGGTATATTGATTGTTTTAAAGGTTCTTATGGATAAAAAAATTATAAATATTAAAAGCTTAAAAATTTTTAGTGTTATATTTGTATTAATGCTTGTAATGTTTGGATGCAATAGTTCTAAGGTGGCAGCTGCAACTACAGATAATGGGACAGCGGAGTCTGCAACTTATAATGTGATTACTGAAGCCTTACAAAAAACATATATAAAAAATCATTATCAACCAATTGATAGCAATTCAAGAGAATTATATATGGAACATAGAACTGGCTTAACAGAAGAACAATTCAATAATATGATTAAAAATATACCTGAAGAATATATATGGTCTGCACAAGAAGAAAAAGAAGAAATATATTATAAACATACTACAGCAGACGGAACAATTATCAGAGACCAAAATGGTGATATAGTTTATACAAAAGAATCTAATTTAGGTAAAAAACATATAGTAAATAATAAAGTGTGTACAAAATGTTATTTTGGAAAATTACCAGTAACATACTATGAAATTAAAATAGCACATAATTATACACACAATGGCAATGGAAAGATAAGAGGTGTCCTATATTGTAAGGAAGGACGGAAATATGGCTATTGACCCTGATAGATGGACATATAATTATTCATATGTAGATATAACTCATGTATCAAAATTTTTAGAAGTATCAAGAAAAAATGTTGCAACAATAAGCGATAATAATTCTAACCCAGAATGCAAAACTCTTGATAGTAATTATAATTTAGTAGGACCTTATAATATTAAATTTACAGGAGATATAAAAGATTTAACAATAAAATCTAATGGAAATAAAATAAATAATTATACTATTACAAATGCTAATGGAACAAAAATAGATATAAAATCTGGAACTAATTTTTATATAAAGGTAGAAAAAAAATATAATGTTATAGATGGTATAGATGTAAGTGTAATAAGAAAAGATTCAACAATTACATTTAATGTAAGCTATCAATTTACAGAAACTTGGACAACAAAAGATTCAGATAAAGCACAAAAACAAGGATTAGATGGTGAAAAAAATGAAAATATATCTATTAATATAGATACATATAATGAAATTTCATTACCAGGAGCATCATTAGACCTTGGAAAATTGAAAATTATAAAAAGAAATAAAGCAACAAATGAAAAATTAGCAGGAGCTAAATTTGAAATATATAAAAATGATTCTAGCAAAAAACTTGTTGCATCAGCTACAACACTTAGTGATGGTACAGCTACAGTAGAAGGACTAGAATTAGGAGATTATATTGTTAAAGAGGTAGAAGCACCAGAAGGATATAAGATAGACAAAGAAACATATAGACAGGAAATCACTATAACCGAAGCAAATAAGGCGACCGCTTACCAAGTTACCTTTTATGATACTAAAATTACGGAAACGGGTCAATTGAAAATTATTAAAATGGATAGTACCAACCATGATAAAAAACTAGCAGGAGCTACATTTGCAATATATAAAGTAAATGGCTCAAGTAAAGACCTTGTAAAAACGGTTACAACAGGATCAGATGGTACAATTACTGTAACTGGATTGGAACTAGGAGATTATATTGTTAAAGAAACAGACCCACCAACGGGATATGTTATAGACAAAAATACATATAGACAAGAAGTTACTATAACAGAAGAACATAAAGAAAAACCATTAGAAGTTAAAGTATATAATAAACCTAGTAGTACTAATACAGGAATTACTTTAGTGAAAGTGGACTCAAGAGATAGAAATATATATTTAGAAGGGGTTACATTTACATTTACTACTCAAATTAAGCATGTTGTACAAAATGGTACACATACAGAGAAAATTCCGCGGATATAGTTACAATAATACATTTTGCAACACACTTGAAGAATTTTATAATATGGTTGATAAGATGTCTATTTCTGAATCTAAAAAATCAACTTTGAAAAAAAATGCTAAAAAATATAAAACTACAATTGAAAAGACCTATAATGTTTATAAGTATACAACTGATACTTATTTCTTAAAGGAAACTGGTAGTTGGACTAAAACGACTACTGTACTTTCAACAGACTCAGACGGAAGAATAGAAATAGATCCAATACCAGCATTAAAGGATGTAGTAATACCAGCAGGTTCATATTATAATGGAAAGATTACTACAAAGGATATATCTAAAGCAAAATATTATGTAGATGAAAATGGAAATAAATTAGAAAAACCTAAAATTAAAGCACAAGAAATTAACAATCCCTGGTACGGATATACAGATAAACCATGTGTAACTATTGAAGGATCAGGAAAAGTTGTGGTTGAAAACACGCAGAGACAAGTAAAATTATCAGGATATGTATGGTTAGACGCTACTAGTGGAAAAATTTCTACAAGAGATAATATATATAGCAACGGTGAACCAGGAGTCAACGGTATACAAGTATATTTAAAAAATAAAAGCAATGGAGCAATAGTAAAATCAGCTACTACTGGTGAATATGGATTATATAGTATAAATGGTGGAGAATATCAATTTACAGAGGTTTCTTTAGATGAACTTGAAAAAAATAACTACTACATAGAATTTGTATATCATGGAATTACTTACCAAGCAGTTGACAGTTATAACTTAAATGCAGCGAATTCTTCAAAAGTTGAGGAAAATGGTTCAAGACAAACCTTAAATAATAATTTTTCATCAGTAGACGGAAATGGAACACAAAATTTAAATATTAATGGAGTAACGGTAAATTATAATAAGAGTGGAAATTATAAAAGTACGGTTAGTGGTATCTCAGGAGACGAGGTTGTAGCTAATACAGTAGAAACAGGTTATGAACTATCAAGAGATTGGTCATATACACAAGCTGAAATAAAAAATATAAATTTAGGATTGTATGAAAGACCACAAATAGATTTAGCGCTAGGACAAGACTTAGAAGAAATTACAGTAAAATCAAATGGAAAAGAACATATCTATACATATGGACAAAGACCATATGTTAATGAAAACGAAAACATTTATAAAGACCAAACACAAACTTATACAAGAGACCTTTATAAAGCAGATGCAGGATATGGTGAGAAAAATCCAGAACAATTTGAAGTAATATTAACATATAAAATTAGATTATTAAATCAATCAGGAAATGGTTATACCGTTAAAATAAATAATTTGTTGAACTATTATAATAAAGAATATGAAATAGTAGCAATTGGAGAAAATTGGAATAAAGATAATAACACAATATCAAATACAATAGATAGAAATCCTAATGTTGGAGAAGTTAACGGATATAAAAAATCAATAATATACATAAATACAACGATGGGACCTAATGAATATTCAAAAGACTTCTATATACAATATAGCATTAGTGCAGCAAATACATTAAGCTTATTGAATAGTGGGAACATAAATTTATATCCAGTAGCTGAAATAAATTCATACACTACATATTCAAACGGCGGAGTAGTAGCAGCAGTAGATGTAGACTCTGTACCAGGAAATGCAACACCAGGAAATATATCTTCATACGAAGATGATACAGAGGCAGCACCAATAGTACAATTAAAAGAAACTGATAGTGTAAGAACATTAAATGGAACAGTATTCGTAGATAGTGCAACAGGAGAACTAGGAACAGGAAAAATTAGACAAGGCGATGGAAGGTATGGCACAGGTGATATTCCATTAAAAGGAATCCAAGTAGAATTAATTGACTTAGACAGGAACCAAACTGGTTACATTTATTCAGACTCTGGATTACAAGAAGCAAAAACAACCACAGATGACCAAGGAAACTATTACTTTAATGGTTTAGTTGCAGGTAATTATGTAGTAAGATTTACATGGGGAGATTCAACTTATAAAGTCCAATATTACAAAGGAACAATTTATGAAAAAGACGGAAGAGAAGATGATGTATATTGGTATAGAAGAGCAGACAATACAAGAAGAACAGATGCAATAGATAATTATGCTATAAGACAAGAAATAGATAATGAAACAGCAAATGTAACAGATAATACTTTAGCAACTAGAATAGAAAATGCATATAACGGACATGATGATAAAATTACGAAAACAAAAATGCAGTCTAATACTCCAACAATGGCATTTGGTGTAGAATTTAACGATAATAATTATAATAATATAGTTATTTCAAATGGTGTAGACAACCAAAAAATAACAGAAACATTTAAAATTGAAGATGTAGACTTTGGTATTATAGAAAGAGCAAAACAACAAATGGACATATCAAAAAGAGTAAAATACTTCAAAATCACATTATCAAATGGACAAGTTCTTGCAGAAGCAAATATTGATGCAAATGGAAAGGTAAATGGAGAATTAAACTATGTAACATATCAACCATCATCAATAAATAACGGAATTAAATCTAATGGATTTATAAAAGCAGAAGTTGACAAAGAAATAATAGAAAATGCAAATCTATTAATTAAATATGAAATTGTTGTAACAAATAACAGTGAAAAGGATTATTATACATATGACTATTACGCATATGGTACAATACCAGGAGAAGATAAAGTTATAACATTAAGACCATCAACAATTATAGAATATTCAGACTCTGAAATGATATTAAACAATAATAATTCATGGAATTTAACTAATACGACTGAAATAAGAAATTTAAATGCACATTATGCAACTGACAGCGAATTCTTAAAGGGAAGGACATTATATGCAAATACAGGTATGGGAGCATTTAAACCTACAGAATCACAAATAATGGAAATAGAGGCTTCAAAATTATTAACATCAACAGATGATTATACATTTGATAATGATGTTGAGATAGCAACAATAAATAAACCGGTGACAGATGATCAAAAGGGAAGTGTAGCTAAGTTTTCTATAAACGGCGTGGCTGTAGATGCGGCAGAAGAGGCAATTATTATACCACCTACGGGAGATAATGAATCATATACTCAAATAGTAATAATTAGTGTAATTTCACTTGCTATATTGTCAACAGGAATAGTTTTAATTAAAAAATTTGTTATTGGCTAGAATAAAACCTCATAGAAATATGAGGTTTTGTTTTGCTTAAAAAATTTTTTCGAAAAATCTTGGCTCAAAAAAAACCGGTTCAAAAAAATGATATTTTTTGAAAAAACTATTGAAATTGTTTATAAAATGTGCTATTATATATAAGCGTTTAGCAGATTTATATTATTTCGAGGTGTAGCGCAGTTGGTAGCGCGCGTGGTTTGGGACCATGAGGTCGCAGGTTCGATCCCTGTCACCTCGACCATAAAAATATTTTCAGTACAAGAAATTACCTAAAAATAGGTAGTTTCTTTTTTTACCTAAAAATAGCAATTTTTAGCTATATATCAGTTTTAAGGACACTTTTTTAAATCATTAAAATTATATAACTTTTGTAAAAAGTTATCAAGTAAAAGAACTAGATTAATCTAAACGAAGAAATCTAGTTCAATAAATAAATAATATAAATATATGAATTTAAAGAAATTTTAGCAAAACAAGATAAATAAGTCAATAAAAAAAGCAAAAAAACTAAAAAAATATTGAAATATAAGCAAAAATTATATATTTAAATTATATATTTCTAAATTTTTAAAAGCAGGGTCATACAAATTCTTTCCCATAAAATCAAATCTTGAACCATGACAAGGACAATCCCAAGTTTTATCTGTATCATTCCAAGAAAGTAAACAGCCTAAATGGGTACAAGCAGGTTTAACAGCAAAAATATTACCGAGAGGTATCTTTATAAATACCAACTTTTTGATTATTAATATTAACAATGCCTCCTGAATTATTAGGAATTGAATTAAAATCAACACTTGAATCTTTAATTTTCTTAATTGCAAGAGAGTTAACAGATTCAGTAATCATATTTTTAATTTCTGTTCTATTTTTTATAGGATTAACACGAGTAGAATCGAAAACATAAGCATATTTATTTTTCTTTTCAAGAATCATATCACAAACAATATTAGCTGCAACATTAGAAGTAGTCATACCCCATTTATTAAAACCAGTACCAACATAAATGTTATCCATAATATTAGAAAAATGTCCGATATAAGGAATTTTATCTAAAGTAATGCAATCACGGGTATCCCATCTAAATAAAATTTCACAGTGCGGATATAGTTGCTTTGCATAGCTTTCCAAATTATCATAAGTATCCATATATGTTGTAGGAGTGCCAGTTTTATGAGTACAACCTCCTAAAAGAAGAATTTTTTTGTCATTATAATATGCTGTTCTAAAGGAATAAATTGGTTCAGAAGCAGAAATGTACATACCATTAAATAAAGTTTTTTTGGTATCAATTCCAATTACATATGAAGTTGATTGATACATTTTAAAGAAATATATTCCAGGAAAATTAATAAATGGATAATGTGAAGCCAATATAACATATTTTGACTGTATTGTTCCGCCCATAGTAAATGTTTCAAAAATTTCTCCATGTTTTTTTACATCATAGACAATTGTGTTAGTATATATATTACAGTTATTTTTGATGATGCAATTACATAAACCATCTATATATTTAATAGGATTAAATTGAGCTTGGTTTTTAAATTGAATACCACCTTTGATATCAAAAGGCAAGCCAGATTTTGTCACAAAATTAGCAGGAAAACCAATAGCATTTACACAATCAACTTCTTTTTTGATTTTACTAACTTCAGCTTCATTAGTTGTATAAACAAAACTAGATTGATTTTCAAAATCACATTTTATATTTTCTGTATTAATAATATTTTCTATGTTTTCAATAGCCTCTTCATTTGCAAATAAATAATCTTTTGCAAACTGCTCACCATAAGTATCCACTAAATAAGTATAAAATAGACCGTGCTGAGAAGTTATCTTGGCAGTTGTATGGCCAGTTGTTTTACTGCCAACAGTACTTTTATCCACAATAGCAACTTTCAAGCCAGATTTTGATAAGTAATAGCCACATGTTAAACCAAATATTCCAGCACCTATTATGCAAACATCAGCAGAGATATTTTTATTTAAACTTTCAAAAGTTTTTTTATTTGAAGTTTCATTTAACCATAAAGAATTCATATTTATACCACCTTTTTGTTGATTTGAGACAGTCCGAATTTGTCTCAATTTATTATTTACTAAAAAATATAATAAATACGAAAAAAAGTGGAAAAATAAAAAATAAAGTGATATACTTAAAAAAATTAAACTAAGGAGGATATAATGGAAAAGGATTTAGAAAAAAAATTATTTAGACAAAAAACAAATGGCTGGGATACAGTTGATACAAGAAAGAAAGAGACTATTTTTAATTTTTCAAAAAATTATATGAATTTTTTAAACAAAGCAAAAACTGAAAGAGAATTTATTGTAGAGGCTACAAAAATGGCAAAAGAAAATGGATATAAAGACATTGCTGAATTTGAAAAATTACAACCAGGAGATAGAGTATATTTCATAAATAGAGAAAAAAGTATGTATTTAGCAATAATCGGAACAGAGAACATAGAAAATGGGCTTCATATAATCGGTTCACATGTAGATTCACCAAGATTGGATTTAAAACCAAATCCACTTTACGAAGATTCGGAGTTAGCATATTTAAAAACTCATTATTATGGAGGAATTAAAAAATATCAATGGACAACAATTCCATTAAGCATTCATGGTGTAATTGTAAAAACAAATGGAGAAAAGGTTGTTGTTAATATAGGTGAAGATGAAGATGATCCAATATTTACAATAACAGATTTATTACCACATTTGGCTCAAGAACAAATGGAAAAGAAATTAAAAAATGGAATAGATGGAGAAGATTTAAATCTTTTAGTTGGAAGTATTCCATATCAAGATGAAAACGCAAAAGAAAAAGTTAAATTAAATATTTTAAATATTTTGAATCAAAAATATGGAATTACAGAAGCTGATTTCCAAAGTTCAGAATTGGAAATAATACCAGCATTTAAAGCAAGAAGTTTGGGATTTGATTCAGGATTAGTTGCAGCTTATGGACAAGATGATAAAGTTTGTGCTTATACTTCACTTGCTGCTATGATGACATTAGAAAATGTAAAAAATACAGCAGTTTGTATTTTATCTGATAAAGAAGAAATAGGAAGTATGGGAAATACAGGTATGGAATCACATATGTTTGATTTCTTTATATCAGAAATTCTAAATAAATTAGAGGTTAATAAACCAAATATGCTAGATAAAGTATTTTGTTTTTCTAAGATGTTATCTTCAGATGTTGACGCAGGATTTGACCCAATATATGCTTCTGTTTCAGATAAATTAAATGCAGGTTTTTTAGGAAAAGGAATTAGTGTTAACAAATATACAGGAGCTAGAGGAAAGTCAGGAGCTTCTGATGCAAATGCAGAATATGTTGCTTGGGTTAGAAATATTTTAGAGAAAAATGATATAAGATATCAAATTGCAGAACTTGGAAAAGTTGATATTGGCGGTGGAGGAACAATTGCATACATTTTAGCAAATAAAGGTGCAGATGTTATAGATTGTGGTGTTCCAGTACTTTCAATGCACGCACCATATGAAGTTACAAGCAAATTCGATATATATTCAGCTTTTGAAACTTATAAAGCTTTTTGGAAAGAATAATAAAAAACGGGATTGTGTGGTAACCACTTAAAATCCCGTTTTTTCTTAGTTGGATTTTATATATTTTCTAATAAATCAATTACTGAAATAATAAATTCAATTTTATCTTTTGATAGTTTACTAGCTTTTTGTGATAATTTCATTTGAGATTGTAAATCTTCATTAACAATTAATTTTTCAAAAATTACATTTGGAGATATTCCTAAAATATTCATATAATTAACAAGAGTTTCAACTTTAACTCCACCTGTACCATTTTCAATTCTAGAAATATATTTTACGGAAATTCCTAATTTTTCTGCAATTTTTTCTTGAGTTAGTTTGTTTTTTACACGATATTCTTTAAAGATTTCGCCTAATACTTTATCAATATCAAATTTTTTTTCAGATTTCATATTATACCTCCATATTATCTTACAACCTATGTATTAAGTATACCAAGGCATTTAAACTAATTAAACCAATTGGTAATATGAAATAAAAATGCAAAAAATGTCGAAAAAATACCGGTTTTACAATGAAAAAATAAGAAAATAAAAATAAATGAGTACCACTTTTAGTTATACCCATTTTTCACAATATAATACAAAATATTTTAAAGTGGTATAATAGCGATTAGAGATTTTATTATATTTTTAATAAAAAATGCAACTATAATATAAAAATAATAATCTTATAATATAGGGAGTTTAAAAGTAAAGTTTTTTATAAATTATTTTTTGAGACAGAGGAAAGGAAGGAAATTTATTATGATAAATGTGCTAGTTGTAGATGATAATTTTTATTTTTCAAAGAAATTAATAAATATTATTTCCACAAGTATTCCTAAAGTTAGATTATATAATTTTTGCACAAATGGTAAAGAAGCTATTAATTTAATTAAAAATGACATAAATCAAATAGATATAATACTATTAGATTTAAATATTCCACAGTACAATGGTATTAAAATATTAAATTATATAGAAAAAAATAATTTAATAAAATATAAAAATTCTATTATAATAATTTCAGGAGAAATAGATATGATATTATCATTGAAAAATAATTCATATTTGTATACAATTGTAAGTAAGTCAAGTGGCTATAATAAAATTATAGAAGAATTAAACAGCCTGATACACATAAAAGAAGAAGAAAAAATTCCAATTGATTATAAGGTACATAAGGAATTAGAAAATTTACATTTTAATTTTTCTTATCTTGGAACTAAGTACATCGAGGAATCAATACTTTTTTTATATGAAAATAAATACAATGATATAAAGCTGGAAAAGAAAGTATATCCGGTAATAGCTGAAAGGTATAATACTACAATTAATAATGTTAAAACTAATATTATAAATTCATGTAATTTAATGTATTATGATTGTGACTTTTATTTAATAAATAAATATTTTGGTAGTGTAGATAATGAAAAACCTACACCTAAATTTATAATTACAATGATACTTAATAAATTAAAATTTGGTGACTACTATTTTTAAGAAAAAGTATATTTTGCAAAATGAAATTATTAAATTAAAATTTATTTGAAATAATTATATATAAAAGGAGGCAAAAAATTGGAAGAATTAGTAGAAAGAGCAAAAGAAAAAGATGAAGTAGCATTTGCAAAATTAATAAAAAATATTGAAAAAGAACTTTATGTTGTAGCTAAGGCAAGGTTAAATGATAAAGAAGACATAGGAGATGCAATGCAGGAAACAATATTTAAGGGTTATAGAAATATTAATAAATTAAAAAACAATTATTCATTTAAACCATGGATAATTAAAATATTGATAAATGAGTGTAATCATATATATAAAAAGAAAGAACATACAATATCCTACGACGACAAAGAAATGGAAAAATACATAGCTAATGTAGAAAACAATGAAAATTTAGAATTTGATTTATTAATAAAAGATTTAAATTATGAAGAGAAAACTATTTTAACAATGTATTATTGCTCTAAATATACAACAAAAGAGATAGGACAGATATTAAATAAAAAAGAAAATACTATAAAGAGTAAAATTTCAAGATCAAAAGAAAAATTGAGAAATAAATTATTGAAAGAAGGTGAAATGGTATGAAAAATGTAGATGAAATACTTGAAAAAATAAAATTAGAAAATATTAATGTTCCAGATGAAATAGATGATAAAGTGAATTATGCAATCAATAACCTAAATATTAATAGAAATTTTGAAAATAAATATTTTAACTCTAAAAAATTAATAACGGCATTTGTATCATTAGTAATAATAATTTTGACAACTGGTGTTTATGCAACAATGAAAAATAATAGAAAGGTGGAACAAAAGGAGGGAACAATAGAACAAAACGCTACAATTTTCAGCAATAGTAATGAATACTACGATTGGGTACATGACATGAACAGTGATGATAATATGTATTATAAAAAAATAACAGATTATTCTGAATATCTAAAAATAAAAAAGGTATGGAGTGATGTTATAGAAATGAAAGAAGAGGATTTTGAAAATGAATTCTTTTTAATACTTATTGCAAGAGAAAATACATATATTTCAAATATATATTGTGATGAAAATACTACATTTATAGAATTAAGTTATAATAATGCTCAAAATTATAATGCAGAGAAAAATCGTATTACGACTAAAATATCAAAAGAATTAGATAGAAAATTTTTAGATATTAAAGTAAATCCTAATATAGAAGGAACAGATAGTTATAAAAAACTTGAGGATTTTGAAAAAAATTATTCGAAGGAAGAGGCTATATCAGAAGGATATTTTGTTTTAGATGATTGTGAAATAATATCAAAAGATAAAGAACAATTAGATAGATTTATTGAAAGTACAAATAATGCAAGTTCTACAATAAGAATAATAAATTATAGTACATATAGTGATTTTAAAATATGTGATTTGGTTTATAATAATGGTAATTATCAAATGAGTGAATATTGCCCAGAAACTGGAATTACTACTTTTGCAACTGGAAATAGAATAGTAAAACAGTCTGTTAAATACAAGGGTGTGTTTAATGAAAAGTGGAGTTATCTATTAGTAGATGAGGAAAAATGGAATAAATATGGTGTAAATGAAACTATAATATGTGCTATTAAATAATAAAATTAATTTTATCTTTTTTTATCTTTTTTACTATTTTAAAAAAAAGATGATATATTAAAATATGTAGATATTAATCATTATTTGTCGAAAAAACTACTTTTGTAGTTTTTTAAAGGATAGAGAGAATTATACATTTTAAGGAGGACATCAAAATGACAAATGAAGTAAAAAAAATGTTACGAAAAGTAGTAGCTATAGCTTTTGCTGTAATAAGTTTTGCTATGGCAATTCCAATTTCAAATGTTCAGGCAGCTTCAAATGTAAGTTGTTTAGGCTGGGTTGTAGGTGGCACTACGCCTGTTTATGAATGGTCAAATGGAACTTCACAGAAAGGAACTGTATATAATTATGAAGGGGTAACTGTAATAAATTCGGAAGGAAACTACTATAAGATTCAGTATAGTAGTCCAAGTGGACCAAAACAGGGCTATGTTTCTAAAACAAGTTTATGGACAGATGAAGGAAAAACAACAGTTGGTAGTATGTTATCAAATCAAACAGTTTATTATGGTAAGGGATATACAGGATATCAAACTGTTGGGTCTGTTAACAAAGGAGAGCTGGTTGCTGTTTTAGCTAGTGATACAAATTGGACTTATATTGAATATGATACAAGTGCAAAGAGAAAAAGAGGCTATGTACCAACATCAAGTGTTATGTTTTCAAAATTAAGTGGAATTCAGTCATATTATAGAGCTGATTCACCTCGGCAGGTAAATGTTTCTTGTCCTTGGACATGTTCAATTTATGCAGGACCTTCAGATCAGTATACTTATGTAGGATCTGTATCTGCTGGTGAAACTATTACTATTGTATCAGAATTCAATATTAGTTATAATCATTTTTACTTCATTGAATACTATGTAGGAAGTCCAAGTTCTAATGTGAAGAAAAGTGGTTATGTGTTAGCAGGGTTAAGTATCTAATTAAACAAAAAAGCTTGTAAATTCTCTCTATCTAAAAAGCTGTCTCTAATAGAGGCAGCTTTTTCAATATAGATAAATTTTAGATATACATTATGTTTTATAAAACTTCTAGCTATTAAATAATAAACTCTCTCAGTATAACTGAGAGAGTTATTATATCTGGTGAGCCAGAAGGGATTCGAACCCCCGACCCTTTGCTTAGAAGGCAAATGCTCTATCCAACTGAGCTACTGACTCAAATCATTAGACAACTAATATAATAACACAAAAAAAAATGAAAGTCAATCAAAAAATGCAAAAAATACAAAAAAATTGCAATTATTGAAAAATGTAGTCAATATGACATGATCTTACAGCAAACAGATATCCAAATTTCCGTAATGTGAATTCTTTGTGAAAAACTTTACTTTAAAAAAATAAAATGATATCATAAGAAAAAATAAAAACATAAGGAGGAATTTCTCGTGATTGAAGTAAAAAACATTACAAAAAAATACGGAAGCTTTACTGCCGTAGATAATATCAGCTTCAAAATAGAAGAAGGTGAAATAATAGGATTACTTGGACCAAACGGAGCAGGAAAAAGCACAACAATGAACATGATAACAGGATATATTGAACCAACAGAAGGAGAAATCTTAGTAAACGGATACAATATATCAAACAGACCTAAAAAGGCAAAAGCACAAATAGGATATATGCCTGAGGGAGTTCCATTGTACTCAGACTTAACAGTAAAAGAATTTGTAACATATATGGCTGAGCTAAAAAAAGTAGACAGAAAAACAAGAAAAGAACAAGTAGAAAAAATCATTGAACAAACGGGACTAAAAGATGTAGAAAACAAATTAACACGCAATTTATCAAGAGGATACAAACAAAGAGTAAGTATGGCAGGAGCTTTAGTTGGAGAACCTAAAATACTTATATTAGATGAGCCAACAGTAGGACTTGACCCAAAACAAATAACAGAAATAAGAGCTTTAATTAAAGAATTAGGAAAAACACATACAGTAATATTAAGTTCTCATATATTATCAGAAGTAAGTCAAATATGTAATAAAGTTATAATAATAAATAAAGGCAAAATAGTAGCAATAGATACACCAGAAAACTTAGAGAAAAAGGTATCAAAAAATAATAGCACATATGTAACAGTAGAAGACACAGAAAATAAAATGGACACAATCAAAGAAAAAATATCAGAAATTAAAGAAATAAAATTAATAAAGGAAAATGAAGACGGAACAAAACAATATGTGCTAGAGTCAGATAAAGATGTAGATTTAAGAAAAATAATATTTAATGAATTTGCAAAAGAAAATATCACAGTATTTGAAATGAAACAAGCAGATAGTACATTAGAAGACGTATTTATGAAGTTAATAGAAGGAGGGAAAGAATAATGTGGGCAGTTATAAAAAAAGAATTTAAATCATATTTTTGTACACCAATAGGATACATTTTTATAGGAGTATTCCTAATAGCATTTAGTATATCATTTTATTTTAGTGTAATAGGATATGGAAATGTTAATTTTGAATACATATATTACACATTGCCAACAATTTTGGTATTAGCATTTATAATTCCGCTATTAACAATGAGATCTTTTTCAGAAGAAAGAAAAACAGGAACAGAACAGTTATTACTAACATCACCTATTAGCATAACCAAAATTGTATTAGGAAAATTTATTGCAGCACTATTTATAGTACTAATTACAGAACTATGCACATTTATGTATTTTGGAATATTGTGTCATTATGGAGTTCCAAAATTAACAACAACTTTTGCGACATTGTTAGGATTTTTATTATTTGTAATGTCTTATATATCTTTTGGAATGCTATCATCAAGCATTACAGAAAATCAAATAATATCTGGTATTATTTCAATAGGATTTTTTATAATTACATGGGTATTACCAGAATTCAACTCAAGTCTAGAAAGCTATTCTTTCATAAATATGTTTTATAAATATACACAAGGGCAAATTGATATTGGAGATACAGTTACATTTATAACATTTACAATTACTTGTCTATTATTAACAATAACAGTAATGCAAAGAAGAAAAAACACAAAATAAGAAGGAGGGTAAAAAGTGAAAGAAGAAAAAAAGACTAAAAAGGATACAAGTCCTAAGAAAGAAAAAGTAAACAAAAAAGAGATGCCAGAAAAAACAAATAAATTTATAGAAACTATAAAGAAAAAATGGCTAATAAATGGAACTAAAACATTTTTATTAGTAGTAATAATACTTGCGTTTTTTATAGGAGTAAGTGTATTAATGCAAAAACTTGATTTGACACCTATAGATTTAACAGAGGATAAATTATTTACTTTAACAGAAGAAAGTAAAGAACAAGTAAAAAATATAGATAAAGATATAAATATTTATTTTATTGGATATTCAGATGATGACTCAACACTTGATTTAGCAAAACAATATACAAAGGCAAACAATAAAATAAAAATAGAAGCGGTTACAGCAACAGATAGACCAGATTTGGTTGAAAAATATGGAATTGAAACAGATAGTGAAGGAATTATTGTAGAATCAGGAAATCAGTATAAAGTGCTAGCATCAAGCGATTTATATACATATGATTATACAACATATGAAACAATAAGTGTGGCAGAAGAAAAATTAACAGCTGCAATTAAGTCAGTTGCAATAGATGAATTACCAAAAGTATATTTCTTAAGCGGTTATAGTTCTTTCTCTTTAAATAGTGGAATGCAATATTTAAATATGTATTTACAAAATGAAGTAAATGAAGTTAAAACATTAGATATATTATCAACAGGGAAAGTACCAGATGACTGTAATACATTAGTAATAACATCACCAGAAAAAGATTTTGATGATGTTGCAACAAATTCAATAATGGAATACATTAATAAAGGTGGAAATATCTTATGGTTAAATGCTGCACAAGCACAAAGTAGAGATTTAACTAATGTAAATAAAATTTTAGCTATGTATGGAATAAAGCCATTTGAAGTCGGAATTATAAGAGAAACTAATTCTAGTAAAATGGTGTCTAATTCTCCAGACTTAATTATGCCAGAAATACAATATGCAGATGCTACAAATAAATTGTATGACACAGAAGGTGTAATATTTATAAATGCTACAAAAATAAATACAGAAGATGATGATACATTAACTAATTTAAATGTTACAAAAATAGAACTGATAAAAACAAGCGAAGGAGCATATTTTAGAACTAATTTTGAAAAATCATCTAGTACAGCACAACAAGATGAAGAACAAGGAGAATTCTTAGTAGGAGCACAATTTAATAAGACAATTACAGAAGAAAATGAAGAGGCTGGAACAAGTAAAGTTGAATCAAAATTAATCATATATGGAGAAAATTATTTTATTTCAGACTATCAATTAACACAATCAACACAAACACCAATGATAGTATATAGAAAAAATAAAGATTTAGTTTTAAATTCAATTGCATATTTATCAGATAGAGAAGAAGATATTACAGTAAGAAAGAGCACAGGAGCGGTAACATATACAGCAACTGAACAAGAAAATAAAGTAATATTATCAATTATAACAGCAGTTCCATTGGCAATAATAGCTGTAGGAATTATTGTTTGGATTAAAAGAAAAAGAAAAAAATAAGAATATTAGACTAAAAACCTCATAAAATAATATGGGGTTTTTTGTGTATGGATACTTTAAAAATTGTTTTTGTTATAATTGGAACTTTGATAGGTGCAGGATTTGCATCACGGTCAGGAAATATATACTTTTTTCTTTGAGTATGGAATAAGTGGACTTTTGGGAATTATAGTATCAAGTATAATAATTGGAATTACAATATATAAAACATTTAAAATATCAAAGAAAAATGAAATAAATAATTATAAGGAATTTTTGGATTTTTTTATAAAGAATAAAAAAATAAAGGAATTTATAAATGCTATTATAAATACATTTATTTTAGTTTCATTTTATATAATGATAGCAGGTTTTGGAGCGTATGTTGAACAAGAAATTCATTTGAATAATTTTATTGGAAGTATAATTTTGGCAATTTTATGTTTTATGTTATTTAGGACAAATGTAAATGGGATTGTTAAAATTAATGAAATATTAATACCGATTTTAATATCTGTTGTCTTAATTATACGGAATAGTTAATTTTAAAAATATAGATTTAATAAATTTAGGTAATTATATTACAGTTCAAAACAGTGGTAATTGGTTTATAGCAAGTATTTTATATGCAAGCTATAATTGTGTATTGCTTATACCGGTTTTAATTTCAATAAAGGAACTTTTAATTGATAATAAAAATATAAAAAATATTGCTATTATTGTTAGTTTTATATTAATTGCATTGCTTACAATTGTGTTTTTATTTTTAATAAATGTAGATGTAGATATAAAACAATTACAAATGCCAGCGGTGTATGCTATAAATAATATTTGGCCAGGAATAAAGAAAGTTTATGGCATTATTATTTTGATTTCTATTTTTACTACTGCTATTTCTTTAGGAATTGGTTTTTTGAAGAATACTGCTAATGATAAAAATTTTAATTTGATATCTTTTTTGATGTGTGTTAGTGCTATTCTGTTTTCAGGTTTTGGTTTTTCTAATTTGGTAAATTTGATGTATCCTATTTTGGGAATTTTGGGGTTAGCTCAAATTTTAATCATCTATGTCAAATGTTGAAAACTACAATAAAAATTTACATAAAATAATAAAGAAGGGAGGAGTCTATTTAGCATACATAAGAAAAAATACACACATATTAACTAAATAGAAAATATTTATTTAAAAGTTATTGCAAATGCTTGAATTTTATAAAATCAATTGTTAAAATAAAGGAGGACAAGTAAATAGTATAATGAAGGAGTATTATATACAGCTACCCAAATTTAGAGAAGAAAAAAGGGACATGAATAATAAACTAAATCAATGGTTGGCTGTAATAGATGATACAGATAAGGGGGAAATAGAAATGGCAAAGGCTAAAAATGAAATAATAAAAGAAGCTGAAGTCGAGATAAAATATTTTACAGCAAGTGAAGAAGCACAATATTTAGAGGACATGAGAGATTTGTGGGAATCAGATAGGGCAAGTGAATTAGGATATGCAAAAAGGGAACGGATTAAAAGAAGGAGAGGAAAGACGGAATAAAAAAACGGAATAAAAAAACGGAAAAGAAGAACGGAAGAAAAGAGAGTAAAATTGAAATGGCAAAAAAACTTTTAGCAATGAATTTGACAGTAGAACAAATTATAGAAGTAACTGAATTAACGAAAGAAGAAATAGAAAAACTAAAAGAAAATAAACAGTAACATTTAAAAGTGCAGAAATAGATAAAAACTATACCTGCACTTTTAAAATTGAATATTATCAAATTTTTTTAAACCATATTGCAAAAAAAACAAAAAACTGATATAACATAGATATAATTTTTTTACCTAGGAAGGAATATAATTAATATGAAAGATTTTTGGGTAGAACCTGAACAAAAAAAGATAAACAAGAAAAAAATAACAATAGCAGTAATAATAGCAATAGTTTTAATAATATTCATAGCAATAAGCATTATATATACAAACAACAAAAACGCCAGAAACTGGATAGATAAAAACATATTACAAAAAGAAAAAACACAAAACAATCTACCAAATATTGAAATAGAAGATATAGATAACTCAAGCATCTACGCATTTAATAAATATATAGGAATATTAAACAAAAACAATTTTAAAATATACAACAGCACAGGAAAAGAAGAAAACACACTAACACTAGAAATAACAAAACCAATATTTAATGATGACAATAGATACTTAGTAGTAGCAGAAGAAAAAGGGCAAAAGCTATATTTGATAGAAGACAAGGACATAGCTTGGGAAAAGAAAATAGAAGGAAATGTATCACAAGTTGTTGTAAACAAAAATGGATATGTAGCAGTAACCATAGTAGATACACTGTATAAAACAACAATTGCATTATATGACAATAAAGGAGAAGAATTATTCAAAACATTTTTATCTACAACAAGAGTTGTTGCAACATCAATATCAGAAGACAATAAATATTTAGCAATTGCTGAAGTAGATGCATCAGGAACAATGATACAGTCAAATATAGAAACAATGTCAATAGAAGATGTAAAAAATGGAACTGAAAACTCTGAAAAAAAAGTTTACAAAAGTGAAAACAATGATTTAATAACAAATATTAAATATCAGGGAAAAGACAAATTATTATGTATGTATACAGACAAAATTACAGTTGTAAAAACTGATGGAACAATAGAAAAATTACAAGAATACACAAACAAAAAAGTATCATTTGCATCAATCGAATTACAAAATGCCTCAATAACAATAGAAGAAAAATCATCAGGATTATTTACAGCAGATTCAATAGTAAATATAGTAAATTCAGACAACAAAGGTACATCATTATACACAGCAGAATATGTAACAAAAGAAATTTATACAAAAAATAATATAATAGCTTTAAACTTAGGTTCAGAGGTAGAATTTATAAACACAAGTGGTTGGCTATTAAAAAGATATATTGCTGAGCAAGAAGTAACAAATATTGTTTTATCTAACTCACTTGCAGGAATTGTTTATAGAGATAAAATAGAAATTATAAATTTATAAAGGAGAATATGATTATGGGAATAATTATAGATGTGATATTAGTAGCAATAATATTATTATCAGCTTTTTTAGGATATAAAAAGGGACTAGTTAAATTAGGTGCAAAATTATTTGCAGGTATAATTGCAATAATTGTAACAATAATTATATATAAACCTGTTTCAGAAATGATAATAAAAAATACTAGTATAGATGAAAAAGTAAGAGATACAATTATTCAAAACGCCACAAATATTATGGAAGAGAATAAACAATTACCAGATGCTATCACAAATCAAGTTCAAAATAATATATTACCAGAACAAGCTGAAAATATAGCAAAAAATTTGGTGTATGCAGTAACAGCAGTAGTACTATTTTTAACTGTAAAAATAATTTTAAGCATTGTTATTTCTCTAATGGATTTTGTAGCTAATTTACCATTGTTAAAACAATTTAATGAAATAGGTGGAATTGTATATGGACTAGTAAGAGGAGTACTAATAGTTTGTATATGTGTTATATTAATGGGAGTATATTCAAAAATAAATCCTGAAAGTTCATTAAACAAAGAAATCCAAAATACATATATAACAAAAATGATATATAATAAAATCTAAAGAAAAAAGTGTAAATTTGTTGCACTTTTTTTTGATTTTTGCTATACTAAAAACATGAATTTTTAAAAGCACACAGGAGTGATTATTTTGAGAAGTAAACGAATGAAAGAAAATAAAAACAATAAAAGAAAAAAAAATAAAATATGGAAAAAAGTTTTATTAGTAATTTTATTAATATTAATAGGTCTAGGAAGTTGGTTTGGATATAAAACATATAAAAATGGTGGTGGAATAAGTGGAATGCTTGCTACTGCAGTAGGCCATGATGAAAATACAAAAAAAGACTTAAAAGAAATAAAAGTATTGATTTTAGGAATAAGTACATCAATAGAAGCAGACCTAACAGATACAATAATGGTAGCATCTTACAATCCTAATACACAAACAGCAAATCTAATATCAATACCAAGAGACACATTTGTAGGAAAAAATAAAAATAAAGCAACACCATCACAAAAAATAAATGCACTATACAATATTTATGGTGGACCAGAAAAAACTTTAGAAGCAGTTAATGAGATTACAGGGCTAGATATAGAGTATTATGCAGTTGTAAAAACAAAAGCTTTAATAGAATTAGTTGATGCAATAGGTGGAGTAAAATTTAATGTTCCAGAAGACATGTATTATAATGACGAAGGACAAGAATTAAAAATAGACTTAAAAGCTGGAGAACAAATAATAGACGGAAAAAAAGCAGAACAATTGGTTCGTTTTAGACATAATGATGACGGTACAAGTTATTCAACAGAGTATGGAAATAATGATTTAGGAAGAATGAGAACACAAAGAGACTTTATAGTAGCAACATTAAAACAAACATTAAAACCAAGTAACATATTCAAATTAGGACAAATATTAGAAATAGCAAGTAAAAATATAGAAACAAATCTAGACTTTTCTTTAGTAAAAGATTATATTCCTTATGCTGTCGAACTTGACACAGATAACATACAATCAGCAATGTTGCCGGGAACAACACCAGATTGGAAAGAAACTAATAATTACAGTGTATTTGTAGTAGATAAACAAGAAACAAAAAAATTAATACAATCAATGTTCTACACAAATACAACAGAAAGTGAAGAAAATACAAATACTATATCTAATAACACTGTATCAACAAACACTAATGAGGACACACCAATAAAAATTGAACTATTAAATGGAAGTGGAGACACAACAAAATTAGAAGAAGCAAAAAAATTATTAGAGGAAGCCGGATTTGTAGTCAAAAGAACAGGAAAATCATCAGTTATATCAAAAACAATAATAACAAATAAAAAAGATATTCAAAATGATGATTTAAAGAAAATAAAAGAAACTTTGGGAGTAGGAAGTATTTCAACAAACAAATTAAGTACTAGCTTAGTAGATGTAACTGTTGTTATTGGTAAAGATTTTTAAGTTTAAAAATAATAAAAGGGCAGATTTTAATTTGCCCTTTTATATAAAACAATAAAAATTATTTTTTTCTATAATATTTTTTCTTCGGATAATCTTCAAATAGTAATTTATATAAGAAAAATAATATTAATATTACCATTAATATTTGAATTATTAAATTTACATGTTTTGATGTTTCTACATTATGAGAAGCAATTAAATCAGAAGAATATTCAATTCCATCAATATTATAAGTAATACTTCCAACAACTTTTCCTTGAGATATAGGAGCAAATAAGTTATCATTTACTTTTATCTCCGGAGAAAAATCAGTATTTAAATCATCTTTTGAAATTAGAACATTTATATCATCTGAAATTAATAAATCTAAATTTTTAGTTTCCTTTGTTCCATTAATTATCTCTATTTGATTTGCAATAGCATTTTTTTCTCTTAATTTTCTAATTGTATAATTTTCATAACCGTAATCAAATAGTGCTTTTGTATCAACAAACTTTGCACTTAAATTATTAGGATATAAACCAGCTGAAAGAACAACGCAGATTAGTTCTAAATCATCTTTGTTTGCAACAGAAACTAAACAATTTTTAGCTTGAGTTGTATATCCTGTTTTCCCAGCAATAGCATATTTATAATAATAATCGCTACTAGTGCTATTTGTTAGCAATTCATTTGTTGTGTTATAGACTCTTTTTTCATACTTATTTGTAGCAGGAATTTCACAATATTTTAGACTTGATAAATTTCTAAAAGTAGAATTTTTCATGCAGTATTTCATTATAATTGCTAAATCATAAGCTGTTGTGTAATGATTTTCGTCATGTGCACCGCTTGGATTTGTAAAGTGTGTATTTTCTAAGCCTAATTCTGAAACTTTTTCGTTCATCAAATTTGCAAAAACCTCAATAGACCCTGAAATATGGTAAGCAAGTACATTTGCTGCATCATTTGCAGAATGAACTAATAACATTTGTAATAATTGCCTTATAGTAAGTTGCTCACCAGGTTGAAGTGCTGCTATTGAATATCCAGAAGGAATTGAAGAAATAGCCTCGTAAGGAACAGAAACTATATCATCTAAATTGCAGTTTTCAATTGTTAAAATTGCAGTAAGTATTTTAGTAGTGCTTGCAGGGTACATTTTTTCATATTTATTTTTTGAATATAAAATTTTTTCACTTGATGAATCCATTAATATTGCAGCTCCTACTGAAATTTCTGGTGCATCTGAAATACCATAACTTATTGAAACATTTAAAGTAAATATTAATATAAATAAAATTATTAAAATCTTTTTAATTCTCATTGTAACTCTCCATAAAATATATAAATTAATATACAATATTTTGACTAAAAATTCAATTGCTTATGTAAAAAATCTACAAAAAAAGACAAAAAAGGAGGAAATATTTATGAAAAAAATAAATAAAAAAACAATTATTGTAGCTGTAATTATAATATTCATTATTGGTGGATATTATTTATTTATAAAAGAAAAAGATTATTTGGAAAATAGTCAGGAAATACAAATAGAAAATTATGATAAAGAAAATAAAGAAAATGAAATAGAAAGAGTGGAAAGTTCCAAAAAGATAGTTATATACATAGCGGGAGCAGTGAAAAATGAGGGAATATATGAATTAGATGAAAACAGCAGAATATCTGACTGCATAGAAAATGCAGGCGGATTAGTTGAAGGAGCTAATATTAAAAATATAAATTTAGCATATGTAGTGGAAGATGGAATGAAAATATATATACCAAATTATAGTGAAGAAAATGAAGTAAAAGATGAAACAAATTTATATGTTTCGAAAGAAAATGAAAGTACAACAGCAAGTACATCAGACAATACAAAAAAATCAAAAAGTAAAATAAATATAAATACTGCAAATCAGACTGAATTAGAAACATTGCCTGGAATAGGCGCATCAACAGCAAAAAAAATAATAGAGTATAGAAAAGAAGAAGGTAAATTTAGTAGTATACAAGATATTAAAAAGGTAAATGGAATTGGAGAAAGCAAATATTCAAAAATTAAAGACTATATTACTGTATAACAGTATTTTATTAGGTTTAATATAATGAAATAAAATACGAAAAAATGTTTGAAAAACTTTAGAATTCTATTGACTTTTAAAATCTCAAATTATATAATGTCCAAAAAGAACCGTCCCGTTTGGACATTGAAAGGAGAAAAAAGATGCAAAATATATTAGATGGACTAAATAATAAACAATATGAAGCAGTTATAAATACAGAAGGCCCATGTTTAGTAATAGCAGGAGCTGGAAGCGGAAAAACAAAAGTACTAACACACAAAATAGCGTATTTAATAGGAGAGAAGGGAGTATTACCTTGGAATATATTAGCAATAACATTTACCAATAAAGCGGCAAATGAAATGAAGGAGAGAATAGCAAATTTAGTAGGTGATGTTGCAAAAGACATATGGATGGGAACATTTCACTCTATTTGTGTAAGAATTTTAAGAAGATTTATAGATAGAATAGGATTTGATTCATCATTTATAATATTTGATACATCAGACCAAAGAACATTAGTAAAAGCCTGCATAAAAAGTATAGGATTAGATGATAAAATGTTTACAGATAGAAGTGTTTTATCAGAAATCAGTAATGCTAAAAATGAAATGCTAGAACCTGAACAATATGCTGTTAAAGCAAATGGCGATTTTAGAAAAGAAAAGATAGCATTAGTTTATGAATTATACCAAAAAAGGCTAAAAGAAAACAATGCAATAGATTTTGATGATATTATAAACTATACAATAAAAATATTAATGGATAATGCAGACATATTAGAATATTATTCTGAAAAATTTAAATATGTACTAGTAGATGAGTATCAAGATACAAACAAGGCACAATTTACTTTAGTAACATTATTGGCTTCAAAAAATGGAAATATAACAGTTGTAGGTGACAATGACCAAGGAATATACAGCTTTAGAGGGGCCGATATATCAAATATATTAAATTTTGAAAGAGATTTTCCAGGTACTAAAATAATTAAATTAGAGCAAAATTATAGATGCACAGGAAACATTTTAAAAGCAGCAAATGCTGTAATAAAAAACAATGAAGTTACATATAAAAAAGAATTGTGGACAGAAAATGATATTGGAAATTTGCCAAGAGTATATTCAGCAAACAATGAGTATGATGAAGGAACATATATAGCAGAACAAATTGAACATTTAAGAAGAGAAGAATATTATAAATATTCAGATTTTGCAGTTCTATATAGAATGAATACACAGTCAAGAGCAATAGAAGATATACTAAGAAGAGAAAATATACCATATAAAATTGTAGGTGGACTTAAATTCTACGAAAGAAAGGAAATAAAAGACATTATTTCATACTTAAGATTAATACAAAACTTATCAGACAATTTAAGTCTAAAAAGAATAATAAATGAACCTAAGAGAGGAATTGGAAAGACAAGTCTAGATAAAATAGAAGAAATTTCAAATAATACTGGAGTTTCTATGTATGAAATAATAGAACATGCAGACCAATATGGATTAAATAGAGTATTCTTAAACTCAAGAGAATTTATAAATTGTATAGAAGAACTAAGAGCTAAAAAAGATGAAATTAAAATATCAGAATTAATAAAAGAAACACTTAAGAAGTCTGGTTATACTCAAGCTTTAGAAAATGAAAATACAATAGAGGCAGAAAATAGAATAGAAAACTTAGATGAATTTTTAACTGTTGCAATAGAATTTGAAGAAGAATCAGCAGACAACAAATTAAGTGATTTCTTAGAAGGTATAACACTTTCAAGTGACATAGATGATATGGAAGAAACAGATGATAGTGTAACATTAATGACATTACATAGTGCAAAAGGCTTGGAATTCCCAGTAGTATTTTTGGTAGGAATGGAAGAAGGAATTTTCCCAGGTTATAAATCAATTTCTGAACCAAAAGAATTAGAAGAAGAAAGAAGATTATGTTATGTTGGAATAACTAGGGCAAAGGAAAACTTATTCTTAACATGTAGCAAACAAAGAACAATATTTGGTTCAACAAGTTGCAATCCAATATCTAGATTTCTAAAAGAAATACCAAGTGAATTACTAGACGGATATGATGAAGCACTTGGAGAAAAACAAGAGACAAATGTATTTGGAGACTCAAAATATAATTGGACTTATGGAAGCAGAGATAATGGCAATATTAAAACATATAAAATTGATAAAACAGAGACAGCAACTACTGCCAATAATAGTACAAATAACGGATTTATGTTTAGAACTGCCGAAAACTTCTTAAATTCTTTAAATAAAAAATCTTCAAATAATACTCAAGATTTATCTAAATATAAAGCAGGAGTTAGAATATATCACAAAAAATTTGGGGAAGGTACAATTAGTAATGCTGAACCAGAAGGTGATGATTTAAAATTAGATATAAATTTTGACAAAGTTGGTCATAAAAGATTAATGGCAAAATTTGCTAATTTAGAAGTAATTGAATAAAAAATTTAAAACTGCCAATTATAATTAAAGAATAGCGTAAAGATTTGAAATGCAACATACGAAAAGAAAGGAAGGATAAAAATGGCAGATTTAAATCAGTTAGAATTACAACATTTAAGACATCTAATAGGAGCACATGAAACAGCATACCAAAAATTAAACACATATTCATCACAAGCAGTAGATCCACAAATAAAACAAATATTTACAAAAGCAGCACAAGACAGTTTAAATACAAAACAAAAATTAATGACATTTTTAAATAATTAGGAGGTAAAAGTGATGGATGAAAAGACAATGGTAAATGATATTTTATCTGGTGTTAAGTCAGATTTAACAGCTTATCAAACAGCTATTACAGAATCTGAAAACATGAATTTAAGACAAACTTTTCAACAAATCAGAAATAGTGATGAAAGCTTTCAATATGAACTTTTTAAAATTGCTCAAACAAAGGGATATTATAAACCAGCTCAAAAAGCTACAACTACTGAAGTTGAAACAGTAAAAACTGAATTACAACAATAAAAATTTTTATTAAATGTTGATATATTAATATTCATATATCAACATTTTAATTTTTTTTTAATTATTTTTATAGAGTTGTAACATCAATTGCAACAAACTTTTAAAAAATATATGTAATCTCTTGCAAATTTTCTAAAAAAAGTATAAAATTATAATATAATTTTATAAGGAGAATTTGTAATGTTTAAAAAAGTATTAATACATACAAAAAGAACAATAAAATTAGTAATTTTAATATCAATAGCACTTCTAATTATATTAGGAATTGTAGCATCTTTTTATAAAATAAGTTATAGCGTAAACATAAACGGCGAAATGGTAGGATATACAGATAACAAAAGCAAATTACAAGCAAAAATAAATGAATATATGGAAAATGGCGAAAATGAAAATGCAGCTTTTGTCCAAGTTGAAAGCTTACCAGAATATAAAATGTGTTTATTAAAAAGAAATGTAGAAGCTGATGATGATAAAATTTTTGATTTAATAAAAGCCGATGGATTAACATATTATAGATATTATGCAATTTTGGAAAATCAAGAAGAAAAGATTTATGTATCAAATTTTTCAAGTGCAGAAAATATAGTTAATCAATTGAAAGAAAAAAACAGTTCAAATATAGAAAATATAACAATTTCAGAAAAATATGAAACAGAATTAAAAGACATGACAACAGTTGAAGAAGCAGTTTCTAAATTATATGTTGAACCAAAAAGAGTTGTAGTAGCCACTAGAAAAACTTCTACAGGAAGTGTAAATACAGCTACAAATATTTCAGGAACTAAAGTTAATTTAGGAATTTCGTTAATAAAACCAGTATCTGGTGTTATTTCTTCTAGATTTGGAGCTAGAAGTACTATAAGAAGTTCAGCACATACTGGATTAGATATAGCAACTTCAACAGGAACACCAATTAAAGCTGCTGCTGCGGGAACTGTTACTTTTTCAGGCTGGCAAGGTTCTTATGGATATTTAATGGTAATAACACATAGTAATGGAACACAAACATATTATGGACATTGTAGTAAATTATATTATAAAGCTGGACAAACTGTATCTCAAGGACAAACTATTGCTGCAGTAGGCTCAACAGGAAATTCAACAGGTCCACACTTACATTTTGAAATAAGAGTTAATGGGGTTGCATATAATCCACAAAACTATTTATATTAAATAAAATAATCCACAATTAATATATAAATTGTGGATTGTTTTGTTATTATTTTACTTTATATGTAAAATACTTTATTCCTGTATTTATAGCATTATTTTTTATAACTACTTTTCCATGTTCCATTAATTTAAATTTAAAATTTCTATTATATTTCAATAAGCTAGAAAATTCTGAAATTGATGAATAAAATGAATTTAACGAAGCATGAGAAAGATTGATACCATTAATTATGAGGTAGTATGAATTATTATAATTGTATAAAACACAACTTTTAAAAAGTCCCTTTAAATTAATAGTATGATTTTTATTAATAAAGTCACAGAAATTACAAAAGTCTTCAAATTCATTAAATTGAGAAATAATGGAACTATTATTAAGTGTTTGAGTTTTTCGCTTTACTATTAAATGTCTTTTGGTAGTATTTGTGCTATTAATATTGTCTTCTATGTATTTGGTTATTGTGAATACACACATATCTTCACCTTGCATGTATGTTTCTATTAATAATTTATGACCATTGGTATTAAAATCTACTTCTTTTTCTGCTTTATTTAAAATTTCTAAAAACAGACTGCTTGACTCTGAATTGTTTAGTATGAGTTTTTGTAAGTTTATTGTTTTGTCTTTAAAGTCTTCTTTTCTTAATATTATTCTAATTTTGTTTTCGGTTAATTTTTCTATTTTCATTTAGATACCTCCAATGCTATTAATTATATTATACTACTATTGGTATTATATGAAAAGGAACAATTTTTGGTAATTATCATATTGGTTTATAAATGTTGATATGTATTGTATCATAGTTTAGTAAAAATTAGTTGTTATAAATGTTGATATATTAATATTTTAAACAAAAAACATATCTGGGGTCTGCCATTGGGTCTTTTGTTACAAAATATTAATATATCAACATTTTAAATTTTTAATATTAAACAGAAACTGAATATACATAAATTTACTGAAATTACTTGAAAAAAAAGCAAAACCAATATATAATATCAATATATTAGAAAAAGGTAAATCCGTAAGGACAAAAGAAAAAATGGAGGTATAAAAATGGCTACAAGAGAAAAAAATATATGGATACTAATAGTATTTTTATTAGCAGGATTAGTAATAGGGGGATTACTTGGAAAATTAGCAGCAGGAGTACCATGGCTATGGTGGATATCATATGAGCAAGAATTTGGATTACAAAATCCAATAGTATTAGACTTAAGTGTTATAAAATTAACATTTGGACTAATGTTTAAAATAAATGTTGCAAGCATTATAGGTATGATATTATCAATATTTATATACAAAAAAATATAGTAAAGTGGGACAAATATAAATAGACTGAAAGGAATGTTTAATTTGTCATTAAAAATAAAAGAACTACCAGAAACAGAAAGACCATATGAAAAATTAGAATTATATGGAGAAAAAAACTTATCAAATGCAGAATTATTAGCAATAATAATAAAATCAGGAACTAAAGATGAAACCTCAGTACAAATAGCTCAAAAAATATTAAGTTTAAATTATGACCCACAAATGGGTGATTTAAATTTTCTAAAAAATATGAGTATGCAAGAACTTATGCAAATCAATGGCATAGGAAGAGTAAAAGCAATACAAATAAAAGCTGTTTGTGAACTTGCAATAAGAATGTCAAAACCATCAAACTATAAAAAAATGAGAATAACAAGTACTGAACATATGGCTAAATTAGTAATGGAAGAATTGAGGTTTGAAAAAAAGGAATATGTAAAATTATTTTTACTTAATACTAAAAATGAAATATTAAAAAAAGTTGATGTAGCAACTCGGAGGAACTAACTTCGCAACTATCAGTATAAAAGAAATTGTAGTAGAAGCATTAAAAATAAAAGCACCAAAAATGATATTAATACATAATCACCCAACAGGTGACCCAACTCCAAGTAAAACAGATATAAAAATTACAGATAAATTATACAATGCTGCGGCAATGTTTGACATTGAATTATTAGACCATATAGTAATAGGTAATGGAAGTTTTAAAAGTGTTTTTGCAGAAACGAAAAAAATTGTAGATAAATTAAAAGAAAACAAAATGAAGGGAAAGGAAGAAAAAGTATGAAATTTTTTACATTTGGTTCAAAAGATATAGGAATTGATTTAGGAACTGCTAATATTTTAGTAACATTAAAAGGAAAAGGAATAATCTTAAAAGAGCCTTCAGTAGTAGCAATTAATAAGAAAACAGGAAATATAATGGCAACTGGTAATGATGCAAAAGAAATGCTTGGAAGAACACCAGAACAAATAAAAGCAGTTAGACCTTTAAAAGACGGTGTAATCGCAGACTTTACAGCAACTCAGTTAATGCTTAAAAATATTATAGAAAAAGTAGAAAAAAGATATAGTATAGGAAGACCAAGAGTTGTTGTAGGCGTACCATCAGGTATTACAGAAGTTGAAGAAAGAGCTGTTGAAGAATCTGTACTTCAAGCAGGAGCCAGAGAAGTATATTTAATAGAAGAACCTATGGCAGCTGCAATCGGAGCTTCACTAGATGTTGCAGAACCAAGTGGAAGTATTATTGTTGATATTGGTGGAGGAACAACAGAAGTTGCTGTAATTTCATTAGGTGGAATTGTAGTTAGTCATTCTTTAAGAATTGCTGGAGATGAACTTGATGAAGACATAGTAAATTATGTTAAAAGAGAAATGAATTTATCAATAGGAGAAACAACAGCTGAACAAATAAAAATTCAAATAGGTTGTGCAATGCCACTTATGACTGAAATGTCAATGGAAATAAGAGGAAGAGACTTGACAGATGGACTGCCAAGAAACGAAAAAATAACATCAACACAAGTTGGAGAAGCAATGAGAGAATCAGTTTATAAAATTGTTGATATTGTAAAAAGTACACTTGAAAAAACACCACCAGAACTTGCTTCAGATATCATGGAAAAAGGAATTGTACTTGCTGGTGGAGGAGCATTGATAAAAAACTTGGACAAATTGTTAAGTATAGAAACAGGTATGCCTGTATATGTTGCAGAAGAACCATTAAACTGTGTTGTTAGAGGAACAGGTAAAACTCTAGATGATTTGGAAAGACTAAAAACAGTACTTATAAATTCTAGAAAAAGAAGATAAATTTTGTAAAAATGTAGAAGGAGACATGTATGTATAAAAATAAAAAAAATGGACTATTAGGAATAATTATTACAATAATTATTTTAGTGTTAATAGTTATATTTTCTAATAAAGAATCTAATACATCTTTTTTTGAAAATATTGCTAATAAATTAGTTATGCCAATGCAAAATGGATTAACATATTTAAAAAATAAAGTTAGTGGAAATTCTACATTTTTTACAGATATAAATAATTTAAAAAATGAAAATAAAGAATTAAAAAGCGAAAATAGTAAATTAGAACAATCTTTAAGAGAACTAGAAAATATTAGAACAGAAAATGAAACTTTAAAAGAATATTTAGGACTAACAGAAAAATATGGAGAATATAAGACAGTACCAGGTTATATCATTAACAAAGATATAAGCAACTATTCAAAAACAATAATTATAAATGTTGGAAAAAAAGATGGAATAGAAGAAAAAATGACTGTAATAGCTGATGAAGGACTAGTAGGACATGTTATATCTGTTACAGATAGTACAGCAAAAGTAAGAACAATAATAGATACATCAAGTTCAATTAGTTGTTTAATGAGCACAAATAAAGACAGCATAGTTTGTAAAGGAACATTAGACAGTAATTCTGAATTAAAAGCAATGTATATACCTACTGACGCAAATTTAGTCCAAGGAGATAGTGTTGAAACATCAGGATTAGGCGGAATTTATCCAAAAGGAATATATGTAGGAAGTATTAAAAAAATAGTTAATTCTAAAAATATAACTGATAGATATGCAGTAGTAGAAACAGCAGTAGATTTTAGCAAACTTAACACAGTATTAGTTATAAAAAGTCATTAATAAAATTTAGAGAGGTGGAATTATTGAAAAAAATTCTTATAAACCTAATATTAATTGCAATTGGATTTATAATTTGCTTTTTACAATCTAATTTTTTCAGTTGGTTTTCAATTGCAGGAATTAAACCCAACCTTTTTGTTGTATATATACTGTTTATAGGATTATTCGGAAACAAAGGCATGGGAATTATATATGGAACTGTAGTAGGAATATTTTTAGATTTAATTTTTAAAGAAAATGTAGGACAAAACATAATAGGACTAGTTGCGGTAGGAATAATAGCTACAATTTTTGATAAAAATTTTTCAAAAGATAGTAGAATAACTATAATGTTTATGGTATTTGGCACAACTGTAATTTTTGAAGTTATATCTTACTTTATAAACTATGTAATGTATTCTATAAATCTTGAAATATTAGAATTTATAAAAATATTAATAATAGAGACTATTTATAATATCTTAATTACAATAATTATATATCCATTAATTCAAAAGTTCGGATATTACATAGAAAATGAATATAAAGGAAATAGAATTTTAACGAGATATTTTTAATTAAAAGAATTGAAATCTAAAGGAAGAAGGTGAAAGATTGGCACAAAATATCAACAAGAAAAACATTAATTTCAGATATAATATAGCAACTGTTTTTACATATATAGTAGGAATAATCTTAATTGTCCAATTATTTAACCTTCAAATTATACATGGAACAGAATATAGAGAACAATCTAACACAAGACTTACACGAGAAAGTACCCTAAAAGCAGCAAGAGGAAATATATTAGACAGATCTGGAAATATATTAGTTTCATCAAGTCAAAAATTTGACTTAGAATTATATAAAAGTAAAATAAATACGAAAACTTTAAATGATACCATATTAAAAATAGTAAATGTTTTAGAAAAATATAATGCTTCTTATACAGATACTTTCCCAATTAATATAGACCCATTTGAATTTAAAATTTCAGATACAACTTTAACCAATTGGAAGAAAAATAATAATATTGATGAAAATGCTACTGCAGAGGAAGCATTTTACAAATTTAAAGAAAAGTATAAAATAGAAAATGAAGATATTAGCGAAGTAAGAAAAATTATAGCTATAAGATATGCAATAGTAAAAGAAGGATATAGTAGCACTAAATCTATAACAATTGCAAAAGATATATCAAGAGAAGCAGTAGCAGAATTTAATGAAAACGGAGATGAATTTCCAGGTATAAATATCTCTGTACAACCTGTAAGACAATATAAAGAAGGCACATTAGCTTCACACATCTTAGGATATGCTGCGAAAATAGGAGCTGATGAATATAAAGAAAAAAAGGACACATATACTCAAAATGATATAATTGGAAAAACTGGAATAGAAGCTCTTTTTGAAGAATACTTAAAAGGAAAAGACGGAACTAAACAAATTGATATGGCAGTAGATGGAACGATAACGGCAGAGGCTGTTACAGAAGAAGCTGTTGCTGGTTCTGATATTGTACTTACAATAGATTCAAAGCTACAAAAAATTTCAGAACAGGCATTAAAAGAAAATATTGAAAAAATAAGAAATGGTGGCTTTGGAAAAGTATATGATGCAAAAGGCGGTTCTTGTGTGGTTATGAATGTAAAAACTGGAGAAGTACTAGCAATGGTAAGCTATCCAGATTATAATCCACAATCTTTTGCAAATGGAATAAGTAATGAAGAGTGGCAAAGCTATTTACAAAATGGATCATATCCATTATTAAATAAGACTATACAGAGTGCATATGAACCTGGGTCAATATTTAAAATGGTTACAGCAGTAGCTGGTTTGGAATCAGGAAATATTACATTAAGCGAAAGAATAAATGATACAGGAGTCTATAAAAAATATAATACAGATTGGAAATGTTGGTATTACACAGATTATCATGTTGGACATGGATATCTAAATGTAATAGGGGCAATTGCAAAATCTTGTAACTTCTTCTTTTATGAAACAGCAGACAGGATGGGAATAGATACTTTGGACAAGTATGCCAAGTATTTTGGACTAGGAACTAAAACAAATATAGAACTTCCAGATGAAACATCAGGAATACTAGCAAGTAAAGAATATGTAAAATCCATAGATAGAACATGGAATCCTGGAGATACAATAAATGCTGCTATAGGACAAGGCTATAATAAATTTACACCTTTACAGATGACTAAATATATCAGTATGATTGCAAATGGAGGAAACAAAATAGATGTTAGTATTGTGAAAACAATTCAAAATGCAGACGGAACAGAAGCCTCTAAGGAAGAAATAAATAATTTTGTAAATCAAAAATTAGGAATTTCAGAAGAAGCTAATGAAGAAGAAATAACTTTAAATAAGGAATATTTGGAGGCTGTAAAAGAGGGAATGAGGTCTGTTACTAGTGGAGAATCTGGAACTGCTTATGCAAGATTTAAAAACTTTAATATAGAAGTTGGAGGAAAAACAGGTTCTGCAGAGGCTGGCCAAGATGCAAATGGAAAAGATATAGTAAATGCGTGGTTTGCTGCTTTTGCACCATATGATGACCCAGAAATCGCTGTTGTTGTTATGGTTGAAAATGGTGGACACGGAAATTATACGGCAGAAGCGGTTAGAAATATAATGGCAGAATATTTCGGGATGAATACACAAAATATAACAGAAGACATGAATGCAATTTCTTATACAGAAAGCATGAGATAAAATACTTAAGCTAAAATTATTAATGAGAAAATGTTGAAAACGAAAGGAATATAAAAATGAATAATTGTGTAAGTATTAATTTAAAAAAAGACTATATTGTAATAAAAATAGCAGAAGATGCAGAACAAGGGAAAATTATAAGTGTATTAACTAAAAAATTGCCAGAGCTAAAAAAACTATATAAAGATGAAAAAACACCTATAAAAATTGTAGGAAAAGTCTTAAAAAATAAAGAAATAGATGAAATACAAGAATTAATAAAACAAAATATAGATGTAGAAATAGAATTTGATATGCCAAAAAGCTTAGGACTATCTAGTATAACAAGAACTTTTAAACAAGAAATTGCTATATCTGAAACAAAATTTCATAAAGGTTCATTAAGATCTGGACAAAAAATAGAAACAGAAGGAAGTATTGTTATTTTAGGAGATGTTAATTCTGGAGCAGAAGTAATCGCGTCAGATAACATAGTGGTTTTAGGAAATTTAAGAGGATTAGCACATGCAGGAGCTAAAGGAAACAAAAATGCAATTATTGCAGCAGGAAACTTAGATGCTGTACAAATAAGAATTTCAAATATAGTAAAAGAAATAGACAGAGATGAAGAACCACTACATATACAAGCCTATGTATATATTGAGGACGATAAAATTATAATTGAATAATTATGAAAAAAGTAATAAAAACAAAATTATATATAACATTTCATCTTTTGAATTTTGTTGATATAAGAAAAAAAGCAAACCAAGAATTATTAAATCATCTAAATATAATTTAATTCCGAATATTTCAAAAATAGGTTGTTCTTGTTCGGAACTAGATCTAGAATTGGTAGTATTACTAACTTGTTCTGAGTTAGTAATACTATCTTTTTCTTCTTTTTTAATATTTAAATCTTGTACATCATTTTTATAATATCCATTATAATATCTATAATATGGATAATTATAAGGATAATTGTAAAATGGAAATCTAAACATCATTATTCTCCTTATTATTTTCTTTCATAATTTCTGCTATTTTAGTAACATTTAATAAATTCATGTAATTATCTAATTTTTCCTTTTTACTATTTCTTAAGTAAGGCTTAAGCGAATTTAACAAATTTGCTCTTGGGTCATCTTTAGTATTATTCATTTTTTGTATAACAGAAGACATTTTCATTATTGTATTCATATCTAGACCATTAATATCAAAATTACTACCTTGATTATTTTTATCTTGATTTTGATTATTGGTGTTAGTGCTTGAACTGTTATTATCGTTATTTTGGTTTGATAGTATCTTAGAAAAATTTTGGATCATTTCTGGAGAAATATTAGAAATTGCATCTGATAAATTTCCGTTATCAACCATGTTTTTAATGTTTTTCATTGTGTTTTCATCAATATTCATATTATTCAATATTATCACCTCAATATAATATATTAAAATAAATTTTATATATGTAATATAATATTTATTATATGAATATTACTTTTAATGTGTTACTATATTAAAATTAAACTTTTTTTATAAAATTAATCATATTTTTTGTAAAAAAACATTGAAAAATGAGGGAAATGGTTGTATAATATAAATTAGGCAAATTATGTAAAATATTATTTAAAAAATAATATAGGAGGTATATAATGAAACAAAAAATTTTAAAAATTGTAACAGTATTAATGGTAATTGCAACATTAACCATGTCTAACTTTGCATTGATATGTGTAAATGCAATAACTTACGCTGTGGACACAATAAATGCTGACAAAACTACAAACAATAAAAATGTAGAATTTGAAGCATATTTTAAAAATGAAAACGGTGAAAAAGTAAGTAATCTAGATACTAAAATGAATGCTGAAAATTTAAAATTATATTTTCAAATAGCAGTAAAAAAAGAAGGATTACTTGATGGAGAAATAACACTAAAGGATTCAAATTTTAAATTTAAAGAAGATTTTTCAGATAATTCAATAAGAAAAATAGAAGAAAATAAAATATACTTAAATCAAATTAATGCAGGAGAAACTAAAGAAATAGAAATTAATATAGAACTCCTAAAACAAGAACAATTTGATTTAGGCCTAATTAACATGGAAAGTAAAATTCTACTAGAAGGAACATATAAAAATAGTACTCAAAAAGATATATCTATTTCTGCAACTAGAACATTAAAATTAAATATGGTTAATCCATATGACAGTGCAGAAAAATGTATAAAATTATCAGAAGAAATAATTACAAATAAAGTTGTAAAATATAATGGAGAAGATAAAAGAATAGTGCAAGTACAAATAACTTCAGGAATAAACAACAATTTATTTCCTATAAAATCTTCTATAATAAAAGTACAAGCTCCTAAAGTTTCAGACAAATATCCAGAAGCATTAATTAGTGCAAATAAAACATTAGCAACTAATGGAAAAAAATTGACACAAGAAAATTATAATTATAATTCTGAAACAGGATTAGCAACAATTGAAATAAATAACACTGCAGAAAATAACCAAATAACTTGGAAAAGAAGCGGTGAAGATAAAATTATAGTTACATATATTTTTGACAAAGATGTAGAAATAAAAGATGAAAAAATAAGTGTAACTTCAGAAATAAACCTTTATGATACAACAAATACAAAGGTTAATGCAACATCAACAATACAAATAGGCCAAGATGAAAAAGATTCAATAATAACAACAGAAATAAAACAAAATGAAGAAAACATATATAAAGGAAAATTATATGCTGGAATTAATAGAGATATAACATATACAACAATTATAAACTCAAATTTAGCAGGAGTTGTAAATAAAATTAATTTAGTAGAAAAAGAACAAGAAATCAATAATAATAAAATTGATTCAACATATAAAACTACAATAATTAATAAAGAAAATGTTTTAAACATCTTAGGCAATAATGGAGAATTATTAATATTAAATGCAGAAAATAATGAACAAATTGCAAAAGTAAATGCAGATTCTGAAACTAATGCAGACGGGAATATTATAGTTAATTATGGAGCAGGAGCTTCAGAAATAAAAATAGAAACAACAGCACCACAAAACACAGGTGATATAGAATTAACAACAACAAAAACAATAGGAAAAATTCAAAAAGATATAGTACAAACAGCAACAGAAATATCAACAGAAATAACAGGTGATGCACAAACAACTAAATCTACTATAAACTTAAAAGAAACTGAAACAAAAGCAAATTTACAATTAAATAAAACAGAATTTTCAACAATGAGTGCAAATAATGTAGAAATGAGAGTTACATTAAACTCAAGAGAAGAAAATAATGATTTATATAAAAATCCTACAATAAGAATTCAATTACCACAAACAGTACAAAATGTAGATGTAAATTCAATACAATTAGTAGATGAAGAAGAACTAAAAATTACATCTCAAAAAATATTAGATGGCAATATATTAGAAATAAAACTAAATGGTGAACAAACAAATTATAAAGACAAAGCAATAGAAGGTGCTATATTAATACTAAACATGAATATAACTTTGGATAAAAAACAACCAAGTACACAAGAACAAATAGTATTAACATGTATTAATGGTGAAAAAACAGTTCAAGAGAAAGTAACAGTTAATTTTGTATCTTATGCAGGACTAGTAACAATAAATAGAATGGAAGACTATGGCGTAGAAGTAATAAACAACCAAGGAAATAAAGAAGTAACTATTCCAATAAACTCAAGAACAAGAACAGTTAATAATACAAGAATTGAAAATGAAATTATCAATAATGAAGAAAACGAAATAAAAAATGTTAGTATATTAGGAACTTTCCCAACTAAAGATGCTATTGAAGGAAACAATTTTGATATATCAGTAGGGAAAATATCAGCAACCGGAATAGATGAAAGTAGAATAAAAGTATATTATTCAGAAAATGCAAATGCAACAAAAGACATATCTGATTCAAAAAACGGTTGGTCTGAAAATATAGCAGATGCTAAAAAAGTTAAAAAATATTTAATTATAATTGACAAATTAGCTGTTAGAGAAGGTATTAAGGCATCATATGATATACAAATTCCTCAAGAATTAGAATATAATCTAACTGCAAAACATAATTACACAGTATATTATACAATTGTAACATCAGAAAAAGAAGTAACAACAGATGATGTAGAAATAAATACTGAAAAAGGAGCTACTTTAGATGTAAGTTTAAAAGCACAAGTTGCATCAAAAGAAGTTGATACAGTTAAAGAAGGCGAAATAATTAGATATGTAGTAACTGTTTCAAATACTGGTTCAGAAGACATAGCAAATGCTAAAATTACAGCAAAAGTTCCAGAAAATACAGTTCTTATAGATTCAAACAAATTAAACTCTGTAGACCAAATCGAAGATGATGATGAAGGTGAAGGAGAAGGAGAAGAAGAACAAGAAGAAAAAATAGAGTTAGATAGTACTTTAATAGAAGCTAATATTGATAAAATAGAAAAAGGCCAAACTGTAACAAAATATTATGAAGTTAGAGTAAAAAAAGGAACTGCCGGAAATGTAATTTCAAATAATGTTCAACTTCAATATGGTGAAGTACAAAAAACATCAAATGAAGTTAAAACATCAATAGAACAAGGTGAAATAACAGTATTATTAAGAAATACTGAAGAAAGCTCAACATTTAAAAACGGATATAACTACAGATATTTATTAACTGTAACTAATGAATCAAACAAAAAAATAAACAATGCAGTTGTAACTATCAATAATCCAACTGAAATAAAAGTATCAAAAATGCTTTATATAACAGATAAAACAGAATATGTAAATTCAAAAAATACAAACACATTAACAATTAAAGAGTTAGACGCAGGTAGCAGTATAACAGTTGCTGTATATATAGTAACAAACATGCAATCAGATGAAGATTACAAAGATACTACTATAACAGCAAAAGTAACAGCAAACAATAAGGATTATAATTCAAACGAATTAGGCTTAAGAATTGAAAATGATACTAAAGGATTAAATATGACTGTAACTTCAGCTAATAGTGGAAGTTATGTTAAAGCAGGAGACAGAATTACATACAGAATTACTGTAGAAAATAAAGGAACAAATCCAGTTAATAAAATAAAAGTAAATAACTGGCTATCAAACGAAGTATCCTTTAAAAGTGTTACAAGAAATAATGTTATATTATCAGAAAGCAAATATGATTTAGGAAAAGATGATGATAAATTACAAAAATTGTTAACATTATCAGAAGATACAATAAAAGTTGGAGAAACTATAACATATGATATAGAAGTGCAAGTAAATACTTCTTATAATGAAGGTGAAATTCTTCAAATTATAAATGAAACAAATTTACAACACTCTTACAATGTTGTTAAAACAGCAAAAGTAGAGCATATATTAAAAACAGAAGAAAATAACAACAACAATGGAAATAGTGGAAACAACGATAATAACAGTAATAACGGAAATAACAATAATAACGGAAACACAAATAATGGAGACAATAATTCAACATCATCAACAAGCTATGTAATATCTGGAACAGCATGGGTTGATAAAAATGAAAATGGACAAAAAGATTCAGATGAAGAGTTATTACAAGGAATTAAAGTAAAACTAATAAATGCAAAAACAAATGAATATGTAAAAGATTCAAATGGAAATGTTTTAGAAGCAACAACTAACTCAGAAGGTTTCTATTCATTTAATAAAATAGAAAAAGGACAATATTTAGTAATATTTGAATATGATACATCTATATATGGAATTACAACATTTGAAAAAGAAGGAATTTCAAATGAAAACAATTCAAATGTAATAGAAAAAACTATAACTATTGACGGAAAAGAAGCTAAAGTTGGAGCAACTGAAAAACTAGACTTAACACAAAATTTATCAGGAATTAACATAGGTTTAATTTTAGGTAAAAAATATGATATGCAATTAGATAAATATGTAACAAAAGTAATAGTACAAAATAGCAAAACAACAACAGATTATGAAGATGCAAAACTTGCAAAACAAGAAATTAACGCAAAAGAAGTAAATTCAACAACAGTAATTGTAGAATACAAAATAAAAGTAACAAATAATGGAGAAGTTGCTGGATATGTTAAGAAAATAGCTGATTATTTATCAAGTGACTACAAGTTTAGTTCAGAACTAAACAAAGATTGGTATCAAGATAAAGATACAGTATATTGTACAAGTTTATCTGACATAAAGATTAATCCTGGTGAAAGCAAAGAAGTTAAACTAACAGTTATAAAACAAATGAAAGAAGATAACATAGGATTAATAAATAATACTGCTGAAATAGTAAATTCTTATAATGAGTTAGGATTAACAGATATAAACTCAACAGAAGGAAACAAAGTAAAAGGCGAAAATGACATGAGTTCAGCAGATGTCATCATAAGTATAAAGACAGGTCAAGTAGTAACTACTATAATATTAGTTATAACAACTATAGTACTTATTGGTGCAGCACTATATATAATAAGAAGAATAATTATTAATAGAAACATTATATAAGGGAAGGAGGGGAAAAAATGAAGCATATTAAAAAATTTGAAATTAAACTAATACTAATAGCAACAATAATAATTACAGCCCTAACTGCAGGAATAGTAAGAGCTATAAGCACTGATGTTACTGATGTAGAAGACAAAGGAGTAAAGGCAATAGGTGATACTTTTTCATTAAATATTAAAAGTATAAAAAACAAAACAAACACTTATTGTATACAACACCATAAAATATTTAGAAATGGTAAAAAGGAATTTGTAGTAGACAAGTATGTAAAAATTGATGGTAAAACAGCTACTATTTATGATTCAGCAGATAGCTCAGGAGAAGAAGTAAAAAACAAATATAATGCAATTGTAGCGTACATATTTAGCCAAAAACAAGGATATGGAACACCATCTAATTATACAGATGGACAAAAAGCACTATGGTATTATACAAATGACTGGGTAAATGCTCTATTCGGTGACGAAAATGATTACAATTGGAGCAAAAATGATGAAGTATCTGTAAAAAACAATGATATAGTAGAAAAAGCAAAAGAATACGCTTCAAACATTGGAAATACAACAAGTAAAACAGACGGAAAAAAATTAGAAATGACAGACTTAACACCTAATAAAGATAACTTGAAAAAGATAGATTTAGGTGATGGATATTATAGAATTGGGCCATTTAAATGGGAATTTGAAGGAACTTTAAAAAGCATTAAAGTACAAGCAGATGGAAATGAAGTAACAGACATCAGATTTGTAAAATATGATGGAGATAATGCAGAGTATGTTAATGTTAAAGACATAGAATCAGGAGATAAATTTTATGTTGATATAAAAGATGCAAAAGATATAAGTTCAGTTCATTTGAATTTAAAAACAGCAAAGAAAATAGAAGTAAAAACTGTAAAAGTATGGTTCTTAAAATCAGCTAAAGAATATCAAAACTTAGTACATGTATTACCAGAAACAAAAACAGTTGAATCATCAGGAGAAGAAAATAGAGATTATACAGTAAAGAAAGATGCTGTAAAAGTTGGATTACAAAAAGTTGATGATAGAGAAGGTAACACACCATTAAGCAATGTTGGATTTATATTTAGAGCACAAGTTCAATCATATGATTTAGTTGAAAAAGTAAAACATTATCACGAAGATACCGGAAAATACTGGTGGACTGAAAATGTATATGAATGGCGTACACATACAATGTACTTAGACAGCAATGATATGTGGAACGAAGATAGATCAGCAGCAAAAGAATATAAAACAAATGGTGAAGGACTTATAAATGTACCTAACATTACTTTTAAGGCAACAGAAGTTAAAAATAGATATTTAGATGATGATGGTACAACAATATCTGCAAAATATGCAGATGATGCAAAAATAACTGCAATAGAAACATCAAATCCATATTATGGTTATATAGGAGAAATTGGAAAAGAATATCCAGTAAATAGTGTAAATGAAACAAAACAATTAGACAACCACCAAAAATATGTAAAATTATCAGGATATGTATGGCTTGAAGAAAACCAAGGTAAAACAACAATTAGAAACAATTTATATGACAATGGTGTAGAACAAGGTGTTAATGGAATAAAGGTATATTTAAAAGATAAATCTGGAAATATAATAAAAACTGCAACTACATCTGAATTAGGACTATATGATATAAACGGTGGAGAATATCAATTTGTAGATGTTGACTTAGATGAATTACAAGCTGGAAACTACTATGTAGAATTTGAATATGGTGGTATAACATATCAATCAGTTACAGCAAACTTAAAATTATCAAATGGTTCAAAGGCTGTTGATACAAATTCTAGAAATATATTAGATAATAAATTTGCAAAAGTAGACGGAAATGGTTCACAAAGCTTAAATGTTAATGGAGTAACTGTAAATTACAATGCAAACAGTAACTATGTAAGCACAGTAAATAACTATGTAGGAGATATTGTTTATGCTAGAACAGATGAAGCAGGATTTAACATTTATAGTAACTTTGAACCAACTAAGGAAGAAATTAGAAATATAAATTTAGGATTATTTGAAAAAGAACAAACAGATTATGCCTTAGTACAAGACTTATATAATGTTAGAGTTGAAGTAAATGGAAAATCTCATATTTATAGATATGCAACTGTAAGATACAACGGAGATAATGTAAATGAAGAAAATTCATGGAATATAGGTGTTAAATTCCAAAGAAATACAGGAACATACTCTAGAACAATATATAGAGCTGATGCTGAATATACAACATCAAACAAAGACAAAGAATTAAAAGTATATACAACATATAAAATAGCATTGAAAAATGAATCACCATATTTAGCTAGAATAAATAATATTGTAGATTACTGTGATAACAGAATGACATTAGTACATGCAGGAACAGCAATAAATGACCAAGATGTAATATCTGGTGAATTAAACTTTGCTAAAGAAACATATAATAATGACAAGTATTCAAAATATAGAATTGATACAAATGCTGTTATAGAACAAAGTGAAGCACAATTCATATATGTTCAATTTGAAGTAAACAGAGAAGCAGTATTATCATTAATGAATAATGGAGAAATGATAAACAATGTAGCAGAAATTAATTCATACACTACATTTAAAGACAACAATGTAAATACATCAGTATCAGTAGTAGACAAAGACTCAGTTCCAGGAAATATAATTCCAGGACAAATAAACACATATGAAGATGATACTGATGCGGCACAATCTTTAAAATTAGAATTAAAAAATGCTAGAGCTATGACAGGTACAGTATTTGTAGACTCAACAGGAAAAGATAGCAACACAGTTTACAAAAATGAAGAAAGAAAAGGTAACGGAATATTTGATAATGGCGAAACAACATTAAAAGATATAGAAGTTAGATTAATTGATGTAGCAACAAACCAAGTTACAAAAGTATATGACGAAACAACAAAAACATTTGTAGATGCTGTAACAAAAACAGATGACAATGGAAACTTTGAATTTGTTGGATTTGTACCAGGAGATTATGAAGTAGTATATATCTGGGGTGACGAAACTTATAAAGTACAATATTATAAAGGCACGATTTATAATGAAAACAGAACAACAGTAACACAAGGAAACAAATACTGGTACAGAGGAAATACAGAAGGATTTAATGATGATGTAATAAGTTCTGACATGAGAGCAACAGATGCACTAGACAATTATAAGATTAGAGAAGCTATAGATAACGAAATGGAAAAAGTAACAACAAATACTCTTGAAAAACAAATAGCTGACGCATACAAAGAAGGGTATAATGCAGAAGGAAAAAATATAAGCATAACAAAAATGGAATCAACAACACCAGAAATGTCAATAAGTGTAGAATATCAAACTACAATAACAGATGGAACAGATGGTAATGTTAAATTTGCAATAAATAACATAGACTTTGGAATTGTTGAAAGACCAAAACAACAATTAGAATTATCAAAACAGGTTTCAGCATATAAAATAACATTAGCAAATGGACAAATTTTAGCAGATGTTAAAATTGAAAATGGCAAAATGGTAGGAACACAAACAAATACAATATATATGGGACCAACTGCAAATTCTATAGGACTAATAAGAACAGAAATTGATAATGAATTAATTGAAGGTGCTACATTAGAAGTAACATACACTATTACAGCTAAAAATGTTGGAGAAATAGATTATACTTCTGATAAATATTATTACTATGGAAACTCAAATGGAGCTGAAAAAGTCAAAGTATCAACAGCACAAATTCTAGACTATGTAGACCAAAGATTATCAGTAGTTGACGACAATTGGAACATCAAGGACTTAACAGGTACATTTTTAAAAGACTATAATGTTTCTGAAAAAGACAACACTGAATATATAAATCAAATAAGAGCATATATAACAGAAAAATTAGCTAATGAATATTTAGCACCAGATGAATCTAAAGTTATAGAATTGAAAACATCTAAATTATTAACTAGTTCAGATGATAATGAATTTAATAACAAAGCTGAAATCATAGGAGCTAAAAAGAAGGAAGGATTCAATACTGGTACACCAGTTAAAGTTACAATTGAGGAGCAATATTTTGATTTTGACAATTCAGAAAAGATTACAATTATACCAAGTACTGGTGAAAACAAAGATTATGCTTTACCTATAACAATAGTGATTACTTTAATTGCTATATTAGGAACAGGAATAATTCTTATTAAAAAATTTGTTATAGATAGAAAGTAATTTGAAATATATGGGACAGTTCAAAGCTGTCTCATTTTTTTTGTCAAATTTTGCGATGAGTTTTGCATAAAAATAAAAAGCACAATTAAAAATCACAAATATATTGCAAATTATGATAAATTATAATAAAATATAGAACATAAAAAGATAGAAAATAAGAAAAAAATAAATAATATATCACAAAATGTAAAAAACTTTTTTTAGTAGATTTCTAAAAAAGACAAAAAATACGAAGGACAAGTAGTAAAATAATGCTATAAAAGTTTAAGAGGTGGTAATAATGTTTCAAAATATAAACGAAAGTACAATAGACAATAGAAATTATGAACAAACAAAAAAAGAAAGAAAAAAAATAGATTTACTAGCAAATGTATTCGAACTAAAAAACATACCAATTTATATAATATCACTAATGATATCCATGGTTGGAATTACAGGAGAAATTTCACCATTTAGTATAAGTATTTTAGGAGCATGTATAGCAAATTCAGTACCATTATTAGGAATTGTATTATTTGCAATAATAGGAAGCAGTATAAAATTTGGAATTAGTGGTGCATTAACATTTATATTAACCGCATTAGTACTAATTTTAAGTATGTTTGTAATAAAACCAAGATATAATGAAGAAGAAAAAAATGAAAAAGTAAGACTAGCCAAAAACCTTTTTATATCAACATTAATCGTACAATTAGCAAAAATAGGAATGTCAGGATTTACATTGTATGACATTTTATATATAATATCATTTTCAATAATTACAGTTGTTTTCTATAAAATTTTTGTTAACTCAATAATTGTTGTGAGAGATTTTAAAGAAGTAAAAGCTTTTTCCATAGAAGAAGTTTTAGGCGCTAGTTTAATGTTAGCAATATCAGCAGGAGCTTTTGGTGAATTAAGTGTATTTGGATTTTCTATTAGAAATATTCTAAGTATATTGATAGTTTTAATTTTAGGCTGGAAAAATGGAATACTAGTAGGAACAACGGCGGGTGTTACAATAGGAGTAACGTTTGGAATAATTACATCATCAGATCCAGTAATGGTGTCTGCTTATGCAATTTCTGGTATGATTGCAGGAATTTTAAATAAATTTGGCAAAATAGGAGTTATAATAGGATTTTGCTTAGGGAATATAATATTAGCTTATGTGTCTAATGGATATACAGTAGAATTAATACACTTTAAGGAAATACTAATAGCTTCAATAGGACTACTAGCAATACCAAAATCAATTCAAATAAACATAGAAGAATTTATGGGAACATCAAAATTATTGCCAGTATTTAATGACAAAGCTTTAAACAAAAGCAAAGAAACAGCAGAAAGATTAAATAATGTATCAGACACAATACAAGAAATGGCTAAATCTTATAAGATAGAAAAAGAACAAAATGAAGAAGAAATAAAATCTAATAAAGATATATTTATTTCTGAATTATTGGACAACTTAAACGGATATGAAAACAACATGTTATATGAAGATATGACTAAAACAGAAGGACCTATAATTGACGAAATCTTTAAACTATTAATAGATAAACAGGAAATAACAAGAGAACAATTACTTGAGATTTTTGCAAAATGTAACAGCTATATTGTTGGATTTGACGATGAAAAAATAAGTGAATATTTAGAAGAAAACATTTCACAAATGATTAGAGTAATAAACATGTCATATAAAATAAGCAAATCAAGTTTTGTATGGCAGAAAAAATTAGAAGAAAATAAGAAAAACATAGAAACACAATTGCAGGGAGTATCAAAAGCAATTTCTAGTATAGCAGAAAATATAGAAAAAAATATTAAGAACGAAGAACAATATAGCAAAGAGAAAAAAGAAATTATAGAATTATTAAAGCAAAAAGAAATTGAAATTCAAGAAATTTCAATTCAAAAAGAGGACAGGTTCTTAGTAGAAATTTATATGCAAAAATCTAATATTACAGATATAAAATACATAGAAAAAATACTTACTGAAATTTTAAAAGAAAAAATTGTATACAATCCAGAAGCAAGTATTGGCACAAGACTAAATTTCTTGTCAGAAGATAAATTTGTAATGGCTATTGGAAATTCTGAAATAACAAAAAATAATAGTGACATTTCTGGTGATAGTCTATTAAGTATAAGATTAAAAGACGGAAAATATTTAGTTGCACTAAGTGATGGCATGGGCTCAGGAAATGAAGCAAGACAAAGTAGTAACAAAGCTTTAAAAATGCTAGAAAACTTACTATTATCAGGATTTGACAAAAGAACATCTTTAGAATTAATAAATTCAAGCTTAATAAATCAAAATGAAGAAATATTTGCAACACTAGATATAGCAATAATTGACTTATATTGCGGAAATATAGAATTTATTAAGAGTGGAGCTTGTCCAACTTATATAAAACATAATAATAAAGTCCAAATTATTAAAGCCAATTCACTTCCAGCAGGAATTATAAACGATACAAACTTACAATCATTTGATAGAGATATAACAGAAGGAGAAATTATGCTAATGTGTACTGATGGAATATTGGATTCTAATATCGAGTATAAAAATAAAGAATTATGGATTAAGTATTTGTTAGAAGATATAGAAACAACAAATACTAAAAAAATTACAGATTTAGTTTTAAATGAAGCAATAGATAACAACTACGGAGTAGCAAAAGATGATATGACCGTTGTTGCTTGCAAATTTTTAAATAAAGAGTGAGATATTTGAGACAGTTGGGACTGTCTCATTTTTTGTAAAGTGAACACTTGAAAACAATAACATTTTGTGATATAGTAAGCATGATAAAAAGGAGGCTATTATGAGTAGAGGAAAAAGATATGATGAAGAACCAAAACTAAACATAAAAAAAGTATTTGCAGTAATAATAGCAATAATTGTAATTATAATGCTAATATTTATGATTAAAGGAATATTTACAAAAGACAACACATCAGGAAAAATTATAAGCAAAAGCTATTTTACATCATACAAAGACAATAAATGGGGAGTTATAGATGCAGAAGGAAAAGATGTAATAGAACCATCATATAAAGAAATGATAGTAATACCTAATTCTAAAATGCCAGTATTCATATGCACATATGATGTTAATTATGAAACAGGTGAATATAGTACAAAAGCTATAAATGAAAAAGGTGAAAAAATATATACACAATATGAAAAAATAGAAGCAATACAAAATAAAGACAAAAATGATAATTTATGGTATGACCAAGACATACTAAAAGTCCAAAAAGAAGGAAAATGGGGACTAATAAAAATTTCAGGTGAAGAAATATTACCAACAGAATATGAAGAAATACAAGCAATTTTAGGAATAGAAAACTCATATAAAATTAAAAAAGAAGGAAAATATGGAATAGCCAATAATGAAGGAAAAATCGTTGTTGAACCTAAATATGCAGATATAGATGTATTAGGAGAAAATAATAAGACAGGATTTATAGTAAAAGATGAAAATAATAAATATGGAATTATAGACTATTCAAACAATTCAATTTTAGAAATAAAATATGATGGAATTGAAAAAATATATGGAAATGACTTGTATGTAGTAATATCAGACGGAAAACAAATATTGGTAAACAAAAAAAATGAAGAAGTATTAACAAAAGGCTTTGATTCAATAAAACAAATTTTAGATAGTCAAGAAAATGCAGTTATATTTGTAAATTCAAACAAATACGGAGTAATGAATTTATCAGGAGAAGTATTAGTGCCAGCTGAATATGACGATTTAAAAGAAGCAAAAACAGGTATATTGATTGCTAAAAAAGACGATAAATATGGAATTATAAATATTGAAAAAGAAGAAAAAATACCATTTGAATATAATTCAATATCATATAACAAGAAAGCGGACATTTATGTAGCAGAAGACAGCAATTTTAATGCTAAAATATTAAATAGTAGCTTAGAAACTAAACTTACAGGAATACTAATAGAGCTAAATGAAAATAAAGGATATCTAAAATTAAGAATAGATAATGAATATAAATATTATAATTTTAAATTTGAGGAAAAACAGGAAAAAGATATTTATTCAAATAGAACATTATTTTTAAGTAAAAAAGACGGAAAATATGGTTTTATAGATAAAAATGGAAAAGTTATAGTAGATTATATTTATGATGATGCAACAGAACAAAATGATTATGGATATGCAGGAATAAAAAAAGATGGAAAATGGGGTAGTATTAACATCAAGGGAATAGTAGTACAAGAACCAACTTATAATCTAGATGAATATTTATTAGTTAATTTTGTTGGAAGATGGCATTTGGGATTAGATATTAATGTTAATTGTTATAATCAACTATAAATTTAATTTCATGTTATTATATAATCTTTTAAAGAAAAAACATAGCTATGGTCTACCACTGGGTCTTTTCTTTGAAAGATTATATATAACAAAATATATAGTAATAGATGAGGGATAAAAATGGAACTAAAGATGAATTATCAATATACATATTTTATACATCCTTTTATAATAAAGGAAAATAAATATCAAAAATATATATTAAAATTAATAAAAGATAAAAGATTTGAATTAAAAGTATTTCAAAAAGGAAAAGATTTTGAATTATATAGATATTTTTCACCTAAAATGAGAGATTTTTTATTTTCTAGTTTTGCACACTCAAAACTTAAACTAGATAAGCTAAATGAGCTTCCAGATGACACAAAATCAGCAGTTTTAAGTAAATATCCATGCACAATTTTTGAATATAACTTAAAAGAGGATATACAAGGAAAAACAGAAGATAAAGGAATATTTTTCAAAATACAAAAAATTGAGGTTATATGTTTTAATACAGGTATATGTTTTTTTAGTATGAAAACAAACATAGAAGACAGCCAAAACTTTTCCGATATTTTGAATTTTAATTATAAATTTAAAGATATTAAACAAGAAAATACATTAAAAGACTATGATAAAATATATTTACAAACCAACACATTTAGTGATGTTAACAAATTAACAGAATTTATTAAAGATATTACAGGCTCAGATATTGAAGCAATGAAACTAGATATTGATACACAAAGATTTTTAACATATTCATATGTTTGCATAGACAGTGAAGCTTGGAATGCTAACAAGAGCTTTGAAGATATAAAATATAATTTTGTTAAGTATGCAAATTTTTTACCAGCAGATAATTCAGCAGATTTAGAATTAGATAATTCTACTATATTTTCTGAATGGAAATATGCAAAAATGGGATTTTCAAAACAAGGTGTGGTCCTATTTGCATCAAGTAATGATATAAATAACTTTACAGAATTGCCAAGTAAATTTGAAAATGAATATTTTTATACATATATTTTGAACTTATATAAAAAAATATATTTGAAAAAATTAGAAAATAACTTTAAAAATTCATCAAATTTAAAAGAGACAAGAAAGAAATTTATTGAATTTACTAAAAATTTATGGAATCAAGATATAACTGATGATGAAATTGGCTCAAAGATTAACTTTAAAATTATTAAAAATTTTGAATTAGATAGATTATATGATGAGATAAAAACAAAATATGATGTTTTATATAAAGAATTAAATATAGAAAAGAACTCTAAAGCTATTATGATTGTTGCCGTAATTTTAGTAGTATCTTTAATCTTTAATATTTTAAATTATATAGAGATGGCCCATTAGGGCAATTCTTTTTGGGGTATTACCAATAAGAGAAACGGAGAATTTTATGAAAGTTACTTGTGGTACTGATATTATAGAAATTGAACGAATAAAAGATAGTATAGAAGACCTAGGAGAAAATTTTATAAAAAGAGTTTTTACAGATAAAGAAATTGCATATTGTGAATCTAGAAAAAATCAAAAATATCAACATTATGCAGGAAGATTTGCTGCTAAAGAGGCTATTTTCAAAGCAATATCAATTAAATTAGATGACAAATATTCAGTTTGCTGGAAAGACTTCGAGATAATAAATGATAATCAAGGCAGACCAAAAGTTAATTTATTAAATGTGGCTACTGATAAAATTGAAAGTATAGATGTAAGCATTTCCCATTGCAAATTATATGCTACAGCTAATGCGGTAGTATTGTATAAAGAATAATAACAGGTTAATTAGGAGGCATAAAATGGGCTTTTTTGATAGTCATAGTCATCTAAATGATGAAAAATTTGATGAGGATAGAAATAAAGTTATAAAAGAAATTTATGAGGCTGGAACAACTAATTTTATTACAGCAGGATATAGTGTTGAAAGTTCAAAAAAAGCTATAGATATAGCTAATAATTATGATTTTATATATGCAACAGTTGGTATTTCTCCAAATGACATTCCACAAAATGAAGAAGAATTGTGGAAACAAATATCTGAAATAAAGCAATTAGCGATAAATAATAAAAAAATTGTAGCTATTGGTGAGATAGGATTAGACTATTATTGGAATACCGAAAATAAAGAAATACAAAAAAAGGCATTTATAGAACAAATAAAATTAGCAAATGAATTAAATTTACCAATAGTAATACACACAAGAGAAGCTGTAATGGACACTATTCAGATACTTAAAGAAAATAATGTAAAAAACCAAGGAGTTTTTCATTGTTGTCCACAAAACAGAGAACTAATAAAGGAAGGATTAAAACTTGGATTTTATATTTCATTTGCTGGACCAATTACATTTAAAAATTCAAAAAATGCAGATGAAATGATTAACTTAGTTCCAAATGATAGAATTTTAATTGAAACAGACAGCCCATATTTAGCACCAGAACCTGTTAGAGGAACTAGAAATACTCCTGAAAATGTTAAGTTTGTTGCTCAAAAAATTGCAAATAGTAAGGGGCAAACTTTAGAAATGATTGAAAAAATAACACAAGAAAATACAAGAAGAATATTTAAAATTTAGATAAAAGCTAAATTTATTATAAAAAATAGGAATTAGAGAATACTCTATTCCTATTTTATATTTCTTAATGCTTCTATTCTATCATCAGTACTTGGGTGAGTTGACCATATACTAGAAGTTTTATTTTTTCCTTTTTCACCATTTTTCCTAAAAGGATTTACTATATACATGTTAGCAGTTGCAGAATTTGCACTATTTAATTCATTAGGGTCATTTTCAAGTTTTTGCAATGCTGAGATTAAACCATCTGGATTACGCGTAAATTCAACAGCTGTACTATCAGCTAAAAATTCTCTTTTTCTTGAAAGGGCAAGTTGCATTAAAGTACCAAAAATAGGTGATAAGATTAGAAAAAATAAACCTAATAACATTAAAAAACCATTTGCTTTGCTATCACTATCTCTGTCTTTTGTACCTCCCCAAAAAACAATTCTAGAAAACATATCTGATAACATTACTATAAAACCAACAAATACAGAAACTATAGTACTTAGTAAAATGTCATAGTTTTTTATATGACTCATTTCATGTGCTATAACACCTTCTAATTCATAATAATCTAATTTCTCTAATAATCCAGTTGTTACACATATTACAGCATGTTCTGGATTTCTACCAGTTGCAAAAGCATTTGGTTGTCTATCTTCTACAACATACAAATCAGGCTTTTTAGGTAACCCTGCTGTTACCATTAAAGCATCTAATATATTAACTAGTTTTAAATCTTCTTCTCTTGTAGCTGGCCTAGCTTTGCAAGAAGCTAGTACGATTTTATCACTGTAATAATAAGAACCCCACGCACTTGCAATTGAAAATATTAAAGCAATTATAATTGAAAAACCACCTAAATCTAAAGCATTACAAATATAATAAACTATTAATGTTATTACAACTATAAAAATAGAGACTATTATTGCAGATTCAAATTTATTTTTTTTACTAGATTTAAACATAGAAACCTCCTTTAAACAAATTTTTAAATTATCAAAAAAGGGCGTCTATATAGACAACCCCCTCTTTAGTTATAAATTATGAATTTTTCCCAAAGTCTACTTTTACATTTTTTCTAGCTTCATCGCTATCTGTTCTGAAGAAATCACGAGGTTTGAAGTTAAAAATATTTGCGATTATATTTGAAGGGAAAATTTGTAACTTTTCATTATATATTGTTACTGAATCATTGTAGAATTGTCTAGAAAAAGAAATTTTATTTTCTGTATTTCTTAATTCTTCAGATAATTCTGAAAAGTTTTGATTTGCTTTTAATTCTGGATAATTTTCAGAAACTGCCATTATTGTTTTTAATGCACTTGAAAGTTGATTATCTAATTCTGCTTTTTCAGAAACAGTTTGAGCATTTGCCCATGAAGTTCTTAATTGTGTAACTTTTTCAAAAGTATCTGATTCATGTGCTGCATATCCTTTTACAGTTTCAACAAAATTTGGAATTAAATCAAATCTTCTTTGTAGTTGTACATCGATTTGACTCCAAGCATTATCTACTTTTACTCTAGAAGATACTAATCCATTGTACATTGATATTATAGCAAGTACTATAATAACTACTATTGCTAATATAATAAATCCCATAATTGTTCCTCCTTTATTATTATATACATTATATAAATAGATAATAACATAAAAATTAATTTTTAACAATAGTTTTTTAAATTTCTACAAAAAGTTCATAAAAAATTCATAAAAAATTCATAAAAAAATATGTACTATTTTCAGTACTTACAGTATATAATATAATGAAGTACTTATATCCGTAGGCTTGGACAAATTTGACAAATATAATAAAAAGTAGTATAATTGAAAGTGATGCCAAAAGGAGGTATTATAAATTTATGAAAAATGAAGAAAAAGCTTCAATTTCTATTATGAAAATCATATGCGTAAGTATAATATTAATATTGATATCAGGAATAGGCGTTATGGCAGCTAGTACAAACTTAAAAGATGTTAAAATAGTATTACAAAATGGATATGAATTAACAATTGTAACAGCTAAAACAAATGTAAGTGAAGTATTAGACGAAAATAACATAACATTAAATGAAAATCAAAAAACAATACCAGACTTAAATGAAGAAATAACAGCAGGAACTATTATAAAGATAGTTGATAAAACATATAACGAAGTTCAAATAGCTAAAGTTTCTGAAGAAGGTGTACAAACAACATTAAATGAATTATTAAATAATTATGCACCAATTACAGAAAAAATAGTTACAGAACAAGTTGAAATACCATATGAAACAATAACAAAAAATACAGCAGGTACAACAACAGGAACAACAAATAAAATAGTACAACAAGGTAGAAATGGCTTAAAAGAAGTTACATACAAAATTAAATATCAAAACGAAGTAGAAATTGAAAAAATAGAATTATCTGAAAAGATAATTAAAGAACCAGTAAACAAGATAGTACAAGTAAACAAAGCAATAACATCAAGATCAGGAACAACATCAAGAACAACACCAAGTACAACAGTATCATCAAATGCAAATGGGCAAATATATAAAATAACAGCATATTGTTCATGTGCTAAATGTTGTGGTAAAACTAACGGAATTACTGCAATGGGAACAAAAGCAACAGCAGGAAGAACAGTTGCAGCATCTTCTAAATTTGCATTTGGAACTAAACTAAATATAAATGGAAGCACTTATGTTGTTGAAGATAGAGGTGGAGCTATAACTGGAAATAAAATAGACATATATGTTAATTCACATGCAGAAGCGTTAGCTTGGGGTGTAAGATACTTACCAGTAAGTGTAATTAATTAGTAGTATATGATTTTAAAATAAGAAGAATTCCAATTAGAGGAATTCTTTTTTTATAGTTTTATAGTTAGCTATTTAAGTCAGGAAGTTTAAGCCTAGCTTTTTAAGAGTATTGCTATTTTTATCAAAATGTAGTAAAATAAAGATATATTTTAATGAGAGGAAATAAAATTATGAAACTAATATCTTGGAATGTAAATGGGATAAGAGCATGCCTAGTAAAAGGCTTTGCAGATTTTTTCAAAAAAATTGATGCAGACATATTTTGTATCCAAGAAACAAAATGCCAACCGGGGCAAGTTGAATTAGAGTTTGAAGGTTATACAAGTTATTGGAATAGTGCAGAAAAAAAGGGATATTCTGGAACAGCTATTTTCACAAAAGCAAAACCACAAAGTGTAACATATGGAATTGGAATAGAGGAACATGACAAAGAAGGAAGAGTAATAACCTTAGAATATGAAGATTTTTATATGGTAAATATATACACACCAAACTCTAAAAGAGAACTAGAAAGACTAGAATATAGACAGATTTGGGAAGATGAAATAAGAAAATACTTATTAAAACTAAATGAAACCAAACCAGTTATAATGTGTGGAGACTTAAATGTAGCACATAAAGAAATAGACCTAAAAAATCCAAAAACAAACAGAAGAAATGCAGGATTTACAGATGAAGAAAGAAATAAAATGACTGAATTGCTAGAAGCAGGATTTGTAGACACTTTTAGATACTTATATCCAAACAAAGAAAATTCATATAGCTGGTGGTCATATATGGGGCATGCAAGAGAAAAAAATGTTGGCTGGAGAATAGATTATTTTATAGTATCTAAATCAATAGAAGATAAAATAATAGAAGCTAGCATATATCCAGAAGTTATGGGAAGCGACCATTGTCCAGTGGGATTAAATGTCCAAATGGGACGGTTCTATTTGGACAAAATAATGAGAGGAGATAATATTAAAATATGGAAGAAATAAAACAAGGATGGAAAAAAAGAATATCATGGTTATTAATTGCTATAATAGTAGTTATAGTATATAAAATGCTAGATAATTTTTCAAGTATACAAGCATGGTTTGGAAAGTTATTTACTATATTAAAGCCATTTTTAATAGGTATATTAATAGCGTATATTTTGTTTATTCCATGCCAAAAGATAGAAAATGCACTTAAAAAATCAAAATTCAAATTAATATCAAAGAAGGCTAGAGGAATATCAGTTATAACAACATATATAATTTTTGTTACAATTGTAATTATAATAATAAATTGCATTTTTCCTATATTAATTGATAGTGTAGTGGAATTGATTAGTAACACGCCAAGTTATTATGAAACATTAGTCAGTAAATATACTGAATTACCAGAAGATTCAATATTAAAAAGCGATATATTAAAAGAAAAAATGGCAGAATTAACAAATATAGATATAAAACAGTTTTTGACTATTAATAATGAGAAAATTATTCAATATGTAAAAAATATTATAAATGTTTTTTCAGGAATATTTGATGTATTTGTATCAATAGTAGTATCTGTATATATTTTATTACAAAGAAGTTCAATTGTAAGAACTTTGAGAAGATTTGCAAGAGGTATGTTTAAAAAGGATACATATGAGACTTTAGACAAATATTTTACAAATGCAAATGAAGTATTTTTTACTTTTATAACTAGTCAACTGCTTGATGCTGTAATAGTAGGAATTTTAACTACCGTGGCAATGTTGATTATAAAAGTGAAATATGCACCTTTATTAGGATTTATAATTGGTTTATTTAATATGATTCCATATATTGGAGCGATAATAGCGGTTGCTTTTGGAATACTTGTAACTTTTATTACAGGAGGTTTTGGAAAGGCATTAGCAATGGCAATAGTTGTAATTATTTTACAACAAATTGATGCTAATATTATAAATCCTAAAATAATAGGTTCTTCATTAAAAACTAGTCCGTTACTTGTATTACTTTCTATTACTATTGGAGGAGCATATTTTGGAATTTTGGGAATGTTTTTAGCAGTACCAATTGCGGTTGTAATAAAAACAATATTAACTGACTTTGTAGATAGTAGAAATAAAATTAGAGATGAAGAAGAAAAAGAGAATTAAGGAGATACCTTAATTCTTCTTTTTTGTTTTAATAATAGATATTACAACAATAATTAGTATTACTGCAATAAGTGCAAATAAACCTGGCCAACCTAGAACTGCAACAAATTTGCTACCTAAAGACATTATAATACCAGCTAATAAAACACCAAGAGTTACAGCTGTTATACTAGTTTTAAAATCAAGATTTAAAAAACTAGCAGCTAATGTTCCAGTCCAGGCACCTGTTCCAGGAAGTGGAATTCCTACAAAAAGAAGTAAAGCAAAAAATATACCTTTATTTCCAGCTGCTTTTTTCAATTTTTCTCCACCTTTTTCACCTTTTTCTAAGCACCATGTGAAGAATTTTCCAATAATTTTTTTATCTTTTCCCCACTCAAGGACTTTTCTAGCAAATAAATAAATAATTGGAACTGGAAGTATATTTCCTATAATTGCTATTGGATAGTACAAAAAAATATTTAATCCTAAACTTTCTGCAATAGGTATAGCACCTCTTAACTCAACTATTGGTACCATACTAATTAAAAAAACTAATAAATATTTCACTAAAATTGGTAAACTTGCCATATTAATAATCCTTTCTATAAAAAATTCATTGTGAACATTTTACTATAAATAAATATAAATGTCTAGTATATAAAAAAATTCATAAAAAATTCGTTAAAAGCTTGACTTCCGTAATAAAATTGTGTTATTATATAAGATGAATTTATGCCGAAATTTAATATCAAGTAAAATTTAATTCAAAAGAATAAAAAATTATAAATTCAAAACAGTTAAAAATTTAAGAAAAGAGGAATTAAATATAGCAAAATTATAACTAATTTAATTTGAAAAGCAGACAAATTAAATTGATTATCAAAAGTAACTATATTCTAAGAAGGACTTTTCTTAAAATCAAATAAATTTATTATAAAATTTTAAATTTTATAAAATTCTCTGCTTCCAAAATTATTTTTTTTATGAGGAGTGATTTTTTTGAAAATTAAAGATGTTCAATACGAAAAAGTTTCAAGAAAAGATTTTGCAAAAGTTGGAGACTTTATCGAAATGCCAAACTTAATCAAAGTACAAAAAGATTCATATGAATGGTTTGTAAAAGAAGGATTAGGAGAAGTATTAAAAGATATATCACCAATAGAAGATTATTCTGGAAATCTAGTTCTTGAATTTTTTGACTACTACATGGAAGACAAAACAAAGTATTCAATCGAAGAAGCAAAAGAAAGAGATGCAACATATTCAACAAGATTGCATGTTAAAGTTCGTTTAATTAATCGTGAAACAGGAGAAATTAAAGAACAAGAAATTTATTTAGGTGATTTCCCACTAATGACAGATAGTGGTACATTTATAATAAATGGTGCAGAAAGAGTTGTTGTAAGCCAATTAGTGCGTTCACCAGGTTGTTACTATGCAGAAGAATTTGACACAAAAACAGGAAAAAGAACATATACATCAACAGTTATGCCATTAAGAGGAGCATGGCTAGAATACGAAACAGATGGAAATGATATTTTCTATGTTCGTGTTGATAGAACAAGAAAAGTTCCTGTAACAACACTTTTAAGAGCTATAGGAATAGTTTCAGATGATCAAATAAGAGATTTATTTGGTGATGAAGAATTATTAACTGCAACAATTTCAAAAGATACAATTAAAACTCAAGAAGAAGCGTTAATTGAAATTTATAAGAAATTAAGACCGGGAGAACTTCCAACAGTTGATGCAGCAAGAAATTTATTTGATGGATTATTCTATGATAATAGAAGATATGATTTAGCAAAAGTTGGTAGATATAAATTTGACCAAAAATTAGATTTAGCAACAAGAATTACAGGAAAAATAGCAGCTAAAGACATAATGGATAGTGAAACAGGCGAAGTTTTTGTACAAGCAGGAGAAGTTATAACAGAAGAAGTAGCTAGAAATATCAAAAATTCAGGAATAAACATAGTAGATATAACAGTTGGAGAAAAAACAGTAAGAGTTATAGGAAATGGAACAGTTGATATACATCAAGTTTTACCTACAGTTGACTTAAGTTCTTTAAATATTAAAGAAGAAGTAAACTATCAAATATTAAAAAATATAATTGATAATACTGATGAAAAAGATTTAGTAAAAGTAATAGAACAAAGAATAGAAGAATTAATACCAAAACATATAACAACAGAAGATATGATTGCATCTATTAGTTATTTATTAAACTTATCACATGGTGTTGGAAATGTTGATGATATAGACCACTTATCAAATCGTAGAATTAGATGTGTTGGTGAATTATTACAAAATCAATTTAGAATTGGTTTAACAAGACTTGAAAGAGTTGTAAGAGAAAGAATGACAATTCAAGACTTAGATGTTGTAACACCACAAACATTAATTAACACAAAACCAATTACATCATCAATAAGAGAATTCTTTGGAAGTTCACAATTATCACAATTTATGGACCAAACAAACCCACTTTCAGAATTAACACATAAAAGAAGAATTTCTGCTTTAGGACCTGGAGGTCTTACAAGAGAAAGAGCTGGATTTGAGGTTAGAGATGTTCACTACACACACTATGGTAGATTATGCCCAATAGAATCACCAGAAGGACCAAACATTGGACTTATATCAGCACTTTCATCATTTGCAAAAATAAATGAATATGGATTTATAGAAACACCATATAGAAAAATAGATCCAGAAACACATAGAGCAACAGATGAAGTTGAATATATGAGCGCAGATGTAGAAGATAATTACATAATTGCTCAAGCATCTGAACCAATGAACGATAAAGGTGAATTTATTCATGATAGAATTAGAGTTAGATATAGAAATGAAATTATAGAAGTTGACAAAGATAGAGTACAATATGTTGATGTATCACCAAAACAATTAGTTTCTATAGCAGCAGCAATGATTCCGTTCTTAGAACATGATGATGCTAAGAGATCTCTAATGGGAGCAAACATGCAAAGACAAGCTGTTCCATTAATGATTACAGAAAGACCAATAGTTGGTACAGGTATTGAATATAGAGCAGCTAAAGATTCTGGAATACTAATTTTAGCAGAAGATGACGGAGTAGTTGAAAGAGTTACAGGAGATGCTATTACAGTAAAATACAATAATGGAAAAACCGTTGTACATAAATTACGCAAATTCAAAAGAACAAATGGTGGAACATGTATTAATCAAAGACCAATTGTTAAAGTAGGCGAAATTGTTAAAAAAGGACAAAGCATTGCAGACGGACCATCAACTAAAGATGGAGAAATGTCATTAGGTAAAAACTGTTTAGTAGCTTTCTCAACATGGGAAGGATACAACTACGAGGACGCTATTCTTTTAAATGAAAGACTTGTAAAAGAAGATGTATTTACATCAATCCATATTGAAGAATATGATTGTGAATGTCGTGATACAAAATTAGGACCAGAAGAAATAACAAGAGATATTCCAAATGTAGGTGAAGATGTACTAAAAGACTTGGATGAAAATGGAATTATAAGAATTGGTGCTGAAGTTAGACCAGGAGATATATTAGTTGGTAAAGTTACTCCAAAAGGAGAGACAGAGCTAACAGCAGAAGAAAGATTATTAAGAGCTATCTTTGGTGAAAAAGCTAGAGAAGTTAGAGACACATCATTAAGAGTACCTCATGGAGAAGCTGGAACAATAGTAGATGTTAAAATATTTACAAGAGATAATTCAGAAGAATTAGGACCTGGAGTAAATCAAATAATTAGATGTTATATAGCAACAAAAAGAAAAATATCAGTTGGTGATAAAATGGCCGGACGTCATGGTAACAAAGGTGTTATTTCAAGAGTATTACCAGAAGAAGATATGCCATTCTTACCAGATGGTACACCAATAGACATTTTACTTAACCCATTAGGACTACCATCACGTATGAACTTAGGACAAATCCTAGAAGTTCACTTAGGTGGAGCCGCTAAAGCATTAGGATGGCACGTATCAACACCAGTATTTGATGGAGCGACACAAGAAGATGTTGAAGAATTGCTACAACAAGCAGGTATGAGTCCAGATGGTAAATCAATTCTATATGATGGTAGAACTGGTGATCCATTTGATAAACCAATTACAGTTGGTGTAATGTACATGTTAAAACTACATCACTTAGTAGATGATAAAATACATGCTCGTTCAACTGGACCATACTCATTAGTTACACAACAACCTCTTGGTGGTAAAGCACAATTTGGTGGACAACGTTTTGGAGAAATGGAAGTTTGGGCATTAGAGGCATATGGTGCAGCATATACACTACAAGAAATGTTAACAGTTAAATCTGATGATGTTGTAGGTAGAGTTAAGACATATGAAGCTATTGTTAAAGGTGAAAATATTCCTGAACCAGGAGTACCAGAAAGCTTTAAAGTTCTTGTTAAAGAATTACAATCTTTAGGATTAGATGTTCGTCTATATTCAGAAGATAACAAAGAACTTGAATTAAAAGAAAATATTGAAGACGGAATAGAATATGATCCAGAAAAAGATAAAAAATATTTATCAGAAGAAGAAATTGTAGCTGAAGATGATTTATCAGATGGTTATGGTGAAGAACTTGAAGATGATGCAATGCTAGATGAAGATGAACCAGAAGATAGTGATGAACTTTTTGATGATTTAGATGATGAAGATGATGAGGCTATTTTTGATAGTGATTTAGCTAATGATAATATTGATAATGATGATGACTTAATATAAGAATACAAAATACTAAAGTATTTTGTATACTGGGATTGTTAAGATTTATCTGTTACAATCCCAGCAAATTTAATAAATCGTAAAAAGCAAAAAATCGACAGAAAGATATTGCACCAGCGGTGGTTAGAATTTTAAACTGTTTTACGATTACCCATAAAACCAGGTGGGAATTCTTTTTGGGCAGTAATAAAATCTCAAAATGTCCAAACAGAACCGTCCCAAATGGACAAAAAAATATTATAGGGGGAAAAATAGTGGACGAATTAGATATTTTTAATAAAATAAAAATAGGAATTGCATCAGATGAGAAAATAAGAGAATGGTCAAAGGGTGAAGTAAAAAAACCTGAAACAATAAATTACAGAACTTTAAAACCAGAGAAAGATGGTTTGTTTTGTGAAAGAATATTTGGACCAACAAAAGACTGGGAATGCCATTGTGGTAAATATAAAAGAGTAAGATATAAAGGAATTGTTTGTGATAGATGTGGTGTTGAAGTAACTAAGTCTAAAGTAAGAAGAGAGAGAATGGGACATATTGAACTTGCTGCTCCAGTTGCTCATATTTGGTATTTTAAAGGAATACCAAGCAGAATTGCTTTAGTATTAGATATTTCACCAAGAAATCTAGAAAAAGTTGTATATTTTGCTTCTTATATAGTTACAGATAAAGGAACATCTGATTTATCAAACTGCCAAGTTTTAACAGAAAAAGAATACCATGAAGCAGTAGAAAGATGCGGAAAAGGTTCTTTTAAAGCAAGAATGGGTGCAGAAGCATTAAAAGAATTGCTTGAAAAAGTAGACTTAGACAAATTGTCTAAAGATATTAGAAAAGAATTAGAAGGTGCTAGTGAACAAAAGAAAAGTAAGCTAGTAAAAAGATTAGATACAGTTGATTCTTTTAGACTTTCTAATACAAGACCTGAATGGATGATAATGTCAGTTGTACCAGTTATTCCACCAGAATTAAGACCAATGGTTCAATTAGATGGTGGTAGATTTGCAACATCTGACTTAAATGATTTATATAGAAGAGTTATAAACAGAAATAACAGATTAAAGAGATTATTAGAATTAGGTGCTCCAGAAATAATTGTAAGAAACGAAAAGAGAATGTTACAAGAATCTGTAGATGCTTTAATTGATAATAGCAGAAGAGGAAGACCAGTAACAGGTGCTGGAAATAGACCTTTAAAATCATTATCTGATATGTTAAAAGGAAAACAAGGTAGATTCCGTCAAAACTTATTAGGTAAGAGGGTTGACTATTCAGGACGTTCTGTTATAGTTGTAGGTCCAGAACTTAAGATTTATCAATGTGGACTTCCAAAAGAAATGGCAATTGAATTATTCAAACCATTTGTAATGAAAGAATTAGTTAGCAGAGGAATAGCACAAAATATTAAAAATGCAAAAAGAATGGTAGAAAGATTAAGACCAGAAGTATGGGAAATATTAGAGTATGTTATAAAAGACCATCCTGTAATGTTAAACCGTGCGCCTACATTACATAGACTTGGTATTCAAGCATTTGAACCAGTATTAGTTGAAGGTAGAGCAATTAAACTTCACCCATTAGTTTGTGAAGCATTTAATGCAGACTTTGACGGTGACCAAATGGCAGTGCATTTACCATTATCACCAGAAGCACAAGCAGAATCTAGATATTTAATGCTTGCAACAAATAACTTATTAAAACCACAAGATGGTAAACCAGTTGCAGTTCCTAGACTAGATATGATTTTAGGAAGCTATTATTTAACAATGACACTTGACGGAGAAAAAGGTGAAGGAAAATACTTTAAAGATCCAGAAGAAGCAATAATGGCATTTGAAAATCATGATGTAGGAATGCATGCTAAGATATTTGTTAGAATAACAAAAGAAATAGATGGAAAAATAAAATCTAAAAAAATAGAAACTAGTGTTGGTAGAATTATATTTAACCAAGGTATACCACAAGACTTAGGATTTATAGATAGAAATGAAGATCCATTTCAATATGAAATTAATTTCCCAGTTGTAAAAAAATCAATGGGACAAATAATAGAAAAAACAATAAGAGTTCATGGTGTTGTTGAATCAGCAGAAGTAATAGATTATATTAAATCTTTAGGATTTAAATATTCTACAATAGCTGGTATAACATTCTCAATGAGTGATGTAAAAGTTCCAGCAGCTAAAAAAGGACTACTTGCTGAAGCTGACAAACAAATAGAAGTAATTAGAAAACAATATGCCAGAGGTTTAATTACTAACGATGAAAGATATAATTCAGTAATTAAAGTATGGGAAGACGCAACAAAGAAAATAAGTCAAGCAATGGAAGATAACTTTGATGACCTAAACCCAATTTATATGATGGTTAAATCTGGAGCCAGAGGTAATATGAACCAATTAAGACAAATTGCTGGTATTCGTGGACTTATGGCTAGTACAACAGGTAAAGCAGTTGAAATTCCTATTAAATCATCATTTGCAGAAGGTCTAGATGCTCTAGAATACTTTATTTCTGCCCATGGTGCGCGTAAAGGACTTTCAGATACAGCTTTAAGAACTGCCGATTCAGGATACTTAACAAGAAGATTAGTTGATGTATCACAAGACATAATTGTTAGAGAATATGATTGTGGAACACATGAAGGACTAATAGTTTATGATATTAAAGATGGAAACCAAGTAATCGAAAAAATGCAAGAAAGACTTGTTGGTAGATTTAGTGTTAATAATGTATATGATCCAAATACTAAAGAACTTATTGTTGATACAGATACAATGATAACAGAAGAAATAGCAGAAAAAATAGTAGCAGCAGGAATTGAAAGACTAGAAGTGCGTTCAGTTTTAGCATGTAGATCAAAACATGGTGTATGTCAAAAATGTTATGGTATGGGATTAGCAAGAAGAAACTTAGTATCTATCGGAGAATCAGTAGGTATTATAGCTGCCCAATCAATTGGTGAGCCTGGTACACAGCTTACAATGAGAACTATCCACTCTGGTGGTGTTGCCGGTGTAGCAGATATCACACAAGGTCTTCCTAGAGTTGAAGAGCTATTCGAAGCCAGAAAACCTAAGGGAGTTGCAATTATTACAGAAATTGCAGGTAAAGTAAAAATAAAAGAAACAAAGAAGAAGAAAGAAGTAGTAGTTACTTCATCAGACGATTCAAGAACATATACAATACCATTTGGATCAAAAATGAAAGTTAAAGATGGAGACATGGTAGAAGTTGGAGAACCATTAATCGAAGGTTCTATAAACCCATCAGAAATATTAGCATTAAAAGGACCAGAAGGAGTATATGAATACTTAACATCTGAAGTACAAAAAGTATATAGAAACCAAGGTGTTGACATCAATGACAAGCATGTTGAAGTTATAGGAAGACAAATGCTTAAAAAAGTTAGAGTTGAAGATAACGGAGATACAGATATGTTCCCAGGATCATTAATTGATATGTATGACTTTGAAGATAAAAACAATGAAGCAATAGCAGAAGGAAAACGACCTGCAACAGGTAAGAGAGTATTACTAGGTATTACAAAAGCATCACTTGCAACAGACAGCTTCTTATCTGCAGCATCATTCCAAGAAACAACAAGAGTTCTTACAGAAGCTGCAATAAAAGGTAAAGTTGACGATTTAGTTGGGCTAAAAGAAAATGTAATTATAGGTAAATTAATTCCAGCAGGTACAGGTATGAAAAAATATCAAGATACACATATTAATACAGAAAAGGAACTTGACGAAGTTGCAGATGTGCAATAATGTCCAAACGGGACGGTTCTATTTGGACATTTTGTCCAAACGGGACAGATCTTGAAAACTCAAAAAGTAAAAAAGAATTCACATTTTATTAGAATTGTGAATTCTTTTTTGTTTCAAGATAATTTTACATTTAAAAATTATAATTTCGACAAATTTTTTAAGACAAGGAAAAATTTACATGCTATAATATTATGTGAAGTTATGAATAATTTTTTTTATATCTGTGGAATATTATATTAAAAAAGAAAGAGAGGTGTCTATGTTATTATTTATTTCAAGTTTTATTTTAATCAATTTTATTTTATTCTTATGGACATTATTAATTGCAACTAATAAACTTAAATCAGAAGAAGAAAAATTCATTGAAGATAATTTACAAATGCAATATTTAAGAGAATTTGCTCAAAAGAAAAACTTTTCACTTAATAGTAATAATTATAGATAATTGTTATATATGATGACTTGATTTTTGATATGTTTTAATTATATAATGTTAATAGGAAGGTCAGAAAAATGGAAAGTAAAGAAAAATTTATGAAAGAAGCTTTAAAAGAAGCAAAAAAAGCATATGATAAATTAGAAGTGCCAGTGGGAGCTGTAATTGTAAAAGATGGTAAAATAATAGCAAGAGCACATAATTTAAAAGAAACACAATTTGATACGACTAAACATGCTGAAATATTAGCAATTCAGAAAGCAAGCAAAAAATTGAATTCTTGGAGGTTGTTAGATTGTGAAATGTATGTAACATTAGAACCATGTTCGATGTGTGCAGGAGCATTAATTAATTCTAGAATTAAGAAAGTTTATATTGGGACAAGTGATGAAAAAACAGGAGCGGTCGGCTCAGTATTTAATTTATTGGAAGACTATACTTTTAATCATAAAGTAGACTATGAAAGAGGCATTTTAAAAGATGAATGTGAAGAAATTCTATCAGATTTTTTCAAAAAATTAAGAAAATTAAAAGATAAAAAATAAAATAATTAAAAAATATATTCTAAATAGTTGCTATTTGGAATATTTTTATTATATAATATAACAAATCCTTGGAATATAATTATATTTCGAGTTACCTTAAAAAGAAAGCTCATAAAATAAAAGAAAATTTTACTTTATGAAAAAGGGGTAGTATTATGAAAAAATTTTTATCAAATTACAAATCAACAATTATTCTTTTAGTTGCGATAATTGTTGGAAGCATCATAGGAATAATCTTTAAAGAAAAAGCAACTATATTAAGCCCGTTGGGTGATTTATTCTTAAATCTATTATTAGTTATAATTATCCCACTAATATTTTTAAACATAACCACCGCAATATCAAAAATGAAACAACCAAAAAGACTAGGAAAAATTATAGGCTCAATATTATTAGTATTTGTTTTAACATCACTTGTAGCAGTATTAATAGGATTTGCAAGTACATATTTTGTAAAACTAATAAATACTGAAGATGGAGAACAAATAAGATCAACATTAGAAAATGCAGAAGATGTAGCAGATACTGAAAGTACTGAAGAAGATATGACAATTGCAGATAGAACTGTAAAATTGCTTACAGTAAATGATTTCTCAAAATTATTTTCAAAAGACAATATAATTGCATTATTATTATTTTCAATAATAGTAGGAATTGCAATAAATATGTCAGGAAAAAATGGAGAACCATTTAGAAAAGTACTAGAATCAGCAAATAGTGTAATGGAAAACATAGTAAAAATAATAATGTACTATGCTCCAATTGGACTTGGCTGTTATATGGCCTCATTTGTAGGAACTTTTGGAACTTCGATAGCTGTGGGATATCTAAAAACATTTGTAGTATACTTAATTGTTGCAATAGCATTTTATTTTATAGTATATACAATATATGCTTTTATAGCAGGTGGAAAAAAAGGTGTAAAAGCTTTTTGGAAAAATGTATTTCCTGCAACAGTTACAGCAATGGGAACATGTTCAAGTGCAGCTTGTATACCAATAAATATTGAATCAACTAAAAAAATGTGTGTTCCAAGTGATATTGCTGAAACAACAATTCCATTAGGAACAAGCTTCCATAAAGATGGTTCTATAATTGGTTCTGTATTTAAAATTATGTTTTTAGTAGGTTTATTTGGAACAAGTTTAGCAACATTTGGAGATGTGATGGGAGTTTTAGGTGTTGCATTACTTGCAAATTTACTAATAACTGCAGTTCCAATAGGTGGGGGAACTATTTCAGAAATGTTAATTATAACTATGTTGGGTTATCCAGTTGCTGCTTTGCCAATTTTGACAATAATTGCAACAATAATAGATATGCCTGCAACTGTTTTAAATGTTGTTGGAGACGATGTTTCTTCGATGATGGTTGCTAGAATAGTTGATGGCAAGTTGAATTTTGAAAATAAAGAAAAAAAGAGTTAAGAAGTTTAATATTAATAATTATAAGTTAAAAAATAGATAATAGATTTAAATAAAAGAACCAAGATTAGAACTTGGTTCTTTTAGCATAGTTATATTTTTCAATAGCAGTATCAGGATTATATATACCAGTAAAATCTTTTATAGGTGCAAATTCTTCATTTTCATTAACTCGCAAAAGTAACATATTTTCAAAATAAGAAAAAGCATCAAAAATAAAATTTTCAAATTTAAAAGTATTAGGTTTATTAGGAACCTGTTTAACACCTTCTGAATTGACAAAAGCGTTCTTTTTATAAGCTCTATGATATTTTAATTCAATGTTTTTAATCTTTTCAACGGCATCTAGACTCATAATATGAGATAACATATTCGCTTCTCTGTAAAGGTAAATATTGGTGCCTAGAATTTTACTTTCAGATAGTTCTAAATCTATATCATCATAATCCAGTATAGATGGCTTACCATTTTTCTTGCAATATACAGCAGTTTTTTCTAAAGGTTCCTTTTTAAAAATTGATTTTGAACCAATTTCCATATTATTAGCAATTGTTAATCCTAGAAATAATGGGTCAACATTTTTAAGTAAGACATTATCAATTCCGCCAAAACAAATCCATTTAATTCCTTCAGTATGCATGATTTTAATAATATTTGATTTTTCCATTGAATTAAATACATTTCCATTTCCGTTTGAAGCCTCTTTTATTAAATAAGGATCTTGTAAAATAAGCTTTCCTTCAGTATTAATTAAAGGCAATTTGTTTTGCTTAAAAAATTTGATTTTTTCTTTTGGATATTCAAAAAAATTATTAATTTCAAAAAATTCTACAGTTTGATTGTGATTTTCTTCACTTGTCATTATGTACCAAGGAATTATAATATTGTACTTAGTGTTTGTTTCAATAATATTTTCAGCTATTATTTGAAATAAAGATTTTTTAAAAGGCTTTAAATTTAGCATATATGTACCTTTAGGACCTTTATATCCAAGCCTAGTTCCTTGACCACCGAGCCATTGTGACAACTGCAACTTGATTAGATTTAATTACTGTTTCACCAATTTTGGTGTAGTAATCTAGTTCAGCATTGGTTAATAAATTTTTTTCTATATGTGGTAAAGGCGATATTTCAATGCTTGACAAATTTTCACTTTTTTTAGAGTTATTATATAAATTTATTATTTTTTCAAAGTCTATACTTAAAATTTGATTAACTAATATATTTTTTTCTTCATCAGAAAGTTCGTTATAAAAATATAATAAATGTTCTTGTTTATACTTTTTTAATATTTCTTTTGCAATTTTTATTTTATTATCCATAGTAAATACCTCTTTAAATATTGTTTGAAATAGCAGAAGTTAAAGTTCTTATTATAACTTCCTTATTTGGCATATTTGAATTTTTTAAATCTTCCACTTCTTGTTTAATATCATAAGGAACCCTTATAGAATTAAATGAAATAGAATCTAATTCTTTTTTTCCATAGTATCCTTCTAATACAATATATGAAGCAACCGTTGAAAATTTGTTAGTTTTATCATTTATGTCGCTGTTATGCATTTCTACTGGAATACCTACACTTTCTGGATTAAATATTGTTTTATTCTTGTATCTTACTAAAAGTGGAGTGTGTATATGGCCAAAGCCAACAATATCAGGAGCTGGGTCATTTTTAGTTTTATTAATAAATTTTGTGTTTTCAAAAAGCATATCAGGATTATCAATTTCTAAGTAATCATATTTGGAATGCTTATTAGAAAACATGGGATTATATATTCCATCAAGGTTAAAGGGCGTTGCATGGAATAATCTAGTTAAATGTCCACTTATATAAAATTCATATGAGACTGGTAAGGATGCAATGAAATTAGCTCTTTCTTCACCTATAATATTTCTAGACCAATAATCTTTTCCTTTGGAAGAAGGCTTGCAAATACTATAATCACAATTACCAATTAAAATAACTTCACATGATTCTCTTAGCTTATCAATTACTAAATCTGGGTGTGTACACTTTGCTATACAATCTCCTAAACAGAATATTCTATCTATATTTCTTTTTTTAATATCATTTAATACAGCAGTTAAAGCTGAAATATTTCCATGTACATCTGAAATAATGGCTATTTTATCCAAAGATTTACCTCCTTATAATTTTTTATTATATACAAATATTTTACTACAAAAAGACATAAAAATCTACATAATTGATTGAAATATAAAATATTTAATAGTATAATAATCTTCGGAAGGAGATAAAAAATATGTTTAACCTAATAAAAGACGACTTTGATGAAAATATGGATGATATAATGAACTCAATTAATAAAATTTTAGATGAAAAAGAAAATGAAGAAAAAAAGAAAGAAGAAAAATAATAAAATAGAGGAGGATTTAAAATGGCAAATTCAAAATTAATTGTAGTAGAAGGACCACAAGGAGCAGGTAAAACAACAATAACGGACTTTTTAAGACATTCTTTAAGTTATACAAATTTATATAGATTATGTGGGACATCAGATATTACACCAACAGGAAAACAAAAAGCGGAAGATATGTATGTAGATTTACTTGAATATTTAAAAAAGATGGAAAATAAAAGTATAAATTTAGTCTTTGATAGAACTTTTTTTACAGAGGAAAACTATTGTAGACTAGGAAAAAAACAATATTCCTTTACAGATGTTTATAATAAATTATTAGAAGACTTTAGCAAATTAGATTTCGAAATATATTATATAACATTATATCTAAGCAATGAATCTTTATATAATGAAAGATTAAATAGAGAAGGAAAAGCAGTATTTCAAGGTTCTAAATTTGAAGCAGAAAATAGCATAAATCAACAAAGAATGTATTTGAAAATGGCAGAAGAAATAAAAGAAAAATATCATAATATTAATGTTGCTAATATTGCAAATGATAGAGACTTGGAAGTAGTAAAAAAAGAAATAAGAGAAATATTAAAATTTTAAAAAATAATTAAATTAACAGAAAAAAAGAGAATTAATGAGAAAAAATAAGAATTAGACAGATTTTAAACAGATAATTATAAACAACTAATAAATAAATCAAAAATTCAACTCTTTGTTTAATTGGAATATTTTTCAAAAAATGTTATAATATATATTGATGGTGCATTATTCTAGTCGTACTTAAATTTACGAGGGTGGGGCTAAAAATCCACTAAAGGGCACATCGTTGAAGTTTCTTGTTTGTGCGCGAAATGCCAGTTTT
>CAKPCL010000007.1 GCA_934141605.1 uncultured Clostridia bacterium
AATACTAGATAAGAAATCGTATCCGTGTTGAATAAAGTATTTAAGTAATAAGAATGAAACAAAAGCCATTACTACTCTTTCCCAACTTATTCTCTCTACTTCCATTGATTTCTTTATCAAGTTAATCATAAAGAAAAGGATTAAAAGACTTAACGCTATTGGAACTATTACATCATTTACTGTTTTTCCAATAGACCAAATATTGATACCTTTTACACTAGAGAAATTCGTTAATTTTTCTATCGTACCTATTAAATTACCACTATCTATATCAATACCGAAAACTGTAAATTTGAAACTATAAAGAAGTCTTATAATTCCATCCAATTATTTGTCCTCCTTCTCTTATAATCCAAATAAATTCTTTGATTGTGCGATTGCAACAAGCATAAATCCTGCCATAAGTGTCATTAAACCTCTTGATTTACCTTCAGCATCTTCTCTTTGCCAACCAAGTGCAAACATAACACCACCAACAAGAGCAATAACTCCACCAATTTTAGTTAGCCAATCACAAGCAAAATTTATAAATGAATCAATAGATTCTGTGTTTGAAGCTGCAAATACTCTTGTTTCTGCAAGAATCAATGTGCCCATTGCAGTTGTTCCTATAACTGCTACTTTCTCTCTTAATTTTCTAAATAAATTTTTAATCTTTTTCATAATTTTTTACCTCCAATTAAAAAGAGATAAATCCCCCTTTAATTGGCTAGTAATCCAATTTCAAGATTTATCTCTTTTCTTATTTAATTATTTTTTTATTACTAAATCCTCAAATTGGATTACTCCAGTTCGTTTAAGGTCTTTTAAGTCATCCTTATCAACCTCTCTTATTTCTGGCTTTTCAATAGGAATTACAAATGATAAGCCAGAATCGCATAACATTCTATAGTCTGCGTTTTCACCATATTGCAATTCTTTCTTGTGATTATAGAGTTTTTGAGAATTATTATCTCGTGGCTCATATAATTCAGAATAGTTAGGATGTTCTTTTAAGTTATATAGTTTAGAGTAAAAAGCTCCTATTCCTGCTATAAAAAGTACACAATTACCACTTGGCATCTTTGATAACTCATCTAAAGTTGCTAGTTCTCTACCAACTACATCCCAGTTAGTTGAAGATGATCCCTGTCTAGCATAAGTCCTTCCAGATGACTTTTTATACCAAGTTTTCTTACCAAGTAGAGCCACTAAATATTCCAAAGTTTCTTTACTCATTCCTCCCATAAAAAGAGTACTGTCACAGCAATCTAAAACAGATTCCCAACTATCTTTATATTTTTGTTTTAATTGACTTAATGATTGCAATCCTACAGTAATTCCAACATTTAATCCTCTCAAATAAGCAAGTTCTTCAACAAATCTTGGAATTTCTCCTAATTGTGCCCACTCGTCCATATAGATTTCTACTGGAGTTGCTAAACTTCCACCACATAATTTTGCATTTTCATCAATAATCTCAAATATTTGTGTGTAAAAAATACTCGCTAAATAGTTAAAAGTATTATTGCTTGGTTTTGTTATTACAAAATAGGCAACTTTACCATTTCCAATAGTTTTATTCGATTCACTATTTATCTGTTTCAGTAATGGAGAATTGTCATCCAAAGGCATCCCTATTCTGTTAAGTTCCATAGTATCTGTATCAGTCATATTTGCAATTTCTTTAATATTGAATGAAGCTAATCTTGCAGTTGCAACCATAATAATTGTACTCATCATTTTGGGTGCAGATGCTGCAACTTTAAAATGCTTATATTGTTTTACACCTATTGCCTCTGGCTCATCTTTTGCCCAAGCATCAAACAACCTATCTAAATTTGATACACCTGTAGAATCTGGATTCGATAAACGAATTAGATTTAAAACTGTTGTAAAATTCTGATGTGCCTTATCATAATGTCTTAATGTATAGTAAAATAAGGCTTGAAGATATATCATTTCTGCTTTTTCCCAGAATGGATCTCCAGAAGTATTTTGTATATTTTCGCTTTTAGTATTTGCCATTATTGTATTTATTAAGCTCATTACATCATCTTCTTGTATTGGATGTTCCTCATCATAATAACCAATATTATTATGACTTTCTTTAATATACATTAGTGGATTGTAGCAATCCGAACAAGACTTATCATCAAGGTTAAGAACTTTTATTGTATAGCCTTTTTTCTTTAATGAATAACCACAATCTCGCAAAAGTTCTCCGTTTAGGATCAGTTACGATTATTGTTCCATTTGCATTTAGAATATTAGGCTTAAAATAATATCTCGACTTACCACTTCCAGGCCTACCTATCAATATAACATGCCTATTCATTTTGCTAATTTTCATATTTTTAGAAATCAATTCTGTCTGTGTTAAAATCATATTATTTTCAAAGTTCTTATCTCTTTTATCTTTTATATCATTTGGAGTTTTCCATTCAGCAGAGCCATAGGTGTTTTCTTGTATATTCTTTTTGTTTTGCATTTTATAAGTTTCGTAAATCATTAAAACAAAAAAAGACACCCCACTAGATACAAGAAAGTTATTTCTTGAAAAATCTATTGGAGTGTTAATTTTATATAATTCATTCAGAGCAATGGTAAAATAATCCAAAGACCAATTCCCACCATTGCTAGACACCAGAGTTGTTACTCTTAACATATAGTAAAATATAATTGCAAAAACTATTACAAATAATACTTTTGAACTCTTTTTATTTCTTTTCACCAGCATATTTGCATCACCTCCCATTTTTTAATAATCTAAATTTATAGAATCTTTTTCTATAAGTTTATCTGGAGTAATTATATGAATATTCTCTCGATTTTTTATTTCATCAAGAGTATAATCATCCCAAGTCCATCCTATAGAGCCAAAATCATATACTTTTTTTGCTCCTTCTTTTGTATTTATGATTTTTTTCTCTGCTATATCTGTTGCAGTAACTATATCATTTTCTAATGTTTTACAAATATAACAATCTGTATATTTATCATATACAATTTGAAAATCTCTTGTAGCAAAATTATTTACAAATAATTCTGTGATACATTTTTCAAAATAAGGTCTAGCCCAACCATTCCAACGCTCATCTTTTATATGATAGCCTTCATAGTATTCACTATTTCCAATGTTAAAATATGCTTTTTCTTGTATCTTATCCATTTTACTCACCTACTTCTTTTTCATCTGCTATATTTATTTCTATATTCTTATCTTCTGTTAGAGTAGGAGAATTAACAACTTCTTTTTCAAGTTCTTCAAAGATATTATGCTTTTCTAAATCCTCATTTACTACATTCCTTTTTTTTTCCTTTTCTGCAAGTTCTTTTATATCATTTTTAAAAACAGTCCAAACACACTCATTCTCTGTTCTTTTCATAATATAATTTTTACCACTTAATGTTTCATAAGTTTGTCTTTCTTGTTCTCCAAGTTTTGTCTTGAAAGATATTATTTCATCTTGTGAATTGATATTCCATTGCATATTTTTATTATCAGATCCATACACACGAATCTGACCTACATTATTAAATCCAAGTTCCGAATATCTTTCTAAATGTTTATTTTCAAAGTATATACTAGCAATTTTTTTATCTTCATCATTTGTAACAACTTTCATTCCATAAGGAATATCTGCGACTTCTAAATCATCTTTTATACTCATAAAAGCAGAGAAAGGCATAGAGTGAATACAATAGTCTTTTTTAAATTCTTCAACTTCGACTTCACCCATTTCGTGTAAATTTAGACTTTCTGATAAATCTTTCAATTCCTGTGCATTTAAAGTCTGTCCTTTTTCTTTTGTTTCTTCTATTGCAGCTTGTATATTGTCATCAAATAAGTCTTTTGAGATTTTAGTTCTATATTCTATTAAGTCTGCAATTCTATCTCCCATATATCCCTGTTTAGATTTATTGAAATAGATATTATATCTTTTATTCTGATGTGATTTCACTTGCTCTGCTTGTTTCTTTTCATATCTAGCCATAAGTCTATTTATATACAACAATTTTGCAATTCTAGGAAAATGTGTTTTAAAATCGCTTAAACTTTTTATTCTTCTTGCGTATTTTGTTATTCTTTTTTGTTGAAATAGTGATTTTTTCTTACCAAACTCTGTATTTTCAGTTGATAGTTTTCTTTCACTTGCAACAACTCTAATTCCATCTTTTTGACACTTTTCCATTACTCTTATTGTTTCATCATAGGAAAGATTAGTTATTTTTTCTAATTCTTTTGTTGGCCCATCTTTTTGTACTGCTTTTATACCTTCAACAAAATAATGATAACTAAATACTGAAAATGGCTTTAAAATATATTTAAAGAAATCTTTTATACCAACTCTTGTAGCTCTTTCTGCACCTTCATAAACTTGCGTTGCATCACTTTTATTAGTAGCTTGCACTTGGAATCACCTCTTTCTCCATTGAAATTTCATATAAATTAAAATATTTGTGATAAAAATTATCTAATGTTAATCTATTCATAAATTTTTTAGTTTTAGTATTTTCATCTACTGCATATTCGCTCATATTTGCCGATTTTGATTGTGAGTTTAATATCTGTAGTTTTCCATCATCAATTCTATATAATTGTTTTGGAATAAATACTTGTGTTCCACTATCAATAGGCAAATAAATACCTTTAAACGATTCTTTTTCTTTTCCAGATAATTTAATAAATACAGACATATCATTATTATTTTTTACAGTTTCAACTTCTGTCTTTTGTATGTCATCTTGTTCTTTTTGTTTTGTTTTCTCTGGCTTTTTTTCTAATTCTTCTTTCGTTTCTTTCATAATATTTTCTGGTGTTAATCCTAAAATATTTTTATTATTATTGAAAACAAGTAAAGTCTTGTATTTGTCATTATTCACAAATTGTCTAGTCATTGCAGATTTCATATTATCTGGATATGCTAAACCATATCTTACTGCTTCCATAACATTTTCATTTTTAAATCTACTAACTGCCTGTTCTTTTAGTGATTCAACATAAGTTTTAGGAAATAATTTCTCAAATTGCGAAGTATTATTAGCAATAAATAAATCCTCAAACTCATCTGGATTGTTTTCAATATAATCTTTTATATTAGTTTCAAAACTTTCTGCATATTGCTTTAAAACAATATCTTTTTGCTCTACAGATAATTTTATATTTACAACATTTCCTTCTTGATCAAAACTTTTTACATTATTTAGTAAATTTTCTAGAATAAAAATTTTATCATTTTTAAATTTTATATAATCATCAGATGTATAGATGTACTCATTTACATATCTTGAAATATCTATTGTATTTTCTCCATCTTTTAAATAATTTTCATTATTCAATGTTTCTTCAATTAGTTCTTGTGTAATAGCATTCGTTTCAAGATATTTTTGTAATATTCTATCTTGATGATTAGTCGCATACTTTTTCAAATGATCCATTATATAGTAATAGAAAAATAAGCCTTTATATCTTTCAACTCTGGATTCTTGTTTTACTTCTTTTGGCATAATAATATCTTCAACCTCCTCTACTCTAAAATTGGTTTTATTTGTTACATATTCTTTAAAGCGAAGAATATCTTTTGTATCTTTAATTAAACCATCTCTTTGCATCTTTTTATAAGTATTATAGATATTATCAACATTTAATTCTTTATTTTGTAAATATTGATTTTCAAGTAAAAAAATAAAGGCAGATATTTTTGTTTTATAAACATCTTCCTTTTTTACATTTGCAATTTGTAAATCTCCGAAGTCTTTGTATTTACCTTCTAATTTTGATATATCTAATACATTTACTTCTAGTCCTTCATTTAATAATTCTGGTATAACTCGAATCATTGCATTTTTACCAGCATCATCATTATCAAGGGAAAGAGTAATTTCACACTTTAATTTCTTTAGTAATTCAATTTGTTCTTTTGTTAATGCAGTTCCCATTATCCCTACAGTATTTGCAAATCCCATTGCATTAGCACTTATAACATCCATATATCCTTCGACTACTATCATTTCATAATTTCTAGCAAAAGATTTTGCTTTATGATAATTAAATAGTAATTCACTTTTATTGAATAACGGAGTTGCCATAGTGTTAATATATTTAGGCTTTGCTTCTCCTAATACTCTCGCTCCAAATCCAACAGGATTTCCATATTGGTCAAATATAGGAATCATTATTCTATGGCTAAATATATCAATATAATCATTTTTAGATTCCTTTGTAATGCCTACTTCTATTAAATCTTTCATATTGTACTTTGATAATAAATTATTAGTTATATTATCATAATTAGGATTGAATCCAATATGAAAATTATTGATTATTTGTTCAGATAAGTTTCTACTTTTAAGATAGTCGAGAGTTCTCTCTCCATCTATATTTTTAGTTTTTAAATTATTCTCGCAAATAGTAATTGCATCTTTTAGAATGTTAGATAATGTCTTTTGTTTCTTTTGTTCTTCGGTTAGAGGCATTTTATTGTTTTGTGAAAGGACAATATTCAAATGTTGTATATCTATTGCTTTTTGCATAGCTTCTACTGTGCTTATTGCATTATGATTTATTTCTGTTTCATATTTTTGGATAAATGATACAACATTTCCTCCAGAGCCACAAGCAAAACATTTTGCAATACCTTTGCTAGTGTTTACCATCATAGAAGGATGCGTATCATTATGAAAAGGGCAAGTACATTTATTTCTAGTAACCTTTAGTCCATAGTATTCAAGAATATTTACTATATTAGAACTTGATAATATCTCATCATAAGCACTCATATATCTATTTCTTCCTTATTTTCTTCTTTATTATATTGTTTTATTTCCTGTGTGTCTTTTATCAAACTTAATATATATTCATCATCAAATTCTCTTATTAAATTTGGATATTCTAAATAATTTTCTTTTTCTTTGTTGCCATCATAGTATTGTTCTTCATAATCATCATAACTTTCTCCAATTCTTGAATATCTATAAGAATACTCATTTTCGCCTAAATAATTTAATCCTTCCATTATGGCATCAACTTCTTTATAACTACCCTCATACCATTTAAGACTATTCCAACCAAAATAAATTTGATTTTTTCCTTCTTGCTTTATATCACATTCCTCTAGAAGATTGTAATCTTTGTTATCCTCTCCTAAATATTTTTTCACAAATTCTTTTAATTCTTCATAACCATCTTTACTTGTTATAATTCTAATATCTGATCTATACCCCATTTTCATTACCCCCATTATCAATTTGTTTTAATAATCTTATAGTTTCTTTATCATTGAATTCACAAGTCATTGAAGGCATTGGAATATCCTTATATTCATCTTCTAATAGAGTATTATCGTATAACTTAATATAATTTCTATCAATAATACATACTCTTTGTGTTATATTTTTGTTTATAATAACAGTTAATAATTTTTTTATAAGTCTAAAATATTTAGGATTATCCCACTTAAAAAAATATATATCATTGATGTATTTGCAAGTAGTATCATTTACTATATTTTTTGTTAATTTCTTATTATTATGAGATCGTAAAAAACTCATAATTTCTTCATATCCTTTTTTAGTTGTTATAATTCTGATTTGTTGTTGCATAATCATATCTCCATTTCCAATAAATTTTTAATTTCTTTTTCTATTTGTGAATCATCTCTATTACTTATAAACAATAAAAAGCAATCCTTTTTCTTTGGATTGTATATTGTAAGAAGTATTTTTGTATGTTTTCTTAATAACTCAACAAATTCTGCTAATTCCTTTGTTGTATAATTATCTTTAAGTTTAAAATCTACATATTTTATTATATTGAATGATTTTGTATATCTTCCTGCAACTGTAAATGCCTCTCTTGTTATCATTGTGTTTTTATCTATTTGCTCAAAATATAAATCATCATATAATAAATAGTAAGTTCCTTCTTTTGCTTTGTCAGACACTAATGCCCTAAAATCTTCAAAATTGTAAATTATATTGCTTTCTATCATAGTTTCCCTCTTTTCTCACAAATGAAAAAAGAGTGGGAGTTTCACCCACTCAAATTATTTTTCATTGTGTTTTTTTCTTAATAGCATAATTCCACCAACTATTCCGATTAAAGAAATTACTGCTAAACTTCCTAATAAGAAGTAATTTGTTTCATTTCCTGTTTGAATTTTTGGAAGTAAAGAGTTGTAATATTCAAAACTGTAAATACCATCTTTTTCTTCCAATGATACACCATCAGCCAATACGCCTTTGTCATTTATTTCTACTTTAACAACTTGGTCTGATAGTTTATATCCTAAAGGTGCTTTAATTTCTTTAATGTAGTAAGTTCCATATCTTAACTCATCGAATAATGCAGTTCCTTCAAATTCATTTGCTCCTGCTTCTTTAATAAGTTTAGTACATTCTTCATCTTCATAAATTCCGAAAACAAATTTATTTGATTTAATGTGTTCTTTTGTGTCTTTATCTAATTTTTCAACTCTAACAAACTTTAATATAGGCATATCTTTCATCTCTAATAATTGATTTTCCTTATCGCAAGAAACTTCAAATTCGATAGATTCTGCAATTTCATATCCGTATGGAGCAGTTGTTTCAGTTAATGTATATTTCTTACCTTCTTCTAATCCAGTAATATGATGAGGCTCTTTAGTTGAAGTCCATTTATCAATAATATTTCCATCTTTATCTGTAACAACTAATTCAGCACCTTCAAGTTCTTCACCATTTGTTAAATCTGTTTTTGTTACATCTACTATTTTATCAACCATAACTTCGTGTTGTTTTTCTTTATCTGTAGTTACTGTGAACTCAACATCAGTTGCTTTTACATATCCTTCTGGAGTAATTTCTTCGTGAAGAATATAGGTTTCTCCTTCAACTAAATTATTGATTTTGTGTGTTTCTTTTCCAGAAGTCCATTCATCAATAATGTTTCCATCTTTATCAAATACTTGGATTTTTGCTCCCTCTACTTCTTCTCCTGCAACATCGACCTTGCTCATTTCAACAACTTTATCAATCATAACTTCGTGTTGTGTTTCCTTATCTGTAGTTACTGTAAATTCAACATCAGTTGCTTTTACATATCCATTTGGAGTAATTCCTTCGTGTAATGTATAAGTTTCATTTTCTTTAAGATTATTGATTATATGAGGCTCTTTTCCAGATTCCCACTCATCAACTATATTTTTATCTTTATCGAATACTTGAATTTTTGCTCCTTCTACTTCTTCTCCTGCAATATCAACTTTTGACATATTTACGATTTTATCAATCACTTCTTCGTGTTGTGTTTCCTTATCTGTAGTTACTGTAAATTCAACATCAGTTGCAAGAACATAACCATCTGGAGCAGTTTCTTCGTGTAAAATATAAGTATTTCCTTCTTTTAAGTTATTGATTTTATGTGCTTCTTTTTCAGAAATCCATTCATCTACTAAATTTCCTTCTTTATCAAATACTTTCATAGAAGCACCTTCAATTTCATCTCCTTCAATATTCTTTTTAGTCATTTCGACTATTTTGTCTGTCATCACTTCGTGTTGAGTTTCTTTTTCTAATGTTACTTCAAATTCAATATCTGTAGCAACAACATAACCATCTGGAGCAGTTTCTTCGTGTAAAGTATATTTTTCTCCTTCAACTAAGTTACTGATTTTGTGTGCCTCTTTTCCAGAAGTCCACTCATCAACTATATTTCCTTCTTTGTCAAATACTTGCATTTTAGCACCTTCAACTTCATCTCCTGCAATGTTATTTTTAGTCATATCTACAACTTTATCAATCATTGTTACTTTTTGAATTTCTTTTGTATTTTCAACTTTGAATTCTATATTAGTAGCTCTAACAAATCCTTTTGGAGCAATTTCTTCTCTTAATATATAGGATTTCCCTGCAACTAATCCTTCAATTTTATGTGTTTTATCTGTTGAAGTCCAAGAATCAATTACATTTTCATCTTTGTCAAGAACTTTTAATTTAGCTCCTTCAAGTTCTTTTTCTCCTGTAATATCTGTTTTTGAATACTCAACAAATGTTGTATCATTTTCAATATCTTTTGTTACTGTATATACTTTTGTAACATCATCTTTTTTGATAAATTCTACATCATAAATTGTGTCATTTAATACCAATCCATCAATTACCTTAACTTCTTGTAATTCATATTTTCCCATTGGTAATTTTTCAACTTTTAAATCTCCATTTTTATCAAGATTATAAGTTTTAACTTCTTGGCCCTTTTTGTAGATAACACTTCCATCTGCATAATCAATGATGTTTTCTTTTGCAGTAAGTTTAAATTGAATACCACTTAAATCTGATGTGTCAACTAAACTTGTATCTGCATCTTCTCTTAAAGCGATTGATTTATCTATAATTAAAGTTCCTGTAGGTTGTTCATTCTTAATAACAACTTCTTTTATAAAGTCGCCATCTTGGTCTGTGTCATAATTTCTTATTCCTTCAACTTTAAAGCCAACTGGATTATCTAATTGTAAAAAGCCTTCTGGAATTTTAATTTCAGTAATTTCATAAGTTCCAACTTCCAATTTTAATGGAGTTATTACAGAGCCTATTGGATCTCCTGCTTTATTGTTATAACTATTTGCTGGTACTACAATATTCTTTGCATTAGTTGTAAAAGAATTATATGTTGTACTACCAATTTTTTGTGTTACTGCTTCACCCTTTTTGTAAAGTATTTTACCTGTAGCTCTATCATATATATCTTTTGCAGCTTTAATCTGGAATGTAGCATTGTTTAATGATACAGTCTTTCCAGATGTTTTATCTTTCTTAATAAGTTTAATATAAGTTTCTTGTTGTTCATTATTAACAACAATATCTTTTACTTTCTTTGCCACATCTTGAACTTCTGACTCATCTTCTGTAATTGAAAAGGTAAAATCTGCTGCACTTTCATAATCTTTTGGAGTTGTTGTTTCTTTTACTATAAATGTTCCATAAGGTAAAACATTTTGTGTATAAGCATCTCCGTTTTCATCTGTTTCTATTGCTTCATAAGTTGGAGCAATAACTTGTGCTTCGGCAACTCTCTTGCTATCAACTGTTACTGCATTTCCATACTCATCAATGCCACCCCATACCTCTGCGTATGTGTAACCTTTATCATAAGCTCTTTGTACTGCACTATTTAATTTAATAGTGAATATCGCACCTGCTAATCCAGGTGTTTCTCCAGAATTAACTTTTATACCACTTTTAAAGATATGAATTCTCATTTCTTTAACTTTATCTGTACTATTTGCATTTCCAGTAATTATCTTTGTGTATTGATCTTTATATTTTAAATCTACTTTATATGTCTTTTTATCAATTAAATATCCTTTTGGTGGATTTTCTTCTTTAACAATGTATTTTCCAATTGGTAAATCTGTAACATCTTGACATACACCTTTTTCATCTGTAGTTCTTGTTGCTACTAAATCACCTTTGCTATAAAATTTCTTTGATTTTGCAACATTATAAATATCTTCATCTGCATATACTTTATATACTGCATCTTTTAAAGTTGCATCTCCCTGTGCCATAGAGCCAGTTTTACTATCTTTCTTTATAATTGATATTGTTCCAGTTGGCTCCTCATCTACAACTCCTTTAATTTCTATTGTGATTACTGGAGTTGTATCATTCTTATATACTAAATTTGCAGTATATGTATTTTCATTTAATAAATATCCCGTTGGAGCTTGTACTTCTTTAACATAGTATTTTCCAAGTGGTAAATTATCAATTTGTGCCACACCCGTTCCAGATGCAGTTGTTATTTTGCTAACTTCTTGACCTTCTGTATAGAATGTCTTTGTTCCTGCTTTGTTTGTAATCTTTTCTGCTGCTATTACTTGAAATACTGCACCACCAATTTTGTCGTTATTTTCACTAACTTTATAAAGAACTATTTTTCCAGTTGGCTCTGTATCAGTTATAGTTTTTGTTGATGTTTGAGAAGGCTTTACTTCTACTTGATATTTTTCTGTATTTACAAGATAGCCAGTAGGAGCAGATTTTTCTTTTATTGTATAAGTTCCTCTTTTTAATTTCTCTACAGTTATTTTTCCATTTTTAACAGTTACATCTTGATTGTAACCATCTGGACCTGTAATATTAAATACTGCACCATCAATCAAATCATTGTTTGTACTTAATTTAGTTAATTCTATTTTTCCAAATAAGTTAATCTTTAAACTCATTGCCATTGGTACTGGATCATTATAATGTAAAGCCATTAACTGATCTTGTACTCCAGTTGTAAAAGAAAAATATACAGTTGTATCTTGATCTCTTGATTCTTCTTTTATTAATCCCCAACTTTGAAATGTGCTATCAGAAATATTTAGACTTTCTACGGTGCAATCTTCTGATACTGTAATTGTTAATGTGTTTTCTCCTTTATTGTGTTGAAATCTCACATTATCTTTTGTATTGTCTATACTTGAATAATCAGCTAATACTCCGTTTGTATCATTCAATACTTTGGTTTCTCCTGCTTCTATTTCAATAGTAGTTGCATCAAAGCTAGGTCTTGTCTGCATATTGTTAATTTTGTTATTTATGTCATTTTTAAATGCAACATAGTCGGCTTGAACTGTTGAATCTCTAAATGTAGCATTTGATTGTCCTAAAGTTTCCCAAATGTATTGTTGAGTAAAAACATAGGCTTGCTTTACCCATTTCATATCATTTGCAAGTATTCCTCCATCTACTACATAACCCCCATTGTCCTTATACCAACCAAAATAAGCAATCTTACAAGCTCTTTTTATTGTAGCATCTGTAGGTGTATAATAATTCCCATTATAAGAACTTCCTGTTTTGAAATCTACCCCGTGTTCAGCACAAAAAACGGTATATCTTTCTCCAGTAGTATTGTTTATCAATTTTCTAATTAAAACGCCAGTTGAACCTGCTGCATGATCTGTAGTTAACATTCCAGAAGCATATTGACCTCCAACGAAAGAGCCACTTCCAGATACTGCAAAAACTGGACTAATATTAGTTAATATAGTAATTAATAGCAATAGTATTGCAACTATTTTTTTATTTAAAATATAATTCTTAATAGTTTTCACTTTTAAAATCTCCTTTTCTTAAAAATTTGCAAAAAAATAAAGGGTACAAAATCCCCTTAATAAAATGTTACTCTCATTCCTAAATAAACACCTTCATTGTCTTTTATAGGAACACACTCGCCACTAAAATCATAAGACTTTAAATATTCTTGTGCAGCTTGTGTTACATTATCCATAGTATATCCATCAGTAAATAAAAAATCTTTATTTGCTGGTTTTTTCTTTGTGTTTTTCTCTTTATTTTCATTTGATGCAGTAGTAGTCTGTGTATTTTCTTTAGGATTCTCTTTTATTTCTTGCTTTGTATTTTCTTCTTTTGCAACTATATTTGTATTATCTTTCGTTGCTTCCTCTACCTGTTCCGTATTTTCTTTAATCGTTATATTTTCAATATTTGAAGTAGTTTCTTCATCTGTATTATTTTCATTGATAATATTGTTTTCATCATCTTTTTGGATAAAGTTGTCTATATCATTTGATGATTGATTATATTTGGCATAAAATCCATAAAAAAATATACTTATTATAAGAAATATTGCAATAATAAGAAAAAATATTTTCTTTTTTCTAGCATCCTTTAAATAAAGTTCTAATAATTTTTTATCCTGCTCATTCATTATTTTTTTCCTCTTTAGGATGTGTGCAATCAATAAATTTTTTCTCTAATTTTTCATACTCCTTTTTTATTGTAGTATAATTTTTTATTTTAATGTCAATATCATCAATTTTCTTTTGTAGTTTAGATTGTTCAGTTACAAATTTAGATTTTTCTGCATTTAATCTTTCTATTATTTTTAACACTCTTTTTATCATAGTTTTCCTCCCATAAAAAAAGAGCCAAGAACTCAATCTTGACCTTTATATAGTTTTACTTATCTGTAATAAAAGTTTATAGTCCATTTACCACAATACATACAATCCCATACTTCATATCCAGAAGGACAATTTTTATAATATGTGTCATTATCTATTTTGTTGTTTTCCCATTGATCTCCCCAATATTTTATTTGTTGATTATAGTAATCAATAGCATCATTTTTAGAATTAAACCATTTTCCAGAGTTTCCTATATTCATTCCGTGATTGTTATTATTAGTACATCTTTCAACTTTTTGCTCTGTTTTAGTTTCTTCTTGTTTATTATTTTGACCACTTGATGATTGAGAAGTAGGATTAGTTACTGAAGTAGTTGTAGATGTATGTGTTGTTGTTTGACTTGTACTTTGTGTTACATTTTCTTTCTTTGGTGTACTTGAATTATTATTTGATGGACCACTCTTTGTTTGAGTAGATGATTGTGTATTTTTCGTAGTTGTTTGAGTTTCCTGTTTAGCTTCAACTACTTCTGTATTTTCATTATTTGTTTCAGTAATAGTAGTTTCAATATTTTCTTCAACAGGATTACTCTCAATTTCATTAACTACTGTATTTGTATCATCTGCAATAGACTTGATTATATTTTCTGGCATAGGACTTAATTCATTTGCATTATCTATTTTACCTTGACTATCATTCTTGTACGATATGAAATATAAAGTTCCTCCGATTCCAAGAATAACTAATATCAAAATTATTATTATAAGGATTCTCTTTTTCATCATAATAGACACCTCCTACTATAATAATAACGTGAAATTTAAAATTTGTCAGCCCTTTTTCCACAATTTCTTTTTACATAGGTATAAGACTAGCAATAATGTAGTATCTCTGATCTGTTGGTCTTGTTTTTGCATTTATATAAGAACAAGTAGATAACTTAACTATTTTATTGATACCTCCATTATATTCAATATCATATTTACTAGCCTTTTCATAGTATTTTATTCTTTCACTAAAATCTAATAATTTTATATTATTACTTTCAGTTGAAATTCCTATAGAATACACACTAAAAATTGTTGCTTCATAGTCGCAATTTGGAGTATATATTTTAAATTTGAGATGAGAATAAAGAAAATCCTTATCCAAATAATTACCCAAATTTGAAAACATACTTCCATTCTTCATATTATGCCCATATACTATTGTTTCATTAGTTTCAAATGGTAATAAATCTGTTGTGAATATAGATCCATTACTATTATATGTCTTATAAAATGAATGTTTTAAGTAATAAACATCCTTATCTTTTAAAATAGGATAATTTATATTCGTGCCTTCAATTTCAATCCAAGCAACTATATCTTCATTAACTGATTTTAGATAATCCCAATCTATTTTCTTTTCCTGTGTTTCTTCATTTATTTCAACGGATTCTTCAATCAAATCTTCTGTAGATTCATTGCTTTCATTTAACTCTTGCAGATCTTTTAACAATAAATACACACATATAGAAAAGACTATAATAAATATAAGAATTAGCATTATAACTAATATTTTCTTACATTTCATAGTCTTTATCCTTTTCGCTTTGTGATTTTTGTAATTCTTGTAACATTCTTTCATCATAGGTTTCATCTTCTTCTATAAAAACGGCAATAGAATCTTCGGCAGAGCGTCCATCTAAATATCTTTCGTATAATGAATCGGTTTCATCAATGCAATAATCTTCCATATCTAATTCTTCTTCCTGTTTTTTTATCTTTTCTTTTTCTCTTTGATAAAATTTAAGAGCTAAAGTTTTATCTAAAAAAACTGTTGTAATAGTTTCGTTTTCACCAGATTCAATATAAATGTTTCTATATGTTACTTTGTAAATCTTCATTGAAAAATTCTCCTTTCTCTTAATATTTTATTTTTTATACCTTATGGATATGGCATAAGAAACACCTCCTCTACTATATATTAAATTTCTATTTCACTATTATCTGGTATAAAAAAAGAAGGTGTTGATACATCCCTCGTTAATTCGTTTTCTACACTCTTATAATAGTAGTTAATAAAATTTTCAATTTGATTATCTGTTCCTTTATATTGATTCTCCCTATTTTTGCAATCATTATACATTTGAATCAACTTATCTCTACTAACCTTATTAGATAAATAGAACAGTCTATTTTTTACCATTAATGCAATAATGTATGTTATATCTTTAATTCTATCCAAGTTTTCAGAAGATATATATTGCATACTTTCTTTTGAATAAAACATTTCATATCTTTTTAATGCAACAATTATTTCATTATATTCAACATTTATAAATTCTTCTGGAATTTCTTTTTCTTTATCTTTGTCTATTATATAATTAAATAATCTATCTATCTTCTTATTATTTATATTATTATCTATTATATTATTATATTGTCCTTTTTGGGACATACCCTCTGTCCTATCTATCGCATAGGGGTATGTCCTGTTTATCGTATAGGGTGTATCATTAGGATAAATTCTTCGTTGTATAATTTCTCCTTTATCATTCTTTATTATATCTAAACATACAAATCCTAATGATTTTAAATGCGATACCCATTTTGAAATAGTGTGTGGTTGTGCATTTAATAATCTTCCTAAATAATTATTCGATGCATAACAATATCCTTCTTTATTGGATAGAACAGTTATTATAGCATATAACAACTTTTCATTAGCCTTAATCTTTTCATTGAATAAAACAGTTGCAGGAATGATTGCATAATATCCTATTTTATTTTCTTCATTCATTGTATGTATCACTCCTTTTGCCAACAAGAATTATTGCATATAATAATAATGAAACATTAGCACCTATAAATAATCCTAATATAAATTGCCACATTTTTTATCACCTCTTTACTTAATTTTTCTTTATTTTTTGTGTTTTTTTGTCTTTTTTTGCTACTTTTTAAAATAGGGTTAATTTTTAAACCTATTTTAAAATTGGCATTTTTTACTCTATTTTTTTACTTTTGCCTAAAAAAAATAAACATTACCCTTTTTTCGGTAATGCCTATTAACTGTAGCATTTCATTCAATATAAACATTCATTATTTTGGTTGCACTTTCGTAAACTATTCAGATTAGTAATCTTCTTAGTGCAACATTTTATACTTTTTTCTTGTAAAACACTATTTATTTCAGTATTTTCAAGGTTTTTTATAACTTTTTTGTTTAAAGGTTGCACTTAAAATCTTATTTATCTGCTGCTAAATCTTCTTGTAAGTTTGCTATTGGGTCACCTTTACATGCAATATATGCTGCTGTAAATGGAGCACCTGCTGCTGATTGTGGATATACATCAACACCATGGTCAGTATAATATGGTCCTAAACCTGCTTTTTCTATTTCTTCAATTGAAGCGCCTCTTGTCAATTGATGTACTATTGTTCCTACCATTTCGAGGTGAGCAAGTTCCTCCGTGCCGATATCATTAAGAATAGCTTTTGCATTTTGGTCAGGCATACCAAACCTTTGTGATAAATATCTTAAAGAAGCTGCTAATTCTCCATCAGGTCCACCATATTGAGATATTATAACTTTTGCCAATCTTGGATCTGGGCATTTTATATTTATTGGATATTGTAATGTTTTATTATAAGTCCACATTAGTTAATTCCTCCTTCCCAAGGCCACCCTTGGTTCATTTTGGAAGAATTATAACTCTATATTATTAAATTTATATTTTATAGTAATTCTATTATCATCTATTATAATTTTATCTATTAATTTAAAAACTATGCTTTTATTTTCTTCATTTATATCATCAAACTTTAACAATTGTTTCATTACATCTTCTAATTGTTTATGCTTTAATTTTAACTCTTGTATATTTTCTCTGTATTTAGAAATTGTTGATATTTTCATATCTATTTCTTTTTTCTTTTTTTCATATTTTTTCATTAGAATTTTAAATGTTTCTAACGAAATATTAGAAGATATCTTGTCTTCATATAAATTAGTAATCGTTTTATTAATTTTTTCTTTGTCTTTATATAACTTTGCTAATTCTTGTGTTCTATCTTTCTTTACTGATGTTGAAGGAAATTTTAAGTCCTCCAAATTTAAATATGTATTTACATTTTTCTTTAATGAACTTGCAACCATTTCTAAAAGTTCCGCTTCTTTTAAATGAATATTAGAACAAAACTTGTTTCCATATTTTTTATAACTAGAGCAAACACATCTAAAAGCTTTTCCATGATTCTTGCTGTATGTAATTCTATTACCACATTTACAAAAAACAATCCCTGTTAATAAATGATTTTTTCTATTAGAATAGTTCCACTCATTTGTCTGTTTATCAAGCATTTCTTGAACAATGTTAAATGTGTTTTTATCTATAATAGCTTCATGATTATTTGAAATTATAATTTGTTCTTCTTTAGGAACTTTCGCAATTTTTTTTATTTTGTAATTTACTTTGTTGTATTTGAGCTGAACTAAATCTCCTACATAAATAGGGTTTCTTAATATCTTGTTTATAACTGTGCTATTCCATTTATAAGTTGCATTTGAATTTGGATTATAGTAATTTGTAGTTTCTTGTTTATATTTTAGAGGTGTTGAAATTTCTAATTCATTTAATTTTTTAGCTATTTCAGTTTTTGATTTTCCAGTTTTATATAAATTAAATATCAACTTTACATTTTCTGCTACATTTTCATCTATTAATATTTTATTTTTATTAGTCTTGTCTTTTTTATATCCATAAGGCAAAAAAGCCTTTATACAGTCTCCTGCAATAGCTTTTGTAAGTATGGTAGACCTAACTTTGTTTGAAGTATCTTTTGCATACATATCATTTATTACTGCCTTAAATGGTGTTATATCATTGTTGGAATTTTTCTTATCAAATGTATCTACATTGTCATTTACTGCAATGTATCTAATATTCTTTGAAGGAAATACTTTTTCAATGTATCTTCCTGTTTCTATATAATCTCTTCCTAACCTTGATAAATCTTTTGTTATTACAAGATTAATTTTTCCTTTATCTATGTCATCTAGCATCCTTTTAAAATCTGGTCTGTCAAAGTTGGTTCCTGTGTAGCCATCATCTTTGTAAATATCAACTAAGTTCCACCCTTTTGTGTCAACTACAGATTTTAGATATTTAATTTGATTTTCAATGCTTTCAGATTGTCCTTTATATTTTTCATCTTTTTCGTCTTCACGGGATAATCTAGTATATATTGCGACTTTCCATATTTGTTCACCATCTATGTTAAAATAGTTATTATATAATTCTTGCATTATTCCCTCCTTGTCTTAGAGTTATTTTAATAACTATTTATCTACATTGATATTTTGTATTTTTTCTTCTTTATTACAATATAATGTTGAAATATTTTCTTGTATCCACTCTTGTATTAGTTTTGTTAGTTTTTTTCCGTCTTTTGTGTATGTTTCTGTTATTTTTCCTTCCATTAACGCCACCTCTATTAATATATATTAAGAACAAAACAAAAAATGATAATGGAATTAGTTGAACTTTAAGTAAAAACATGATATAATTCACATAATTATTTTTTATGATCTCCTATATGCAACTTATGGAGTTTAATATATAGTAACTATTAACAATGCACAGTGAAAAGTCAATTGACAAGGAGGAAAAATATGGGCAAAATTATTGTTATGTTTAAAGACAAGGACAAAGAATTAAATATGTCTTTGTACGATTTTATCAATGAACAATATCTGAAAGCAAATCCAATAATGGTTTGTCATGTAACAGAAGAAGAATACCGCAATATGAAACTGCAAATAAAGTCAGGTTACTTAAAAGAGAGATTACCTAGAGTTACAACTGATGAGGAAATAGGATATAATAAATTTCGCTGTGTTGTAACATATGACAGAGTAGAAAACAATTTGTTGATTTCCGATTATGATAATCCAGAAAAAATAGGTAACTATACATTAGATATGGATGGTATTCATTACAATGAAAAAGGATATCAGGTCACAAATCATCCTGATAACTGCAGATTTGGATTTTTAAATCCTAGAATATACACCACAGAAAGTTACAACGATATTATTGCACATTATCAAGTAGTATCATCAATAAGAAAAGATACTATACAAGAAAAAACTATGGAATTAATTGAATTAATTGGGAAAAGTTGTAAAACTTGTAATACTGAATGCTCTGGTGGACTGAGCGGTGTAAATAACTGCAGTAGGTGGTCTCATATTATTCATTGATATTATTTTTTAACTAGCTGATGCTCAAGCCAAATCAAAAAGGGAGAAGAAAATTCTCTCTTTTTGTTTTTTATTAAAATTATATTCTTTGTTAATTTTTATCTTTTAATATATTGTTTTTGTCTACATTTTTTGAATTTAAATATTTATAGCTTAATGTATTTCAACTATTCTAGTTGAATTTTATGAATAAAAATGATATAATTCACATAATTTAATTTTTATAATCTCCTTTTGGAGTTCACATAGAGAAATATATAGACATCAAAATTAATATTTTAAAGGAGGAATTTTATAGCTTTAAAAAAGGTAAAACTAAATTATATGTCAGCAACAACCCATACAGAACCTAAAGCAAAAATCAAAGTATCATCTGCTAAATTAGAAGAACTAGATAGAGCTATTAGAGAAAATACTAGACAAAATAATTCTGATTTTAATATTGGAAAAGAAAATTTAAAAGATAGTATTTATTTTACCACACAAAAGTAACTCGAAAACTAATTAGTTAAGGAGGTAAAACATGAAAAAACGGAATAAAGTTTCAAAAAATGTATTCATTGCAATATTATTTATGGAATTAATTATTGTAGCTGATATTTTGTTTTTTATAATATCAGATTATTATTCAAGCAACTTTGGTAAAAGCACTATTGTATGTATTGTTTTATTATTGTGTTTTGGAATAATTATAGCATTTTTGTTTAGACCTTTATTTAAACAAATCTTTGAAGTTTCCGAAATACGTAAAGAAAGCAAAATGTATGTACAAAAAAACTTATCAAAATACAATTGTGTTGAAGTCATACCAATTAAGGACGATCCTCAACATGAAGGCTTTGTGACTAAGGAATTGGTAAAAAGAGCCAAATTTTATGCTCAAATTATGAGTGATGGAACAGTAATGATTTCTATAAAATTTAATAATGAAGATACTAGAATTTATTATGGTGGTCTTTATGCAGAAAATTTTACAACACACTTTAAAGTGATTAATCTGTAAATATTTATGGTGTTTCGTTTAAATGTTTAAATGTAAAGTGAGAGTCAATTGATAGGCTCTCACTTTGCTTTTTTACATTAACATTTTTTCTAATTTTTTCACTATATAAACTAAAAAAATTGTAGATAAGTAGTTACTCCAAAAATAAACGAAGGCCATGGTTCCTCAATCCATCTCCATTTATTACATGGATAATTTATAGTTAAAGGCCCATAAACTTTTTGATATTTATCTTTTAAATCTTTTGCTTCTCTACAATATTTTCTGTGTAAACAAAGAGCTTTATCATCTGTTGGATGTGTATCTAAATATAAAGCTAGTTCATTTATAGCAAAATCACAACATCTTATTTGTTGTAACATTTCTTCTTTTTCACAGCAATCTATTGTTCTATTTTCTTCTATTGACATTTGTTGCAGCCCTCCTTTATAGTATTTGTTGATGCTATATACTCTATTTCACGCATAGATTGGCATGGAGTATATGGACTGACTAATTCTGGAAATATTGTTCCCATTTTTAATCCTACACATGGTTTAAATGTTTTATCCATATATTGGATTGGTACATAACTTTGACCTAACATTGGATTTTCCGGGAATACATTATATTCTTCATCAAATCCACATTCACAGCAATCCATGTATTCATTTTGGTTACAACTAAAGTTTGCAACAGCTACATTTGAACATTTGTCTTCCATTATGTCGTTTTGTTCTTCACATGAATCGTTTTGATAATTATTATTCATACAATAATATTTTCTTCTTCCAAACATCTTGTTTCCTCCTTTATTTTCATTATATGAGTTTTTTTGACATTTGCTACTAAAAAAAGAAATCTATTCTATCTAGATTTCCTTTTTTACTATTTTTCTAAAATTTCTTTTCTTTTATTTTTCAATAAGTTCATTTCTTTGCAGAAGTCTTCGTCCTTCCAATTGCAAAAAGTATAATTAAGATCATTATTCTTTTTTGCAACTTCCATATCTTCAATAGAGAAGTACTTAACCTCATCCACTTCATCAGTTTGTAGTATATAATCATCAATCTTATAATTTATAACAAATAAATAATTATATGCAAATCTCTTATTTTTTTCGTCACTTTTATATATATCCAATACTTTGATTTGTTCCTTTGGAATTTCTATTCCTAATTCTTCTTTTACTTCTCTATATATTGCTTCATCGGCACTTTCTCCACTGTCAACTTGTCCTCCTGTTTTGGCCCATTTATTAGGATTTCTTCGTTTAGTTGCTGTTCTTTTTTGTAGTAAAATTTCTCCTTTTTCGTTCATTATCCAACATGAAACTGTTCTTCTCCACAATCCCTTACTATAAGCTGTCCATCTTTCTTCAACTTGTCCTGTTAATTCGTTATTTTCATCTACTATATCTATTAATTCCATTTTTATCCCTTTCGACAAAGCAACAAAAGAAGAACTTTTTAATAAAGCTCTTCTTTTATACTTAAAAATTAAATTTTTACTACTCCACCAATTATTTTGCTTTCTACACTGTTGTCTAACATTTTTGATCCACTAGATAACACAACTGTATCTCCTTTTTCTAGTATTTCTTTGTCTTGTAATTTTTTAAGTCCTACTTCTATTGTTTTGTCAATAGTTTCTTGTTTTTCTACTAATACTGGTGTTACATTCCAAGCTAATGCTAATTGGTTAAATGTTCTTCTATTGTCTGTTATAGCTAATATTGGGCAACCAGCTCCCATTCCAGCTAATCTTCTAGCTGAATTTCCTGAATTTGTGTAGCATACAATTGCATCTGCTTTTATGTTTTTAGCAATTACACATGCTGAATATGAAATATTTGATTCTAAATCATTTAATTCAATTTTTTCGTTTTGGTCAAATCTTTTCCAGTAATTTATTGTTGGTTCAACTCTGTTTGCTATTTTAACCATTGTTTGAACACATTCTACTGGATAGTCACCTTGTGCACATTCTCCTGATAACATTATTGCACTTGTTCTATCATAAATAGCGTTTGCAACATCACTTGCTTCTGCTCTTGTTGGTAATGGTTGGTGTGTCATTGATTCTAACATTTGTGTAGCTGTTATAGCTGGTTTACAAATTTCGTTAGATATTTTTATTATTTTCTTTTGTATTACAGGTGGTTCTGTAAAGTCTGTTTCTGTAGCCATGTCTCCTCTTGCTATCATTTGTCCATCTGCTTCGCTTAATATATCTTCTAAGTTTGATAAACCTTCAACATTTTCTATTTTTGTTATTATTTGGATATCTTTTCCACCATTTTCATCTAATACTTTTCTTACTTGTCTTATATCATCTAAGTTTCTTGCAAATGAAATTGCAACAAAGTCATAATCATGTTCACATGCTGTTTTTAAGTCAGCTATATCTTTTTCTGCTAAACCTGGTAATCTTATTATTGTTCCAGGTAAGTTCATTGTTTTTCTGCTTCCTAATCCATTTCCATGAACTACTGTACAAACTATGTCTTTTCCTACAACTTCGTCAACTTTTAATTCAATAGCTCCGTCGTCTATTAATATTTTTGTTCCTGGTTTAACATCATTGTATAATCCTTTATATGTTACAGATACTTTTTCTTCGTCTCCTGTGATGTCTTCATTTACTAATGTAAATTTTTGTCCATCTTTTAATTGAATTTTTGTATTTTTTCCAGTATATAGCATTCCTGTTCTTATTTCAGGTCCTTTCATGTCTAATAGTAATGCTACTGGTATGTCTAATTCTTTTCTTAATTTACAGATTGTTTCTGTTTTTTCTGCTTGTTCGTCCCAACTTCCGTGTGAATAGTTAACTCTTGTTACATTTAATCCTGCAGCAAATAGTTCTTCTAATTTGTTTTCGCTTGCTGGTCCTATTGTTCCAACTATTTTTGTTTTTCTTAATTGTTTCATTTTTATTCCTCCCTTTTTAAACCGATTTCTATTATAGCACAATTAATTACTATATTTCAACATTTTTTTGAAATTTTTTTAGGATTATTAGGTCATCACATTAAATTTTTTATTTTAAAATTATGATTGCATGTACTTTATTTTCTTCTTTATTAATAATAGAAATAATATGTTCTCCATCTTTAAAAGTATATCTACATTTTACAACATCACCTAATTTTACTTCTTTTTTATATTGTATTCTAAAATTATCAAAAGGTCTTTGTTCATATACTTTCTCTGGTAACACTTCATATGCTATGTCTAAATAATATAAATTGTGCATATGTCCATTTAAATCAATATCTCTCCTAGATACTTTGTATTCAATCTCGGAACTATATTCTTCAGGTGCTTTTAGTTTGTCCAATTCTTCTATATTAAATACATTTTTTTCTTCTATTGCATATTTTTCATAAATTTCTTCTGTTATTTTTGCAATTTTTCCTGTTTCAATGTCTATTAGTACCCATTTTGATGTTCCAATGACACACAGGTTATTTTCTTCGTCATACATTTCAAAGTCCCTGTATGTATATGTTCTTTTCATTGTTCTTCCCCATGTTGATACATTTAGTTTTTGTCCATATTTGGGTCTTTTTATAACTTGTATTTTCCAATCTAATAATACCCATGTAACTCCTGTTTTCCTTATATCATTTGGTCCATATCCTGCAATGTCAGAGTGGTGTGTTCCTATATTTTCAAATATTTCTAGTATTGCTCTATTTTTTATATAATTTTCTTTTCCTATATCTTTCAATTGTGTTGTGAATTGTTCTTTAAATATCATTTTTGTTTCCTTTCTAGTATCCCGGTTTTTTCAATAATTTAAACATGTTCTTTTTGTATTCCTCTACACCTGGTTGATTAAAAGGATTAACTCCTAGTATCATTCCAGACATAGCACAAGCCTTTTCAAAGAAATATATTAGTTCACCTATATTTTCTTCATCTAGACTCTCAATACTCAACATTATGTTTGGAACATCTCCTGTGACATGTGCTTTTACTGTTCCTTCCATTGCTTTTTTATTTACATAGTCCAATGTTTTTCCTGCTAAATAATTCAAACCGTCCAGATTGTCTTCATCACTATTTATTGTTATATCTGATTTTGTTTTTTCTATTGATATAACTGTTTCAAATAAGTTTCTTCTTCCTTCTTGTATGTATTGTCCCATTGAGTGTAAATCAGTTGTAAAATCTACTCCTGCTGGGAATATTCCTTTTTGGTCTTTTCCTTCGCTTTCTCCATAAAGTTGTTTCCACCATTCTGTAAAATAGTGCATTTTAGGTTCATAGTTTACTAATATTTCTGTATTTTTATATAACTTGTATAAAACATTTCTTGCAACTGCATATTTATAACACTCATTATATTTTAAATTTGGATCATCATATCTTGCTTGTGCATTTTGTGCGCCTTGCATTAATTTATCTATGTTAATTCCTGCTGTTGCTATTGGTAGTAGTCCAACTGCTGTTAGTACTGAATATCTGCCTCCAACATTGTCTGGTATTACAAATTTTTCATATCCTTCATTGTCTGCAAGTGTTTTTAGTGCTCCTCTTTCTTTATCTGTTGTTACATATATTCTACTTCTTGCTTCATCAATTCCATATTTATTTTCTAGTATTTCTCTAAATATTCTAAATGCAATTGCTGGTTCTGTTGTTGTTCCAGATTTTGATATTACATTTACAGAAAAGTCTTTGTCTCCTATGTATTCGATTAGTTCATTAATATAATTGGGGCTTAAATTGTTTCCTACATATAAGATTTGTGGATATTTTCTTTGTTTTTCTGTAAGCATGTTGTTAAATGAACTTGTTAGTGTTTCTATTACTGCCCTTGCACCTAAATATGAGCCTCCTATTCCTATTACTACTAATATATCTGATTCTTTTTTTATTTTTTTTGCTACTTTTTTTATTTTTAAGAATTCACTTTTATCATAGTTTGTAGGTAATTCTAGCCACCCCACAAAGTCTTTTTCATCATTTGCTCTTTTGTGCAATTCTTTATGTATGTTTTCTACTTGTTCTTTATATTCCATTATTGTTTTTTGTGATATTCCTGTGTTTTTTAAATCTAATTTAATAGTTGCCATACGCATACCTTCTTTCGTTATATAATTATCTTGTAGTAATTATATATAAAACAAAAATTAAATTCAAGTTTTTTTATATTTTTGTAACCATTTTTTTCCTTTATCATAATATGTAATATACAAAGGAACAAGGGAAAACACAAAAAGAAAATAGTTTTGCTTTGAAAGGGGGTCTAGACTATGCCAGAAAACAGAGGTTGTGGTGGTTTCGGATTTGGTGATGACTGCTGCTGTATAATTCTTTTAATATTAATAATCTGCTGCTGTTGCGGTGGAAATAGAGGATGTTGCTAATCCTTTATAAGACATATTAAAAAGTTGGATTGGAAATTGTTTTCCGGTCCAACTTTTTTGTTGTTTTATTTTTTCATATTGTCTCCATATCTTTTTATTTTTTGAGTTGTTGTTTTTTCAAACTCTTTATCTCTAACAGCAAAAGTCTTTATATGTTTGTAATTAGGTATTTTACCATTAACTCCAGCTACAACATCTGCCATAATTTTTTTTACTTCTTCTTTTGTAGGAACTGTTCCTTTTAAGTATTCTTTAATTGCGTCCATGTTAGGGAAAATCTGTGCATTGACATATGTTTCATCATCATTTTCTTTTTGAATTCCCATAACTAATGCTTCTGAAATTAATGGGTTATCATTTAAATATGCTTCAATTTCTTCTGGATATATATTTTTTCCGTTTTTTGTTACTATAACACTCTTACATCTACCTGTAATATATAAAAATCCATTTTCATCTATTTTTCCTAAGTCTCCTGTGTGAAACCACCCGTCTTTTAAAACTTTTTCTGTTTCTTCTGGCATATTGTAATAACCAAGCATTACATTTGGTCCTTTTACTATTATTTCTCCAACGCCTTCACTGTCTGGGTTATCTATTTTATATTCTACATTTGGTATTGGTAACCCTGCACTATCATTTCTTTTATAAAAATCAGTATTTCCCGCTACTAATGGTGCACATTCTGTTAAACCATATCCCTGCAATGAATTTAATCCCAATTTGTCAAATGTGTCTGCTATTTCTGGATTTACAGCTGCTGCACCTACAATAAACACTCTTAGCCTTCCACCTAATGAGTTTTTTACTTTTGTTTTTACTATTTGTTTTATGAAGAAAGGCAATTTGTCTACTATATTTTCGTTTTCCTTTAATTTTTCTGTGTATTTTTTAGGTAATGTTTTTTGTATATTTTTCATTATCTTTTGGTACATTTTTTCTAGTAGCAATGGTACGCATAGTACTACTGATGGGTGATATTCTAGCATATTGTTTGTTATATATCTTAGTCCATCACAATAGCATATACTTGCTCCGCTGTATAGTGGCAATAAAAATCCAATTGTGCACTCATATGTATGATGAATTGGCAATATAGAAAAGAATAAGTCACTTCTTTTTACTTTTACTATTCCATATATTGATAAAATATTTGAGCAAATGTTTCTTTGTGATAGGCATACTCCTTTTGCGTTTCCTGTTGTTCCTGATGTAAATAATAGAATTTTCATTTCATCTGGATTAATTTCTATTTCGTCAAATTTTGTATTGCCTTTTTCTAATAGTTTTTTTCCTTTTTCCATTTGTGTTTCAAATGATATAACATTTTCTTGTGTTTTGTTGTCAAAATCAATGAAAATTGTATTTTTGTTTTCTAGTTTTTCTATATTTTCTAATATTGGTTTTAAGTTTTTGTTGTTTCCTAAAATACATTGTGTTTTTGATACATTCATAAAGTTTATTACATCATCTGAATGTAGTTCTTTATCAATTGGAACTACAATTCCTACTATTGATGCTGCTAAATATGATATTGCCCATTTATATGAATTTTTTCCTATTACTGCAATTTTTTTGTTTAGAAGTCCACTTTCTATTAAGCTAGTTCCTAATGTTGCAACATCTTGTCTTAATTCTTCGTATGTTTTATTATATATGTTCCCTTCTTCGTCTTTTAGTTTAAATGCTGTTCTTGTTTTAAATATTGTTGCTGACCTATCTAACATTTGTTTAAAATTTGTTATTTCTTCACATTTATGGTATTTTTGTTTTAATTCATCTGCTATTTTCAATTTTTCTTTCATTTTAAATCCTTCCTATTCATATCTATAAAAATTAAAATTTGTATTCTTGTTTAATATAATATTTCCATCATCTATTGTCTTTTCTTCGCTTTCATATGGTATGTCAAAATATATGCTTGTTCTAAACTTTTGATTTTTATTGTTTTCTATTTCTATGTCAAATGATATTGATGCATCTATATTTTGTTTTGCAATTCCACATCTTTCTAACAATTTTCCATTATATGTTATTGGATTTTGTGTATCTGTCATGGTGTAATCTGTTATAATGTTTTGGTTTATATAGCTTAATGTTATTGGACTTGCACAGTTATTAAATAAAACTGGTTTGCTAAAGTCTATATTTTCTTCTGATGTTGTTTCAAATTCTAGTTCATTATTTATAACATTTTCTTCATTAATTTCACTTTTTGAAAAATTTTCTATTGATTTGTAATATAAATTTGCTTTTCCCATTATTGGTTCTTTTATAAATTTTATATTTGATATTTTTACTTTTTTCAGTGTGTTTTCAGTTGTATTTTCTTCTGAATTATTATTTATGAATATTGCTATGTCAGTATAGGCATATAAATTTTCTATTGTGAAGTTTGTTTTTGAACTTGTCTTGTTTTTTGAATCACAACTACTGAAAAATGTTATTTTGTTTATTGAAAATATTATTTTTTCATTTTTTTCTGCAAATGATATTGTGCTACTTTCAAAAGTTTTTTTGCGTAATAAGTTTTCGTATGTCTTTTTGCAAAGAAAAACTAATAGTGTTGCTAAAATAATTATTGTTATAATATAAATTGCTTTTTTTATAAATTTTTCTTTCATTTTCTTTTGTTCCTCCCATATATTTTATTATATAACCTTTATATAAATTACTTTTAATTTTTTTAAAAAGATTTAATAAAGTTTTATAAAAATCATAAAATATATGGAAATTTCTTTTTATATAATAGTATATTTTCTAATTAAAATCAAGTTTTTTAATTTTTTTCAAAAAAAATTTTTAAAACTATTGACATTTTGTGATAAATCTTGTATACTAGTCAATGTCGAAAGGACATGGTCGTTTAGCTCAGCTGGGAGAGCATCTGCCTTACAAGCAGGGGGTCATAGGTTCGAGCCCTATAACGACCACCATTCTTTTACGGCCTGGTAGTTCAGTTGGTTAGAACGCTAGCCTGTCACGCTAGAGGTCGACGGTTCGAGCCCGTTCCAGGTCGCCATTTTTTTATTTATTTTTGGCTCGATAGCTCAGTTGGTAGAGCAGGGGACTGAAAATCCCCGTGTCAGTGGTTCGATTCCACTTCGAGCCACCAACAAAAAGAAGTAATTTTGAAATTACTTCTTTTTTATTATTTCTTCATATGATGTAACTAATCTTGCCCCCTGTTTAATTAAATCATTAGTTCCAACAGAATTAATTGAATTGATATTACCCGGAACTACATAAACATCTCTACCTTGTTCCAAAGCAAAATCTACAGTTATTAGTGTACCACTTTTTTCTTTTGCTTCAACAACAATAATTCCAGAACTAATGCCACTAATAATTCTATTTCTCGCAGGAAAATTCATTTTATCTGGTTTAGTCCCACACGAATATTCTGATATAATCGCTCCTCCACTTCTTATAATTTCATTTGCTAATTCTATATTTTCTTTAGGGTATACCATATCTAGTCCATTTCCCACAACAGCAATTGTTTTTCCACAAATATTATGATTTTTTAGTTCATTTATAGCTCCAATACTTCCCCAATGTGCATAACTATCCACACCTTTTGCTAATCCACTCACAATGTTTATATTTTCTTTTGATAGATTATAAGCAAAATATTTTGTAGCTTTTTTTCCATAATCTGTACACTCTCTACACCCTACTATTCCTATGCTTTTATTGTTTAATATCTCTTTATTTCCTTTTATGTACAAACTAATTGGAGCATCATATATTTGCTTTAAGATTTGTGGATAACTCTCTTCATATATGTGTATAATATCAATATTATTTTCTTTTATGTATTTTATATGATAATCTATAACCCTTTCATTTTTAGATTCCATTATATTATGAATTATTTCTTCTCCTATTCCATTTATTTTTGCTAATTCTTTTCCTGTTAAATTATATATTTTTTCAGGTGTTTTATAAATTTCTAACAACCTCTTTTTTCTTATACACCCTAATTTTTTTATTAAGCTAAACCATATCCAATATCTTTTATTTTCTAGGTCTTTCAATAACTTTTCTCCCTTCATTTTATTTTTTATCTAATTTGTCTTAAAAAAGCAAAAAGAGACACAAATATTTTTGTGTCCCACTTATTAATCTATAATACCATTTTGCCTTTTGGTAGCTTTAATAACATTGTTCATAAGCATAGCAATTGTCATCGGTCCTACTCCCCCTGGAACTGGTGTTATATAGCTTGCTTTTTCTTTTACATTTTCAAAATCAACATCACCTGTAATTTTGCCGTTTTCTAATCTATTTATTCCAACATCTATTACAACTGCGTTTTCTTTTACCATATCTGCTGTTACAAAATTTGCTTTTCCTATTGCAGATATTAATATATCTGCTTCTTTGGTCTTTTGTTCTATATTTTGTGTTTTAGAGTGACATGATGTTACAGTTGCATTTTTATTTAAACAACAATGTATTAATGGTTTTCCTACAATATTGCTTCTTCCTAATATTACCACATTTTTACCAGTTAAGTCAATATTATATTCTTCAAACATTTTCATTATTCCATATGGTGTGCATGATACAAAAGTATCTTGATTTAAAACTAATTTACCAACATTTACTGGATTAAACCCGTCAACATCTTTTTCTGATGATATTGTTCTAAAAGCTTCATTTATGTCTAAATTTGATGGTATTGGACTTTGTAATAGTATTCCATTTACCGTTTTATCTTTATTTAGTTTTTCAATTAATTCAATTAATTCTTTTTGTGTTATATTTGAATCTAATAAATATTCCTCATATTCTATTCCAACATCTTCACATGCCCTACTTTTATTTCTAACATAAACTTTTGATGCTGGGTCATCTCCTACCATTATTACTGCTAATTTTGAATTTATATTTTTTTGTTTTAATTCTTCACACTCTATTTTTAAATTTGCTCTTATTTTTTTCGCTAATTCTTTTCCATCTATTATTACGGCCATTATTTTAAAATCTCCTTTTACTTTTTTCACATTATATCACATTTTTTCTTTTTTGTCTTATTTTTTATTCATCTAATAGCCCAACTTTATATTCAATATCTTCCATATCTGGAAACATTTCCTTAACTCTTTTTAAAGTAAGCATAGACATTCTAGGCTGTGGATTTTTTTTATGTTCTGATAATAATTTTTGTGTATAACAATTAGGTGCTGTTTTAAATAATAAATATCTATTCCTTACATAAGTGTAGTATATTTGATATCCATTGTTTAAATCTTCCCACATCATTTCAAAAGTATATTTTTCTTCCATATCAATTTCTCCTTTCTGTGTCCATGTCCAAATGGGACGGTTCTATTTGGACAAAATGTCCAATTAGAACCGTCCCGTTTGGACATGGACAGACAATCATTTGGTCATTTCTTCAAATTCATTTTCTGATATAATTGTAATTCCTAAATTTTGTGCTTTGGTTAATTTGCTTCCTGCGTCTTCTCCTGCTAATACATAGTCTGTTTTCTTAGATACAGAACCTGATGTTTTTCCGCCTAATTTTTCAATTATGTCTTCTGCTTCTTTTCTTGTATATTTTTCTAAACTTCCTGTTAATACGAATGTTTTTCCTTCAAATCTGTTGTCTGTGCTTTCTTCTTCAAGGCAGTTCATGTTAACACCTGCTGACTTTAATTTTTCAAGTAGGTCTGTTGTTTGTTCTTGTAAGAAGAATTCTCTAATGCTATTTGCCATTACTTCTCCTATGTCTTTTATTTTGCTTAATTCTTCAAATGTGGCATTTGCTAAATTGTCCATTGTTCTATATTTTCTAGCTAACATTTTTGATGCTTTTCCACCTACATGTCTAATTCCTAGGGCTGTTATTAATCTATATAAGTCATTTTGTTTACTTGCATTTATACTGTCTATTAAGTTTTGTGTGAATTTTTTTCCGTTCTTTTTTAATGTTGCGATGTCTTCAAATTTCAATTCATATATATCTGAGATATTGTGAATTAGTTCTCTGTCTAATAATTGCTGAATTATATTTTCTCCTAACCCATCTATGTTCATTGCTTCTCTTGATACAAAGTGTACTAAGTTTCTAAATAGTTTTGCTGGACACTCTATTCCTGTGCATCTTACTGCTGATTCGCCTTCTTCTCTTACTGCTTCTGCTCCACATACTGGACAAGTTTTTGGCATTTCAAAGTCTTTTTCTTTTCCAGTTCTTTTTTCTTCTACGACTTTTACTATTTCAGGTATTACATCTCCTGCTTTTTGAATTATTACTGTGTCACCTATTTTTAGTCCTTTTTCTTTTATGAAATCTTCGTTGTGTAAGGTGGTTTTAGATATTGTTGAACCTGCTACTTTTACTGGTTCTAGGATTGCCATTGGTGTAATTACTCCTGTTCTTCCTACTTGTACAACTATGTCTTTTAATTTTGTTTCTTTTTGCTCTGGTGGATATTTATATGCTATTGCCCATCTTGGTGTTTTGGCTGTTGTTCCTAATATCTCTCTAAATTTCAAGTCGTCTACTTTTATAACTGCTCCGTCTATTCCAAATGTTAGTTTTTCTCTCATTTCTCCTATTTTTTTAATTGCTTCTTTTACTTCTTTTAAATTATTGCATGAAATTCGCACTGGGTTAACATTAAAGCCTATTTTTTCAAGGTATTCTAATTCTTCAAAGTGTGAGCTGAATTCTTTTCCTTCTATTTTTTGAACATTAAATATGTATATATCTAATGGTCTTGTTTCTGTGATTTTACTATCTAATTGACGAAGTGAGCCTGCTGCTGCGTTACGAGCATTTGCGAATAATTCTTCTTCGTTTTCTTCTCTTTCTTGATTCATTTTTTCAAAGTCTTCTTTTGATATAAAAACTTCTCCACGAACTGTTATGTCTATTTTATCATTTATTTCCATTGGTATTGTTTTAACAGTTTTTAAGTTTTGTGTTACATCTTCTCCTACTAAGCCATTTCCTCTTGTAGCTCCTCTTACGAATTTTCCGTTTTTATATTCTAAAGCTGATGATAATCCATCTATTTTTGTTTCTACAACATATTTTACTTCTTTTATTCCATTTTCTTCTGCTGATTTTCTTATTCTAGCATCAAATTCATCTATTTCGTCTAAACTGAATATGTCTTGTAGACTTTGTAGTGGAACTTCATGGACTACTTTTTCGAATCCTTCTTTTACATGTCCTCCTACTTTTTGAGTTAATGATTCTGTGCTTTGAAATTCTGGAAATTCTTTTTCCAAATTTCGTAGTTCTACCATTAACATATCATATTCAAAGTCTGATATTTCTGGTTTGTCGTCGTCATAGTATTTTTGTGCGTAATATTCTGTTTTTTCTCTTAATTCTTGTATTCTTTTTTCTGCTTGTTTTTTATTCATTTTGTATATTCTCTCCTTTGTGTTAGTTTTTATTATTATATACAATTTAAAACAAAAAATAAAGGAATTTTTGAAAATTCCTTTATTTAAATTTTAGTTTTAAATTTTATTATATATTTTTATAATCTTCCATTTTTTTGTATGCATATACTGCAGATATTCCAAATACTACTGCTATAACAACAATTGGCATTGAATCTGCTACACCTGTTTTTGGTAAAGATGTATTACTTGAATTGTTTGAAACATTTGTTGTAGTTGTGTTGTTTGTTGTTAATACTAAGTTAGTTGTTGTATTGTTTAAAGTTTTATTACTGCTATTTTCAACAGTATTGTTTGTTGTAAGTCCTGTTAAAGAATTTGGGTCTAAAGATGTTACTGCAAAAGAACCTTTTGCTGCAACTATTATTGCAAGACTTATCATTATAATTAAGACTATTTTTACTAATTTAGAATTTTTCATTTTTTTCTCTCCTTTATATTTTATCATTATCTTATAAATAATAATTATACCTTTTCTTAAGTACAATTTTTAATCTAAATAAATTGTATACTTTATATTTAAATAAGTCAATATATTTTTCGTTTTTTTATTTTACATTTTTGTTACAAAAAAATTACATTTATTACACATTAAATTTAAATAAGACAATATCCCCGTCTTGCATTATATATTCTTTTCCTTCTGAACGTACTAATCCTTTTTCTTTGGCTGATACCATTGATCCTTCTCTTATTAAGTCATCATATGATACAACTTCTGCTTTTATGAATCCTCTTTCTATGTCAGAGTGTATTTTTCCTGCTGCTTGTGGTGCTTTTGTTCCTTTTTTTATGGTCCATGCTCTTACTTCTGGTTCTCCTGCTGTTAAAAATGACATTAATCCTAATAAATCATAACTTTTTTTAATAACTTTGTCTAATCCTGATTCTTCTAATCCTAATGCTTCTAGCATTTCTTTTTTGTCTTCATCTTCTAGTCCTGAAAGTTCTTCTTCTATTTTTACGCAAAGTGGTATTACTTCTGCTTTTTCTTTTGAAGCATATTCTTTTACTTGTTTTACTAAGTTGTCATTTTCAGCATCTTCTAATTGTTCTTCTGATACATTTGCTACATATAGAATTGGTTTTGTTGTTAATAAAAACATGTCTTTTACTAATATTTGTTCATCTTCATTAAATTCTAATGTTCTTGCTGATTTTCCTTCTTCAAGTGTTTTTAATATTTTTTCCAATAAATCAATTTCTATTTGGTATTTTTTATCTGCTTTTAAATTTTTTCTTGCTTTGTCTATTCTTTTATTTACTGTTTCTATGTCTGCAAATATTAATTCTAAGTTTATTGTTTCTATGTCTCTTAATGGATTTACACTTCCATCAACATGTACAACATTTGAGTCTTCAAAGCATCTTACTACTTCTACTATTGCGTCTGTTTCTCTTATATGTGATAAGAATTTGTTTCCTAATCCTTCTCCTCTGCTTGCTCCTTTTACTAATCCTGCTATATCAACAAATTCAATTACTGCATGTGTTGTTTTTTCTGGTTTGTACATTTCTGTTAGTTTGTTTAGCCTTTCGTCTGGTACTGCTACTACTCCTACATTTGGTTCTATTGTGCAAAATGGGTAGTTTGCACATTCTGCTCCTGCTTTTGTTATGCTGTTAAATAATGTACTTTTTCCTACATTTGGTAATCCTACAATTCCTAATTTCATTTTTTCCTCTCTTTCACTTTATTGCTAATTTTCTCTAAAAAATGACTGCCTCATTTTGTTTTATTTGCAACTTCTTCTTTAATTCTAGCAACAAATTCATCTATATTCATAGTTTCATTTTCAGCACTTTCTCTTGAACGAATAGAAACTGTATTTTCTTCTACTTCTTTTGCTCCAATTACTAACATATATGGAACTTTCTCAAGTTGTGCTTCACGAATTTTGTATCCAACTTTTTCATTTCTATCATCTAGAACAACACGAATTCCAGCTTTGTGTAATTTTTCTTCAACTGATTTTGCATAATCATGTTGTGCGTCTGTAATTGGTAATATTTTTACTTGTGTTGGTGAAAGCCATAATGGAAATGCACCTTTTGTTTCTTCAATTAAGAAACACATAAATCTATCAAATGTTCCTAAAATTGCTCTGTGGATTACAACTGGTCTATGTTTTTCTCCATCTTCTCCGATATATTCTAGTTTAAATCTTTCTGGTAATAAGAAGTCTAATTGGCAAGTTGATACTGTTACATCATGTCCAACTGCTGATTTTAATTGAACATCTAATTTTGGTCCATAAAATGCTGCTTCTCCTTCAGCTTCGTAGAAGTTTATTCCTAGCTCTGTTAAGATTTCTCTTAATTGTCCTTCTGCTTTTTCCCACATTTCATCATCATCAAAATATTTGTGTGTGTCTTTTTTATCTCTTAAAGATAATCTGAATTCATAATCTTTAAATCCAAAGTCTTTGTAAACTGATAAAATTAATTGTACAACTTTTCCAACTTCTTCTTTTATTTGGTCTGGTCTTACAAAAAGGTGAGCATCATTTTGGCACATTTCACGAACTCTCTCTAAACCACATACACTTCCGCTATCTTCAAATCTAAAGTCATGTGCAAGTTCTCCAATTCTTATTGGTAAATCTCTATATGAGTGCATTTTGTTTTTATATATTAACATATGGTGTGGACAGTTCATTGGTCTTAATACCATTTCTTCATTATCCATTTTCATAACAGGGAACATATCTTCTTTATAGTGGTCCCAGTGTCCTGAAACTTTGTATAATTCTGTATTTGCAAGTGATGGTGTGTATACATGTTGATATCCCATTTCTACTTCTTTGTCTTGAATATATCTTTCTAGCAATCTTCTTACAGTTGCACCATTTGGTAAATACATTGGAAGTCCTGAACCTACTAATGGGCTTGTCATAAATAATTCTAAGTCTTTTCCAATTTTTCTGTGGTCGCGTTGTCTTGCTTCTTCTAATTTTTGCATATATTCATCAACTTGGCTTGCTTTTGGAAATGATATAGCATAAATTCTTTGTAACATTTTGTTATGTTCGTCGCCTCTCCAATAAGCTCCTGAAGATGATAGTATTTTTATAGCTTTTACTTTTCCTGTTTTCATTAAATGTGGTCCTGCGCATAAATCTGTGAAATCACCTTGTTTATAAAAGCTGATTTCTTCTCCTTCTGCTAAATCATTTATTAATTCTTGTTTATATGGTTGTCCTTCCATTAATTTTAAAGCTTCTAGTTTTGGTAAAGAAAATTTTTCTATTTCAATGTCTTCTTTTATTATTTTTTTCATTTCGGCTTCTATTTTTTCTTTGTCTTCATCTGTGAAAGGTTTTTCTACATCAAAATCATAATAAAATCCATTTTCTATACTTGGTCCTATTGCAAATTTTACATCTGGAAATAATCTCTTTACAGCTTGTGCCATAATATGAGATGTTGTATGCCAATATGCTTTTTTACCTTCTAAACTACTGTCAAATGTCTCAATACTTAAATTGCAATTTTCTTGCAATTCAAATCTTAAATCTTTTACTTCTCCATTAACAATTCCACATGTTGCAACTCTTGCTAGCCCTTCACTTATTTTTTGTGCAACTTCTATTATTGAAGTTCCTTGCTCTACTTCTATGTTAGAGCCATCTTTTAATGTTACTTTTATCATAATAATTCCTCCTTTTTGTCCAAATGGGACGGTTCTTTTTGGACATTTTGTCCAAACGGGACGGTTCTTTTTGAACATAAAAAAATACACTTCTATAGATTTTTTATATCTACAGGAGTGCTATATAACACGGTTCCATCCTTGTTTTTACTTAATTTTAGATTATAACGGATCTTACTCGTTTGGCTTTTTCACCAAAACTTATGAAGAGGTAGTTTTTCAAATATGTTTGCTTGAATTAGTTTTCAGCCTTGACTAATTCTCTCTTTAAGTAACCTTTATTTTACTTTGTCTCTTACTTGTTTTTTATATTTGACTAATTATAATTTTAATACCTTTTTATGTAAAAGTCAAGTAATTTTTGTTTTTAATTTTTTTGCTTTTTATTTTTTGTTTTGTGAATTTTGGAGCCAATAGCTAATATATGTTTAGAAATTAAAAGTAAAGATGGCCTCCTAATAAGGAAACCATCTTTTGACTTAAATTACTTTATTTCTGGTCCTAATATTTTTGTTATTTTTTCTTTTTCTTTTAATGCTAATTTGTACTTAGCTTTAGACCATGTTTTTTCGCCTTTTTCATAGCTTCTAATAATTTCATTTAAGTCTAATAACTCGTACCTATTTTTTGTTCCTGGCTCCTTAATATTTACATATATAGGAGCATATGTTACTTTGTTGATACTTACCTTTCCTGTCTTTCCGTCCTTTTTGACTTCAATGCTAAATATTGCTGTGTCTTGGGTATTTTCCTTTTTCTGGTTAGAGAAAAAGTTGCCTTGTGAGTAAATAACTAATCCTTCTCTCTCTTTTCCTTCTGATGTTTTAACTTTCAGCATTTTTATTGGTTGCAAAACATGTGGGTGACTTCCCAAAATGATGTCAACACCATTTTGGATTAAGAATTTAGCCATTTCTTCTTGATCATCGTTTTCTTCTGTCTTGTATTCTGTTCCCCAGTGCATTGAAGCGACTATCAGTTCCGCACCTTCTTTTTTTGCTTGCTTTATTTGTTCCTGTATTAATTCTTTGTCAATAAAATTTACACAGTACTTCTTGCTGCTTGGTTTGCGGATTCCATTGACTCCATAAGTATAAGATAGAAATGCTGTCTTAATACCATTTAAATCTTTGATTAAAATAGTATCATACTCCTCTTCTGACCGGGTGGTACCAACATGTTCAATGCCAGCATCATCTAAATAGTTTAGTGTGGATTCTAAGCCTCTATATCCTTGGTCCATTGCATGATTGTTGGCAGTAGTCATTATGTCTACGCCTAGTTCCTTTAAATCTGTTGCTAATTGTTCCGGAGCATTGAAGCTTGGATATCCGCTATACCCTACTTTAGAGCCTGCCATTGGTACTTCGCAGTTGCCAATACTTATTGTAGCCTTTTCAAAGTAGCCTTTAACATATTTAAACATAGGTGAAAAATCATATTCCTTTGTTTTTGTGTCATATGCTGCTTTGAATACACCTTTATGACAAAGTGTGTCTCCAAAAGACACTATCGTTGCCACTGAATCTGGTTCTGCTTTTGGTGCTTGTGGCATAGAAGTTACTTTTGAATCTACCTGGTCTGAAGACCGGTTGGGTGCTGCATAGCTTGTTGTTGTTTGAAGTAACATACAAGCTGCCATAATAATGGTAAAAATAGTTTTTAGTTTTTTCATTGTTGTTTTTCCTCCTAAAAAAATTTTAATTGGTTTTTTCTACATAAGTTCTTGACTTATAATTATAGTTTAACATAAAATCGGTCAAAAATCAAGTTTACTGCCTTTGCTTCGTTGCTGTATTATCTAAAAAATTTGATTTTTGAGTATATTTTGTGGTATAATTTATATATAAATACATCTTAAGGAGGGACAATATTATGCAAAAAATTTTTGATGTCGAAGTTGACATTAAAAAAATGACTTTTCAGGAGTTGAAGGCTGCTCGAGACAAGGCTCGGGTTATAAAAGCCACTTACCTTCTCAATCATGAGAATGAAAAGGCTTTTTGGGATATCCAAAATATTTTGCTTATTCTTAATCATGAAATTTCGGTGAGGAGCCTTACTTGCCACAAGCATGGAGTATCAGTCTCTGCATAGCAAAAGTCGAAAAAGAACCATATTATATGGTTCTTTTTTATGGAGCTTACAACGGGAGTTGAACCCGTGACCTCTGCCTTACCAAGGCAGCACTCTACCAACTGAGCTATGCAAGCATTAATACATTTAAAGGGAAATTAGAATAAATTTCTTTTTTCCCTTATATATTTTTTATTCGTTAAATATGTTTTTGATAGCTTTTTTTCTAATTCTTTGAATTGCATTGTCAACTGACTTTACTGGTGTTTCTAATCTTTTTGCAATAATTTCATAACTATCGCCTTGTATATATCTATCCAATACTTTTTCTTCAAATTTACTTAAAGATTTGTGCATTGTATTTTGAATTTCGTTAAAGTATTCTTTTTTCATTATTGTTTCTAATGGATCTTCTATTGTATCAACCTCAAATGTTTCTATTAACTCAGCTCCATCTTCATCATTGTCATAAGCAGATGTGTTCAAAGATAAATATGAATTAAGTGGCATATGTTTTTGTCTATTGGAACTTTTAATTGCTGATATTAATTGTCTTTCTATACATAGATTTGCAAATGTTTTAAATGTGTTTTGTTTACTGTTATCAAAACCTTTTACAGCTTTATACAAGCCTATCATGCCTTCTTGTACAATATCCTCTTTTTCTGCACCAATTATAAAATATTTGCCAACTTTTGATCTTACTAAATCCTTATACTTTTCAAGTAAAAAAGATAAAGCTTGCTCGTCCCCTTCTTTGATTTGAGATATTATTTGTTCATCTGTTAAGTTTCCATATTTTTCTGTTGTATAATATACATTTTCTATTTGCATGTGCCTTGAATACCTCCAAATGTTCTTTTAGTCATTATATATTTGTAACCCCTGAAAAGTCAATAGTTTTTGCAAAAATTTAGCATATTGTTTATTTTATTTTCAAACAATATGCTTTTTTTATTATTTATTTAAATTTTCGTTTAAAAATGTCCAGAAATTCTCTGTCTCCATTCCTTTTTCCCAAGAAGCAACTCCACCTAAATTATTTTTTGATATCAAAGAAATTTTTTCTTTTAGTGAATTTTCATCTTCTATCCACATTTTTTTAATGTATGAATCTTCTTGATATTCTACATAATATTGTTTTAAATCTTCGTCCCATTTTTTCTCTACATTACTTGGTAATACTTTTTCTATGTTTTTGATAGATACAGCACTTGGTGATTTTACAATATTTCCTGAACTATCTTCTGTCCATAGTCTTGTGTATAATGGAATTGCTAAAATTATTTTTTGGCTTTCTATTTCTTCTGTTTTTAAAAATTTGTTAAGGCTTAATTCAACCCAGTCATATCCAGCTGTTGTTCCAGATTTGTTGCTTGAAGTTCCATATTCATCATATGCCATAAATACTATATAATCTGCCACATCGCCTATTACATGTCTGTCAAAACATAATGACCATGTTTCTGAACCGTCTGGTGCTGTTACATCAACAGAAATTACAACACCTATATCTTTTAGCCTTGGTGTTAGCTCTATTACAAATCTTGAATACATATCTTTGTCTGCTTGTTTCATATTTTCAAAATCTAAATTTATTCCATCTAATTTATATTCAACACATGCTTCCACAATGTCTTCTATCAATTGTTGTCTTTTATTATAGTCGTTCATAATTTCTGAAGTAACGGTTAACATTCCATTTCCTGCATTCTGTACCATTGGCCAAACTTTATATCCATTATTATGTGCCCATTGTATATATTCTTTTCCTGCTTGTCCTATGTTTTCTGTTAGTTGTCCTTTTGAATTTAGGTGAAAAAATGCTGGGGATACTACATTTACACCTTCCATTGTAACCCCTGTTCTATCTGGCGCTGTTGCATATTCTGAATAATAATCCCATACTAAATTTACTTTTCCTTCAATTTGATTTGTAGTTTTTATTTCTTCTCTTACTGTAACTGTATTTGCAATTTTATTAGATTTTACATACCCTATTTTTCCATTTTCTGTTCTAATTTTTGTATATCCCTTTTCTTCTGATATTACTACAACATAGCTTCCTTTTTGGACTCTATCTATTGTTTTTGCTATAAATTTTTTTGATGATTTTACTGCTACATTTTTTGTAATCATTGCTTTTTTCTGTTCTTTAGATGTTGAATCTATTGTTAATACTTTTGAATTTTCTATATATTTAATTTCTATTCCATATACATCTTCAAGTTCTTGTATTGGGATATAAATTGTATTGTCTTTTTTTATTGGTTGTGCATATGTTGTTTTATTTGAGCCATTTATGTTTATTTTATTTTCTTCTAAACTAATTGCTGCTATTTTATTATCATATGTTGTTATTATTTGGTTATTTTTTGTGTCTTCATATATATATTTATCAAAGAAGTTTCCTAAATCTTGTTTTGATATATATATTTCGTCTTCTTCTATAAATATATCTTTCTTTAGGTTTAGTGTTACATTTTTGTTGTTGATTACTAAATTTATTGTTTTGTTTTTATCTAATATAATGTAATCATTGATTTTATATCCTATTATTCCAATTACTAATATTACTAGTATTGTTATAAATGTTTTTATAATTGTTTTTTTCTTTTTTTCAATTTGCTCTTTTGCCATTTTTTGTTTCATATTCATTTTCCCCTTCGCATATTTTTTATGCTTATACTATATCATAACTTTTTTAGTTATGAAAGGGGTATTTTATATTTTTTTATATTATTTTAAAACCTCATTTATAATAGCAGATAAATATTTCATACTATTTAGGCATTGGTCTAGTGTATTTCCTGTAGCTCCTACTTCCATTATATTGGCATATTTTCCAGTGTGTTGATTATATCTAGATTTAGTTAGCATGATAGGTTTAAACAATCCTGGATACATTTCTTCTGCCTTTTCTTGAATTTTTACGGCAAATTTCAAATTTTGATTCCAATTTGGGTGCCATAATCCTCCCTCATTGGTACCAATTACAAACATTATTTGAGCACAATAATCATCTCCTATTTTAACTGTTGGAGCATAGTCTGCTCTTGACCCTATTGCATCTCTATGTAAATCAATTATTATATCTGCTGGAGTTGTTTGTAACATATTTTCTACTGTTTGTAATGAGTGGGTATATGAGCCGTTGTAAGAAGGATAATCATGATAAGATGTATTATGTTCAACATTTAAATTATATTTTTTTAAATAATTTTCTAGTTCTGTTCCTACTCTTGTTACTGTGTAGTTTAAATCTGTAGTTCTATAATTTCCTGTTTGTGTATATGGATATTTTTCGCTGGATGTATAACTTTCACAACTGTGAGTATGAAATATTAATATATTTTTGTTTTCTATTGTTATATCTGGTTTTAACATGTCTTCTGTTAATTCATATGTTGTTTGATTTTTTATTTTTACATTTTCATATTGAGCATTATAATTTTCTGATATAGGATTTTCTGTTACTACTTCTGTTTTTATATTTGTTGCATTGGCTAAAGTTATTTCTTCTGTTTTTTCTTCGTCTTTTGGTTCATTTTTCTCTGTTTCTTTCTTTATTTCTATGTTATTATTTTTTTCTGTTTTTTCAATTCCTTTTATACTACTAATTTCTGTTTTTAAAAATTCTTCAAAGTAATTTGTTGATTTTTCTTCTTCTTTTTTATTTTCTCCATTTATACTTGACATTGTCGGAATTGTTTTATCTAGACAACTTGTTAAAGTTCCAAATTGTAATACTTCTATTTTACTTTGCTTTATATTTTCTTCTTTTTTATTGTTTTTTAAAGATAAAAAATATCTTGTAGTGTATATAACAAAAAATATTGTTATTGTAATTCCTACAAGATATTTTATTATGTCTTTCATTTTTAATACAGTTACATTAAACATATATATTCTCCCTTGTTTCTTTGGTTACTATAAATACTTTTTATACACTTATTTATATATATATTTATATTCATGTACTAAAAAAAAATACCTAAAAGTTTTTTGCTTTAGGTATTTTTTATATATTTTAATTATTTGTTGTTTTTACTCCTACACTGTCTAAATATTCTTCTACATCTATTGTTTGATTGTTCACATTCATGTAATAATATTTCTTTCCTGAACTTATTACCATATATACATCATCAAGTACTGGATTTACTTGCATTGTTCCTGCTGAATTTATTAATGTATATTTCTTGTTTTTGCAGGCAACTAACATGTTATAATCTGGTATTAATAGTAAATTAATTGCATCTTTATTGTTTGAAGCTATATAACCAAAACTATCATATTCAAAGTCTACTATTTGATTTCCATTTTTGTCAAATGCTCCCCAGTATTTGTCTTTTCTTACTGGTATCATTCCATTGTCTAATAAATATTTATTTTTTATATTGTTTTTTTCAAATTGTGTATTGTCAATTCCTATTTGGTCATATTCTATATAAATTTTTATATTTCCTTTGGAATCTATTACTCCGTATTTATCATCTTTTTTTGCTAAATATAAGCCTGAATTGCTGTCTATCATTTCTAGACTGTCATATAAAATTTGTATTTTTGTTTCTCTTTTTGCTGATATTATTCCAACTTTATTATTGCTTCTAATTAAGAAATCTCCTGAGTTTGGTAAGTATGTTATATTATCATATTTTGCTTCAATAACTGTATTTCCTTTTGTGTCTATTACTCCATATGTTTTACCTTGATTTTTAGTTACTATTAACATGTCATTTAGTACTGTTTTCTTATTTGTAAAGTTATCGCTTATTGCTTCATATCCATAATCTAGTACTTTAGCACTGTACGCGTTTATTAAATATGGCATTGTATAAATATATACTCTTTGTTTGCTTTCATCATATGTGAAAGATATATTGAAGGCATTTTCTATTGTGTCTGAGGTTGCATATAATTTTCCGTTCATTGCTTTTACTGGTCTGAAAGCATAATAATAGTTATAGTTATCATTGCTGTTTGATGTTGTTAATTTATATATTTTATTTGAGTTTAAAGCAAAATTTACAATTTCGTCGTCACATTGTATGTAACATTTGCTTGCATCTTCTGATTTGTCTGCATATTCTCCGTTGTAGCTTTCATATCCTAGATATGCTGCTATTTCTTTTATAGGAAAATATATTGTGCCGTCTGCTTCTATAACCATCATTTCTTTGACTTTTTCATTTGTGTTTCCATTTATATAAAGTTTTAATGTACTATCTTGCATATATACTATGGCTATAAATATTCCTATTATTGCTATTATTAAAACAGCTATTGTTGCAAGTAGTATTTTAGCGATTTTCTTAGAATTATCTACTTTTTTTGTTTCAAAACTTTCATCAATTAGATTCATTTGTATTCCCCCTAAAATTAATATACTATATTAATTTGTATATCCATATTTTTTATAAAATTCATCTCTAAATGTCAATAAATTATCATTCTCTATTTCTATTCTAACTCTTTCCATTAATTTAGTCAAGAATCTTAAATTATGAATTGATAATAATCTTACTCCTAATATTTCGTTTGTTTTTACTAAATGTCTTATATATGCTCTAGTGTAAGTTTTACATGTATAGCAGTCACATTCTGGGTCTAATGGTCCCCAGTCTCTTTCGTATGTTGCATTTCTTACTACGACTTTTCCATGTGATGTTAATGCTGTTCCATTTCTTGCAATTCTTGTTGGTAATACACAGTCACACATGTCAATTCCGGCTATTGCGGCTTCTATTAAGTAATCTGGTGTTCCGACTCCCATTAAATATCTTGGTTTATTTTTTGGCATTTTTGGTGCTGTGTAGTAAAGCATTTTTAAGAATTCTTCTTTTGGCTCACCAACACTTATTCCACCGATTGCATATCCTGGTAAGTCTAGTTCTACTAAATCTTGTAAGCTTTTGTCTCTTAAGTCTTCATAAAAACCACCTTGAATAATTCCAAATAGGGCTTGATTTTCTGTTACATGTGCGTCTTTGCACCTTTTTGCCCACCTTGTGGTTCTTTCCATTGAATTTTTTGTGTATTCATATGTTGATGGATATGGACAGCACTCATCAAATGCCATTATTATATCTGCTCCTAAATCTTCTTCAGTTTTCATTACAGATTCTGGTGTAAAAAAGTGTTTACTTCCGTCTAAATGTGATTTAAATTGTACTCCTTCTTCTGATATTGTTCTTAAGTCTCCTAGACTGAAAACTTGAAATCCTCCACTGTCTGTTAAGATTGGTCTGTCCCAATTCATAAATTTATGAAGTCCTCCTGCTTCTTTGACTATATCTTGTCCCGGTCTTAAATACAAGTGGTATGTATTTGATAATATTATTTGTGCTTTTACTTCTTCTTTCAATTCTTCTGGTGTCATTGATTTTACTGTTGCTTGTGTTCCAACTGGCATAAATATTGGTGTTTGTATGTCTCCATGTGGAGTATGTACTACTCCTCTTCTTGCTCCTGATTGTTTACACTCGTGTAATAATTCATATGTTACTGCTGGTTTCATCTTTTTCTTTCACTCCATTTCACTATTTGGGGATTTTATATGGTGTCCATTAATCCCGGTTATTTTATAAACATTGCATCTCCAAAACTGAAGAATCTATATTTTTCTTTTACTGCTTCTTCATATGCTCCCATTATATAATCTTTTCCTGCTAATGCTGATACTAGCATTAATAATGTTGATTGTGGTAAATGGAAGTTTGTTATTAGTCCATCTATACATTTAAATTTATATCCTGGATAAATAAATATTTGTGTATCTCCTTCTGTTGGTTCTACAAGGCCGGTCTTTTCATCTGCTACAGTTTCTAATACTCTACAAGATGTTGTTCCTACTGCTATTACTCTTTTTCCTTCTTGTTTTGTTTGATTTATTTTATCACAGTCTTCTTGTTTTATATAGTAATGTTCTGAGTGCATTTCGTGTGCTTCTACTGTATCTTCTTTTACTGGTCTAAATGTGCCTATTCCTACATGTAAGGTAACATTTGCTATTTTTACACCTTTTTCTTCTATTTTTTTCAATAATTCTGGTGTAAAATGTAGTCCAGCTGTTGGTGCTGCTGCTGAACCGTTGTATTTTGCATAGACTGTTTGATATCTATCTCTGTCTTTTAATTCTTCATGTATATATGGTGGCAATGGCATTAATCCAATTTGGTCTAATATTTCGTTAAATATTCCTGTGTAATGGAATTTAACTTTTCTTGTTCCTCCTGGCATTGTGTCTATAATTTCCGCTTCTAGTAATCCATCTCCAAATATTACTTTTGTTCCAATATGTAATTTATTTCCCGGTCTTACTATGCTTTCCCATATGTCTCCCTCTATATTATTTAATAATAAAAATTCAACATTTGCTCCTGTTTCTTTTTTACCATAAATTCTTGCTGGAATTACCTTTGTGTTGTTTCTTACTAAGCAATCACCCGGTTCTAAATAATCAATTATGTCTTTAAAAGTTTTATGTTCTATTGTTTGTTTTTCTCTATCTAGAATCATTAATCTTGATTCATCTCTTTTTTCTAAAGGTACTTGTGCTATTAGTTCTTCTGGTAAATTATAATTAAAATCTGATACTTTCATTTTTACTCCATTCTTTCTATATAGTGCTATTGATTTCTAAATTTTGATTATTTCTGTTGCTAAATACTTTTTTTATGTTTTTAGCATTGTTTATAGCATTTATGAATAATTGTCTTATTTCTTCTATTATATTTTGTGGTTCTTTAAATTCATTTATCTTATATGAATATTTGAAATCTGTGCTTTTGGCTGGTTTTAATGTATATACTTCTTGTGGTAATCCTATATACCCAGTTGAAGTTTTAATGTTTTTGTTCATGTAGTCTTGATACCATTGTTTTAGTCCGGTTAAGTTTTGATTTTTATATCCATATTTTTCATAGTCGTGTAATGCTGGTATGTCATAGTCATATTCTTCTGAAGTTCTTTCTAATGAGTGTAAAAATTCATGTAAAAATACTTCTTCTGGAAATGTATTTATTCTTGTATCATATCTATATACATAGCTTCTTGATGAATTTGGTAGTCTGATATTTGAATATCCTATTCCGTAATAGTCCATATATCCGAAGTCCTATCCAATCATTTATTTGAATATTATCTCTGTATTTTTCATTTCCTAGTCTGATTATAACAAATATATGATCAAAGTCGTTTTGTTGTACAATGTTTTTTATGCTATTTTCAATGTCTTCTGCTGCTACAAAATATCCAAATTCTTCATCATATGTTAATTTTGTTATTGGTTCTTCTATGTTATAAATTTCACAATTTGCTGTCATTTTATTTTGTGATAATTCACTTACTGTTGTTTTAAATCTTTTTATTGTGTCTTTTATATCTGATTTATCACTTTCAGTCATTGATATTTTTATTTCTTTATTGTCTACTATTACATCAGTGTTTTCAAATATAAAGCATGCAAAATTCCAGTTATTGCTTTCTGTTGTTGTTCCTTCTTCAAGTGTAAAGTCTGAGAACCATGCTGTTCCAGTGCACTTGCCTAAATATCCTCCAAGTCTAAATCCTATTTTTACTTCTTCTCTGTTTTTGGAATTAAATATCATTTCTATTTTTTGCCAGTCTTGTGTGCCTGTTATTGCTACTGATTTTTCTGTTGTTCCTATTATTGATATTTGTGCTCCTACTCCTGATAGGTTGTCTTCTGGTATTATGTTTTCTGTTTTTACCATGCAAGTTACTTTATATGGCATATTTTTTTGTACTTTTACTGTTTTGTAAAATGTTGCGTCGTTCTTTGTGTTTGATACTATTCTGTAACTACTTGATTTTGAATATTTTATTTCTGGGTCTCTTTTGAATTCTGATGTGTGTATTTCCATTTCACTTCTTATAAATTCATTGAAATTGTTACTTTTATAAAATTTTAATGCTATTACTAATATAATTATAATTATTATCCATGATATAATTTTTTCTATTTTTTTCATTTTTTTCTCCTGGATTATATTATACATTAATTGTATTTTTTTAGCAATATTAATTAATAAAGAAGCGCTATTTTTTAACGCTTCTTTTTATATTATTCTTCAACTTCCTTTTTTTCTTCTTTGTCATCAGATAATATAGCTGTTAAATTAATTCTACCTTGATTGTCTATTTCAATAACTTTAACAGTAATTCTATCTCCTACTTTTAGCACATCTTCTACTTTTTTAATTCTTTCTTTAGAGATTTTAGAAATATGAAGTAATCCTTCTTTTCCATTTATTCCTAAATCTACAAATGCTCCAAATGCTGCTATTCTTGTAACTTGTCCATAATAAATTCCGCCAACTTCAACTTCTTTTACTATGTCTTCTATCATGTCTAATGCTTGATTTGCTTTTTCTGAATCTTCTGAATAGATGAATACTTGTCCATCTTCTTTGATGTCTATTTTTACTCCTGTTGCATCTATTATTTTGTTTATTGTTTCTCCACCTTTTCCGATAACATCTTTTATTTTTTCTACTTTGATTGTTGTATTTACTATTTTTGGTGCATATTTTGATATTTCTTTTCTTGGTTCTGCAATTACTGGTTTCATTATATCATCTAATATATGTTTTCTTGCAACTCTTGTTCTTTCAAATGCTTCTTTAATTATGTCATATGATAAACCGTCTACTTTAATATCAACTTGTATTGCTGTTATACCTTTTTCTGTTCCACCAACTTTAAAGTCCATATCTCCAAAGAAGTCTTCTATTCCTTGTATGTCTGTTAACATTACATAGTCATTTTCGTTGTCTGGGTTTGTTACAAGTCCTGTTGAAATACCTGCAACTGGTCTTTTAATTGGTACACCTGCTGCCATTAAGCTTAATGTGCTTCCACATATACTTGCTTGTGATGTTGAACCATTTGATGATAATACTTCTGATACAACTCTTATTGCATATGGGAATTCTTCAATTGATGGTAGTACTGGTACTAATGCTTTTTCTGCTAATGCTCCATGTCCTATTTCTCTTCTTCCTGGTCCTCTTGAAGCTCTTGCTTCACCTACGCTGTAGCTTGGGAAGTTATATTGGTGCATATATCTTTTTGATGTTTGAGTGTCTATTCCGTCTAATTCTTGTTCTTCTGATTCCATTCCTAATGTTGTAACTGAAAGTACTTGAGTTTGTCCTCTTGTGAATAATGCACTTCCATGTACTCTTGGTAATAAATCTATTTCACATGATAATGGTCTTATTTCGTCTAGTGCTCTTCCGTCAACTCTTTTATGTTCAAAGAAAATCATGTTTCTTACACATTTCTTTTCTAATTTGTATATAGCTTCTGCTATGTCAGCTTTGTGTTCTGTTGCTTGTTCTTCTCCAAATTTTTCTGTGTATGCTGTTATTATTTTGTCAGTTACTTCTGATACATTGTTGTCTCTAGTTTCTTTGTCTGCTTCTTGAAGTGCTTGTTTTACATCTTCTTCAAAGTTTGTTTCTATAAATTCATATACATCATGGTTAACTGCAAATGATTTGTATTCAAATTTTGGTTTTCCTATTTCTTCTTTCATTTTTTCAATGAATTTGCATATTTTTTTGATTTCTTTGTGACCTTCTTTAATTGCTTCTAGCATAACATCATCTGGTATTTCATTTGCTCCTGCTTCAATCATAGCTATTTTTTCTTCAGTTCCTGCAACTGTTAGTGTTAAATCTGATACTTTTCTTTGTTCTTCTGTTGGGTTTATTATGATTTTTCCATCAACTATTCCAACATTTACAGCTGCTGTTGGTCCTCCAAATGGTATATCTGAAATTGATAATGCTGCTGAAGCACCTATCATTGCTGCTACTTCTGGTGAATTATCTTGGTCTACTGATAGAACTGTTGCAACTACTACTACATCATTTCTGAAGTCTTTTGGGAATAATGGTCTTAATGGTCTGTCTATTGCTCTTGATGTAAGTATTGCTTTGTCACTTGGTTTTCCTTCTCTTTTTTGGAATGATCCTGGTATTTTTCCAACTGCGTATAGTTTTTCTTCATAATCTACTGATAGTGGGAAAAAGTCTATTCCGTCTTTTGGTTCTTTTGATGCTGTAACATTTACCATTACAACTGTATCTCCATATCTAACTAATACGCTTCCATTTGCTAATCCTGCCATTTTACCTGTTTCGATTACAAGTTTTCTTCCTGCTAATTCTGTTTCATAAGTTTTAAACATTTTATTTTTCTCTCCTTTTTCTTCTTTTTTGCACCATTTTTTTATAAATTCAAACATATCTTTCCTCCTAATTCCTCATTTTAGCCAAATCTAGATTGTAACCTCTATAATATTCTGGTTTTTCCAGCACATTATACAAGCTACTTACCTAAATCATGGCTATCTTAAAATAAAAGCCTATGTCAAATCTTTTGTTTTGCATAGGCTTCTTTATGAAATTATTTTCTTAATCCTAATTTTTCAACAATGTCTCTGTATCTTTGAACATCTTTTTTTGCTAAATAGTTTAATAAGTTTCTTCTTTTACCAACCATTTTTAATAATCCTCTTCTTGAGTGATTATCTTTAACATGTACTTTTAAGTGTTCTGTTAATTCATTAATTCTTTCTGTTAAAAGAGCTATTTGTACTTCTGATGATCCAGTGTCTTTTTCTTCTCTTTTATAAGTGTTAATGATTTCTTGTTTTCTTTCTTTTGTCATGTTTACACCTCCTATTATATTTTTATTGCCTTTAACTGAGCTTTTAGTTTTGGTGCTTTGCTTAAAAGCTAAGTAAAAGGTTAACCTTAAATAGTATACTACATTTTTTATTGATTATCAAGCTTTTTTGGAAATTTTTACATATTTATGGTTACTGTGTAAGTTTTTTTGTTTGTTTTAAGAAATTGTATACAAAGTCTACAGTGTAGTCTATTTGTTTTTCTAATTCTTTTGTTGTAAATATTTGCGTTTCTTCATTTTTATTTATTGCTTCTGATTTTGTTTTTCTTATATAATCTACAACTTTTTTTACATCTTCATCATTTATATTAATATTATCTAAAATATTCGCATTTTTTGATATTTCCACACTAAATTGTGGTAAATTCATATTATAATTTTTATAAATGTAATATTGGAAGGCTTCAAAGTCTTTTTGTTTATTTTTTCTTAACTCTGTTTTGTCTGCTTTAATTAATTCATTCTTTTTATTCATAAAGCCTATTATTTTGTCATTTTCTTTTACACATTTTCCACCATAAAATGCTTCGTTCCACAATGAGTCTGTTATTAAATGTGCTAAATACCCAATTACTATAGGATTATTCATTTTTTCGTGGTTTATTTCATAAAAGACTTCATATTCTTTTTTATTGTTAGGGTCATATTTTTCTCCATTTAAGTCATAATGGTTTGATTTGTGTGGTTGTATGTTTGATATTCCTTTTACTAAATATCCGTCTTGTACATCTGGTAATATGTTTCCAAAAAGGAATAAGTTTTCATCTAGTTTTATTTTTTTTAGTATTTTATTAGCTATTAATAAGTGTTCTCCCCAATTTGGCATTTTTTACCTCCTTATATTTTTTAATGTTATATATTAATATTTTTTGTAAAAAACATAGCTATGGTCTACCTATGGGTCTTTTACTGCAAAATATTAATATATAAACATTTTAAATTATATCATAACTTTTAAAATAGTAAAGTCATTTGACATTTTTTGACAAAAAAGATGAGGCAAATTAGGTATTACCCTAACTGTCTCATTTTTCCATCTTTTACAGTAAATTTTGCTAATTTGCCTTTACTTAATTTGCCATCTAGGATTTCTTCAGCTAATTTATCTTCAACTAAATTTTGAATTGTTCTTCTTAATGGTCTTGCACCAAAGTTTTTGTCAATTCCTTCTTTGGCAATCATTTCACTTACTTCTGGTTCTAGTTCAATGTCATATTTTTGCTCTTTTAGTCTGTTTACAACTTCTTTTAACATTATATCTATAATTTGGTTAATTTCTTTATCGTTTAATTTATGGAATACAATTATTTCGTCAATACGATTTATGAATTCTGGTCTTAGTTCTTTTTTTAGTTCTGCCATTACTTCTTTTTTTGTATCTTCATATTCTTTTTGAATATCTATTGATTTGTTTTCTTCATTTGGAGAATTTGTGAAGCCTAAATGTTTTTTGTCTGTTATTAATCTTGCTCCTAAATTTGATGTCATTATTATTACTGTATTTTTGAAGTTTACTGTTCTTCCTTGACTGTCTGTTAGTCTACCGTCTTCAAGTATCTGAAGTAGCATATTCATTACATCTGGGTGTGCTTTTTCTATTTCGTCAAATAATATTACTGAATATGGTTTTCTTCTTATTTTTTCTGTTAATTGTCCACCATCGTCGAAGCCAACATATCCTGGAGGAGCTCCTATTAATTTAGATACTGAGTGTGGTTCCATAAATTCTGACATATCTACTCTTACCATTGCATTTTCATCACCAAATAAAACTTCTGCTAAGGCTTTTGAAAGTTCTGTTTTTCCTACACCTGTTGGTCCTAAGAATAAGAACGAACCTATTGGTCTTTTAGGGTCTTTTAATCCTACTCTTCCTCTTCTTATTGCCTTTGCTACTGCTTCGACTGCTTCATTTTGACCTATTACTCTTTTATGCAATTCTGTTTCTAGATTTTTTAATTTTTCATTTTCATCCTCTGTTATCTTTTTAGTTGGAATTCCTGTCCAACTTGCTATAACTTCTGCTATATTTTCTTCTGTTATAGTCACTATTGATTTTGTATTTTTATTTTTCCATTTACTTTGTTCTTTTTCAAATTTTTCTTTTAAATTTTTTTCTTCATCTCTTAGTTCTGCTGCTTTTTCAAATTTTTGATTCAATACAGCTTCTTCTTTTTCATTTTTAATTTTTTCAATGTCTTCTTGCATTTGTTTTAAATTATCTGGCTCTGTATATGTTTTTAGTCTTGCTCTTGAAGAAGCTTCATCTATTAAATCAATTGCTTTGTCTGGTAAAAATCTGTCATTTACATATCTAACAGATAATTTGACTGCCGCTTCTATTGCTTCATCTGTGATTTTTACATTATGATGTGCTTCATATTTGTCTCTAATGCCTTTTAAAATTGAAACTGTATCTTTTTCTGATGGTTCATTTACAGTAACTGGACTAAATCTTCTTTCTAGTGCTGCATCTTTTTCAATAAATTTTCTATATTCATTTAAAGTAGTTGCACCAACTAATTGAATTTCTCCTCTTGCTAATAGTGGCTTTAATATGTTTGCTGCATCAATTGCTCCTTCTGCAGCTCCTGCTCCAACTATTGTATGGATTTCGTCTATAAAAAGAATTATATCCCCTGCTTTTTTTACTTCATTTAATGCTTTTTTTATTCTTTCTTCAAAATCTCCTCTATATTTTGCACCTGCTACCATTCCTGAAATGTCCAAAGTTACAACTCTTTTATCTTTTAAAATTTCTGGAACATCTCCTGAAACTATTTTTTGAGCTAATCCTTCTACTGCTGCTGTTTTGCCAACACCTGGTTCACCTATCAAACATGGGTTATTTTTTGTTCTTCTAGACAAAATTTGAATAACTCTTTCTATTTCTTCTTTTCTTCCTATGATTGGGTCAAGCTTGCCTTCTTCTGCTTTTTTTGTTAAGTCTTCTCCAAATTGATTTAATGTTGGAGTTTGGTTATAGCTTCCTTTTCCTCTTCTTTTTGAACCGTTTGAATAATTTGTTGTTTCTTCTTCTCCTTGATTATCTTCTCCTTCATTTATTACTTTTATAATTTCATTGTATAGTTTTGGTATATTTACATTTAATTCTAATAGGATTTTTGTAGCAACACAGTCTCCTTCTCTTAGTATTCCTATTAATAAATGTTCTGTTCCTATAAAGTTATATCCTAATTTTCTGGCTTCTATAAATGCTGACTCTACTACTCTTTTTGTTCTTGGTGTAAAGTCTACTATGTTTTCTATTGGCTCATCTCTGCCTATTAATTCTTCTATTTTGTTTAAGATATCTTCTGCTGTAACATCTTGGTTTTCTAGTACTTTTGATGCTATTCCTCCGCCTTCTTTTGCTAGTCCATATAGTATATGTTCTGTGCCTATATAGCTATGTCCTAGTTCTAAGGCTATATCGTTTGCAATTTCTATTGCTTTGTTTGCTCTATTCGTAAATTTGTATGTCATTTTTATCACCTTACCTTTCTATTGTTCAATGTCCAAATGTCCAAATGGGACGGTTCTATTTGGACATTTTGTCCATTTGGGACGGTTCTTAAATGGTCATTATCTTTTTATTATTGACATTTTATGTTTATCATGCTATAATTTTTTAAGTTACTTTATTAATTGATATAATTAATAATTATATCTGTACCTAGCTTAATGCTAATACTTTCAAGGAGGATTACTATGAATATTACAAAAATAGTAGGATACATTTGTGTTGCAGCTATATCTATTGTAGTAACTTTGGTTTTTAAAGATATACTAACTACCATTGTTACGATTCTTATTGGTTTTTCTCTAGTTTCCAAAGATGGAAAAAATAATTAGAGTAATCACAGCCTCCTTGGAGGCTTTTTTATTTTTCATTAATTATTTTCTTTATAACCTCTGCCCTTTTTATATCTCTTTCCAAAGTCTCATATTGTTCACCCAAATATTTCTGCATATTTGCAGGTTTAGTATATAAAATCAACTGTTGAACCTTGCTATCATTTAATTCTGGTAATATTCCTAAATCTGTGCCTATCTTAACATTTGATATCAACTTTTGTGCTTCCTCCAAAGAAATTTTTCTACAATTATTTAGTAATCCATAACTTCTGTATATTGTATCTTCTAAATCAATTGTATCTTTTGCTAAAAATTTTCTTGCTTTTCTTTCTTGTTCAATTAATTTTTCTGTAACCACTTTGATATTTTCTATTATTTCTTTTTCTGTAACTCCTAATGTTCTCTTGTTAGAAATTTGGAAAACATCTCCAAGTTCTTTGCTATTTTCTCCATATGCGCCAACAATATTTACTCCAAAATTGTTTATTGTATAAAATACCTTATTAATATTTTTAGTTATTGTAAGTGCTGGTAAATGTACCATTACAGATGCTTTTAAGCCTGTACCACAATTTGTTGGTAAACTTGTTAAATATCCATATTTTTTACTTGTTGCATATCCTAAAACTTCCTCAATTTTTTGGTCTAGTTCTATTGCATAATTTAATGTATTTTCTAATTCTAAACCACTACTGAATACTTGAATTTTCAAGTGATCTTCATCATTTATCATTATACAGATATTTTCTTCATCATTTATTAGTATTGCTCCATTTTCATTGTGCATTGCATACTCTGAACTTATTAAATTCCTTTCTACTAAACTCATTTTTGTTATATCGTCCATGTCTTTTAGTTCTAAGTATTTTAGTCCATACCCTATTGCAAATACATTTTCTTTTATTTTGTTTTTTAGGTTTTCTATGTCTTTTTTATCTTTCAAATTAAACTTGAATTCTGGTAAATTTCTTGCAAATCTTATTCTTGTACTTGTTACTACATCAGATTCTTTTCCACTTTGTAAATACCAATTCATATTATCACCTTTCTTCTCCATGTCCAACAGGGACGGTTCTATTTGGACAAAATGTCCAAACGGGACGGTTCTTTTTGGACAAATCTTATTTTTCTTCTTTTTTTATTTCATCTCTTATTTTGGCTGCATCTTCATATCTTTCTTCTTTTATTGCTAATTTTAAATCTTCTTGTAATTTTTCTAATTTATTTTCCTTTTTATTTTGTTCCTTTTCTGATTTTTTATCTTCTTCAAATTTCATTTTATTATCTGATATTTTTCCTAATCTTCCGTTGTGTTTGTTTGAACCTTGCAATTTTTTTAGAATTGGATCCATTCTATCTTCAAAAACATCATAGCAATTTGCACACCCATATCTACCTGTGTTTATTATGTCATCAAAAGTTGATCCACAACTATCACATTTGATTTGTTTAACTTCATTTAGCAATGGCATAAAATCTGGTGTGCTGAAATCTTCTAAAAAGCTTCTGAAAAAACTTGGTATATCTAATGATGGCATACTAAAATCCATTTTTGATGATATTCCTAATTTTTCACTGCATTCTTCACATAGATTCATCTCCTTTTTTACTCCATTAATATTTTCTGAATATCTAACATTTGCTTCTCTCTTTCCACAATTTTCACATAACATATTAATCACTCCTATCTAATTATTTTATTCTATATTTAATAGCATATTTTTAAATATTCTAGCACGCACTTCATCTTTAATATCTTTATCTAATTTTAAGACATTATCACTTGTTGCTACTTTTAAAAGTTTAGCTTCTTGTTTTGTTATTATATTGTATGTTAAAAAATCACTTAATAAAATATCTATGTCATTTACTGTAATTGTCTTTCCTATATTATTTATTATATGCATTATATAATCTGATTTTGTGTTTGTTATTTTTTTGATTTTGATGTTGCCTCCACCACCTCTTTTGCTTTCTACATAGTACCCTTGTGATGGTTTAAATCTTGTTGATATTACATAATTTATTTGTGATGGAACACAATTAAAATGTTGTGCTAATTCATTTCTTTGTATTTCTACTAAATCACTTTCATCTTCATCAAATAAATCTTTTATAAATTCTTCAATTACATCTGACATTCTCATTTTATCAGCCTCCTCTTAATTTTTTTGTCTTTTTGTGCGGTTTTAATATTTTTCTGTCTTTGACTTTCTTTGACCTACATATATATTATACTTTCTTTTTTTAATATTTCAATTTCGTTTTTTGACCTTTTCTGACTTTCTTTGACTTTTATTTTCCTTTTTGCTCTTTTTATCTTTATTTTTCTTTCTTTTTTGTTATATTTTCTAATTTTTTTACATTTTCTTTTTGTTTTGACATTGGCACCCAAGCAAAATATGTTGTAACAAACTCTCCATACTTTGTTGCATCTTCCCCCTCATCTAAATCATCCATTATATTGTTTTTATTATCCATCATAAAACACATGCCTCCCAACTAAAGCATGTGCTTTTTTTATATTTTTATTCATATTTTTAATATTTGTCCAGGATAAATTAAATTTGGATTTCTAATTCCATTTAATCTTGCAATCCATCTTACACTAACTCCATATCTTCTGGCAATTTTCCACAACGAATCTCCTCTTTGCACTGTATAGTAATAATATTGGCTTTGAGTAGTATTGTATGTTCCATATATTATAATTCTTTGGCCTGAATATATTAGATTTGGATTTTGTATATTGTTCCAATTAACAATATTTTGCACACTCACACCATATTTTGATGCAATTTGCCACAATGTATCTCCCCTCTTTATTGTATAATATGTTTTTCCTGTTGAATTGCTTTCACTGCCGTGAATATTTGTATTTACTAAAATCTTCAATACTTGGTTTGGATATATTAGATTTACATTTTGAATTTCATTTATTTGTGCTATTTCTTCAACAGTTGTTCTATATGCAGTAGCAATTTTGCTTAAAGTATCTCCTCTTTTTACTGTATAGTATATTGTTTCTGTATTATTTTCGATATTAGGATTTTCTGTATTTGGGATTTCAGTTGTATCACTTAAAAATATGTTTTCTGAAAAAATATCTCTATCAACATTTCCATTTATACCAGCAACTCTCCCTACATCAGTGTACTGAGTTCCTATAAAATATTGCCAACTTGTGTTTTCATTTTCTAAATTTCTATAATCTCCATAATATGCAATCCATAATTCTGAATTATTGGCAACTTCACTATTAAAGGTATTTTTACTATTATACAAATCACTATAAATAATTACTTGTTTTTTTGTTAGTTCTTCTACTTTTTTCATAAAAGCTAATGCTATTTGATTTATTTTTTCTATATTGATGTCGTTAAATTGTTCATAATCTAATGCCAATTTACAATCTACTTGCTTTCCAGAAATTACTGATGAAAAAAATATTGCTTCTTTTTCTGCTTCTTCAATATTTGTTGCAGTTAAAAAGTGATAAAATCCCACTTTTAGATTATTTTCTTTTGCATTTTCATAATTCAATTCAAAATATGGGTCTTTAATTTTTTGCCCTTGGCTTGCTTTTATATATACTATATCTATTTCATCATTTTTTACTTGATTATAATTTATGTATCCTTGCCAGTCACTTACATCTATGCCTTGATATTTTAATTCACTTTGTGGGGTTATTGCATATATTGATGTTATAAATGTAAATATAAATGATAAAAATATTCCTAAAATTTTTATCGCTTGTTTTTTCATACAAACTTCCTCCTTATTTTTGTATATTTTATTCTTGAACTTTTTTTTAGTGATTTTTGATTTAGTTATTTCATATATTTTATTATGGTGATTATATGTTTTCAAAGTGTCATTTTTTTGTATTGAAAATAAGAAGAAATATTTTTTCTTTAGTATTTTTAGCATTTGGATTAAGCTTATTATTGTTTTCCAGTAGTAATTTACCTGCAATAAAAAAAGGCTTATCCTTATGGGCTAGTTCTGTAGTTCCTTCACTTTTTCCTTTTTTTGTAGCAACAGAGCTTTTAATGAACACAAATTTTGTAAATTGTTTAGGACGATATTTAAATAAAATAATGAAGCCTTTATTTAATATTAGAGGTGAAGGTTCTTTTGGATTTATTATGGGATTAATTAGTGGTTATCCTGTTGGGGCTAAAATTGCTTGTGATTTTAGAGAAAATAATATTTGTTCAAAGGAGGAATGTGAAAGATTATTAAGTTTTACCAATAATTCTGGTCCTTTGTTTATAGTTGGAACTGTTGGTATTAGTATGTTTGGTAATTCTACTATTGGATTATTATTATTAATTACTCATATTTTAGCTTGCATTACTGTTGGAATAATTTTTAGGTTTTGGAAGTTTAATTCGTCTAGTCCTGAATATGTTGGAAGTAAAAATTCAAACTATAAAAAATATAAAAATGTTACTTTTTCTAATTTAGGTGAAGTCTTAGGAAAAAGTATTTCTAATAGTATTTCTACTGTTTTAATGATTGGAGGCTTTGTTGTTATATTTTCTAGTATAATTTCTATTTTGAAATCTAGTGGTATTTTGAATAGTTTAGTTTTTATTATTACGCCTATTTTTAATTTTCTGAGTATTGATAGTTCTTTTGTTTATGGTATTCTTACTGGTTTATTAGAGATTACTAACGGCATTAGTTATGTTTCTAGTATAAATATTAAAGCTATTTCGGTTAATATTATTATAACTGCTTTTTTACTTGGATTTGGTGGTTTATCTGTTCTTTTACAGGTTTTGAGTATTACTTCTAAAACTGATTTGTCTATAAAGCCTTATATTTATGGAAAATTTTTGCATGGTGTTTTGGCTGCTTTTTATACTTTTGTTGCTATTAATGTTTTTTCATTTTTTAATTTTAATTTGTAATTTTATCTGTATTGTAGGCTGGTCTTAATCTTTTTTTAGAATATTTGCTTTGTTTTTGAATATAATTTATTAGTATGATTGGGGTGATTTTATGGATAAAGATTTTAATGGTATGCCACCTTTTATGGATTATTCTATGTTTCAGCAAATGCCAGGAGGTCCTTCTCCTGATATGAGTGATATCTATCGTGACCCGATGTTTAATCCTATGGCTCAATATGAACAGGCTTTTTTGTATTATAGATATATGTGTATGCAAATGGATTATAAAATTAAGTGTAAAGAGTATGAAAAAATGTGTAGTTCTAATAATGAGAAGAGTCAGAGAAGAGTTGAATAAACTTTTCTCTGATTTTTTATTAAATAACATTATATAAATTAGTTTCTACTTTATCTTTTAAAAATTCACTTAACAATGTTGGACTTTTAATTAATTCTTCTTTTTGTTTTTTAGTTAATTTTTTTATATAATATTCTAATCTTGAAGCTAATACTCTATTTTCTGATTTCCAAGCAATTTCCATTTTTACTGCTTCATGTCTCAATGTATATTTTGCAGTTTTTTCACCTTTTTCTTTATGTTCTTTCAATCTTCTTTCTAAATCTGTTGTTATTCCTGTATATAATGAATTATCTTTACATCTTAATATATATGTGTAGTACATCTTTTTCTCCTTTTTTCGACAAAATCCTGAGATATTTCTCGTCTGTCCCAAAGGTTTCATTAACTTCTTAATTGATTTTCAATATTTAAAAGTCTATTATATTTAGCGACTCTATCAGTTCTACAAGGTGCTCCTGTTTTTATTTGTCCAGCATTTACGGCAACTGCCAAATCTGCAATTGTTGTGTCTTCTGTTTCGCCTGACCTATGGGAAATTATAGTCTTATATCCTTTTTCTTTTGCTTCTTGTATTGTGTCTAAGGTTTCTGTTAAAGTTCCTATTTGATTTGGTTTTATTAAAATTGCGTTTGCTACATTTTCCTTTATTCCTCTTTGAAGTCTTTTTATATTTGTTACAAATAAATCGTCTCCAACAAGTTGAACTTTGTCTCCTAATTTTTCTGTTAATTCTCTCCATGATTCCCAGTCTTCCTCAGCTAGTCCATCTTCTACTGATATAATTGGATATTTATCTGTTAATTCTATAATATATTGTATCATTTCTTGCTTAGTTTTGTATATATCTGTTTTCCAAAAATAATATCCGTCCCTTCCTGTTTTTTTTGCTTCATCATACATCTCCGTACTTGCTATGTCTAAAGCTAAACATATATCTTTTCCAGGTTCATACCCTGCTTTTTTTATTGCTTCTATTATAGCATCTAGTGCTTCTTCTTCATTTTTTAAGTCTGGTGCAAACCCACCTTCATCTCCAACTCCTACTGAATGCCCTTTTTCTTTTAATACTTTTTTTAGTGTATGATAAACTTCCACTCCTCTTTTTAGTCTTTCTGCAAATGTTATGCTTCCTACTGGTACTATCATAAATTCTTGTATGTTTATGTTGTTGTCTGAGTGTTTTCCTCCGTTTAAAATATTCATCATTGGAACTGGTAATTCTTTTGCGTTTATTCCTCCTATATAGTTGTATAGTTCAATTCCTAATGAGTTTGCTGCTGCTTTTGCTACTGCTAGTGATACTCCTAGTGTTGCATTTGCTCCTAAATTCGATTTATTTAATGTATCATCTAATTCTACTAGTGTTCTGTCTATTTTTCTTTGATCGTATACATTAATGTCTATTATTTTTTTTGCTATTTTCTTGTTTACATTTTCTACTGCTTTGCTTACGCCTTTTCCTAAATATCTTGATTTGTCCCCATCTCTTAATTCTACTGCTTCAAAGCTTCCTGTTGATGCTCCTGATGGAACCATTGCTATTCCTGAAAATCCTCCTTCTGTTACTACTTCTACTTGTACTGTTGGGTTTCCTCTAGAGTCTAAAACTTCTAATGCTTCTATGTTTTTTATGGCTAAAAAATCTTTCATAAATCTTCTTCCTTTCATTTTTTTTATTTTTGATATTTTAACCATTTTTTCCAGATTTATACATATAATGTATCTAAACTAACTCACTTTCTTATTTCTTAACTGCATAGCATATTGAATAGTAGCCTCATTAATTTCGCCAGAAGAAATACGGGCAATCTCTTCTAAAGTCTCTTTCTCATTTAACAGTTTTATATTAGTATTAGTTCTTTCGTTGATTACCTTTTTGCTAATAAAATAATTATAGTCTGCAATTGCAGCAATACTTGGTAAATGTGAAATACACAATACTTGGTGATTTTTAGAAATTCCATTTAATTTTTCTGCAACAGCCCCAGCTGCTTTACCACTAATTCCAGTATCTATTTCGTCAAAAATTAAAACTGGCATTTTATCTGTATCTGCTAAAACCTTTTTAATAGCAAGCATAATTCTTGACATTTCTCCTCCTGATGCTATTTTAGATAATGGTTTTTCATCTTCTCCTAAGTTTGTATTAATATAAAATTCAACTATGTCTTTTCCATTTTCAAAGAACTCATTTTCATTATAATCCACATGAATATTTATACTAGCATTTTTCATTTCCAAATCTTCTAAAACCTTGTTTATGCTTATGCTCAAAGCTTTTCCATATTCTATTCTTAATTTGTTAATTTTTTCTGCTAATTTTGTCATTTCTTCTTTTAATTGTTTTAGTTCCTTTTTTAGTTTATTATTGTATTCATCTAAATTTTCAATGTGATTTATTTCAGTTTCTATCTCATCTTTATAGTTTAGGATTTCTTGTACATCATTACCATATTTTCTTTTTAAATTGTATATTAAATCAAGTCTTTCTTCAACTTCATTTCTTTCTTGTTCGTCAAAATATACATCTTCTTTATGTTCTGATATATCTCTTGAAATTTCTTGTAACTCATAATATATATTTTTTAAATTACTAGAAATATCTTCATATTTTTTGTCTATGTTTTCTATTTTTTCTAAGGCTCTTATTGCTATATTTATGCTGTCTATGCTATTTTCTCCTATGGCAATATCAGCCTCATTTAGGTTTTTAGATATCTTTTCAGAGTTTAACATTAATTTTCTTTTTTCTTCTAAGTTTTCTTCTTCATTTACTTTCAAATTTGCTTCTTCTATTTCATTAAATTGATATCTTAATAAATCTAGTTTTCTTTCTCTTTCTTTTTCATCTCCATAGTTGTTTTTTAATTCCTGTTTTATTTCTAGATATCTTTCGTATTTTTCTTTATATTGATTTTTTATATCAATTATTTTGTCACCAATAAATCCGTCTAAATATTTTAGATGAAATTTGTTGTCTAGTAAACTTTGATTGTCGTTTTGCCCATGTATTTCAATAAATTTGCTCATAAAATTTTTTAGTTCATTAACTGTTACCATTCTTCCGTTTATTTTACACATATTTTTACCATTGTTGTTTATTTCCCTTGATACTATAATATTTCCGTCTATTGAATTTTCATTTTCAGGTTCGTACATACATATTTCTACAAATGAGTTTGTCTCGCCTTTTCTTATCATTTCTTTAGAAAATCTTCCTCCTGATATTATATCAATAGAGTCAATTATTAATGTTTTTCCTGCTCCTGTTTCTCCAGTTAATACATTTAGACCTTCGTTTAAGTCTATGTTTAAATCGTCTATAATTCCAATGTTTTTTATATGTAATGTTGATATCATAAAAAAGACCTCCTAAAAATTTGTTTTTAATTTGTTTATATAGAACAAATTATCTCCGATTTTTTGTTTGGTCTTATTATATATTTTTGAATTTATTTTGTCAATACTTTTTCAAACATTTTTTTGGTAATAAATTTTGAAAAATCTGATGTTTTGTGGTAGTACTCTATTTACTAAGTTTATGTTACTATAAATTATTTTTTATTTTTTTTATTTCTTCTTTTGATAATTCTGTTACTTCTATAATTTCTTCTAATGGCAAGTTTTTTTCTAAAAGTTTTTTTGCTGTTTTTATTTTATTTTTCTTTTCTCCGTTCTTCTTTTCCGCTTTTCTATTCCGTTTCCTTTCTGCATATCTTAATTCAGTTGTTCTATCTGATTCCCACAAGTCTCTCATGTCTTCTAAATATTGTGCTTCTTCACTTGCTGTAAAATATTTTATCTCGACTTCAGCTTCTTTTATTATTTCATTTTTAGCCTTTGCCATTTCTATTTCCCCCTTATCTGTATCATCTATTACAGCTAATAGCTTGTTCTCCTTTATTATAACAATTGCTTTTATAAAATTTAAGTATTTGTTATAACTTTTTAATAAATATTTTCTATTTAGTTAATATATGTGTATTTTTTCTTATGTATGCTAAATAGACTTCTCCCTTCTTTATTATTTTTGTTTTTTGGGTTTTATTTTGATTTTAATTTTTGATTTCAAATTTTGAAATAATGAAATTTTGATTTAAATTAAAATTTTTGATTTTTGAAATTTTTAGCCACTATATGTGCTAAATAGAATAATCTATTTATATCACATTTAGTGGCTAATGTAAATAATTTTTTAACAATTTTATGTAGTTTTCATCGCAAAAATCTACATTTTTTGACAAAAAATATGAGACAAATTAGGACTGTCCCAACTGTCTCAAAAATCTTTCTCTTTTATACTCTGAATTGCCTGAATCTGTAAACTCAACTATTCCTTTATTTTTAGAACTGCTTATTAAATCTTTTTCTTCCAAAATATCTTTTAAATGTTTTGCAAGGCTTCCTGCACCATTAAAAAATTCAACATCTCCTAATACTTCTTTTATTTCATTTTTTATTAAAGGATAATGTGTACAGCCTAAAACAACATTATGTACTTTTCCTACATATTCAGATAAATTTTCTTTTAAGTATTTTTTTATTTTTTCTTCATTTCCTTCTTCAATAATATCTGCTAATCCATGGCATGCCATTAAATATGTTTTGTGATTATCATATTTGCTATATAGTTTATGAAATTTTTCGCTTTCTATTGTTCCTTTTGTTGCCATTACAAGTGTTACTTGGTCATATGCAAAATCATGTACCATTTTATATGCAGGTTCTATTGCTATTATTGGTATTTCTGGATATTTTTCTCGTAATGTTTTGGCTGCTTTTGCACTTGCTGTGTTACATGCTATTACTATTGCCTTGCATTTTTGTTTAATAAAATTGCTTACTATTTTATCGCAGATTTCGATTATTTCTTCGTCTGTTTTATCTCCATATGGGTTGTTTTTAGAATCACTAAAATATTTATAATTTTCATTTGGAAGTAGCTTTATTATTTCTTTTAAAACTGTTACTCCACCTATTCCAGAGTCAAAAATTCCTATGCTTTCTTCTTTTTTCACAATATTCATCCTTTCACATTTTCATATAAATATTATATATAATTTTACTTTCAAAAACAACAAAAAAGCAGAAATTTTCTGCTTTTTATTGTTTATATCAAATTATATCTTTTTAATAAATCTTCAATAACAGTACCTTCAACTTTCTTTAAAGCTTTTTTAGCAACAAGTTCAGTGGCAAAAGGCAACTTCATATCAGTCAATTTCTTGCCATCCATCATCTTTGAAGTAGAATCTAGTAAAACACGGACATCATAGCAAGAACCAAATACTTCTGGAACGCCTCTATCTACATCTAACAATGTATAAACCGCTTCCATAGCTGTTCTTACAGAGTATTCTGTTGTGAATACTGTGTCTCTAACTGTATCTGCAAATTGTCCTAAAAATGCAAAATTTTTACATCCATCTGGAACAACTTTTGGTCTATCACCTGCTGTTCTTGGCATAAAGAACGCTGTTATATATGGCATCATGCAAGGTACACAGTTTGCTGAGTTTGTAGCCAATTCTTCTATTTGGTCTTCTGGTACGCCTAAATGATATAGCCATTCTTCTGTGATTTCTTTACCTGTACATTCTCTCATTGGTTTCTTTATATAGTTTCCAGGTTTGTTTGTAAATAAACCATAAACCCATACAACCAGTTGTCCTTTAGGTTGATTTTTGAAGTGTGGTTGTCTATTTATTGTCCAACTCATTAGCCAATTTGAGTCTTTTACTGAAACGATTCCTCCTGTTACAACTCTACCGCTAAATGGGTCTCTTTTACAGATTTTTTCTATATATGGTGGTATTTTATCGTCTAATGTTGTAACTGTTGCAGATTCCCAGTTTGTTTTAGAAATATCTGAACAGAATTTATCTGGATGTCCAAAGTCTTGGCTTTGTCTTGCAATTTTTCTCCATAAATCCCAACATGCTCCCTCACCATTTTGTATATTTAAATCTGGTGCAGTGTTTTGGTCTCCAAGCATTGCTCTTTCTGTACAACTTCCATTTGTAACAAACACTAAATCATTTACTGTTAAATTGATTGTTTCTTCTTCTCCATTATGAAGGCATATTATTTGTTTTGCAGTTTTCTTTTTTCCATCAATATCAAATAATACATTTGTAACTTTTGTGTCATATTGGAATTGAACTCCATAGCTTTCTAGATATTTTACCATCGGCAATATTAATGATTCATATTGATTGTATTTTGTGAATTTCAATGCTGAAAAGTCTGGTAATCCACCAATATGATGTATAAATCTTTGAATATATAATTTCATTTCTAGTGCACTGTGCCAGTCTTCAAATGCAAACATTGTTCTCCAGTATAGCCAAAAGTTTGATTTAAAGAACTCGTCTGTAAATACATCTGTTATTTTTTTATCATATAAATCTTCATCTTTTGTCATGAATAATTTTATTATTTCCATTGATGCTTTTTCAGATAGTGTAAATTTTCCATCTGTGTGCGCATCTTGCCCTCTTTTTACTGTTGCTCTCATTAATGAATAATTTGGGTCTTTTTTATTAAGCCAATAATATTCGTCTAGTACTGATGCTCCTTCTGTTTCTAATGATGGTATTGAACGGAATAAATCCCATAAACATTCAAAATGGTTTTCCATTTCTCTTCCACCACGAATGATAAATCCTTTTTGAGCATCTTCAATTCCGTCACATGCTCCTCCTGGTAATTTTGCTTCTTCTAAAATGTGAATGTTTTCGCCTTTCATTTGTCCATCTCTTACTAAAAAACATGCTGCTGCAAGTGATGCTAGTCCTGCTCCTACTAGGTATGCAGATTTGTTATCTACTCCTTCTGGTTTTCTAGGGTGTGAAAATGCTTCATAATTTCCATTACTATAATACATATTTTATTCCTCCTTTGTTATTGAAGTATTATAAAAACAATTTTTTAAAATTTTCAATATACAAGTTTTTTAATATGTATAATTTTTGGACAATTTTATGTTTTTGTATGAATTTTAAGGATAATTTTAATTTTGCATTTTTTCTAATGCTTTTTTAAAATCACCTTCAATAATATTGTTTAGTTTTTTTATTATTATTTCTGGTTCTTCTTTCATACCAGCTTCTATCCATTCTTGTAAGATTCCAACAAAACCATATTTATAAAAATCAGCCATAAATTTTTTATCTTCTACTTTTATATTCATTCCTTCAGATTCTTTGTCAATAAAATCAATTAATAATTTATTTGTTTGCATATAAATAAATCTTAATAAATACTCTCTACTTATTGAATTATATGTGTTTTTAACAAATTCTTTATTCTTTAATACATATTGAAAAATATACAAAAAGCGTTGTTGCCAGTCCTCATCTTTATTATCAATTTCGTCTATAACTTCGTTTTTATATATCCATTCTAATAAGTCATAAATGTCTTTAAAATGGTAATAAAATGTTTGTCTGTTTACCCCACATTCGTCTGTTATATTTAATATTGTTATTTTTGATAATTCTTTTTTTGAAAGTAATTTTTTTAAAGATACAGCTAGAGCTTTTTTTGTTAATTCTGACATATTTACTCCTTTTTTCTTTTAGATGTTCTTTTACTTTGTTATTTCAGTAATCCAATTTAATATATCTTCATATACTTTTTTATTTCCTAATTCATTTAAAATCTCATGCCTCATGTTTTCATATAAATCACTGCTTATATTAGTATATCCTAAATCTTTTAAAAACGCCTGAGCTTTATACCATTTTTTTATTGATGATATTATAGGGTCGTCGCTTCCTGCTATAAAATATATTGGTAATTTAAAATTATTTTTTCTATATATTTTAGGGTTATAAATATCTATCATTAATCTAATTATATTTTCAAATCCGTTTAATGTATAGTTATATTGACATAACTCGTCTGCATTATATTTTTCTACTATTTTTCTGTTATTGCAAATCCAACTATTTTTTAAGTTGCTATCTTTATTATATCCATTGAACATTAAATTTTTCACAAATTTACTACGATATTTTTCACCTTTAAATAACTCCATTGTCTTTACTATTGCTAGTCCTAATTTAGCATTTACATTTTTGCTTGGTGAACCACATACTATTAGTCCATCTATTTTGTTATCATATTTTGCAATGTATTTTCTTACTATCATTGAGCCCATGCTGTGTCCAAATAGTATGATTTTTTTACCGTTGAATTTTTCTTTTAGATATCTTGTTATTTGATACAAATCTTCGATTATTGCTTCTGCTTCATTTTCGTAAAAGTATCCTATATCTTCTTCATTTTTTAGACTTTTGCCATGTCCTCTATGGTCATTTATAAAACTTGCATATCCGTTTTCTGCCAGATATTTCATAAAGTCTATATATCTTTCTTTGTGTTCGTTCATTCCATGTGCAAGTTGCACTACTCCTTTTATTTCACCTTCTGGTTTTATTGATAAGCAATCTATTTCTAGTTCGTCAATTTCTGATATTATTTTGATTTTTTCTTTTTTTATCATAAATTTTCTCACTTTCATATTAATTTTTAAAAATAATATCATAATTATATTAATTTTTCAATAATTTTTTGCCGTTACATCGGATACCCGAGATGTTTTTATTTTAACTTTTCCATCTTTTTATTGTAATTACTTCATCAGCTATATTCTCTATTTCTTCTTTATTAGTTATTTTTTCTAATAAATAGTTTTCTATGTATTCAGTTATTTTATTTAATTCTTCGTAAATATTATACATTTTTTTTCTCTTTATTTATGCTTTTTATTTTATGAATAATTTCATCACTAAACTTTTCTTTTCTATTTTCATCAACTAACCCATTTATTTCTTGTTGAACATCCGTTAGTTGTGTATAACAATATCCTGTTATATAGTGTGTATTTAAAATTGCATCAGTTAAACTTTCAAACCTTTTTATAAACTCTTTTTCATCTACTACTTGTTTTCCATATCCCCAACCTTTGTTTGAATTTAGTGCTATCCCACCATATTCACTCATTATAATAGGTTGTCCATTATATTTATAGTTACCACTAAATAATTTATGAATTGTATTATATGGTTTCTTATTATTTAATACGGCTAATTCTTTATCATTATATTCATTATATAATAGGTCAGCTTCTTGTTTATAATCATGAATAGTTATTATATCTGATATTGTATGTTCCCATCCATCATTTGATATAACTGGTCTAGTTTTATCAAGTGCTTTAGTAATATAGTATACGCTATTGGCAAAATTTTGTTGTTCTATATTTTCTGATACTTCATGAATTCCCCATGATTCGTTAATAGGTACCCATGTAATTATTGATGGATGATTATAATTTTGTTTTACTACTTTAATCCATTCGTCCATAAAATATTCTACTGATTTATTGTTAAAATCATAACAATTGGCCATTTCACTCCAAACTAATATCCCATTTATGTCACAGTAATATAAAAATCTTTCGTCTTCTACCTTTTGGTGTTTTCTTATTCCATTGTATCCATATTTTTTAACTAGTTCTATGTCTTTTATAATTGCTTCTTCATTTGGTGGTGTTAAATGTGAATCTGCCCAATAACCTTGATCTAAAATCATTTTTAAATATAATTCTTTATTATTTAATAATATTTTTGAGTTTTCTATTGATATTTTTCTAACTCCAAAATATGATGATACTTCATCTATTAACACATTATTTTTATATAATCTATAGTTTATATCATATAAATATGGATGTTCCGGCGACCATTCTTTAATTTTATGATGATTATTTTGCTCATTACAAATATTCATTTTATATTTAAATATGTTATCTTCTAATTTATTTTTTTCGACGTTTATTGTTTCATTGCCATATTTTATTTCTGTTTCAACTTTATAGTTGTCAATCTCTTTTAGGCTAATATTTGTATCTAATTCTATATTGATATTTTTTTCATCAAAGTTTGGCGTATTTTTAACAGATATTATATAATTTTTAGGAACCGTTTCAATCCATATTGTTTTCCATATACCAGTTGTTTGAATATACCAACATTTAAAACTTTCATCTTTATATCTTTGTTTACCTCTTGGTTGGCTTTTTGATAAAGAATCTTCTACTTTAATTGTAATGTTGTTTTCTCCATTAATTATATATTTACTAATATCAAAAGAAAATCTATGATATCCTCCTATGTTTTTTCCTACAAATTTTCCATTTATCCATAATTTAGTAATGAAGTCGCTTCCTTCAAAATGCAATATTGTTCTTTTATTTTCTTTTGCTATTAATTTTATATTATTAGAATACCATATGTTTTCATGAACAGTTTCATCATTAATTTCGCTCATTTTAGTTTCGTATGTAAATGGAACAAGTATTTCTTTTGATTCTGGAAAATTATTAAAATATTGTTTTTCTTCTCCTATATTCTCATCATCAAAGACAAAGTTCCATTTTCCATTTAAATTTTGCCATTCATTTCTTACTAATTGTGGTCTTGGGTAATCTTTAATTTTCTTCATCTTTTATTTTCTCCTTTATTATTAAATATTTATAGTAAACATCATACCAACTATATGCTCTATAAATGTTTTTTCCTTTTATGTGTTTATTGTGATTTTCGTCAAAGCAAATAACTGGCAATTCTGTTGATATGCTATTAATATTTTCTGTTTTATCTTCAATCATAATTTTAATATCATATTTCTTGCATATTTCTAACTTATTTTTACTAATTATTAATTTATTATAATTTATATTATTTTTATTAAGCCATTCTATTAAAATATTTTTCATTTCTCCATCTTTGTCGTCCCAACTACTTGTGCCTCTTGCTGTTATAATATAAATTTCGTTATTTTCATTTTTTATTTTTTCTATTATTTCAGCTGCAAAAGGTCTAGCAGGTTCGTTTATTGAATAGTCTTTTACTAATGATATCCAACATTCTTTGTCTTCTTCATCAGTTACATTAAACATATCTTTTAATGACCAAGCATTAATATTTATATCTAATTTTCTATACTTTTCAAAGAAATATTTACTTCCATAATCACATGCATATCTTATAATATTTGTAAGTACTCCATCTATATCAATTCCTATTCTCATTTTATCCTCCTTTTTTGTTGATATATCCCTTTTTATAATGTATTTCTTTATGACAATTGGAACATACTAGCATACATTTTAATGCTTCTGATTTATACTCTTTCCATGACATAGTATTTCCTGATCCTAGTTTAAATTCTTTAATACTAGGATCCTTGTGGTGAAACTCCAATGCATCTATGCATTTCTTGTTGATTCACCACTACAGTCGTAACAGTAAATTCTTGTAGCACTTTTGGTTTCAAATTTATTCTCGCATATCTCACATATTTTTATCATATTTTCACATCTTTGATGTTATAATTATATAATATATTTTTATTTTTTAATAGCGAACATTGTTAAAATTTTTGATTTTTATATTTATAGTTTTTATTTTAATATTTACTTTTATATTTTATTTTTTATAATGCTAGTATTCATTGATTTTTATGAATAGTAAAAAAGCCTTGTAAATGTTACTTTACAAAGCTTTTATTTATTGGCTCCTTTGCGTATGACGTATTCGAAAATTCTAACGCAAAGAAGTTACTTATTTCCGTTTCAAATTCAGTTATAGAAATAGTTTACAAGAAATGTATACACAAATCGGTGTTTTTTGTTCTATAACTATGATTTTAATTCAACATAAAATTTTTGGTTTGGCAATACATATTAACAATTTTTTATCATTTTATTTTATTTTACTAAATTCAAATCTCCATTTATAACTATTGGAGAGAAACCTGATATTTCATCATATAGCATTCCTTCTGGAATATCATTATATAAGTAAATTTTCTTATTTTTCATAAAAGCTTCATATATTTCAATAAATGTAGCTCCTCCAATATAGTTTTTCTTTCCATTTTTATCAAAATTTAATGTTAATACTGCGTCCATTGTTGCAATTCTTTCTTCACTCATTCTAAACATTCTTGCTTTAAATTCTGCATGTTCTTTTTGCCCTAAATCCCAGATTTTCTTTTCAGCATCTGGCTCATAATAAGAGTTTGGTAATTCCACTATATGTCCCATTTCTTCTAATTTTTGTTTTATTGGTTCTATGTCCTTATAAAATGCTTTACTACAAATAATTAATATTTTCATTTTTAATAACCTCCATCAACTTTTATTATTTCATCATTTATAAAATCTGCATCATCACTAGCTAAAAATGTAACTACTTTTGCTATTTCACTTGGTTCTGCAAATCTTTTTTTATAAATTCTATTAGTTTCTTCTTCAACTAATTCTTTAGGCAAATCTTTATTCATATCTGTATTTACCCAACCTGGTGCAACACAATTTACATTTATATATGGTGCAAATTGAATTGCTAAATTATGAGTTAAATTAATTAAGCCTGCTTTTGAAGCATCATAATCTATACTTGTTGGAAAAAATGCATCTATTCCATTAGTACTAGATATATTTATTATTTTACCACTTTTACTTTTTAACATTTCTTTTCCAACATATTTACTTACAATAAATGGTGCAATTAAATTTACATTTAGAGTTTTTTTCCAATCTTCTACAGTTCTATCTTCAAATTCTTTATCAATAGCAATACCAGCATTATTTACCAGTACATCTATCTTTCCAAATTCATTTATAATATTTCTTATCATATCTTTAACTTCATTCTCGTTTGAAACATCTGCCTTAATACATAGTGCTTTTATTTCATATTCTTTTTCTAACTCCTGTTTCAAATTTTCCGCTTCTTCATTTTCTTTTATATAATTTATAACAATATTATACCCTTTTTTAGCGAAATCTTCTACTATTGCTTTACCTATTCCTCTTGAGCTACCAGTAACTAATGCAACCTTGTTCATTCTTTTCCTCCAATCTAATTATTTATTTTATTTTTTATATTCTCTATAATACTATCCAATTTGCTTTTTTTATACATTTTTTCTATACTATCTATTTCTAATATATCTCCACTTGTGAAATTATAAAGATATTCAAAATCAAAATATAAGAACTCTGATATACTCTTAAACCAATTATCAATTGAATTACATATCTCATACTGTTCTTCTTCACTCATTTGACCAACAGTAATTAAATATATCTTCTTGTCTTTCAAGTTTTCACTAGCACAATAAGGATTAAATCTATCCAATACATTCTTTAAAATACCTGTTATTTGATTCATATAAATTGGTGACATTATTATAATATAATCACATTTACTAATTGCATCATAAATTTTATTCATATCGTCTTTTAATACACATTGATTCTCTTCATTCTTTTGACATACATTACATCCTATGCAATATTTAATATCCAAATCTGCTAATGAAAGAAAAATATCATTTTCACTTATTAGTTTGCTCAATAAGTTATAACTATTGTGTTTTCTATTACTTGCACTTATATATAAATTCATCTCTTACCTCCTCTACACATCTCTTTTTATATAATAATATTCTGTACACACATCTTTAAACCCTAATTTTCTATATGTATTTGCTGGATAGTATCCCTCTTCTGTTTGTAAAAATGCTAATTTTTGCTTTTTATCTTTGCACATTTGTAATTGTTGTTTTATAATTTCTTTTCCAATACCCTTATATCTAAAAGCTCTTTTTACTGCTAATCCATATATTCCATAAATTTTGCTATCATATACACCACTTGTAATACCTACTATTTCATCATTTTCCTTAGCAAAATAAAATTCATCTGTATATCCATTTTCTTGCTTTTTATAATTTTCGTAAACTTCTTTATAGATTGAATCTAAATCTCCATAAGGATCATCTTTATCTCCTGTTTGATATGCTTTTATCATTTCTTCACTATATAATTTCATATCTGTCGTCTTCTCTAATTTTACATTTAAAGAGCAATTAGTTTTAATGTTATCTATCTCTTCGAAATTATCAAAAATTTGCCATACTTCTTTTGAAACTAATTCATAGCTATTATCAAAAAATATTTCGCGATTGTTATAAATTTCTTCCATATATGGTAATATAGCAATAGCCACTTCTCTATTTCTTGCTTTAATCTTGTTACTTGCATCTAATACAATTTTATCAAATTCTTCTTTACTTTCTGCTTTTATATCTGTAATAAAATTACACCAATAGTCTTTAATTTTGTTATGATACGCTATACTATATTTTTCAAATTTATCTATTCCATCAAATTGAAATCCTAAATTAGCATATATATTAAAATGATTTAATTTTTTTATCAATTCTAAATCCATGTTATATACCTCCTAAATTTACAACATGATGTTGCAAATTTCATATTTTTCTTATTTATATCATAAAATCAATATAAATACAATTGTTTAAAAATATTAATAGTAGATAGTTTTACCTTCTATTTTATGTTTGTATAATGCTAGTATTCGTTGATTTTTATGAATAGCAAAAAAGCCTTGTAAATGTTACTTTACAAAGCTTTTTATTTATTGGCTCCTCTTGTTGGACTCGAACCAACGACCTATCGGTTAACAGCCGAGCGCTCTACCAACTGAGCTAAAGAGGAATATATATAAAATCTGGCAATAACCTATCTTTCCAGCAGGGTAACCCGCAAGTATTTTCGGCACATTTAGGCTTGACTTCTGTGTTCGGAATGGGAACAGGTATTACCCTAAGTGTCATCATTACCAGAAAATTGATAACTTTTTTTGTACTTTTGAATTATACTATATATAATTTATTTTTTCAAGTACTTTTAAATATTTTTTCCAACTTTTTATAATTTATTCAATTTTAAGTGTTAAAGCACACTCAAAAATACATAGATGAAATTTGTTTTAGGATTCTTGTTCCGATTACTTTTTACTTAACTTGTGGTTAAGCCCTCGAT
>CAKPCL010000008.1 GCA_934141605.1 uncultured Clostridia bacterium
ATATAGAAAGCTATAATTAAAAGACAGCATTAAGCTGCCTTTATTCTTATCTCTTATTATCACGACAAATTACTATTTTTTATTCCGTTTAATAAAGCAAATTTCACTTTTAAGTTATTATCTATTCATTTCATATCTTTAGTGTTTGAGTATTAATTCTTGTTATAGAGTCATTTTATATTTTAAAATTTTCATTTTTCAATGCTTCAAGTGGTTTTTGTTTCTAAAAACCACTTATTAAGCATGCCATTTTGTATTTCTAAAAATGTTTTTAATTTTTTTCAAAAATCTATTGGCTTTTTATCAATAATAAAAACAACTAAAATTTGTTATATTTTAGCTGTTTTTATATTTTTATTAAACCTTATTTAAATCTACTAATATATGAATCAATACTATCCAAAAATTCTTTATTATTTTTAGATTTTACCATCATAGAAATAACTTGTTCTGTAACATCAGCAACTGGCATACTATTCATAGCCTTACGCAAAGCAAAAACAGTCTCCTTTTCCTTAGCAGTAAGCAATAAATCTTCCCTTCTAGTACCAGATTTATTAATATCAATTGCTGGGAAAATTCTTTTTTCAGATAGTTTTCTATCAAGATGAACTTCCATATTACCAGTACCTTTAAACTCTTCAAATATTACATCGTCCATCCTACTTCCTGTCTCAATTAATGCAGTAGCTAGAATAGTTAAACTTCCACCATTTTCAATATTTCTAGCAGCTCCAAAAAACTTTTTAGGCTTGTGTAATGCTGCAGGATCCAAACCACCAGACAATGTTCTTCCTGAAGATGGTATTGTTAAGTTGTATGCTCTTGCAAGTCTAGTAATACTGTCTAAAAGTATTACTACATCTTGGCCTTGCTCAACTAATCTTTTTGCTCTTTCAAGAACCATTTCAGCAACTTTTACATGATGCTCTGGCAATTCATCAAATGTAGAATATATTACTTCACCTTTTATAGAACGCTTCATATCTGTAACTTCTTCAGGTCTTTCGTCAATTAATAATACTATTAATTTTTCTTCTGGATTATTTTCAGATATACTGTTTGCTATTTTCTTTAATAATGTTGTTTTACCAACTTTTGGAGGAGCAACTATCATACCTCTTTGCCCTTTTCCAATTGGTGACATTAAATCAATTATTCTCATTGAATATTCGTTACTTTGAGTTTCTAGTCTAATTCTTTCATCAGGATAAATAGGTGTTAATTCATCAAATCTTTTTCTTCTTGCAGCCTTTTCAGGAGATTCTCCATTTACTTCACCAACAAATATTAATGATGGGAATTTTTCTCCTTCTTTAAATCTTGATATTCCTTTAATGATATCTCCAGTGTCCAATTTAAATCTTCTTATTTGAATTACTGATATGTATACATCTTTTGGACTTGATAAATAATTTTCTCCTCTTAAAAATCCATATCCGTCTGGTAATATATCAAGTATTCCTTCAACTATTTCGTCACCTTCATTTGTAAGTTTGTATCCAGATAAATCTTGTTTATATTCATCGGAATTAATATCATTATTACTTACACTACTTGTATTGTTGTTTATACTTACTGGCTTTATATCATTGTTTAATACTTGTCCTAATACTTCAACTAAATCTTCTTTTTTAAGCTTTGAAATATTTTTTATATTGTTTTCCTTTGCTAAATCTTTTAATTCACTTAATGTTTTTTCTTCTAAATTTATCATAATTCCTCCTAAAATATTATAAATTATATTTTGTATATTATTTTTGTTTTTTATATTTTTTCTTTTTTTGTGGGATTTTTTTCGAATTAAATAAAATACATTTATATTATAACATAATTTTCCAAAAAAAGGAAGTCTTTCTTTCAAAAAAAGAAAAAAGCGCTATTTGCGCTATAAATTACATTCCTTTATCTATATAAACTTTTTCGTTTGGATAATACATTCCTAGTTTTTCTCTTGCCATTTGTTCAATAAATTCCTTAGAATTTACATTTTCTTTTTCAGCAACTAATTCATCATTGTAGGCTTGTTGCTCTTCTATTTTTGTTGCAAGTTCTTTACTATTATCACTGTATTTGTTTAAAACCTTTTGTTGGTTAGCTAAGGTAAATATTGTATATGCTAATACTAGTATTATTAATAATCTTTTATATATTTTTTTATTTTTCATCAGTATCTCTCCACTCTAAATTACATATAATATATTTTTCTACATTTTATTCAAAAATCCTTCTTATTTTTCGAAAAAAATATATTTTTTTGTGTTTTGAATATATTTTTTATATTTTTTTGATGATTTATTTTGATTCTTTTTATATTTGTTGTTATGGATTTTAGTGGTTTATATAAAATTTTCTTTAAAAATTTTATTATTGTTTTAAAGGGAAATATTATAATTGATACTGTTTTTTCTATTATTTTTTTAAATATAAGTATTATTTTTACATTTATTTCTATGAAGTATTTGCTAAATACTAACATGTATATTAGACAGCCAAAGAATACTCCTAAAAACATGTAGAATCTTATTTCACCATTGCTAAAAGTAAATATTGAGTATAATAAAATAAGTCCCGTTAAAATCCAAAATAGTATGTCTTGCAAATATGTAATAATGTCTGATGTTTTAAAACTTTTTCTTAATATTCTAAATATATCAAATAAAAGTCCTATTATTATTCCATTTATTGTAAATACTAAAAATAAGTAAGCTTGGTTTGTGGCCATAATTACATCAATCCTTTGTTTATTTAAAAATTTTACTAATTAGATTTCCTTTGTTTTTTTCTAATTCTTTATCACTATATGCTAAATATGATATATCTCCTTCAATAATTACTTCTGATGTATCTATACTTAATTTGTTGATTCTTATATTTTCTCCTTTTACTGTTAGTAGTCCAAGTTCTGTTTCTACCATTACTACTTGGTCGTCAAAGCTTAATACATCGTTTACTCCTGATATACTTAGTTTTCCTCTGTTTTCTAGTATTAAATTTTGAATTACACCTGTATTTATACTTTTTCTTTCATCAACAGTCATAATAACCTTCTTCCTTTCCTTGATTTCTCCTGATATTTATATATATTCATGGGTTGTCTTTTTTAGAACATTTTTAAATTGATAAATAAAAATATTAAAACATAAAAATTTTAACTTTTTTAAAAGTTTTGTAACGAAATGTTGAATTATGTAAAATAATGGTATATAATATTGTCGTAACTTATTAATTAGCTTATAGTTTTATATAAGCAGCATAAAAATTTAGGAGGATTTTTTATGATTGTAAAAGACAAAAATGACTTTTACGCAGACCGGTATATGAGGCATGATAAAGTAACAGGTTCTTTTTATCTTTATTCTGTTCACTGGCCAAATGGAGAGAATGTACATTTCTTTCTTGAGGCTGGTATGAAACAAGGAGAAGACAATATAGGATTTTATAATGGATTTGTTCCTTTTAATACCTCTAAAATGTCATTTGGAATTATAACCCATAATCACATGGATCATATTGGTTTGTTACCTGTTCTTGCACATCAAGGATTATCTTGTCCTGTATTTACTAGTTATTCTACAAGTTCACTTATGAAAATATCTTTGAATGATACAGTAAAAATTACAGACACAGATTTAGGCAGGCCGATTGCTTCTGAAGAAGATCTTGAAAAAGCATTAGGATTATTGGTTGGAACTACTTATAAAAAGCAGATTAAACCACACAAAAATATTAGAATTACATTTTATTCTAATGGTCATCTTGTAGGAGCAACGGTTGTATTAATTGTTATAACATGCCCTGGCAAAGAGCCAATAACTATTATACATACTGGCGACTATAAGGATAGAAATATATTTTTTAATGTTGAAATGCCACCAAAAGCAGTGCGTGAACTTAATATTTCTAATATAGTTTGCGAGTCTACTTATGGAAATGTAGACTCAACTGATCCAATGTTCAACAAATGCTTGAAGGACAACACAGTTGAAGCTATTAAAAACGGAATGACAGTACTTTATCCAACATTTGCACAGGGCAGACATCAGGAAGCTTTGTTTAATATAAAAATGTGGAAGGAAAAAGGAGTTATTCCAGAAGATACAACAATCGTTGTAGATGGTAAAAGTTCACAGGAATACAATATGATGTATATGTATGGAAACCTTGGCATTAAAAAAATCATGAAGAATTTTATGCCAAAAGGATGTCTTTTTATTCCAAGAACCAAAAATAAGAATATGTTTAGAAAACAGATTCTTGAAGCGAGTGGACCTAAAATCATTTTAGCTCCTGGCGGGATGGCATCATATGGTCCAATAACTTCTTACATTAAATATTGTATTTCAAGAAATGATGTCCTCATTCACTCACTTGGATATTGTTCTCCAGAGTCAACAATGTATAAGTTGCTTAATACTGGTGATGGAGAATCTGTAATGTACCAAGGTGAAGAAATTGTCAAGAAATGTTTAGTTAAGCAAACATCTGAAATGTCGTCACATGCACCTCGTAATGTTTTATTGAGATTCTTACAGTATTTTCCTAATACTGCATCTATCTCTATAAATCACGGTGCCCCTGATGTTCAATGTTTATTTAAAGAATTTTTATTAGAGCATCTTGATATACCTGAAGAGCAGATAACGGTTGCTGATCCACATTGGGGTGTTAGAATTGAGCCTTGTGGTATAACAGATATCTTTGAAACACATTTTGAGTCTATTTTGTAAAAAATCTAAAAAAAGGCAAAGTTTTAACTTTGCCTTTTTGCTATATTTTATATATCATTAGATAATGTCTTCTAAAAAATTATATTATGCATTTCTTTTAAAATTTTATCTTCTACTATTCCTTTAAAATCAACTGAAATCTTAGATTCGGAAATGCTAAATTCAAGCATTTCTAACTTATTATTTTGAATAATATCTAATAATTTTTTAATAAATTTATAATTTCTAATAATTCCATTACCAACAATAGAAATTCTAGAAATATCCTTTTTAACAACACTCTTAATGGTATTTTCTTCAATAATATCAGTAATAATTGTTCCAGCCTTATTATTAAAAGTAGATTTAGTTATAATAGGAATTTTAAACTTATCCCCTATTTCAGCACATCTATTATGAAGAACTTTAGCACCTTCACTTGAAATCTCCATCATTTCGTTATATGAAAGAGCTGAAAGTTTTTGAGCATCTTTTACTTTATTAGGGTCTGCTGTATATACGCCATCAACATCAGAAAATATATAACACTCTTTTGCATTTAATGCTGCTGCTATTGCAATAGCACTTGTATCAGAGCCACCTCTTCCTAATGTTGTTATGTCTAAATTTTCGTTAAATCCCTGAAAGCCTGCAATTATGACAATTTTTTTATCTTCTAATTCTTTTAATATTCTTTCTGTATTGATGTTTTGTATAATAGCATTTTGATTTGTATTATTTGTAAAAATTCCTGCTTGCCAACCGGTTAAAGATATTGATTTATAGCCCATGCTATTTAACAAGATGCTTAATTTTGCTACTGATATCTGTTCTCCTGAACTAAGTAACATATCCATTTCTCTAAAATCCGGTGATTTGGTGGTTATCATACCAAGTTCTTCATTTTTGCAAAGCTCTGTTGCTTCATTTATTAATTTATCTGTTGTTTTCCCTTGTGCAGAAAGTACTACAACTATATTATTTTCTTTATTATACATATCAATAATTTTTTGGGCAACTATTTTTAGATTATCATTGTTTGCAACGGAGCTTCCGCCAAATTTCATTACAATTGTGTCCATTTTGGACCACCTCTTTTAAAATAATATATAGAGCCGTATTTTATTAAAAACATGACTCTATATATTATATGGTTTTTTGGAAAGTTTTGTAACTACAATAATTCTTAAAAAAAGTTAATAGATAAATATTTTTAGTCAAAACATATCTGTGGCCTACCATATGGTCTTGACTTTCAAATATTTATCTATTAACTTTTAAAAAATATTATATATTACTTCCAAAAAATTACTTAATAGTATTCTTAAGAAAGCTCTCCATAAACCCATCTAAATCCCCGTCCATAACAGCTTGAACATTTCCAACTTCATAATTTGTCCTATGGTCTTTTACCATTGTATATGGACAAAAAACATATGAACGAATTTGACTTCCCCATGCAATATCCCTTTGTTCTCCTTTTAAGTCCTCTATTTTTTCTTTGTGTTCTTGCTCTTTTAAATCAAACAATTTAGATTTAAGCATTTTCATTGCAGTTTCTCTATTTTGAATTTGTGAACGCTCAGATTGACAGGCTACTACAATATTTGTTGGTATATGTGTTATTCTTACTGCTGAAGATGTCTTGTTGATGTGCTGTCCACCTGCACCAGATGCCCTATATGTATCTATTCTTAAATCATCTGGATTTATATTTATTTCAATGTCTTCTGTTATTTCTGGTAAAACTTCTACTGATGCAAATGATGTATGTCTTCTTCCTCCTGCATCAAATGGAGATATTCTTACTAGTCTGTGAACTCCCTTTTCACTTTTCAGATATCCATATGCGTTTGGTCCTATAACTTCAAATGTTACACTTTTTATTCCTGCTTCTTCTCCCTCTAAGTAGTCTAATTCTTTTACTTCATATTCATTTTTTGTTCCCCATCTTGTGTACATTCTATATAACATTTCAGCCCAATCTTGTGATTCTGTTCCTCCTGCTCCTGGGTGAATTGTTACAATTGCATTATTTGAATCATATTTGCCTGATAATAGTGTTTCTAATTCAAGCTTTTCAAGATTTTTCTGTTCTTTTTTTGTATTTTTAATTATATCCATTGCAATTTCTTCATCATAATCTTGTTGCACTAGTTCTGATAATTCTAGCAAATTGTTTATTTCTTTTTCAAGTTCTTTGTATTTATTATATTTTCCTTTTATTTTTTTGATTTCAGTTAATACTTTTGCAGTATTTTCAGTATCTTCCCAAAATTCTTGTTTTGTTGTTTGATCTTCTAAATCTTTTAATTTTATTTCTAAATTAGGTATGTCAAAGAGACTCACCTAAATTCTTTAATTTTTCATTTAATTCATTAAGTAATTTTATTGTTTCTTCTAGCTCTAACATGCTTTGTTCTCACTCCCCTATTCTTTATTTTAGTGCTGTACTGTTATTTATTACTAATGTACTATACAAAAATAATATATCTTTTCCTTCAAAATCAACTAAATCTTTTAATATTTTTGGTGACACATATCTTGTATCTATCAATGTTATTTTGCTATATTCTTCAACCATCAATGGTATTAAACTAGATGCGTATGAATCCCTAAATACTATTAATTCTTTATCTTCTCTGCCATTTGGATTTTTTATTTCTAATAATGCTGTTGCTCCTGATAGATATACATCGTACTTATCATATTCGTTTAATTTTGATAAATTATATATTGATGTAGTTTCGTTCTTTTCATAGTTATATACTTCACAATTTTTTATTGTATTATTTGTCAAAATATTTATGTTATCTTCTTTAGTATCCACTGGTAATTGCCCAGAGTATACACCTTTGAATTTGCTTACTTCTTGCTTTTCAAATTCCTTTGCTATATTGAAATTCATATTCTGTGCCAGTTTTTCTGCTACATTTAAGATGTTTTCCTGTTTCCAATGAGAATCTGTGTAATAATAGCAGTTAAGGTCTAAACAATCAAATATGTCTATATATTGCATACCATTTAAATTGCTATTCATTATTTGCTTAATTTTATTATAATCTAATTTTAAATTTGATTTATTTATGTAATAATTTTTGTCAGGAATAATTGTATAATATATTTTGTTTGTTTCATCTAAATATTTTGTATTTATTTCGTTCATTTTTTTTGTTATATTTTCAACTGATTTTTCATTTAATGGATATAATTGTTCTACTAAAAAATCATTATATTTATATATATTATTTACATCTTGCTTTTTGAATAAGTTTAATTCAATGTTTGTTTTTAGTTTTCTAAAGCTTTCTCTTTTTACAAATTGATCCATTGCATATTGGTCAAATTTCTTTGCAAAATTGCCATTAAAAATTTCTTTAGATGTAAGTATTGGAAATGTGGCAAGCTTTCTTCTTTCTGATATTGAAATTTGGTTATCTTCTTTTATTATATTTACAAATAACATGCCTAATGTTATAAATCCAAAAACAAATATTACTACTATATCTTTAATTTTATTTGTCATTTGCTTCTCCTTAAAATCTAAAATATAAAAAAGGATTGTATGAGTTATCTACTAAATATGCTGTTACAATAACTAGTAAAATAACTATATATACAGGTTCCAATGCGTTAATAATCTTTTTAAGTTTTGATTTTTGTTGTAATTTTTGAATTATGTTTCTTGGAATTGGGGTTGCTCCAATTATTCCTATTACTAAAATTGTTGCGTAGCTTTTTAAATAATATATTGTAAATTGATTGATAAAGTTTTCTCCGTTTGCTCCAAATAATCCTGCTATGTTTGTGATTGCTTCTTGCATATTATTGGCATTAAATATTATAAAGCTTATTATTACAATAAATAAAACATATATTCTTTTTATAAATGTTGGTAGTTTTTCTAAATATTTTCCTATTAAAAATTTCTCAATTATTAAAATTACTCCAAACATTGTTCCCCATATTGCAAAATTCCAGCTTGCACCATGCCATATTCCTGTAAGTAACCATACCACAAATATGTTTCTTATATGTTTTAGCTTGCTTACTCTATTTCCACCTAATGGTATATATACATAGTCTCTAAACCATGAGCCAAGCGATATATGCCATCTTCTCCAGAATTCGGTTATGCTTCTAGAAATATATGGATAATTGAAGTTCTCTAAAAAATGAAAACCAAATATTCTTCCTAGTCCTATTGCCATGTCTGAATATGCTGAAAAGTCAAAGTATATTTGTAATGTATAAGATATTGCAGATATCCAATATAATGCAATACTTTTTTCAGTTGTTAGTGCAAAAGTATTACATAGTTCTCCTAATGCGTTTGCTATCAAAACTTTTTTGGCTAGTCCTATTGTAAAACGCATTATTCCATATGAGAAATCTTCTTTTGTTTGTTTTCTATTTTCTAATTCCTTTTCTATTGTTTCATATCTAACTATTGGGCCTGCTATTAGTTGCGGAAATAAAGTTACATATGTTGTTAGTTTTAATAAGTTTTTCTGTACTGCTACATTTCCTCTGTAAACATCTATTTCATAACTTAATATTTGAAATGTATAAAAAGATATTCCTATTGGTATTGCTAGTCTTAAAAGTCCAATATTTGTATTAAATATGCTATTTATGTTAGATATAATGAAATCTGTATATTTAAAAATGCAAAATAAGCCAACATGAATTATTATTCCTAATATTAAAATAGATTTATTTTTATTTTTGTCTATTAAAATTGCTATAATATATGCAATGAGTATTTCTGCAAGCATTAATATAATGTATTTAGGTTCTCCATAAAAGTAAAATATTAGTGAAGATATACATATTACAGCATTTTTAAATTTCTTAGGTGCTATTACATATGAAATTATTACTATTGGCAAAAAATAATATATAAAACTGATACTGGTAAATAACATCTTTTCCCCTTTATAAATTATAGCTCCCAGTTTAGATGGGAGCTTTTAATAACTTAATTTTATTATACAATAGGCATTTCTGGTGGTAATTCTACATCATCAAAGCTTTCTGTTTTTTCTAATTCTTTTCCTATTTGGTTATTTGTGAATTTTTTAAATTCTTCGTATACTGGTTTTGCCCAGTCTTCATCTGACATTACTAAAAATATGATATTTCCACTGTTTGTGATGTATGCTTTTTCTGCTGAAACACAAATCCATTTATTCATATTTATATTTTCTAGCATTTCTTTTTTCATGGCTTCAATATTAGCGCCTTCTTTTGCTTTTACAACTACTGCTGAATATGCTTGTGCATTAATTAATGGTTCAGATACTACAAGTGCATCTACATTTTCATTTGTTTGTAATCCAGTAAATGCTTTAACTTGTAGCTCGTCATTTACATCTATAACATCTGTTTCTAATGATGGTAATTGGTCTCCTAAGTTTGAATAGATTGTTTCAAACATTTTTTTAATTTCACCTGTTGTTTCTAATTTTATGCCTTCTTTATTTTTGTTTGTTGTTGCAAATATTATTCCTGCAACAACTGCAATAATAATTATTCCTAAAATAATATATCCTAGATTTTTTTTCATATTATTTTCTCCTCTTATTTATTTTTTCCGCAACAGTTTTTGTACTTTTTGCCACTGCCACAAATGCAAGGGTCATTTCTTCCTATTTTTGGGCCTTCATTTACAACTGTTTGACTATATTCAGGTGTACTAATTTTCTTTCCTCCGTCAACACTATTAATTGCTTCTAAGGCAGCTCCTGTAATTTTAGCTGTTGCTTGTCTTTGCATGTTTTCATTTTGTTTTCTGATGTTCATAAGAATTTTAACAACATCTCTTCTTATTTCTAGTGTCATTTGATTGAACATATCTGTTCCAACATCTCTATAGTCTATAACTGGGTCTTTTTGTCCATATGCTCTAAGTCCTATTCCGTTTTTTAATTCGTCCATATCATCAATATGATTCATCCATTTTTCATCTACGACTTTAAGCATTACAACTCTTTCAAGTTCTCTCATTTTTTCAGAAGTTATTTCTTCTTCTTTTTCTTGGTATTTGTCTACTGCTTGTCTTATTACTTCTTCTGTTATTGCAGTTGGGTCATTTTTATGTTCTTTTATAAATTCAAACATATCTAATCCAAATTCTTTTGATATTTCTAGTGTTAGTGCTTCTACATTAACTGATACTTCGTTTTCAACTTCTACAAATCTTTGTACTGTATCATCAGCAATAGCATTAATCATATTTAAGATATTATCATGAAGGTCTTTTCCGTCTAGTACTTCTCTTCTCTGTTCATAAATTATTCCTCTTTGAGTGTTCATAACATCATCATATTTTAATACATTTTTACGAATACTGAAGTTTCTTCCTTCTACTTTCTTTTGGGCATTTTCAACGGCTTTAGAAATCATTCCAGAAGCTATTGGCATATCTTCGTCTGCACCTAAAGTGTTATAAACTCTAGTTATAGCATCTCCTCCGAAAATTTTCATTAAGTCATCATCTAATCCAATAAAGAATCTTGATTCTCCGACATCACCTTGACGACCAGAACGACCTCTTAATTGGTTGTCAATTCTTCTTGATTCATGTCTTTCTGTACCAATTATTTTTAATCCTCCAGCATCTATAACTTTTTGTTTTTCTTCTTTTATTTTTTCATCATATTTTTCAACTAATTTATTAAATTGTTCTCTGGCTCTTAATATGTCTTGGTCATCTGTTTCATAATATGTGTTTGATTCTTCTATTAAATATTCTGGTACTTTGTTTTTTCTCATTTCTTCTTTTGCTAAGTATTCACTGTTTCCGCCTAGCATGATATCTGTACCACGACCTGCCATGTTTGTAGCAATTGTAACTGCTCCAAATTTACCAGCTTGAGCAACTATCATGGCTTCTTTTTCATGAGATTTAGCATTTAATACTTCGTGTGGTATGCGTGCTTCATTTAATAATTTGCTTAATTTTTCTGATTTTTCAATTGATACTGTACCAATTAGAACAGGTTGTCCTTTTTCATAGCTTTTCTCTACTTCTTCAACAACTGCTCTAAATTTAGCAGCTTCGTTTTTATAAATTACATCATTTTGGTCTTTTCTTATCATTGGTTTGTTAGTTGGTATTTCTATAACATCTAAGTTATAAATTTCTTCAAATTCTCCTTCTTCTGTCATAGCTGTACCAGTCATACCTGATAATTTGTCATACATCCTAAAGTAGTTTTGAAATGTAATTGTAGCTAATGTTTTTGATTCATCTGCTATTTTTACTTTTTCTTTTGCTTCTATTGCTTGATGTAATCCATTGTTGAATCTTCTTCCATACATAATACGACCTGTGAATTCATCTACTATTAGAACTTCACCATCTTTTACGATATAGTCTATATCTTTTTTCATTATACCATTTGCTCTTAGGGCTTGGTTAACATGGTGTACTATGTTTGAGTTTTCTAAGTCGTTGAAATTTTCTAAGTTGAAGAATTCTTCGGCTTTTTTAATACCTTTTTGTGTTAGTGATGCTGATTTTGCTTTTAAGTCTACTATATAATCATAATTTTCGTTGTCTTCTGCTTGTTCAAAGTCTTTTACATCTTCTTCAACTATAATTTTTGCTTCAAGTCTTCTTACAAAGTCATTTGCTTTTTTGTATAAGTCTGATGATTCGTTTGCTCTTCCTGAAATAATAAGTGGTGTTCTAGCTTCATCTATTAAAATACTATCGATTTCGTCTACTATTGCATAGTGTAGTCCTCTTTGTACTAATTGATTTTTGTAGATTACCATATTATCTCTTAAGTAGTCAAATCCGAATTCGTTATTTGTACCATATGTGATATCTGCTGCATATGCTTTTTGTTTTGTTTGTGGGTCCATGCCAGCAATTACTAGTCCAACTGAAAGTCCTAGGAATTTATATAATTTTCCCATCCATTCACTGTCTCTTTTTGCTAAGTAATCGTTTACTGTAATTACATGTACTCCTTTTCCTTCTAGTGCGTTTAAATATACTGGCAATGTTGCAACTAGTGTTTTTCCTTCACCAGTTTTCATTTCTGCAATTCTTCCTTGGTGTAGTATAATTCCTCCTATTAATTGTACATCAAAGTGTCTCATACCTAATGCTCTTTTTGAGGCTTCTCTTACTACTGCAAATGCTTCTGGTAATATATCGTCTAATGTTTTTCCGTTTTTTAGTTCTGTTTTAAAGTATTCTGTTTTTTCTCTTAGTTCATGGTCTGTTAGTTTTTCCATTTCTGGTTCTAGGCTGTTGATTTTTTTTACTATTGGCATTACTCTTTTTACTTCTTTTTCACTGTATGTTTTGAATAGTTTCATAATTGTATTGTCCTCCTCGGTTTTTCATATTTTTACTTTGTTACTATATCACTAAAACTCTTTTTTAGCAAGTGCTTTTTAGAGTTTTTTATAAATGTTTGTTGTACTTTATTGAGTTTTAATTTTCTTGACTTGTGAACATATTTCTTTTCCTGTCCATATCCAAGGGATTGAGGAGCTACTTTTTTGTTTTAAGATGCTTGATTGAAATGAAAATTAGAAAATTTTATATTTAAATTTGAGGAAGGTTCATGGAAAAAACGCATAGTGTGTGTAAATTTATAATTTTTTTGGTTCAATACACAAAATAAGAATTTCTAAAATAAATTAATGGCTCCCTTCCGCTTAATCCTCACTTCGTTCGACGCGAACTCTTTCCATTAATTTATTTAAGAAATTCTAATATTGTTTCAATCACACTTTAAAATTATAAACTTACACACACTATGCGTTTTAGGCCTAAATGAAAGAGGCTCGAATTTAAATATTAGATTTTCTTTTTGAATGTAATGAACAAATCTTAAAACAAAAAAGTAGCTCCTCAATCCCTTGGATATGGACGGGAAAAGGAGTATGTTCACAAGTCAAATAAGACAAATATTAATTAGTTTTGTGCATATTTAAACAGATTTAACATATATTTTATTAAAATCACAACTGAAAAGAGGATTTTATATGTTTGTATTTAATGTTAAAGTAAATCGGAAGCAAAATTTTCAAATATTTCTTTATCGGAGTCATCATACTTTTAGTAATTATATTAGGAATTGTCATGTATAAAGTATTCAATGGTGCTAACACCTATTCAAAATCTAATAGTTGCACCCCACAAAATGGAATTTCTCAAATATCGCCTAAAAACTATACAAATATTTTGAAAGCTGTGCATGAAAACATTGATTCATATGTTGGCAAAAAAATATCTTTTACAGGATATGTTTATAGAGTTTTGGATTTAAATGATAATCAATTTGTTTTAGCAAGAGATATGATTATTAATTCTAATTCTCAAACTGTTGTTGTTGGTTTTCTATGTGAGTGTGATGATGCGGAAAGTTTTACGAATAATACATGGGTTCAACTTTCTGGAGTAATTTATAAAGGTGATTATCATGGTGATATGCCTATAATAAAAGTTACTGATATAAAAGTGGTTAATAAGCCTTCTCAAGAGGAATATGTTTATCCTCCTGATGATAGCTATATTCCAACTGCTGGGATATTATAAAAGAACAGGTTTTATATCCTGTTCTTTTGCTTTATCTTTGTTCATCTTTTGATTCTTTTTCTTGTAATTTTTTATAAAGCTCTGGAAATGCTTTACTGTATGAAAATCCTGGATTGCTATTTTCTATAAATTCTTCGTGTCCAAATAATTTTGATAATGTAATACCATTTGCTCTTTGCCTTGCAGTTCCCCCACCGTATGTTAATAATTCTTCATCATCTTTTGCTAATACAACATATGGTACTAATGTTTTGCCTACATAAGCTGCTGCAAAGTTTCTATGATGCCCTTCTATTATATAATTATTTCCGTCTACCTCTACTGTTTCTATGTAACTGTCTGGTATATATCCGTTTTCTTTTATACTTTTAGCTATTGTTTCAAAATCCCATGGTTTAATTGTCATTGATAAAGTGTCTATTTCACCTTGTAATGGTAAAAAGTTTCTTGGACTTGCCCATTTTTACCAAATTTTTTTCCTTTTTCATAATAGTCTTCACACTCTAGAATTACTTCTGCTATGTCAGATATATTTGCATAAGAAGTATCAATTATTAAATCATAATTATTTTCATCTTTTAGGTCTACACCATATCTCTCTAAATATCTGCTATTTTCCCCTAATCTTCTTTCTTCTCTTTCTTTTTTTGCTTCTTCTATTGTTTCATATTTGCTGTCTTCTTTTCCTCTAGTTTTGTCATTAAATAATCTTTCTCCGGCAACATCTGGATTTGTAGTTAATCTTACAGAAAATGCTTCTGGGATATTATAAAATGCTAGTCTTGAGTCAATAAGCCATATTTCATTTGGATGCTCTTTTTCATTTATTTTCTTGCCTTTTTCTTTCATTCCATTATCAATTAATGTGTCTACAATTTTTCTAATTTCACTAAATTCTGAGCTGTTATTAGCTTGTTCAATTGAAAAATTTGATAAATCTATATCTTTTTTCATTAGCTCTGCAATTGATTTTGACAAAATATGTCTATATTCTTCATTTTCAAAAAATGCTTTGAGCTCTTCTTTATTCATTATTTCTTTTAGTTTTTCTTTATTATTTAAATTAAGTATTAAATCAATTATTGAATTAAAATATTTTCTAAAATCATTTCCTGTTGTTTCTAAATGTATTTGTTCGTCTGTATATCCTTGTTCTTTTAATTTCTTTATTAATGCTTTTACAGCAGTTCCTTTACCGCTAACAGGTTCTCCAGATAATGTTATTATTTTATTTCTAATTTTTTTATTATCCATGTTTTTACCTCTTTATTAAAATATTTTATACTCTTATATTTTACCACTTTTTGTATTTTATGTCAATTCCTATCAAATAAACTTTTTACTACACCTTCTTCTATTAAAGTTGAAAAAACATTTTTAATAATAATAAGTATTATTGGTCCAATTAACATACCAAAAACTCCAATGAACTTAAAACCTGTATACATTGCAATCAAAGTAAAAATAGGGTGTGTTCCTATATGTTTACTAACCAATTTAGGTTCTAAAAATTGTCTTATTGTTGACATTATAGCCAATAATATAATAAGTGCAATTCCTAACTTTAAATCCCCATTTAATGCAGAAATTATTGCCCAAGGTACCATAACTGTACCTGAACCAAGAATTGGTAAAGCATCTACAAATCCTATAAATAATGCCATTAATAAAGGAAATTCTATATTAAATTTGGCAAATTTCAAAATATATAGTCCTATTAATGAAATTACAAATGAAACAAATATTAATGTTGCTTCCGCTTTTAAATATCCGCCTAATGTCTTTGTTAAATCTCGTATATGACTTCCTACTTTGAATACCCATTTCTTAGGAAAATGATGTTCAATTTGGTCAAGAATATATACTTTATCTACACATATTAGATATAAGGCCATAATTGTTACTACAAAATAAATTGTAATAGTTGGCATTGATGTTACAATATTTAATAAACCTGTTAAAGCATTTCTAATCCAATTAGATATTGTACTTATTAGGCCTTGTGTTGAATTCTGCATAATTGTATTTAGTTCAGTTGAAAAATTCATTTTATCAAAATCAAATTTGTTGGTAATGTTTTGAAATAGTATGTATATTTTTTCAACATAACCATTTAATCCTTGTAATAAGTTAGAGGCTTCTGAAATTAACGAAATTATTCCCCATATTAAGCTTCCGATTATAATTACAGAAACTATTACAAAAATAACAATTGAGCTTAATTTTCTTGTTAATTTTAGTTTTTTCATAATAAATCTTATTGCTGGTTCTATAATTAGTGATATTATGAACGCAATTAAAAATGGCATATAAAATATTGATAATTTAAATGCCAAAAATAATCCTATTAATATCAGTATAACATATAAAAATTTTTTTAATACTCTTGTCCAATAAGACATGTCAATAATCATTTTAATTTCTCCTATAAATATTATATGTATTTTTTTGGTGTATATTCTTAAAATATAAAATTGGGAGATGAACAAATTATCTCCCAAAATTATTTTTATTGATTGTTTTTATTTGAATTGCAGTCACATATATTGCTTATAGTTCCGCAAACTTGTTGTGCTCCTAGTTGTATATCATTTTGTGCTAAATCTCCTAAAGTTAAGATTCCTATTACATGATTATTATTATCACAAACTGGTAATCTTCTTATTTGATTATTTGCCATTTTACTTTCTGCATTTGACATTTCATCATCTTGTTTACAAGTGCATACATCTGTTGACATTATATCGCTTGCACATGTATGATTTGCATCTTTACCACATGCTATTGTTCTTAATATGATATCTCTATCTGTTAATATTCCGCAAATGCAATTATTGTTGTCACAAACTGGAATACAACCAACATGATTATCCATCATTAATTTTGCTACTTCATTTATTTTTGTTTCTGGTTTTACACAGCAAACATTTTCACACATACAATCTTTTACTTTCATTTTTTGTACCACCTTTCATAATTTCTCATAATTATTTTTTGCAATATGAAAAAGATTATACAAAAAACATTTGTAAAATATTGGTATTTTAATTTTCAAAAATATCATAATTTGACATTTTAAAGTCTCTGTTAAATATATTGTTTCCTGTTCCAAATCCTGGTCTAAATGGTGGTCTCATTGGTGGTCTAGGTGCAGGTGGTCTTGGCATTGGTGGCCTCCCCGGTCTTTCTTCATTTTGTTTTCTTCTTAATAATTCTCTGATTAAAAGTATTTGTATTAAATCTCTAAGTTCTCTATTACTTTGTCTTGTTTCTCTGTTTTCATTTGTTGTTTTAGCTGTTTTTACTGTACTTGCTGTACTTGTTTCTGTCTTTTTTTCTTCTAATGCAAAAAATATTTCATCTGTCATGTTTTGGATATCAGCATTTGTTACAGATGTATTTATATTACTGCATTTTTTGCTTATCATTGGGTAAACTATTTTGTATATTTCAGGATAGTAACCTTCTAATTCTGCATCTGCAGTATTGCTTGGGCTTCTATATTCTTGATAATTGTTTTCGTATTGTGTAACAGGTGCATATCCTAAAATACTTCTTATGTATTCATCATATGTTTCATTGTACATAATAAACCTCCCTCATATTTTACTTTTATATAATATGAAGAAGGTTTTATTTTGGTTAAATATTGTTTACTAGTTTCTTGAATTTTTCTCCTCTATCTGCAAAGTTTTTGAACATATCAAAACTTGCACTAGCTGGAGAAAATAGTACTACTTCACCTTTTTTTGCTGTTTTTCTTGCTATCTCTATTGTTTGTTCTAAAGAATCACACATATAAATGTCTATTTTTTTATTTTCTTTTTCTGCTTCTGTTTTTACTGCATTGAATATTTTTTCTGCTGTTTGACCTATTAATATTAATGCTGTTACTTTGTCTATTATTGGTTTTGCAAGTGGTTCATAATCTAAATTTTTGTCGTATCCTCCAGCAATTAAAACAATATTTTCTTTAAAAGCATTTATTCCTGATAAAGTTCTTGTAGGTGATGAACTTGCTGAATCATTATACCATTTTACTCCATCTATTTCTTTTATAAATTCTATTCTGTGTTCAACAGGTTTAAATTCTTTTATTGCTTGAGCTGCTATATCTGTGTCTACTAGCGTTTTTGTAGCTGCTAGTGCTGTTGCTATATTTTGGAAGTTGTGATTTCCTCTTAGTATTACTTCATCGGTGTTTAAAATGTGTTTTCTTACTTTGTCTTCGCATTCTTTTATAACATCATTATCAACTATAAATCCATTGTCTAGCTTTTCTTTACTGCTGAAAAATATTACTTTTCCTTTTGCTTCTTTTTGACAACTTCTTGTTATATCATTATCATAATTTAAAATTAATATTCCATTTTCATTTTGATTTTTGAAAATATTTTTCTTTGCTTCTATGTATTCTTCATAGTCTTTGTGGATATTTAAATGATTTGGTGTTACATTTGTTATTACTGCTATGTCTGGGCTTACACTCATATTCATTAACTGAAAACTACTTAGTTCTAATACTACAATATCTTCTGGAGTCATTTCTGGTAATTTTGTAAATAGTGGCGTTCCAATGTTTCCTCCTAAAAATGTTGTATATCCGCCTTTTCTTAATATTGCATTTATCATACTTGTTGTAGTTGTTTTTCCGTCACTTCCTGTGACTCCAATTATTTTGCAAGGACACATTTCCATTAACATTTCAACTTCTGTTGTTACAATTGCTCCTCTATCTGCTTCTGCTTGCAATTCTGGTCTTGTTGGTAAGCAACTTGGAGACCTGAATATAATGTTAAATCCTTTTAAATTATCAAGACAATTTTTTCCAAAGGAAGTTTTAAATTCATATATGTTTATTTTATTTATAATATCTTTTGATATTTCATCAATTGTTCTTTCATCAAATACTGTTACTTGTGCTTTTTTTTCGTATAAATAATCTATTAGTGGTAAATTGCTTACTCCTAAGCCAATTACAGCTACTTTTCTATATTTTATGTATTCATTAAATTCTTTTAATTTTTCGTTTTCGTAATTCATTTTGTTTCCTCCTATTTGTTTTTATATATTATATATATTCTTTTTTTAATATAAATGTCCTCTCTTTTTGCTTATTATATCTCTTTTTTTATAAAAAAACAATTTTATGAGAATATTTTTATATTTTTTAGGTTAAAATATTTTTAGAAATTTGAATGGAGGTGCTTTTGTATGTCTAAATCTAATAAAAAGAATAATAATAGCAACAATAATAAGAATACTAACCAAAATCAAAATAATGAAAGACAAAATAATAATTGTAGATAGCTTCGTTTTTAATAGCCCTTTTTTAGGGCTATTGTTTTTTTGGCTTAATGATGTTATAATATACATAATGTTTTATTAGCATTTATACATTTTATTAAAAACAAAAATTTTTTAAAATCAGGAGGATTAAACAATGAGACTATCACGGAAGGATAAGCTATATCTTACATTAATCATTTTTTTACTGGTAATGTTTTTTACATTTCCTTTTTTAGGATTAAGCTTTATAAATTTTATTTTATTTGAGCTATTAATGTTGTTAGTAATATTTTTTTGGGTTAGCATGTTATTTAAATCATATAAAGCAGAAGTAGCTCATGACGAACAAGTTCTGGATTTATTTAAAAAATACTATTCTGACGAAATTGATGTAGTATCAGATACTTGTAAGTTGATTTATGGCAATATCTCTTCTGATCAAATTACCAAATATGGAATTCAAATAGAAGATGATAATTTTTATTTGCTAAAATTCAATGATAACATGAAAGAATTTTTAAAATTTTCTGATGAAAGTTTAAATGATGCTAATAATGTTATAGCTTGCTTTATGGACGCTCTTGTTTCTTCTTGGAAGATTAAATCATCTAGCTTTGATAAGAGCTTTCCAGATAAAACACTGATAGAAATTAATTGTAAATTAGCTGTATATGCTGTTTTTTCTATTTTTGGTGTGTCATACAAAAAAATGGATGAAAGTCTTGCTGTAAAGAAACTTATTGACATATTATTTATATACTATGTTCGTGGTGAGTGTGGTAAAATTTCAACTTTACTTCAAGAAGCTTTCTACATAGAATTATTGCTTAAAGATTAACCGTTTGTTTTTAATAAAATGGCAAAAATCCCACTGTTATAGTGGGATTTTTGTTTGTTTGCTTTTACTGCTGGTATCCTTCGGTTGTGTCTTCTTCGTAGGTGCTATCATCTTCGCCATATTCATAGTCATATTCATCATCATAATATTCATCATCAGTTTTTTTATTTTTGTCTTCCTGTTCTTCCAGCCATTCTAACTGGTTAATTGTATTTACTTCATTTATAAAATAAAACAATTCTGAGTCTGTAAGTTTTTTAGATGATAAATATTTGCTGATTGGCTTTATTTCCAGAATAACTGGAATATCAAAGTCGTTTTTCATAACTCCATTTGCAATGCAGTTGTTGCTTAATTTTAGATGCTCCTTTGAAAAGATTTCTCGGTATTCACCATTTTTTTGTTTTTCTACCAAAAAATACCTTGTTACGGTTGCATATTCTTCTGGACTAATTCCATATATTCCTTCTGAAATTATTTCTGTCTTTGCAACATATAGTTGCTCTGCTTTCCGTTTTCTTTTAAAAAGCTCCATTGTCTTTCCTCCAAATTAATTAATTTTAGTGAAAAATATATAACTTTAATAGTTTAATTGTATCATATTTTATGTCTATTGTAAATGCTTTTGAACTAAAAGTTGTATTTATTGGGGTTTTGTGATATAATATAAGTATTAAAATACTTTTTTAGGAGGAAACAAAAGATGAGCAATAATCAACAATCATCTTATGCAGCTGCTGAGTTTATTATCAATTATAAGTTGTTTTTGTTACGGTTAATTGGTAATACTAGTAACTTTATCAATTTTTCGATGCCAACTGTTAAAGGCGTTAGTGAGGAAGATTTGTTAAAAATCTTGAATAGTAAATTTCCTTCATTAAAGTCAGTTCGCTTTGAATATATTGATAAGCCTACTGCAAATGGTACTACAATTGTTTATATTGAAAAGTAGCACTATTTATTTGTTGGACCGGGGATATGTATATCTCCGGTTTTATTTTTGTTTTTTTGATATTAATTTTTGTATTTCTTCTTTATCCAGTTGAGTGATTTCTGAAATTTGTTCTTCGGGCATTTCTAATTTTAATAGTTTTTTAGCAATTTGTATGCTTTTCTTCTTTGCTCCTTTAATTTCACCGTTTTTCTTCTCCTATTTTTGTTGCATTATTAATAGAAATTGTTCTTTCCATTTCCCATTTTTCTTTTAACTGGGCAATTCTTCTTATTTCTTCATCTCCTGTTAAATAATTCATTTCTATTATTGCTTTTCTTAAAGTTTCGTTCTTATTTTCGGCCACTTTTACCAACTCCTTATTATAATTAATAATATATATTTATATAATATATTTTTTGTTTCTAGGATATAGTTTTAGTATACTAAATTTTTTTGCTTTTAGCAATACTATTTAGTAAATATTTATTATTAAGTCATAATTAAATAGGTAAAAAAATAAATCTTAAGATTTTATTCTTAAGATTTTAATTTAATGATAAAGTATTTAAGTTTTTAATGTATATATGAAAAATTAACAGAAAACCAATTTCCAACTCCTAGTTCAATATGTGGTCTTATTCCAATTTCACCATTAGTATAAATAGCAAATTCTATATTTGAATCACTAAACCCAATATTTCCGATAGTAACAATGTTTTTATTAAATGGAACATACTTCGGATCTATATATCCTATTATTGTATATGTATTTTTACTTATTTTAGTTTTAAAGTTAGCAGAAAAATAGCCTGTATATATATTTCCGCTTTTTTTTATGCTAAAAATATTCACAGATAGTAATTTTTCTCCTGTATCAGTTAGTGTTATAGGTATTTCTTCAATCTCTGTTGCTTTTTCAACTGCTGAGTTTATTCTTTTTTGTAGTTCTTCTTCTGTTATTGTAATTGTTTCTCTAGTTCCGCTAACATATTCTCCTATTGTATTTTCATAATCTGCTAAAGTTTCCTCTTCTTCTACTTGTGCATTTTCTGTTTTTTTCTTTGCTTCATCTGCTTTTTCAAACAAGCCTTGGTTTGTCAATGCTTGTATTGTTATTCCTGCTAATATTAATAGTATGACTATTGTTATTACCAAAGCTATTAATGTTATTCCTTTTTCTTTTTTCATTTTCTTTATTCTCCCTTTTTATTTTGTCTTTCTTGTATAATATTTATTCTGTCACTTGATTCTCTGGTAATTGCCATTTTAGAATTGGATATCCGTCATTATATTTCCATGTACCGTCATCATTTTGAATATCTTTTGTATAAGCATTGCTCAATTTTGTATTCAATTGTTCTTGTGTATAAGCTTTAAAAGATTGAGGAGTAATTGATTCTATACTATTTGCTGTTCCACTATATTTTCTTCCTATTATAGTTCCTGAATATCCAGAACCACTATACAATTCAGTAGCATTTGTTCCTGCTCTACTAATAGTTCCTGTATTAATGCACCTATTCATTGTTGTAGTAGATGAATAACTATAGTAACCAATAATTCCTCCAATTACTGTATACGAAGTGTTTGTTTTTATATTTCCTATATTATAGCAATTATTTATCGTATTTCCCATTATAGAACCTGCAATTCCTCCAATGTCTATTTCCCCATTAATATATTGTCCTGTTCCTATTATATTACCTGTATTGTAACAATTCTCTATATTAGATGCTGTTGCGAATCCAACAATTCCTCCTGAACATGCATATACTGTCATATTTGCATTATTTATACATTTTAATAATTGCGTATTATATGCATTTCCAACAATTCCTCCCACAACTCCATTGTATTCACTTACTGTTGCTTTTCCTATAATTTCAATTTTATTTATACATCTTTGCAATATTCCATTATTAATATTTGCGCATATTCCTCCCAAAAATTGTCCTGCTGATATTTTTCCTTCAACGGTTAAGTTTTCTATTTTTCCTCTACTTACATTTGCAAATAAGCCTTGTTTTTGTTTGTTATTATTTATATATATTTCTGATATTTTATGTCCGTTTCCATTAAATGTTCCAGCAAATGCTGTTGTTGTGCCTATTGGTTCCCAATCCCCAATTGTTTCACTACATACATTGCTTAAGTCCAAATCATTCATTAATGTTATTGTTTTTCCTTCAAAATTTGCTCCACTATTTACTTTATTTCTAAATGATACAAATTCTTCCACAGTAGAAACACTTCTATCATCTGCTATTTCTGTTACATTCAAACTCGTTAATTTGTATCCTTCTTTATCATCTTTTATCTTAATATTATATTTTCCATTTTTTAATATTTCTTTTTCTATTACATATTTTCCTTCTGTTTTCTCTGGGATATCTATTGCTTCTCCATTTATTTCTATTTCTGTAATATTTCCTTCATATACTATTTCTATGTTTAATTTTGCTTTTGCAAAATTTGTTTCATATTCTACACTTGTTGTTAGCTCTATTTGTTTTATTTCTTCTCCTTTTCCTAGGCTATCTGTAATTTTAAGTTCTTCTCTGTCTATTTGAAATAAGTATCCGTCCGCCATTACTATATTATCATTTACAATATATCCTTCTTGCTCTAATTTATTGGTTAAATATGTTTCAGAATTATACTTATTATCTGTATGCTTTTCTATAACTAAATTATCTAACTCCAATTGTAATTTTTCCATTGCACTTTTTTCTGAATATTTTTCTGTTGATGTTGTTGCTTTTTCAAACAAGCCTTGGTTTGTCAATGCTTGTATTGTTATTCCTGCTAATATTAATAGTATGACTATTGTTATTACCAAAGCTATTAATGTTATTCCTTTAGTTTTTTTCATTTGCGATTTTCTCCTTTTAAATTCATTTAATTATTTCCAATTAATACTGCACGGAAGCCATTGCCGTCGTATGAACCTCCAACATCAGCATGAAATGCAAATAATCCAGTACCAGCACTATAGCCATAAGCACCACCATGTGCTAAAAATGGACTATCAGAACCAACAAATGGAGAGTAGTTTCCATTCCATGCTGAAAAATATGTGTCAGCAGATGATGTTTCTAATATTGCGTCTCCAAATCCATATGTTGCTGATTTTAAATCTTTGTATATATTGTAATTATTTACATTCTCATCACTTGTAGAGTTATATGGATATACTGTTACCCATTTTGTACTTAATGTTTTATATCCATTTTCATTTGCTACTAATGATGCAAATGATTTTCCATAAGTTGATAAGTTTATATTTTCATTTGGTATATATAGTGATGTTCTTTCCCATACACAGCCATTTAAGTCAAACACTCCTGTTTTATTATTTGTACTACTTGCTGAAACTCCATTTGCTGTATTTTCTGCATATCCTGTTACTGCATAAATTTGCTTTGTACTATTATTTAAGTTTTTGCTATTTATTGTTACTTCTTTTCCATTTCTTCCACATGAACTTTGTGTTAAGTACGCAACTGCTCCCCACTCACTATTTTTCATTTGGTGTGAATCTGTTTGGCTTGAGCTTAAGCCATAAAAACTACTTGCACTTGCTATTTCTTTTGAAATTGTATAACTATCTCCTACGCTTATTACATTATAAGCATATGTCAATGGTTTAAATATTGGGTATGATAATTTTTGAGTTGCATAACCTGCTGAAGTTAAAGTCTGCCCAAGTGCATTAATTGTAAAATTTTCATTATATGAAGTATATTTACTATCTGAATATTTTACATTTGCTAAATTTATTGTTGGTTCTGTTATTGTTCCGTCACTTGCTACTGTTTGTGTACACTCTTGAAAACCTGCTGCATATTTTGAAACCCAAAATCCTGGTATCTCTGAATCCCACTCACCGTTCATAAAATTATTTGCTGTTCCATTTGTAAAACTTGGGTGTACCACAAAATCGTCCATTGCATTATTTGTTACTGTTGGATATGTTTTACTTATCTCTGTTCCACTTGCATTTTTATTTGTTTTGCCTTGTAAAAAGTCTACTAATATTGTTCCTGATACCCCTGTTCCGCCATTATTAAGGTTGCTTGTTATTTTATAAGCGTATCTTGGTATCCAAACCCAATAACTTCCGTCTTCTGTTTTTGCATTTGCCCATTTTTGTTCTGAGTAATTATACCAATTGTCTTGATTATCTGCTGTTACTGTTACTTCTTTTCCATCTTTGTCCCAATATATTCCTGTCATACCTTGCATTAGCTTTGGACTATTTACTTTTTTAGAACTATTCCAACTGCCGTCTGCTAATAATGTTTTTTCTTCTTTATTTGTTCCACCTGAATAAATGTCTGACAATAAAATCTCATATCCTTTTTCTGTTTTTATTGACTTTATTGTTGTTCCGTCTTCTTCATATATTATTGTTCCATATTTTTGTAATATTTCTTCTAATTGTGCTTGTGTTATGCTTCCTAATGGTGGTTCTAATTGTTTTTCATAAATATCTAAATTTATCTGGTCTTTTATATTTGCTATTTCTGTTACTTTCTTTGCATTATTTGCTTGAGAAAATAAACCTTGATTTGTTATTGCTTGTATTGATATTCCTGCCAATATAAGTAATAATATTATTGTTATTACCAAAGCTATTAATGTTATTCCTTTTTTTTCTTTTGTTACTTTCAAACTAATTCCTCCTAATTTTCTATGTAATAGTGTGACATTTGAAGTCACTCTAATTATAGAATATAGTGTCGTTAAATGTCAATATATTTTTTCTTAAATTTATGAAATAATTATTAAAATTTTAAGAATTTCTAAGGTGATTTAAATGATAAAAGAAAAAAGAAACTTTATGCACTACACTCAAGAAGAGATGGCGAACAAGCTCGGTATAAGCTTAAGACAATATGTAAGAATAGATAATGAAAAAGCATTTCCAAGAAGAGATATTCTAAACAAATTAATTTCTGAATTAGAGTTAACTAATGAAGAAATAGGAGAATACATAAAAATTCTTATTGGTAACATTGCTTAAATCATTATCTTTTTTAATTTCGTACAACTTTTAGTATACTTATTTATTAGAAATATGTATATTTTCCACTTTAGCATTTAATTCCCTAGAAATTATATTTTGAATCTGTGCAACTTCTTCAGTACTTAACTGTTCATCTTCAACAATAACACTCACACTATCTCCATTAACAAAAATCACAACATCATCAAAACCTTTAGTTTTAATTAAATTTTCACAAATCATAATACCATTTTTAACATTATTTATTTTTTTAATCTCTTCTGAAGCTGACTGCTTTTGAGTTTCTAAAGAATTACTACTATTTAGTATTTTTTCATATGTTTCTAGCATTTGTGAATACATAGTATCTCTATCTAATCTTGATGTTGAAAAATAATTTTTATCCTTTACATCACTACTCGTAGAAACTGTATTATTTTCAACAACTAAATTATTCTCTTCATTATTTTCACTTTCTTCACTAACCGGATTAGTACTAACTAACTGAGCATCACCAATGTTAGCCACTTTATCTAGTTCCTCTTCTGAACTTGCTGTTTGAACAGCACTACTCAAATCTCCATTTGCAGTAAAATTCAAATATCCTGCAACCACTAGCATTAAAGCAATAACATAAATAATAACTTGATTTTTTTTAAACATTTTCATAACCTCCTTTGTCCAAACGGGACGGTTCTATTTGGACATTTCAAATACTTGAATTTTGTGTGTTGCTAATCCTGTTGCCGCTTCTACGGCTTGGATTATACTTGTTTTTGTGTTTATGTTTGACGCACCGTTGGCTGTAATTATTGCCCCTTCTATTTTGGGTTCTATTGTTTTTTGAACAATAGGTGTTTTGCTTCCATTGTCCTCTTGGTACACAATTTCCTTTTGCGAATCAACTTCCTCTACTTTTCTTACACCACCTGAGGTATCTGTTTCTTCTGTAACGCTTGTTTTTGAATTTTCATTATACATTGCTACTGTCTCACTAGATTCAGTATAATTTATAAATACTTTTACATCACCTACACCATTAATCTTACTGAGTATTTCTTCTAGTCTTTCTTCTAAGTTGCTACTAGTCACATTTGGGCTATTGCTTGTGGTTTGAGTAGTTTTATTATTTTGTGTTGTGGCTAATTGCTTTCCTGAAGTATTTGTTATCGCTTTATTTGAGCTTTTACTACCATTCCATATATAATTTATTACTACAATTGTAATTATTAAAACAATTACTAGAAATACCATATTTTCAATTTTTTTCTTGTTGTTACCTTGATTTTCATTTTGACTTTTGCTTATTATTTCTTTTAACTTATCCTTAAACATTTTTCACTCACTCCATATTCATTTATTAATAAATCTTTAATTTTTTTAATATCTGTTTTATTTATAACTGTTGACTCTTCCTGTTGTTCCTCTTCATCAATTTTATTTCCAGAAACAGAAATATCTACTTTCTGAATTTTTTGAATCTCTGTAACAATTTTATTTTCTACTGTATTAGATGTATCTTCTTCCTGTACTATCTTTTTACCAATTTTTAAAGTTATCTTTTCTATTCCGCTATCACTTTGTGATATATGTGCTGTTACTTTACATCTTTCAACTTCATATCCTATTTCTTCTACTTTTTGAGTAATATCTTTTTCTAATTCTTCTTTATATATTTGATTCAACCTGTTGTCCATAGATGTTTGGTCTACCTCTTCGGTTATACCTGATGTAGACTTTACTCCTTCTGTATAAGAAACTATATCTATATTATTAAGATTGAATTTGCTACTATTTTCTACAAATGGTGATATTATGCTAAATAATATATATAATCCCATTATCATTTTTACATACTTCTTTGTCTTATTATTTGGAAGAATCATCTCTAAAAGTGAAATTATTATTAATGCTAAGCTTAAATTTTTAACCCAAGAACTTAAAAAGTTAATCATTTCTTCTCCTTTTAAACTTTATCTAAACATCATACCTGTATTAGACATCTTTACTAACAAAGTTGTTCCAATTATTACCATAAATGCAACTGTAACCAAAATAGCTAATAAGATTTTAAAAATGTCAGAAATTTGGTCTAATAGCTTTACTATTTTTGCATCAGCAATAACTTCACTTATACTTGCTACTAATTTATAGGAAATACTTAACACCGATAATTTTAAAATTGGTATAATACATATTCCAATAATAATTATTACTCCTAAAAATCCAACAGCATTTTTTAATATAACTCCACAACCTAAAACACTATCTATTACATCTCCCAAAATTTTTCCTACAACCGGTACAGCTGAACTTACGAGTGCCTTTGCCGTTTTTGCTGTTATCCCATCTACTGAACTCGCAAGTGTTCCTTCCAAAGAAACAATTCCAACAAAGATTGTTAATATTAATCCTAAAAACCAGATTGTGCTTGATTTTAGAAACTTTGATATTTTTTCTATTTGTATATTATCAGATATTTTAGATATTATACTTATTGATGTAATTATTAATATTATTGGTATCAATATATCCTGAATAAAATTTCCTATAAAATTTATCATAAATAAAATTATTGGTTCTAATATGCTTGTTGTGGTTATACTTCCTGTATATAACATTAAAGATATTAAAACTGGTATTAATGTGTTCATAAATCCCACTAAATTCATAGTTGTATTTTTTACCAAATCTATGATATCTGAAAAGTTGCTCATTATAATAGTTACTATTGCTATATATTGTACATAATATATGAGTTTGGATATATTGTCATTTTCTAAGCTTTCACTAATCAATTTTAAAATACTATGTATTATAATAATCACTAAAATACTTAATAGACTTCTTATTCCTGTTTGCACTTCTGTTCCAAGCAAGTTAAGTATTTTTTTATATATAGTAGAATTATCAATTTCTCCTTTTATTGCTGAATTTAATATATCACTTATATCAATATCTTCAAAAAACTCCCCTGTATATTTTTTTGAATTCTCTATAAATGAATTTATTCCAAAGCTTTCTTGTTGGCTTATTATTGTATTTTCATCTACATTACTACAATAAGAAATTGAAGCTTTTGATATGATTATCACAATTATTAAAATGTTCCAAAAGGCACGATTTTTTCTAAATTGTCTCATCTTCTCTCCTTTTTGTTTTGTCCAAATGGGACGGTTCTATTTGGACAAAATGTCCATTTAGAACCGTCCCGTTTGGACATTTGGACATTTTGACATTATGGTAGAATTTTGAGTATTATTTCTAGTAGACTTGATATTATTGGAATTGACATTGATATTATTATTATTTTACTTCCTAACTCTATTTTACTTGCTATTGCCGCTTCTCCTGAGTCTTTACATATGCTTACTGCAAATTCTGATAAAAATGCTATACCTGTTATTTTTATTAGTAATGCTATGAATTGTGTATTTATGGAAAATTTGCTTTGAATTGATTCAATTAAGTTTATTATTCCGGTTAATCTATCCATTACTAAAAACAAAATTATGATACCTGTTAAGATGCTTATAAATATTGCATATTCTGGTCTATATTGTTTTAACATTATTATAATAATCAAAGCAATTAAAGCAATTCCTATTATTTTTATAATTTCCATTTAATAAATAAACTCCTTAAAATCAATTATAGATTAAACAATGTTCTTACAGTATCAAAAAGTCCACTTATTTCTTTTATAACCATACTCAAAACTATAACTAGTCCCGCCAATGTTGTCATCATTGCTTGGTCTTCTCTTCCAGCTCTTACTAATACTTGATATAACACCGCTACTAATATTCCTATTGCAGCTATTTTAAATAATAAATCTATACTCATATAATTCACCTTTTCCTATATTAATATTATTACAATAGCAAGTCCTATTGTCATGCCTAATTTTTGATATAATTTTTCATTTTTGTTTTTTTCTTCTTGAGCTTGCTTGATTCTTTCTTCTAAAAAGCCTTCTGTTACTTCTATTTGACTAAGTTGTCCTTCAATATCTGTTATTCCGCAGTAACTTTGATAGCATTTTTATAGTATGCTTGTCCTCTTTGTTTAAGTTACCTGAAAATTCTTCTACTGACTTTTCCCATGCATTTCCTGCTGTATCGCCTTTCATCTTTTCTGATGCCTGATTGAATAATTTAGATATATTATAACTTGTGTTTTGGGCTATTTCTTTAAATATTTCTGGTATCGGTTCATATGTAAATTTTATTTTTGATTTAAATATGTTTAATGCGTTTTTAATTTCTTCTAACTCTTCTAGTCGGTATTTATATTTTTTTGATATGTATTTTCCTATTAATACCGATAGAATAAATATAATTATAAGTGATATATATTTTATTATCTGCATTTTGTTTCTCCTTTTTTATTTTCTATATTATATGTTGTTGAATATTATTTTAGAACTTTATTAAAAATAATATTTTTTTCTTTACTTATATTCATTTTTGGTGTATAATAGTCGTTACAAATTATATTAAACATATGGAGGGCATACAATATGGAAAAAACTACAACATATCGGATGGACGAACTCATTAACCAAGTAGATTCTTTTTTAAAGAACTACCACGAGGGCGATGAACTCAAGCTTTTGATTTCATCGACAGAAAAAACCTTTTTAGAAAGGTATGTTCGTAAACATCCAGATGGCGGTTCTGCTTTTTATTTCCAGCATGGAGTAATTAAACCTGGGCGTTTGGAGCACGATTATAGACTTCGTAAACTCCAAAGATAGTAATATGTTTAAAGGGAGATTTTTTATATATCTCCCTTTTTATTATTAAAACTATTGCAAATGTTTGTTCTATATGGTATACTTCAATTATATTTTAGAAATAATATTTACAAGGAGTTTATTAATGTTTAAATTACATTCAGAATACAAACCAACTGGCGATCAGCCACAAGCAATAAAATATTTATCAGAAGGAATTAAGCAAGGTAAAAAGTTCCAGACTCTTTTAGGAGTTACTGGCTCACGGTAAAACTTTCACAATGGCAAATATTATTCAAAATGTTCAGAAACCAACCCTCGTATTAGCACACAACAAAACATTAGCTGGCCAATTATATTCGGAGTTTAAGGAATTTTTCCCTGAAAATAATGTTGAATACTTTGTGTCTTATTATGACTATTATCAACCAGAAAGCTACATTCCTTCTTCAGATACTTATATAGAAAAAGATGCATCAATAAATGATGAAATAGACAAACTTCGTCATTCAGCAACAGCTTCATTATTTGAAACTAGAGATGTAATTATTGTTGCTTCTGTTTCATGTATTTATGGTTTGGGTGACCCAATAGATTATGAACATATGATAGTATCTTTAAGACCTGGAATGCAAAAGTCCCGTGAAGAGATTATGAAAAAGTTAGTTAATATGCAATATTCTAGAAATGAAATAGATTTTAAAAGAGGTACTTTTCGTGCTAAAGGTGATATTTTGGAGATTTATCCTTCTGACCAAAGTGAATCAGCTATTCGTGTTGAGTTTTGGGGAGATGAAATCGAAAAAATCCACGAAATTAACGCATTGACTGGCAAGCCAATTGCAGAAAGAAGTCATGTCATGGTCTTTCCTAATTCTCACTATGTAACCACTTCTGACAAAATGGAAAGGGCTCTTGTTACTATTGATGAAGAATTGCAAGAAAGAATTAAATATTTTAAAGATAATAATAAGTTAATTGAGGCTCAAAGAATTGATGAAAGAACCAATTTTGATATGGAAATGATGAAGGAAACTGGCTTTTGCCAAGGAATTGAAAACTATTCTAGACACATAAGTGGAAGGCCTGCCGGTTCTCCTCCTTTTACATTGTTTGATTATATGCCAAAAGATTTTCTTTTGTTAATTGATGAATCACATGCCACAATTCCACAAGTTAGGGCAATGTATAATGGAGACCGTTCTCGTAAAGATTCTTTAGTTAATTATGGTTTCAGGCTTCCTTCTGCATATGACAATAGGCCTTTGAAATTTGAAGAATTTGAAGAAAGAATAAATCAAGTTGTTTTTGTTAGTGCTACGCCTGCTGATTATGAGAAGGAACACTCTAAAGATAATGTTGTTGAGCAGATTATTAGGCCAACTGGTCTTTTGGACCCAAAAATTGAAGTTAAGCCTGTTACTAATCAAATTGATGATTTAATTGAGCAAATTCGTATTAGAGTTGAAAAACACGAAAGAGTTTTAGTTACAACTTTAACTAAAAAAATGGCTGAAGATTTGACTGCTTATTTACAAAGTTTAGATATTAAAGTAAATTATATGCATTCTGATATTAAAGCTTTAGAAAGAATGGAAATAATAAGGAATTTGCGTTTAGGTGAATTTGATGTTTTAGTTGGTATAAATCTTTTAAGAGAAGGTTTGGATATTCCTGAGGTTTCTTTGGTTGCTATTTTAGATGCCGATAAAGAAGGTTTCTTGCGTTCAGAGCGTTCTTTAATTCAGACTATTGGCCGTGCTGCTAGAAATACTGATGGTACTGTTATTATGTATGCTGATGAACTTACTGATTCTATGGAAAAGGCTATTTCTGAAACTAATAGAAGGCGTCATATTCAAGAGCAATATAACATTGAACATGGAATTGTTCCTAAAACTATTAAAAAGTCTATTAGAGATAATATTAGTATTACGAAACAAGAAGATATTGGTGTTGAGTTTAAAATGGAAAGTCCTGATGATATTAAGAATACTATTAATAATTTAACTGATGAAATGCTTAAATATGCTGCTTCTATGGAATTTGAAAAGGCTGCTGAGGTTAGAGATAAAATTAAGGAATTGGAAAAATTATTATAATAAAATGGACTGCATGTGCAGTCCATTTTTGTTACATTTTTACTTTTTTCAAAGTGATTTTTACTCTCTGGCTGTTTACCTCCTTTTCCTTTTCGATTCTCACACCTAATCCTTGTTGTTCTATATACTGCTTTAAGCGTTTAGCATCATCTTTGAACATAATTAATTGTGTTGAATCGTTGTTTGGTTTTGTAGGTGTTATGTTGTCTTGATTTAAGAACATTACAACCTTGTTTAAAATCCTTTCAAACCGTGTAGGAACTTCATCCATAATTTGGCCTCCTTTGAGTAACATTTTGCATGTAATATGTTTTATTATATACTAATTTACACTATTTGTAAAGTATGTTTTTCATTTGTATGAACAAATCTAAAAAAAAAAAGTTTTGGAAATTGCCTTTTCAGTTTCTATGTCCATTTTAAGCTTTACTTCGTCACACGAGAAGTGTTCTCTAGTCCTTTCTTTTATTTCAGAAATGACTGCTTCTCTTGAAAGCAATGCTGGTTCTTCAAGTTCTAACCCTGTGATAACTAACCGCTTATCACTTTTGAAATCTGCAAAAACTACTGAAAAGTTTCCGTTGTTTTCTGATACTAAATTAAATTTCATAATGTTTGTTCTCCTTTTTGTATGTGCAAATTTTATCGCTACTATGTATATTATAAGCCTTTTAACGCAAAAAGTCAACATAAAATTAATTAATGACTTTAGACATAATTTAAGGGCAACAATATAAATTGTTACCCTTATAAAAATTACATAGCTCTTCTATATAATTCAATAAAATCTTCTTTACTTACATCTCTTGGATTTCCTGGCTTGCAAGGGTCTTCCATTGCTTTTTCAGCAAGCATTTCAAAATCTTCTTCTTTAGCTCCATAATCTTTTATTGTTTGAGTAATACCAACTGCTTTAGAAAGTTCACTAATCAACCATACAAATGTATTAATAACATCTTGGTCATTTAAATAAGCTGCATCTGGTCTACCAATTTCACATAAAATTTCTCTAAATCTTTGTGCTGTTTCTGGACTTTCTCCATTAAATCTCATAACTGTTGGTAAAAGCATTGCATTAGCAATTCCATGTGGTGTATCATATACAGCACCTAATTGATGTGCCATTGAGTGAACTATTCCAAGTCCTACATTTGAGAATCCCATACCTGCAATATATTGAGCCATACCCATCATTTCAACTGCTTTTGGGTCTTTTTCATTTACTGCTGCTGGTAAGTATTTAAATATTAATTTAATAGCCTTCATATGGAACATATCTGACATTTCGTTATGAGCTTTTGTGATATATCCTTCTATTGCATGTGTTAGTGCGTCCATACCTGTTGCTGCAGCAAGTGATTTTGGCATTGATGCCATTAAGTCTGAGTCTACTATTGCTACAATTGGAATATCGTTAGGGTCAACACATACCATTTTTATTTTTCTTTCTTCATCTGTTATTACATAATTTATTGTAACTTCTGATGCTGTTCCTGCTGTTGTTGGTAATGCTATCATTGGCATTCCTTTGTTTACTGTGTTTGATAATCCATTTAGAGATTTGATATCTGCTCTATTTGGGTTTGTCATTACTATTGAAATTCCTTTTGCAGTGTCCATGCTTGAACCACCACCTACAGCTACTATTACATCTGCTCCTGATTCTTTACATGCTACAACTCCGTCTGTTACATTTTTAATTGTTGGGTTTGGTTTGATTTCATCATATAGTGAGTATTCAATTCCTGCGTCTGTTAATACTTTTTCTACTTTTGCAGTTACTCCTGCTTCCACTAATGGTTTGTCTGTTACCAAAAATACTTTTTTGAATTTTCCTTTTTTAATTTCTTCTGCTAGTACCTCTCTTGCATTGTTTCCAAAATATGATGTTTCGTTTAAAACAAATCTTATTGCCATTTTAAATTCCTCCTTTGTATTTTAATTTAAATTGATTATAACAATAATATTTTTTTTGTACAATAGTTTTCACATAAATTTTACAATATCTTGTCCCAGGTTTCTAAAAAAGAGTGTCTCTAAACCCCTAAATTAATGCCTACACTTCTTGCTGTTTTTACCAAATCATCTTCCATAGTAACCTTTCTTTGATTACTTTCAGCTGTATTTCCAGAAACAGCGCCAATCTCCTTGTTTTGTCCAACAACATCTTCTAAAGATGCGTAATCTATTTTACCATTTTTAATAACAACTAAATTTCCAAATTTTTCTTCAATAGCCAATCTCATTGCAGCAGTACCATATTTAGTTGATAAAACCCTATCAAATGCAGTAGGTGTTCCACCTCTTTGCATATAGCCAAGTGTAGTGTTTCTAGCCTCTAGGCCTGTTAATTCTTGTAATTGTTTTGCTACTTTTTCACCAACTCCACCAAGTTTTGTATTATCAACACCTTTTCCATTGTCTCTTACATTTTCAACAGTAATTTCTCCGTCTTTTGGTTTAGCACCTTCTGCAACAACTACAACACTAAAGTTTTTACCTCTTTTTTGTCTATTTTTAATTTTTTCTGCAACTCTATTTATATCATATGGAATCTCTGGAATTAATGCAACATCTGCACCACCTGCGATTGCTGATTCTAATGCTATCCATCCAGCATATCTTCCCATAACTTCTAATACCATTATTCTATGATGTGTTTCTCCTGTTGTATGGAGTCTATCAATTGCTTCCATTGCAACAGATACAGCAGTATTATATCCAAATGTAATTTCTGTACAAGCAACATCATTATCAATTGTTTTAGGAACTCCTATTACATTTACACCTTTTGTTGCAAAATCTCTAGCAGACTTTTGTGTACCGTCTCCTCCTAATGTAAATATACAATCAAATTCATCTTTTTTGATATTTTCTACACATACATCAGACAAATCCTTATATTCAACTGTTCCGTCTTCATTTGTAACTTTATAATTGAACACATTTGCATTTGTTGATGAACCTATTATTGAACCACCTTTTGGTAAAATGCCTTCAGCGTTTCCAGCTTCTGCTGTACTTAATCTTTCATATTCATTTTTTAATAAGCCATTATATCCATCTATAAATCCATAACACTCCACTCCACTATTTTCAGCTGTTTTAACAATTCCTCTTATTACTGCATTAAAACCTGCTACATCTCCTCCGTTTGCTAATATTGCAACTTTTTTAATCATTTTTAATTCCTCCAATTCAATTATATTTTAAAATATTATTTTGCTATAAGACTTTTTAATTCTTCATCAGCTTTAAGTTCCTTACTTAAAAACTGGAAAGCCCTTTTGTCCTGTTTTACCGCAATTTCTGCAATTTCCTTATCACTTCTTAATCGTAAACTAGCATACTTTACAATCAATCCCTTATTCTCTACTGCAGTCTTCACAACCTCTTTATCATCTCTTAACTTTTCACTAGCATAATACAAAGTTTGTCCATAATTTCTTACACTTGCCATAATAATATCCTTGTCAGCCCTTAATCTTTCTGAAGCATAGCATGCAGTCCATGGTGCTCCACTTATTGCAAGTAACATCATTTCTTTATTATCTTTTAGACGATTAGAAGCAAATTCCATTGCTTCACCGTCCTGTTGTAATGCCTCTTTTACAATTTCTTCATCGTCTTGAAATTCCGGTATTGCAAATTCTAAAAGCTTTCCTTTGGTTTTTACTGTTTGTAGTACATATTCCCTGTTATCTTTATTTTCTTTCATTTTAGTTACATCTGGATCTTCCATTTTTTACTCCTCATATTTAGTATTAAGACTTTCTAATTTGTCTGGTTAACCTTTTTTGCTATTAATGCTTTTATTTTTATGCCTTGTTCTGAAAACATCTTTTCATGCTCTGTCTCTATATTGTTTTTAAATATTGGTTCATTATGTAAGTCATATGTTTTTGACATTATTTCAAAGCCACTTTCTTTAAAGTAAACTAAGCTTGAATTAAATAAATCATCATCATCTGTCTTGAAATATATTTCTCCGTTTTCAGCTAAAAATTGTCTATATTTTTCAAGTTGTCGTGTATGTGTTAGTCTCTTTTTTCTATGTTTACCTTTTGGCCATGGATTACAAAAATTAATGTATATCCTTTCTATATTATCTTTCTCATTCAGAATCATTAATATTCTTTCTATGTCAAATCTTGTTAAAATAATGTTATTAGGTTCTATATTTTTTTCTTTATAAATTTGTTCTACATTTCTTTTAGCTAGTCCTAACATTGCATCTACTAAATCGATAGCTATGTAATTTGTGTTTAAATTGCTTGATGCTAAATTTGATATGAATTGTCCTTTTCCGCACCCTAGTTCCAGATGTATTGGATTTTCTGGGTTTTCAAAAAGAGTTTTCCATTTCCCTTTATATTCTTCTGGGTTGTCTATGTAAAATTTACTGGCTTCTAGTTCTGGTCTAGCCCATTTTTTGTATCTGATTCTCATTTTTGTTCCTCTCTTGCTTGTTTTATAAATATTTTCTCTTGAAAGAATTATATACATTTTTTTAAAAAAAGTAAAGGTAAAATTTGTATTTTTTGTGTCTACATGGTAAAATTAGTTATAGTTTTAAAATGTTGATATAGTAATATTTTTTACAAAAATTGTTGAATTTTAAGGAGTTTTTATGAAATTAGAATATGTTATAAAAAATAATGAATTAAATATAAATCAAATTTTGCAAAATGAATTAAATATGTCTTCAAGATTGCTTTATAAATTAATTAAAGGTGAAAAAATTCTATTAAATGGTGATGTATGTGATACAAGAAATTTTGGCAATTCTGGTGATCTATTGATTGTTGATTTTGACTATGAAGAAGATAATTCTAATATTGTTCCTACAAAGATGTCTTTAGATATTGTGTTTGAAGATGAGTGGTTATTGGTTATTAATAAACCTGCAGGCATTGCAGTTCACCCTTCAATTTTACATTATTCAGATTCTTTGTGTAATGGAGTAAAGTTTTATTTTGATTCTATTGGATTGAACAAAAAGATTAGGCCTGTTAATAGACTTGATTTAAATACTTCTGGTTTGGTGGTTTTTGCAAAATGTGAGTATATTCAAGAGTGTTTAATTAGTCAAATGAAGAATAAACAGTTTAAAAAGGAATACTTGGCAGTTTGTAATGGATTTTTTGAAGAAAAATCTGGTACAATTAATTTGCCTATTGCAAGAAAAGAAAATAGTATTATTGAAAGATGTATTTCTGAAAGTGGTCAAAGTGCTATTACACATTATGAAGTTTTAAAAGAGTTTGATAATTATTCTTTGGTTAAATGTTCTTTGGAGACTGGAAGGACTCATCAAATTAGGGTTCATATGTCTGCTATTGGGCACTCTTTAATTGGTGATTCTTTGTATGGTTCTATTTCTGATTTAATTGATAGACAGGCTTTGCATTGCTATAATTTGCAATTTATTCACCCTGTTTATAAAGAACCGTTGAATTTATATGGTGAAATACCTTTGGATTTTAAAAACTTAAGAGAGTAAATCTGTAAGCCGGGTTCTGTCTTTTAAAATAGTCATTTATCTAGGATATATATTGCTATATATCTCAAGCCACGCAACAAGAAGGCGCCGAGCAGGCTTAATCTTCTTTTTAGGTGTTGCTCCAGATGGGGTTTACACTGTCCCTCTATGTCACCATAGAAGCGGTGAGCTCTTACCTCGCCTTTTCACCCTTACCTATAAATAGGCGGTTATTTTCTGTTGCACTTTCCTTAGGGTCGCCCCCACTAGACGTTATCTAGCATCATTGCTCTATGGAGCCCGGACTTTCCTCTCGTAATTCCTTTCGAAATTTACCAGCGACTATTCAATTTACTCTGTTTGTTATTATATCATATATTTTGTAATTCTTCTAGTAAATTTTTATATTTTATTAAAAAAACTTCTTTATCTTTTAATGTTACTGCATTTTGAAGCTCATTAATCATTATATAAGCCTTATTTATATTATATTGATTTCCAGTTTCTTTATCGCTAATATTAGTTATAATCTTTGTAAATTCTTGTGTTGCGTTATTAGTGTTATTGCTAATTTCTTCCCATTTTTCTTTGTCCAAAATAGTATATGCCTTAAATATATAATTTTTTGTTTTTAATATTGTTTTTTCTTTTTCATTTGTTGTACAATTTGCAATAAATTTGCTTAGATAATCGTAAAGAATAGATAATTCATTTAAGCTTTTTTCTTTATCTTCTTCTTTTACTGCTTGGATTAGATTATCAAATTCTTTATTAAAGTTTGAAATATCTTCTTGTTCTATTGATGTCTGATATAAATCTAAAGTCATCTGATATAAAGATGAATATATTTTTTCAACATCATTTTTAATTTGTTTCCAGTCTATTTCTGTATCTTTAGTTAATATCCCTATTTCTTCTAATTCGTATTGTTTATTGTCTTTTGAATTTTCACTTTCTTCTAAATTTTGGCTTTTTTCATCTTGACTTTTGCTGTTTGTAGAATCTTGTTTAGAACTTGTTTTCTGACTTTCATTTTCTTCTTGTTTTATTTCTTTAGAGGAAATTTTATAATTTTCAAAGCTTATGTTGTTGAATTGGTTAAATAATTTTTGAAATTCATTTTCAAAGTATTTTATTTCTGCTAATGTTTTTTCGTCTAATTTTTCATTTGAATTATTTTTTCCAAAAACTTTATACATAAAAAATCCAGATAATAAAACAATTAATATTAGTGCTATATAAGCTATTCTAGTATATTTTTTCAAAATATTACCTCCGTTTGTTAATATTTTATTTATTGTTATTATTGTCTTTTTTTTCTAAAGTATTCTAATTTTATTTTCTATGTATATTTTTTATAATTTAATAATATAATAAATAATAATAAGTACATAAAATAGGAGTTAATTATGGTTTCTGTTAATTTATATAGCGAAAGTTCAAAGGAGTTAGAAAAGTTTTTGTGTTCTTTTTATAATTCTTCTTTTAATATTAATAATAATTTAAATTGGGAGCATAAATATGAAAATCCGATTGAGATTACTGAAATTATAGGTGCTTTTGTTGATAATTTTGAGGATTTTAAAATTATGATGTGGGTTTCTTTAGATAAGGGTGTTTATATTCATGTTACTGAAAAAAATGCTGATAAATTAATTAGATATTTATATGAAAGATATCCTTATTAAAATTACTTTTCTAAAACAATACTTATATATTAACATTTATTTTTACTAAACTGTAATATAAAAAAGGGAATTAAAAATTTCCCTTTTTATTTTACTAATCATTATTTTCATCAACATTAGATTCAACTTCTACTGTCTTTTCTAAATTTGTTTTTTCTTCAGAAGTTTCTTCTTTTACTTCTTCCTTTACTTCTTCTTTTTGTTCTTCATGTTGTTCCTCTTGTTTAGCCCCACATTTTGGACAAAATTGTACATCTTTTTCTATTTCAGTAAAGCAATTTGGACATTGTTTTTTATCCTTTAATTCTAGACACTCTTTTAATATTGACTCTATTTCATCACTTAAGCAATCAATTTTTGTACAATCTTCTTTTAATTCATTTGAAATATCTTGTTTTGGTTCTATTGTGTGATTTTCATATACTTTTTTACCAATTTCTTGATATATATTATTTATTTCAGATTTTAATTCTCCCATTTTCATTCTAAGTTTAGCTTCTTTAGCTAATTTCCCAGTTTTATCAGCTGTTACTTTGTATGCTTCACTTGCTTTTTTTCCTAATTTATTAAAAAATTCCATATATATTCCTCCCATTTTAGGTTCAAAAATGTATTCTTTTTTTGAACCATTTATTATAAATATTATTTCATTTATTTTTATATTTTATTCCATTTTTTTGTCTCTTGTCATTAGATTTTTTACTGCTTCTTTAGGATCTAATTTTTCATAAAGTACTTTATATACTGTTTCAACTATCGGCATTTCTATGTTATGTAATTTTCCAAGTTCATATGCTACTTCAATATTATCAATACTTTCAATTACCATACCAACTTCTTTTTTTGTATCTTCTAGTGACACTCCTTGACCTATTAATAATCCTGCTTTTCTATTTCTACTGTGTTCACTCAAACATGTTACTATTAAATCTCCAAGTCCACTTAATCCATAAAAAGTTTCTTCTTTTCCGCCTAGTTCTACTCCAAGTCTTGATATTTCTTTTAATCCTCTTGTTATTAATGCTGCAAAACTATTGTCTCCAAGCCCTATTCCAGCAGCTACACCTGAGCAAAAAGCTATAATATTTTTTAATGCGCCTCCTAACTCTACTCCTTTAACATCATTTGATGTATATATTCTCATTTTTTCTGACATAAATGTGTCTTGAACTTTTTTCAATATATTTTGGTGTTTTGATGCTACTACTAATGCAGTTGGTATTGCAACAGAAACTTCTTCAGCATGACTTGGACCTGATAAAACTCCAATTTTTGCTTCTGGCATTTCATCTAAAATAACTTCATCTAGTGTTTCTAATGTTTCTTTTTCAAAGCCTTTTCCGCATATTATTATAGGTGTGTTTCCTACATATTTCTTATATTGTTTAAATGTGCTTCTTGTAAATTTTGATGGAGTAACATGTAAAATTAATTCTGCATCATTTAATACTTCTTCAAAATTAGTTGAACAAGATATGTTTTCAGGTAAAACTAGTCCTGGTAAAAATTTGCATTTTTTCTCATTATTTATAATGTCTCTTTCTTCTTCCATAAAAGACCATATTTTTACCTTGTGTCCTATGCTTGCTAAATGAACTGCTAAGGCAACTCCCCAGCTTCCACTTCCTATTATTGCTATATTCATTTTTTTCCTCCTTTGTTTTATTATTATAAATTATTTTGTACCTTTAAAACTTAATTTATTTTCAGTTCCGTTTAATATTCTTTTTATATTCTCTCTATGATTATATAAAACAATTATTGCTAATATAACACTATATATAAAATATACATTTCCATTTTTTCCTTCTGTTAATACTGTATAATGCTGATTTATGAATAATGTTAAAACAGGAAATAGTACTGCTGCTCCACAAGATCCTAATGAAACCATTTTAGTTAAAGCCATTAGAACAAGTGCAAACACTAAACAAATTAATCCAATTTGCCAATTACTCATAAGTAATACACCTAAAGAAGTCGCAACACCCTTTCCACCTTTAAATCCGAAAAATACTGGGAAAGTATGTCCTATTACAACTGAAATTCCTGCAATTTGTAAAAGTAATTCTCTATCTAAGTTTTTAAAAATATTTCCAATAATTATTGCTATTACTATTGAAACCACACCCTTTAAAATATCACATATTAAAGTAATTGCAGCTGCTTTTTTTCCTACAGAGCGTAGCATATTTGTGGTTCCTGCATTTCCACTCCCTTTTTGTCTTACATCAAACCCTGCCATTTTTTTGCTGATTATAATTGAAAAATTCACACTTCCTATTAAGTATGCAATTATTGCTACAATAATATAAGCTAACATATTTTATTCCTCCTTTTTTTCCCAATGTCCAACAGGGACGGTTCTATTTGGACATTTTGTCCAAACGGGACGGTTCTTTTTGGACATTATTGGTCATCATTTTTTTCTCTTGCTATTATTCTTACTGGTGTTCCTTCTAGTCCAAATTCTTTTCTTATTTGATTAACTAAATATCTTTGATAAGAAAAGTGAAATAGTTCTTTATTATTAACAAAAATAATAAATGTTGGTGGTTTAGTTGAAGCTTGTGTTCCATAATATATTTTTAGTCTTTTTCCTTTATCTGTTGGTGGTTGAACTATTGCTATTGCTTCGTTGATTACTTGATTTAGTACAGATGTTGATACTCTTAGTGCATTTTGTTTTGCTACATTATTTATCATATCAAATAATTTGTCTACTCTTTGTCCTGTTTTTGCTGATATAAAAATGATTGGTGCATATGATAGATAAGATAATTTTTCATAAATTTCTTTTTTGTACTTTTCTAATGTTCCTGTTGTTTTTTCATATTCGTCCCATTTATTTACTACTATAATTACACCTTTTCCGGCTTCATGGGCTTCTCCGGCTATTTTAGCATCTTGGTCTGTTACACCATCATTTGCATCTATCATCATTAAGCATACATCTGCTCTTTCTACTGCTAGTAAGCTTCTTTGAACACTATATTTTTCTATAGATTCATTAACTTTTGCCTTTTTTCTAATTCCTGCAGTATCTATTAAAATATATTTTCCATGTTCATTTTGAAATGGTGAATCTATTGCGTCTCTTGTAGTTCCTGCTATATTACTTACAATTGTTCTTTTTTCTCCTAAAATTTTATTTATTAAAGATGATTTTCCTACATTTGGTTTTCCTATTACAGCAACTTTGATGATTTCTTCATCATCTTCTGATTCATCTTTTTCTGGAAAATGTTCATATATTGCATCTAGTACATCACCTATTCCTAAAGCATTTGTTGCAGATATTGGATAAGGATCACCTATTCCTAAATTATAAAATTCATATGCTTCTTGGCTATCTTTATCATAGTTATCTGCTTTATTACAAACCAAAACGATTGGCTTTCCTGATTTTTTAAGCATTATGGCTATTTCTCTGTCTGCTGCTGTTACTCCTTGTCTTATATCTGTTAAAAATATGATTACATCTGCCATTGCTACTGCTAAATTTGCTTGTTCTCTCATTTGAGATAAAATGATATCATCTGAATCTGGTTCAATACCACCTGTGTCAATTAGTGTAAAATTTCTTCCACGCCAGTTTGTTTCTGCATAAATTCTGTCTCTTGTAACACCCGGTGTATCTTGAACTATTGATATTCTACTACCTGCCAAATAGTTGAAAAATGTTGATTTTCCTACATTTGGTTTTCCTATTATTGCTACTATTGGTTTTGACATTTTTTCCTCCTTTTTATCTACCGGCCACCGCCGCCTCCGGCCTCCGGCCAAATCCTCCGCCACCAGAGAATCCTCCGCCTCCGCCTGATCCTGAAGAGTAGGTTGATGATGCTGCTGAAGCAGATATTATTGAACTACTTATTGCACTTGAAAAACTTGATGTGAAATTTGTGTTCATTATTACATTCATACATGTATATGTTCCCATTTCATTTGAAATTTCTTCAAAATTAGGATAAACAATTTTTAGTTGTTTTATTACTTTACTTGCTATTCCCATTACAGTAGCATATACTAGATATTTCTCCCATATTACTAATTCAGGGACTTCTCTTTCATTTAATAATGAAAAGTCTTCCATGTATTTTTTTAGGCCTTTCCATTGTTCCTTTTGGTCAATGCCTTTTTGTGTTAATATACTCATTTTTTTAGCTATTTTATTGCATAATAAAGCATTAATTATCATTACTACTAATGGAACAATTAGTATAAAAAATGCTAAAACAGATGTGAATATACAAGCGAATAATACTGTGTAAAAATATATTCTTGCTTTACTTTTATAAGTGTCATATTCACTATCAGAATCTATTATTTCTTTTTTAGTAAGTTGGTCTTCAACTTCATCATATGTTCTGCTTAATAATTTTTCTGTTTTTGATGGGTCATCTTTTATAAATTTCTCTAATTCTTTTAATGTAATTTCATCTTTTTCATTTTTCTCGGCAGCTTTTATTATAAAGTCCATTATTTTTCCTTCATCTTTAGGTAAGCCTTCAACTGTTTTCTTTTTTAGTCTAATATATCTCTCTTTTCTAAATGTTTTCTTTTCTTCTTCAACTTCTATATACCCTTTTAATGATAAATCTAAAACTGTTGCTGAAAATATTTTTCCGAAATTTTGTGCTGTAAATTTTTCTGTTTTTTCATTTAATGTTTTATAAGCTTCTCCTGGTGTTGAATTTTCATCTGGTAAATCTCTATAATATTCTAATTTAGTTGTTGGTTCTAATTTTTTAACATCTTTTAGCTTTTTAAAATATTTTATTGTTTTCTTAAAGAAATATATTCCTAAACCAACATTTATTATAATCCATAGTGTCAACATGATATATTTAAGGTTTTTATCTATCAATTGTTGTCTTTTTCTAGTTGCATTAGCTTTATCTGCCCACTTTGTTTCTTCTTTTATTGCTTTATCTAGTATATCTCCACTTTTAACTCTACCTGATGTTGTAATTAAATTTGTTGGAAACAATGTTCTTACTTCTACATAAGTTCCACTCGTAAAATTGTTTACTTCAAATTCTATTTTATTTGTATCTGTTGCATATATTGTTCCATTTAGATTTTTTGTATGTCCCCATACTTTTATTTCATCTTTGTTGCCTACATTTGATGGTAACAATATTGTTCCTGTAATTTTGTTGGCATCTATTTCAAAAGTGTTTCCAACAAATTGCCAATATAATTCAGCATAATCATTATATTTTGTTATTGCATCTTGTACTGTATACGAAATTTCATATTTTTTTGTAGCTGAACTATAGTCTAGTCCTACACCCCAACCAATTTCAAAATCTCCGTTTTCATTTTCTGTACCATAATAATGATTTTTATCTACATGGTATGCCCACTCTGTATCTTTTACAAAATCAATATTTTCTCCTACTGTTATCTCTTTTACCGTCACATTAGTTATTTCTGAATATTTACTATAATCAGTTTTAAAGGATTTATATAATGTGTTTGTTCTAGATATATCTATATCCCATGTTTCTTTTACCTTCATACTTCCATCGCTGTTTATTTGTGCGTTGAAATCTAAATTGTTTAATTCAAGCGTTCCTGCTTTTACATTTTTTGTTCCCATTAGTAAAAACACTAATGTAAATATTGCAATATACACAATTTTTTTAATACTTTTCATTATTTTCCCCTCTCATTTTTTCATAATTATTTTACTATATTAATTAATAAAATGCAAGAAAATTTGAAGATTCTAAAAATTTATGATATTATATATAAAATTTGGAAGGAATGATTTTTTATGGCATTTGATGGAATTGTCACAAAGGCTATTGTGGCTGAAATGAGTGTACTTAACGGTGCAAGAATAGATAAAATTTTTCAACCTAATAAAAATGAAATTTTGTTAGGTTTATATACTAATAAAAAAAATTATGCTATTGATATATGTATAGACTCTCAGAACTGTAGAATAAACTTAACTACCAATTCTAAGCCTAATCCACAAGTAGCACCTAATTTTTGTATGTTACTACGCAAAAATCTAATTGGCTTAAAGTTAAAAAGCTTGATTACATTTGATTTAGAGAGGTTGATTGTTATAGAGTTCGAAGGTTTTGATGAATTAGATGATATAATTTCAAAAAAATTAGTAATTGAATTAATGGGAAAACATAGCAATATAATTTTGTTGGACGATTCAAATATAATAATTGATAGTTTGAGGCATATTAAGGAAATTAGTGAGGATTATAGGGATATATTGCCTCATACCAAATATTCTTTTCCAACATCAAATAAATGTAGTTTTTTAGAGTTAAAAAATTTTGATGAATTTAAGAATAATTTAAATTTATCTGATATTGATAGTCTTCCCGTGCAAATTTCAAACACTTTTAATGGTATATCTAAAAATTTTATTAGCTCTATTATTAAAAAGTTTGATATTAAAGTATTAAATGCTTCAAACCTTGAAATTATTTTTAATTATATTAAAAATGTTATTGATAATGTCGGTTCAAACAAGCTATCATTTGAAGAAGTTAAAAATTCAGAAGGGGTTGTTAAAGATTACTTTTTAGTTCCTTCTATCTCTCCTGTTGAGCCTTTTTTCTTGAACTTTTTTATAGATGATTTCTATTTTAATAAAGAATCTTTTGAGGTTTTTATTAATTATAGAAATACTTTATTAAAATTAATTTTAGATACTTTAAAGAAATATACTAAAAGGTTGGATAATATAAATGAGAAATTGCATGAGTGTGACAATATGGAAAAATATAGAGTTTATGGTGAGCTTTTAACTGCTAATTTATATCGAATTTCTAATAAAAATATAGAAGAAATTGAGCTAGAAAATTATTATGATAATAATAATAAACTTCTTATAAAACTTGATAAGCGTTATTCTCCTAGTGTTAATGCTAAAAGATTTTTTAAAAAATATTCAAAATTAAAGAATACTTTAGAAGTAGTTTCTCAACAAAAAAATGATACTTTAAAAGAGCTTGATTATATTGATAGTATTGTTTATGAGCTTGAAAATTCTTCTAATGTTGATGAACTTGCGGTTATTTTTGAGGAACTTTCTGAAAATGATATTTTTAAGGATAAAACTTCTAAGGCTATCAATTCTAAAAAATCTAAAGTTAAAAAATCTAAATTAACCAAAAATAAGGAGGTTTCTTTTAATCCAATCAAATATACTGTTGGTAAGTATACTGTTTTGGTTGGTAGAAATAATAAAGAAAATGATTATTTGACTTTGAAGTATTCTTCTAAAAATGATTTGTGGTTTCATACCAAGGATTTTCATGGTAGTCATACGATTTTGAAGATTGATAATAGTTTGCCTTATCCTAGTTTGGAGGTTTTGGTTGAGGTTGCTAAGATTGCTGCTAAACATAGTAAGGCTAAGAATTCTTCTAATGTTCCTGTTGATTATTGTGAAGTTAAGTTTGTGAAAAAACCTTCTGGTTCTAGACCAGGTATGGTTATTTATACAAATAATAAAACATTAAATGTGACTCCTACATAAAGTAAAAAAGGTACATATTAATAAAATATGTGCCTTTTATTTAAAAATATGTATCTTTTAGAAAGTAGCTATTAAATCATAATTACTTACGTCTACAATTTTGCAATCAACAATATTATTTAAAATGTCTTTTTCACTTATATTTCCGTCATTTTTAACATACACTAATCCGTCTTCCTCTGGAACATCTTGCATAGTTCTGCCAACAAAATACTTTCCGTCAAAAGACATATCTTCGATTAGCACCTTGTATGTTTTTCCAATTTTGCTTTTCAAAATTTGTTTTGATATTTCTTGTTGTGCTTCCATAATTTTGTTATATCTTGCTTTTTTAGTATTTCCATGTATTTGTTCTGGAAGTCTTGCAGCTGGTGTCCCTTCTTCTTTTGAATACATAAATGTCCCTAATTTATCAAATTTAGTTGTTTTAACAAATTCTAAAAGTTCTTCAAAATTTTCATTTGTTTCTCCAGGGAAGCCAACTATCAAACTTGTCCTTAATGTAACATCTGGTATTTGTTTTCTTATTTTTTCTATTATGCTTGTGATGTTTTCTTTGCTAGTTTTTCTGTTCATTTTTTTAAGTATTGGATTTGATATATGTTGAATTGGAATATCAAAATATTTTGCTATTTTATCATTTTGAGCAACAGTTTTTATTAATTCATCTGTAATTCCCTCTGGATATGAATATAAAAATCTAATCCATTTTATTTCTTTTATTTTGCTTAGTTTTTCCAATAATTCAGCAAGTTTATTTTCTCCATATATATCAACACCATATTTAGTTGTATCTTGTGCAATTACTATTAGTTCCTTAATTCCTTTTTTAGCAAGCATTTTGGCTTCGTCTAGTATATCTTCCATTTTTCTGCTTATAAAAGGTCCTCTAATATATGGAATTGCGCAATATGTACATTTATTACTACACCCTTCTCCTATTTTTAAGTAAGCATAATTTTTTCCTGTTGTAACAATTCTCTCCATAAATTCATTATATTTTGGCATAGGAAGTGGTTTTATTTCAGAAATCTTTTTACTTGTCTTGTTTTTTGATTTTTCTACAATATTTCTTTTTAATAAATCCTCTATTTTATCCCATAATTTATCATATTCATCAATTTTAATAAATAAATCTACTTCTGGTAATGCTTTTATTAACTCTTCATAATACCTTTGAACTAAACAACCCATTGCAATTAGATATTTGCATCTTTTATTTTTATATTCTGCCATTTCTAAAATAGTATTTATTGCTTCCTCTTTTGCAGATTCTATAAACCCACATGTATTTATAACTAAAATATCAGCATCTTCTGGATTATTTACTATTTTATAATTATTATTTTTAAACATACCAATTGCTACTTCTGTATCTATTAAATTCTTGCTACAACCTAATGATATAAATCCTACATTCATTTCTTGCTCCTTGTCTAACAAAGTCTAACAAAATGAAAGATCTGTCCCTTTTGGACAAAATGTCCAAATAGAACCGTCCCGTTTGGACATTATATATGTTTTCTTGTCATTTCCATTAAGTCTAATTTGGTAAATCCTTCAATTTGTGTTTTTGTTCTGTCTTTTTTTAGTTTTTCTTCTAATAATGTTTGTATTTTCTTTTTATTTTCTTCATTTTTCATGTCTATATAGTCAATTACTATTATTCCTCCAAGATTTCTTAATCTTAGTTGTTTTGCTATTTCGATTGTTGCTTCTTCATTGACTTTGAATATTGTTTGTTCTACATTTTGATTTCCAGTGTATTTCCCTGTGTTTACATCTATTGCTGTTAATGCTTCTGTTTTGTCTATTGTTATAAATCCACCGCATTTTAACCATATTTTTCTGTTTTCCATTTTTGATATTTCTTTTTTTATATCATATATATCTGTAATGTCTTCATTTTCTTTTAATTCTATGGTTGCATTATTTAAATAATTATTTTCTTCTTTGAAGTTGAGCATTTTTTTGTATTCTTTTGAATCATTTGTTATGATTCTTTGTATTGATTTTTCTGGTAGGTCTATTATCATTTTTTCTACAATTGTTTCAGCTTTTGCTATTAATTTAGGTTTATTTTCTTTGTCGTTTTTAAATGTTTTTTCAATTTTTTTCCATCTTTTTTCTACATTTTTTATATCTTCTATTATTTCTTTTTCTTTTCCTATTGCTGATGTTCTTATTATTGCTCCGTTTCCTTCGCTTAAGTTTTCTTTTACAAGTTTTATTAGTCTTTCTTGTTCGTTTTTGTCTTCTATTTTTTGTGATACTGTTATTATGTCTGTATGTGGCATTAATGCTATATATTTGCTTGATAAATTTATATGTGTTGATATTCTAGCGCCTTTTTGAAGGTTACTATCTTTTTTTACTTGTACTAACATTTTTTGTCCAGGTTTCATTACTTTTTTTATGTCTATTTCTGGTTCTGATTTTTGCTTTTTTTCGTCAACTTTAGGTAATATATCTTTTAAATGTATAAAGCTATTTTTTTCTGTTCCTATGTCTACAAATCCTGCTTGCATTCCTTTTATTACATCTTTTGAAATTCCTATATAAATATTCCCTTCTCTTCTGTTTGAGTTGTCTTCATCTATATAAAATTCTACTAGTTTTCCATTTTCTATTAAAGCTATTTCTTTTTGATTGTTACTGTTTTTGTTTATTAATATTTCGAACATTTTATTTTTTATTCCTTTCTCGTTGTGTTTTTTGTTTTAAAAGTAATCGGGTTTACTTATATTTTTTCATTAATTAAATTTATTCATGGCTATATCTATGCCATTTTTTAATATTTCTTCTATGGCTTCTTCTGCTTTGTCTGTTCCTTCTTGTAAGATTTTTTGTTCTTCTTCTGGAATTTTTCCTATTACATAGTTTATCATATCGTTTTTGTGTTCAGGTTGTCCTATTCCTACTCTTATTCTTCCAAATTCGGTTGTTTGTAAGTTTTCTATAACTGATTTCATGCCGTTGTGTGAGCCTGCGTTTCCTTTTTTTCTTATTCTGATTTTTCCTTTTTCTGTGTCTATGTCATCATATATTACTATTATTTCTTCTGGTTTTATATGATAAAAGTTTACAATTTCTTTTATGGATTCTCCGCTTAGGTTCATGTATGTTTGTGGTTTTAAGAGTATTACTTTTTGGTTTTGTATATTTCCTGTTCCATATAGCCCTTTGAATTTACTTTTGTTTGTTTCTATGTTATGTTTTTGTGCTAGTTTATTTATTGTGTCAAATCCCATATTGTGTCTTGTGTTTGAATATTCATTTTCTGGGTTTCCTAATCCTACTATTAAATACATTTTTATCTTTCCTTTTTATTCTTTTTTGTCTTTGAAAAATTTATTAAATATTCCACCTTTTTCTTTGTTGCTTTTTTGTTGTTTTTTGCTGTTTTTTGCTACTTCGTGTTCATCTTCTTCGTCTTCTTCAGGCTCGTTCTCCTCAAGTTCTTCATCTTCATATTCCTCGTCATCATCGCCATCTTCAAAATCGTCTTCGTATTCCTCGTCTTCGTCCTCGTCATCATCTTCAAAATCATCTTCATACTCTTCGTAATCGTCGTCTTCATCGTCTTCTAAGTCATCTTTGTATTTTTCATCATCGTCGTCTTCCTCAAGTTCTTCATCTTCAAACTCATCATCAATGTCATCTTCATATTCGTCTTCGTCGCTATCTTCTTCTAAATCATCTTCCTCATATTCATCAATATACTCAACCTCTTCAGCTGGTATCTCTGTTTTGAATATATCATCTTTTATCTCTGTACTCTCTTCTGCTCCGTCCAATTTGAATTCTGATAAATCTTTTTCAAACTTTTCAGTTATTCCTTTTTGGAACACTTCATAAACATTTTTAATTTCTTCAATTCTCCAATAATTTGAATTTATAATAGCTCCTGTTTTAATTTTTATATTACTTATTTCTTCCTCAAGATTTTTTTCTTTTTCTTCAATATTTTTTAAATATTCATTATTGTACAAATCTTTATATGCTTTTTTGGTTGCTTTTCCTTGAGTTTCTCTTAATATTAGCTCATACAAATTATTGAATTGTTGAATATCCATTTCTAGGTTTTTGCAGTTTTCTGACATTAATTGTTTATAAATTTTTATACCATTTATTGCTGCTATTCTCTCATTATCCAAAAAGCTTACTATATACATTGTTTGTGCTTTTAAAAATGCTAATTTTATACTTGTATCTCTTAATGCTTTTTTATATTTTTCTAATTTTATCTCATCACTATTAATTTCTATTAATAGTTTTTTCATTTTGTCATATACTGTTAAATAACAATCTGCTTCTTTTTTAGCTATTTCGTTTCTAATTTTTACAGCAGTTTTTATTACCTCTTCATCAAATGGAACTCTTTCGCCTTTTCCATTATTAATCATTACTTCTGCTATTTCGTTTTTGCTGTTTTCTTCATCAGAATTTTGAAATTCTTTTATATTTTTTAATATAGATGAGTCTATTTCTTCCATATCACTGTTGCATTTTTCTAATATTTGAATATGCTTTTTTTCTTCTTCTCTTCTGGCTCTTGAATATTTATTTCTTTCTGTTTGTTTAGAACTGAATTCTGCTAGTGCTTCTACAAAGTTTTCTCTTAATTCTTTTGATTTTTTATTGTTTGCATCTATTTTTTCTTCTATCTTTTTTAGCTTTTTTTCTGTGACTTCTGGTTCTTCATCAAGTCCTTCAAATATCTGCATTTTTTCTTCTTCTAAATTGATATTTGATTCATATATATTTTTTTGTTCTTTTTGTATTTTTCTTATTTGACTTGCTACTGTATCAAATCCATTTATTACTTTTTCTTCTTCTTCTAAAATTGTTTGATATTTTTCTAGTTCTTCAATTATTTCTTTGTAGTCATTGCATATGGTTTTTAAATTTATTTTTTTATTTAATCCAAATTTTTCGTTAAAATTTTTTTCTAAAATAGTGGCGCTTCTTTCATACATTTTTTATTTTCCCCCTATATCTATATTTTTTCACTATTTTATCATTTTTATAATAAAATAACAAGTAATTAATATAAATTACTTGCTATTTTTTATTGAGCTGTAACCTTTTTTACTATTTCACCGAGGTATTCCAACTACAGTTACATTATCTGGTATATCTTTTAATACTACACTATTTGCTCCTATTTTAACATTATTTCCTATTTTTATAGGTCCTAATATTTTAGCTCCTGAGCCTACCATTACATTGTTTCCTAAATCTGGATGTCTTTTGTTTTTATCTTTACCTGTTCCTCCTAATGTGCTGTTATGATATATGGTACAATTATCTCCAATTGTAGCAGTTTCGCCTATTACTATTCCCATTCCATGGTCTATAAATAATTTTTTTCCTATTTTAGCTCCAGGGTGTATTTCTATTCCTGTTATATGCCTTGCTATTTGGGATATTAATCTTGCTAAGAAATACATTTTTCTACGATATAGAAAATGTGCTATTCTGTGAAAAAATATTGCATGAAACCCCGGATATAAAATTATTGCTTCAAATACATTTCTACACGCAGGGTCTCTTTTTGTTATATTTTTTGCATCTTCATACAGTTCTTTTAAAACATTTTTCATAATATCACCTTAGTAATATTATATGTTTTTTGCATTTTTTTGTTTATTTTGTATAAATATTCTAGTTATTAATATTCTTCAATTTTTATATATATTTTTTCTTCTAGTGAATATCTTTTTTCTACTTCTATTTTTGTAATTTGGTTGTCATCTTTGAAAGCAAATTTGTTCATACTGTCTAAAATCACTTTCACAATGTTGTCTATATCAGGCTTTTTGGTTGGACTTATGTTGTTGCTTAGCATTTCATTTACTTCAGATTTTTTTGTAGTTTTTGGAATTCCAAAGTATGCGATTATTTCTACTTTTATTCTTCCTTCTAGCATTTTAAATTTTGGATATTTTAATAAAAAATATTGTTCTACAAGTGTTTCGTAGTCCTTGGTTTTTGTTGGTGTGTATACAATTCCTGTATAAGAATTTAGTCTTGGTCTTCCTTTTCCTATTACTTTTCCTGGTACTTCAAATTCATATATCATTGTTCTTTCTCCTATTTTAATAATTCATCTATTTTTAATGGCATATATTCTTCATTTTCATTTTTAATTATTTTATTTGATAGTTGTGCTATGAAATTTAATTTAAAAGATTCTTCTTTAGGTGATTTTATTTGCTTTCAAAATAAATCAGTGTGTATATTTATAAATAGTTTTATCTTTAATATGCATTACTACTTTGCAACATTATATCAACATTTGTTTTTATTGCAAGTATTTTTATGAAATTAAAATAAAAAATATTGTATCGCTATTTTTTATGCATTTGTTCATTTAGTGAACTTTCGTACTCTAAACCGCATTTTTAGCAGTTTACCCAGTGAATTTTCACATCATTTTTACATAAAATTTTTGTTCTTTTCGACTCATTTTTTTGAATCGACAGGAGGAGCTCGTGGAGCAATATAAAAAATCTTCTAATGTAAACTCAGTTCTATGCATAATTTTCTCCTTAAATAAAATTTAATTTTATTACTTATTCTACCTGATGTTTACTATATGTTTTCTT
>CAKPCL010000009.1 GCA_934141605.1 uncultured Clostridia bacterium
TATATATAAGGAGTGCTAATGAAAGAATATAAATCAAACGAAGAACTAATAAATTATTTATTATCAAAAGGAGTAGTCATTTCTAATAAAAAGGATGCATTAGAAAAAGTTGAAAGATATACATATTATTCAATTGTTAATACTTATAAGAATATTTTTAAAGATAAAAATGGAAACTATATAGAAAATGTTTCATTTGATGATATATATGCTTTATTTGAATTTGATAAAAATCTTAAAAATATAATATTAAAATATTGTTTAGAAATAGAAACAGTTATAAAATCAATTATGGCAAATCAGATTTCTAAAGTATATGGTGTGAAAGATTATTTAAACACTTCTAATTGGGATGCTAGTATAAATACTGATATAAAGGAAAATTTATTAAAAAAGATTAATAATGAAATTGAAAAAGACTATAATGTTCATACAGCTGTAACTCATTATATAGATAAATATGGATTTGTTCCACCATTTGTACTAGTTAAAATTCTTACATTTGGTGTAGCAAGTAGCTATTATGGATTACTTAAACAAAGTGATAGACAGGCAATTGCAAAATATTTTAAAATATCAGATAAGTTATTAAAGCAAATATTAAAAAACTTAACAACCATAAGAAATGTGGCGGCACATTCTGATAGATTATATAACTATACTAGTAAGTTTTATCTTTCTTTTAAACTTATAGATGAAAACTATATAAAATCAGATAATATAACAAATTTATATATGGTAGTAAGATGTATGGAAAAATTATTGACTAAAGAACAGTATAAGGAATTATATAATTCTATATGCGAAGAAACTAGAAAACTGGAAGAAAAATTAAAATCTGTTGAAATAAATAACATTACAAAAATAATGGGATTTCCTATGAATAATAATTAAGAAAATAAATATAATAATAAAGAACGGTACTTAGAAAACTTTTGAAGCTCTAAGTCATTCATATAACCTAGAGTCTATTTGAAGATTCTAGGTGTTTTTTTATTCATGAATTTTTCTATAAACTTATTGCAATCTGTAAAAATTATGATATACTTTAATAAATTGATTGATATTTGTATCAATCGTCAAGAGAGAGAAAAGTTGTAGATAACTACGACGTCCGCTCCAGTAATAGCAAGGAATTTAAACCTTACTATTTTAAATTGATGAGTCAAAGCCATTTGGCATAATTAAGCAATTATAGTAGAGATTGAAAAAATTTATTTTTTTTCTCTATAATATTTAATATTATTTTCAATAAGAGAAAACAATACTTTTAAAATAAATTTCCAAAACATTAGAATATTCTGAACTTTTGGAAAAAAACTTCCAAAACTATTGATAATTTAAAACAAGATGAAGTACAAAATATAAAAGAATTTCAAAAAGCAGTAGATGGATTATATATAAAGAAAAATATAGATATTTATATAACATCATTTAAAGAATATATTTCAGCATTTGAAGATAATAAAAATTATCAATCATTATTTTCAAGTAGCTCTTACAGTAAAAGATGAAAATGTATTATAAAGAGAATTAAAATCATTACAAAAAACAGGCGATCACTATCCTAAATATTTAATAACAATGGATATGGATTTATCTGCAGATTATGATGGGATAACAAAAATAAATGTAGTAGATTGGTTACTTGAAAAATAAATTTTGTTGCCAAATAACATAAAATGTGATAAATTTGTATAATAAATGAAGAATCCGAATAGTTAACAACATTATTTGTACTAAAACCAGATGAATATAAAAAATTAAAATCAGAAGAAATTTTGAAATTAGACTAAAAAAATTGAAAAAATTAGGAAATATAATATTAATTACGCAAAATATATATTGAATAAAGGTAAAAGTGGAGAACTTACTTTTACATTTTATTTAATAGTATAGAAGACTATAAAAAGAGTTTAAAAAATATTGATTATACAAAACTGTCTTCAATTTCAGATAATATGGTATATAGAAATAATAAATAGGAGGAGGTAATTGTATGAAACTTGTAATTATATTTGGACCACATGCTGTTGGTAAAATGACAGTTGGACAAGAATTAGAAAAGATAACAGATTTGAAATTATTTCATAATCATATGACAATAGATATAGTTGCAGATTTATTTGAGAATATGCCAAAAGAAAGACAAAGACTAACAGAATTATTTAGAAATGAAATATTTAAATCTTTTTCTAATAGTAATGAATATGGAATGATTTTTACATGTATGTGGGCATTAGATAAAAAGGAAGACTGGGATTATATAGAGAATTTAGAGAATTTGTTTAAGAATAAAGGCGCTGATGTCTATTATGTTGAGTTAGAAGCAGATTATGATACAAGAATCCAGAGGAATACAACAGAGAATAGGCTCTTGAATAAACCATCTAAAAGAAACATTGCAAAATCGGAAAAACTTTTTAAAGACATAGAATTAAGACATAGATTAAACTCTTATCCAAATGAAATTAAAAAGGAACACTATGTAAGAATAAATAATACATATATTAGTCCCCAAAATGTAGCTAAACTAATAAAGGAAAAATTTAGTCTACAGAACAAAGACGAAAAAACATGTGACAATGAGGAACTCGAAAGATAAATTGTTAACTTATAATTTTTAACAAGTAGTAGATTGGTTACTTGAAAAAAAATAAGATTTATGATATAATATTATCAATATTCATAGTATCCTGTTAGCAGGAAAACATGAGACAGTAACAACTATAATAATTTAAACAGGAGGAAAAGATGAAAGATTATCAGATTGTTCGGGGCCAAGGAGCAAAACCAAGCGAGGCAATTGAAAAACTTGAAAAAGCTGTCCAAAAAGCTTTAAAAAAAGGTTGGGAGCCTCAAGGAGGTCTTTGTGTTACAATAGAAAAAGAGGAGTATTGCTCCCAATGGTTCAAATGGTACACAGCTTGCCAAGCAATGATTAAAAATGAATAATTTTTAGCAAGAAAAAGACCTTCGGGTCTTTTCTTGCATTAATTTTTATGCTATAATATAAAAAGCAAAAAAAGGAGGAAAAACATGGGATTTTTTGATAAATTAAAAACAGGACTAAACAAAACAAAAACATCATTTGACGAAAAAATAAACAATGTATTCAGCAACTTCAGAAAAGTAGACGAAGAATTTCTAGACGAACTAGAAGAAGTACTAATAATGTCAGACATAGGAATGGAAACATCAATAAAAATAATATCAAATTTAAGAGAAAAAATAAAAAAAGAAAATATAAAAGACGAAGAAGAAGTAAAACAAGCATTAAGAGAAGAAATGAAAAAAATACTAGACATAACAGACATAAACTTACATTTAAACACAAGACCATCAGTTATTCTAGTAGTAGGAGTAAACGGAGTAGGAAAAACCACCTCAATAGGAAAAATGGCAAATAGACTAGCAAAAGACGGAAAAAAAGTAGTAGTAGCAGCAGCAGATACATTTAGAGCAGCAGCAGTAGAACAGCTAGAAATATGGGCCAAAAGAGCAGGAGCAGACATAGTAAAAAGAGAAGAAGGTGTAGACCCAGCATCAGTAGTATATGACGCAATCAAAAAAACAAAAGAAAGCGGAGCAGATATACTAATAGTAGACACTGCAGGAAGACTACACAACAAAAAATATTTAATGGACGAACTAAATAAAATACAAAAAGTAATAAACAAAGAAATGCCAGATTCAGACAAAGAAGTATTACTAGTAATAGACGGAACAACAGGACAAAATGCTATTCAACAAGTAAAAGCGTTCAAACAAGAAACAGACATTACAGGAATAGTACTCACAAAATTAGACGGAACAGCAAAAGGCGGAGTAGTAATAGGAATAGTTGAAGAAAACAAAATACCAGTTAAATTTATTGGAATTGGAGAACAAATAGACGACATGGAAATTTTCAATTCAGAAGATTTTGTTAAAGCAATAATTTAGCTATGTCCAAACGGGACGGTTCTATTTGGACATCGGTTCCAAATGGACAAAATGTCCAAACAGAACCGTCCCTCTTGGACAAACAGAACCGTCCACATTGGACAAGGAGGCCAAAATATGGAAAAAAATAAAAATAAAGCAAGAATGATTATTGTACTAGTTTTTATATTAGCATTTACAATAATAACATACATAAATTTAAGAGGAACATACTTGCAATATAAAGAACTAGGAGAAAATTATATAGAAGCATTTTTCACCAACTTAAGCTATAAATACATAATATTTGGAATTAACTTTATAATACTATACATACTAATGTACTTCACAAACAGAGGAATAAAAAAAGGACTAAAAACTTTTTTTGAAAAAGAAAGCAAAGAAATGCCAAAACTACTAAATAAATCAATATCATTTGTAGTTTCAATAATAGTAAGTACATTAATGTCTAATATATTAATGAAAAAAATATTATTATGCTCAAGTAATACATCATTTGGAGTAGCAGACCCAGTTTTTGGACTTGACATAGCATTTTATATGTTTCAAAAACCATTAATTGAGACATTATTAATGTATGCAATTGGAATAATTGTAGGATTAACAATTTATATGGCAACCTATTACATAATAATATTCAATAGATATTTTGATGGTGTAGATAGAACTATGTTAAAAGAAAGCTTACTAATTAAAAAAATCTTAAGAAATGTTACATTAATTGTAATATGTATAGCTTTATATACTGCATTAAATATAACAAACATATCTTTTAATAAAATGCTAACAATAAAAAATGAAACAGATTCTACCAAAAACATTGAGGTAATTGGCGCAAGCTATACAGATGTTATGGTTCAAAGATGGGGATATTTAGTATTTTCAGTAGTTATAGCAATATCATCATTTAGTGCAATTAAAGCATTTAAAAGAAACAACATGACAAAAGTGCTTAAAAACTTAGCAATAATTCCGGGATATTTAGTAGCTATGTTTTTAATAATTATCATATTTAATTTAATCTTTGTAAATTCTAATAAATTAGACAAAGAAAAAACTTACTTAGATAATAATATAAAATATACTAAAAATGCTTACAATATAGATATATCAGAAGAAACTTTAGAAAGCACAGGAACTATTACTCAAACAGAAGTAAATGAAAATTTTAATATCATCAATAATATTAAAATAATAGATGAAGATACTGTAATAAAAACCTTATCTAATAATCAAACAGGAACAGGGTACTATTCATATAGAAATGCTCAAATTGCAAAATATAAAATCTCTGGAAAAGAAAAATTAGTATATGTTGCTCCAAGAGAAATAACAAATTTTGGCAGAACATATAATAACAAAACATATGAATATACACATGGAAAAGGCCAAATTATTATTGACAGCACTGATACAACAGAAAATGGAACAATCAAATATATTCAAAAAGATATATCAGGAAAAGATGAACAATTAGAAACCAATAATCAAGATATATATTTTGGATTAGAAACCAATGACACAATTGCAACAAATACAAAGAACAAAAAAGAGTATGATTATACAGATGAAGATGGATTAGAACATACAACAACATATAATGGGGAAGCTGGATTGCAACTTAATTTTATAGATAGATTAATTTTGGGAATAAAAACAGGAGACTTAAAACTTGCTTTTTCAACAGAAATAACAAGTGATAGTAAAATATTGATAAATAGAAATATAATAAAAAGAGCAAAACAAGTAATACCATACTTAATATATGATGAAAATCCATATACAGTTGTTACAGATGAAGGAAAAATCGTGTGGGTAGTAGATGCTTATACAGTTTCAAACAAATATCCATATTCACAATATACAACAATTCAACATGACGGAATAAAGGAAAAAATTAACTACATCAGAAACTCAATAAAAGTTATAATTGACGCATATGATGGAACAATTAAATTCTATGTAACAGATAAGACTGACCCAATTGCCATGGCATATAGAAATACATATCCAACAGTATTCGAAGATATAAACTCAGAAATACCAGAAGATATATCAGAACATTTCATATATCCAGAATATCTATACAATGTACAATCTGAACTTTTAAAGACTTACCATAATGTTAAATCAGATATATTATATAGAAAAGATGATATATGGGATTTTGCTAAATACAACAGTACAATAGTTACAAAATCTTCAGGAAGTATATTAAAACCATATTATACTATGATAGAAAATGGTGATAAAGAAGAAATAGGACTAATACAAATTTACACTCCAGAGTCAAAACAAAACCTAATATCATATTTAGTTGGAACAACCGAAGGAAACACAAATAAACTAAAATTATATAAATTCTCACAAGATAGTAATATTTTAGGACCAATGCAATTGGATAATCAAATAGAACAAGATGAATTAATTTATTCAGAAATAAAAGCATTAAACACAACTGGAACAAAAGTTACTAAAGACATGGTTGTAGTTCCAATAAATAACACATTACTATATGTAGAATCTATTTATCAAACTATGTTAAATGAAGAAACAAAAATACCAATATTAAAGAAAATAGTCGTTGCTTCAGGAAATAAAGTAGCAATTGGAAATGATTTAGAAGAGGCTTTAAAGAATTTGTTATCAAAAGAAGCTTCAAATATTGAGGTTGAAAATACAGATGATATTGACGGATTAATAGATAGCATAATTAAGGCTAATAACAACTTATCTGAGTCTACTAAAAATAGTGATTGGGAACTTATGGGTTCAGACATTAAGAAATTACAAAGCTTAATTGAATCTTTGGAAGAAGAAAAGGCCAAAGAAGATAAGAAAAAAGAGGAAAGTAAGCTAGTAAATAATGATGTAGTAACAAATACAACAAACGAAATAATAGAATAAAAAATAGGGATTAAGAGGCCATCTCTTAAAATCCCTATTTATTTTTTTAAACTAATTTATAAAATACTTTTTTACCTTTTTTCAAAATAGCATATCCATCTGAAAAATCATCATCAGAAAGAACATAATTTACATCAGAAACTTTATTATCATTTAAAGAAATACCACCCTGATTAACTAAAATTCTAGCTTGACCTTTTGATGGAGCAATTCCTGTTAAAACAATAGCATCTATTATAGTAATATATTTATTATCACCTAATTCAACAGTAGGCATACTATCTAAATTACCTTTACCAGTAAATAGGGCATTAGCAGCTTCTTCAGCTTTCATGGCAGCTTCTTCACCATGAACTAATTTAGTAATTTCAAAAGCAGCAACTTTTTTAGCCTCATTAATTTGTTCGTCTTTTAAAGAAGACAATTCTTTTATTTTTTCCATAGGTAAAAATGTTAATAATTTTAAAACAGTATCAACACTATCATCTTCGATATTTCTCCAATATTGATAAAATTCATAAGGTGAAGTTTTTTCAGGGTCCAACCATAAAGCACCTTTTTCAGTTTTACCCATTTTTTTACCTTCTTTTGTTGTAAGAAGTTTAAAAGTTAAACCAAAAGAATCATCTTTTCCGATTTTTCTTATTAAATCAACACCACCAATGATATTAGACCATTGGTCATTTCCACCCATTTCTAGTTTACAGCCATAAGTTTCATATAGATGTAAGAAGTCATATGATTGCATAAGCATGTAGCTCATTTCAAAAAAAGTTAAACCTGTATCTAATCTATTTTTATAACAATCAGCTGCTAACATTTTATTTACTGAAAACAAAGTTCCAATTTCACGCATAAAATCGATAAATTTTAAATTTAAAAGCCAGTCTGCATTATTAACTATAATTGCAGCATTTTCACCTTCAAAACTTACAAATTTCTCAATTTGCTTTTTTATACACTCAACATTATGATTTATAGTTTCTCTAGTCATCATTTTTCTCATATCAGTTTTCCCTGATGGGTCACCAATTGTAGCAGTTCCACCACCAACTAATATAATAGGTTTGTGACCACATTTTTGCATATGACTTGCAACCATTAAAGAAACAAAATGTCCAACATGAAGGCTATCTGCAGTTGGATCAATTCCAATATAAAATGGAACACTTTCTTTTCCAAAAAGTTCTTTAATTTCAGCTGGGTGAGTCATTTGTTCAATATATCCTCTTTCTTCTAATACATCAAAAACATTTGTCATTTTAAATTCATTCCCTTCAATTTGTTTTATAAAATTATATTATTACCATTGTTTAAATCAGTATAATTTAAATATCTGTTTATATTTTTTACACTTATTCCAGTTTCATTAGCTAAAATATCTAAATTATTAGTTACACCATTTTCCTCAATATATGATTTAAATGTTTCAAATTCTAACATATCTTTAGATTTGCATTTAGGACACACATCATCATTTGATATATAAAAATTACCACATCTACTACATTTATTAAATTCCATAATAATTCCTCCTAATTTTTCTCATATGTTTTTATTAGTGAGTATTGTATCATATTTTGTAGAAAATAGAAAGAGAAAAATAACAAAATTTTAAAACTATTGTAAAATTTTAAAAAATTTAGTAAAATAAATTAGGTGATAAAAATGAAAAAAGAAAAAAATATAATTAAAAGCTTTAAATACGCATTTGAAGGAATATTCACAGCCCTAAAAAAAGAAAGAAATATGAAAATTCATTTTAGCGTTATGATTTTAGTAATAATTTTTGGAATAATACTAAAAATAAGTAAAGCAGAATGGATAACCTGCATTATTCTATTTGCACTTGTTATATCATTAGAACTAGTAAACACAGCAATAGAAAACGCAGTAGACTTAATAACACAAGAAAAAAATCCAAAAGCAAAAATAGCAAAAGATGTAGCAGCTGGAGCCGTTTTAATATCTGCAATTACAGCCGCAATTATTGGATTAATGATTTTTATACCTAAAATATGGCATTAGGAAGTGATAATATGTATGATGTAATAATAGTAGGAGCTGGACCTGCTGGAATATCAGCAAGCCTATATACAACAAGAGGAAAATTAAAGACATTAGTAATATACAAAGAAAAATCAGCCTTAGAAAAAACACCAAAAATTGAAAACTATTATGGTTTTATAAACGGAATAAATGGACAAGACTTATATAAAACAGGAATAGAGCAAGCTAAAAATATAGGAACAGAGCTTATAGAAGAAGAGGTTACAAATATCCAAATTGACTTTATTGAAACAGCAGAAAATTCAAAAGAACAAATATTTAAAGTTAAAACTTTAAACAATGAATTTATATCAAAAGCTGTAATACTAGCAACAGGAAATAAGAAAAACAAACCTAACATAGATAAAATAGAAGAATATGAAGGAAAAGGAATTAGCTATTGTGCAATATGTGACGGATTTTTTTATAGAAACAAAGATGTTGCAGTGATAGGAAATGGAGAATATGCAATTTCTGAAGTAAATGATTTAAAAAATCTTGTAAAATCTATAAAAATACTTACTAATGGCACAAAAGAACCAGAATATAGAGCAGAAAATTTGGACATAATTAATAAAGAAATTAAAGCAATTAGTCGGAGATAATAAAGTAGAAAAAATAATTTTTAAGGATAATACAGATATAAAAGTTGATGGAATATTTATTGCGCAAGGTGTTGCAGGAAGTACAGAATTTGCCAAAAAACTTGGAGCAAAAATTGAAAATGAAAAAATTGCTGTTAATGAAAACATGGAAACAAATATAAAAGGACTTTATGCTTGTGGAGACTGCACAGGAGGATTATATCAAATTTCAAAAGCGGTATATGAAGGGACAAAAGCAGGATTACAAGTTATAAAATATTTAAATAGGGGGTAAAATTATGGAATTAAAATTAAATTCAGAAAACTTTGAAAAAGAAGTTCTAAATTCAGATAAACCTGTATTGGTTGATTTTTATGCAGATTGGTGCGGACCTTGTAAAATGATGGCACCAGTGGTTGAAGAATTAGCATCAGAATTAGTTGAAAAAGCTAAAGTTGGAAAAATAAATGTTGATGAAAATTCAGATATAGCAGTTGAATATAATGTTATGAGTATTCCAACTTTAATAATATTTAAAAATGGTAAAGAAGAAAAAAGACTTGTTGGAGTAAGAGATAAAGAAGAACTTTTAAATTTATTTTAAATTTTTTAACAAACAAAAATATCGAAAAACAATAAAAAAGTGTTGACAAAAAATAAAACTTAATATAAACTGTAAGCATAAAATTAAAAAATAGGAATTAAAACCGGTAAAAAATCCTATAAAAGGAGAAAAAACTATGAAAAAGATTTTATACAGCAGTTTATTTTTAAGCATATTTCAGTCAATACTTTTTTGGCATAAAAGCCTAGGGTTATCAGTAATAATATTTCTAACTGCAACAATTATTTTAATAACATACAATTTAAAAGAAAAAGAAATGATAAAAAATAAAAAAGGATTAATATGGGCAATATCAATAGAATTACTAGGACTAACATATTTCATATTTAACAACAATTTTTTCAGAATATTAAATGTACCAGTTATATTAGTTCTATTTGTAATAATGTGTATTAGCACCACCGAAACAAAAACAATAGAAAACAAATTTATAAGACAAATATTAGGACAAATATTTAAACCATTTGCAGTGTTATTTGACTTTATAAGCGATTTTGATATGGATAAATTCTTAGATAAGAAAAAAGAAAATCAAAATAGTAAATCAGATAATATTAAAAAAGTAGCAAAATCATTATTAATTGCAATACCTGTAATACTAGTTATAATATTCTTATTGTCCTCAGCAGATAGCGTATTTGGAAGTATATTTGACAAACTTACAAAAGCAATATCAAAAATGTTAGAAATAGAAACAATAAATGATTTAATAGGAAGAATTGTAGTAATAGCAATAGCATTTGTATACATTTCAGGATTTATAATAGCATTTGCTAAAAATGAAAAACAAGAAGAAACAGAAGAAAAATCAAAAGGAATAAAATTAAGTGATTTAACAATAAAAATGCTGTTAGTATCTTTAAATATAATTTATCTATTATTTAGTATAATCCAATTTAAATATTTATTTATAAATGCAGGAAGAACAGCAAATTTTGATTACGCAACATATGCAAGAACAGGATTTTTCCAGCTAATGTTTGTTTCATTTATAAATTTTGCACTATTACATATTTGCAAGAAAAACAAAGAAAACAACAAACTTCTAAAAATAATGCTAATAATTTTTACAATAATAATTGTAATATCAGCAGCATTTAGGATGCACTTATATGAGCAAGAATATGGATATACATATTTAAGACTATTTGTATATTTTACACTAATGACAGAAATTTTAGTGTTAATACCAATATTAGCAAAAATTTGTGGCAGAAAAATAGATACATTTAAAACCACAATACAAATAATAGTTATAATGTATGTTATTTTAAACTTTATTAATATTGACAAAACAATAGCAAAAAACAACATAGACAAATATTTGGCAGATGTAGAAAACGAATCTATCGACTTTTACTATTTAAGTGAGATAACTAGAACAGATTCAATTGAAGAACAATTAAGAATATTAAACAAAAGTGCAGAAGGATTATCAGCAGAAGCAAATGAATATTTAACAAATCTTAAAGCAAGGGTAAGAACAAATCTAAGATGGTATAAAACACAATATGGAAAAGAATATAAACCATCATTTGCAGAATTAAATTTATCAAAATTAAGAGTTGAGTCATTGCTAGAAAATGTAGACTTAACAGATAGGAGTATGAATTATGAAAATAACTGGAAATAGAAGTATGTCTTCAATGATAAAAATATTTTTAATAATTTTATTTGCAATATGTATTGCAGCAATAATTGCAGTACCAACATTTGCAGAAAAACAAGGCACAGAAAGCTTTAAATCAATGATTTTAGATGAACCACTAGGAACAACAATAATTGTTATTTATTTATCAGGAATTCCAGCCTTAATAATGCTATATCAATTTATAAGAATATTTAGTTCATTAGAAAAAGGCGAAGTTTTTAATAGAAAAATAGAAAATAGATTTTTAATAACTTCAATTTGTTCTATTATAATTGGAATTATATATGGAATAAATATATTCATAATACCAAATAAAATAAAACATTTTGAATATTCAACAATTATAACACTAGTCTTTTTCTCTATTGTAATTGCAATGATATTCCTAATATTGGGAATTGGATTGATTGTTTTAAAAGAAATTTATAAAACTGCAATAGATAATAAGGAAGAAAATGATTTAACAATATAGCTAAAAAAGGAGAATTTGAAATGTCAATAATAGTTAATTTAGATGTAATGATGGCAAAAAGAAAAATTTCATCAAATGAATTAGCACAAAAGATAGGAATAACAAATGCAAATCTTTCTATATTAAAGACTAATAAGGGAAAAGCAATTAGATTTTCAACATTAGACAAAATTTGTGAAGTTTTACAATGTACACCAGGAGATATTTTAGAATATATTGAAAAATAAACAATGTTATGATAATATAATGCACAAAGGGAGATGTAAAAATATGAAAAATAAAAAAACTATAATCATAACTTTAATAATTGCAATAATAATTATATGTGCAATTGCAGGAGCTGTAATGTATGTAAACAGCAAAAAAGAAAAGCCAGAAGAAACACTAAGCAAATATATATCACTAATAAATGAACAAAAATATGAAGAAATGTACAATATGCTATCAAAAGAATCACAAGAACAAATATCACAAGAAGATTTTATTAAAAGAAACAAAAATATTTATGAAGGAATAGACGCATATAACATAAAAATAGAAACATCAGAGACAATAAAAGAAAAAGGCGTTTACAAAATTACATATAGTGAAGATATGTCAACATCAGCAGGAAACATAGAATTCACAAACACAGCTAAATTAGTAAAAGAAAATAAAGAACTTAAACTAAATTGGTCTTCTAGCATGATTTTTCCTGAATTAAGAAATACAGATAAAGTTAGGGTATCCTCAATATCAGCAAAAAGAGGAGAAATATTGGACAGAAATGGAGTTAAACTTGCAGAAAATGGCAGTATATACACTGTAGGAATTGTTCCGGGAAAATTAGGAGAAAATAAAGAACAAAATATTAATAAAATTTCAGAATTAACAGGAGTTTCAACAGATTATATAAACAAACAACTTTCAGCCTCATATGTAAAAGATGATACATTTGTGCCAATCAAGAAAATATCAAAAAAAGAACAAGATTTAAAAAATAATTTATTACAAATTCTAGGTGTAAAAGTAACAGAAACAGAAGCAAGGGTATATCCTTTAGGAGAAGAAATAGCACATTTAATAGGATATATTCAAACTATAAATGCAGATGAACTAAAAGAAAATGAAGGTAAAGGATATAGCTCTAGCAGTGTAATAGGAAGAAGCGGTTTAGAAAAAGCATATGAAGATAAACTAAGAGGAATAGATGGAACAGAAATTTATATAATAGATGAAAATGGAAATAGACTAAAAACATTAGCAAAACAGGATAAAAAAGACGGAACAGATATAAAATTAACAATTGATAGCACTATCCAAAAACAATTATATAATCAAATGAAAACAGACAAAGGATTTTTTGTAGTAATGAATCCAACAACAGGAGAACTATTAGCATGTATTAGTACTCCGTCATATGATTCAAATGATTTTGTTTTGGGATTAACAAATACAAAATGGGAAGAATTAAACAACAATGAAAGCAAACCATTGTACAATAGATTTTTACAAAGCTATTGTCCGGGTTCAACATTTAAGCCAATAACAGCAGCAATAGGGCTAACAAGTGGAAAACTAACAATAGACACAACATTTAATTATTCAGGGCTAAAGTGGCAGAAAAATTCAAGTTGGGGAGATGTCTATATAACAACATTAACTGCATATAGTGGACCAAAAAACATAGCAAACGCATTAATACACTCTGACAACATATTCTTTGGGCAAGCAGCAATGCAAATTGGAAAAGATACATTTTGCTCTGGGTTAGATAAATTGGGATTTAACGAAGACATTGACCAAACAATTAATTTCCCATTAACATTTAAAAAATCACAATATTCAAATTCAGAAAAAGCAGATATGAACGAGAAAAAACTAGCCGATTCAGGATATGGACAAGGAGATATTTTGGTAAATCCAATACATATGGCATCAATATATTCAGCATTTGCTAATAACGGAAACATGGTAAAACCATACATAGAATATCAAAATGGAAAAGCTGAGTATTTAAAAGAAAATGTATTTTCATCAGAAGCTGCAAATACAGTAAAAAAAGATTTGATACAGGTTGTAGAAAATCCAGAGGGAACTGCTACTGATATGAGAGTTTCAGGAGTTACAATAGCTGGAAAAACGGGAACTGCAGAATTGAAAAATTCGAGTACAGATACTGAGAGTGGTACATTAGGTTGGTTTGATTGTTTTACTGTGGACTATTCTGAAAATGATATGCTTATTATTGGTATGGTCGAAAATACTCAGAATAATAGCAGTGGTGGAAGCCATTATTTAATTAAAAAAATAAGAACATTATTATAGTATAACAAAGAAAAATAAACAAGGAGAAAACATGAAAAAAATATTATTAGTAGAAGATAACGAAACAATAATAATGGGACTAAAATACTCACTAGAACAAGAAGACTTTAAAGTAACATCAGCAAAAAATATAGCAGAAAGTAAAGAAAAAATGAAACAAGAGAAAATAGACATAGTATTATTAGATGTAGCATTACCAGACGGAAACGGATTTGACATATGCAAAGAAATAAAAACAAAACAAGACATACCAGTAATCTTCTTAACAGCCCAAGACGAAGAAACAAGTGTAGTACTAGGATTAGACTTAGGAGCAGATGACTACATTGTAAAACCATTTAGAACAAGAGAACTAATATCAAGAATAAAATCAGTACTAAGAAGATATGGTCAAAAAGAAGAAAATAGCAATATAATTCAATATAAAAACATCAAAATAGACACAACATCAGCAAAAGTATACAAAGACAACGAAGAAATTGTATTTACAAGCTTGGAATACAGAATTCTACTTATGCTATTTACAAATCAAAATAAGTTGATTACAAGAGAACAATTGTTAGAAAAAATATGGGACATTGCAGGCAATTTTGTTAATGACAATACATTAACAGTATATATAAAAAGAATAAGAGAAAAATTAGGTGATGAATCAATTATAAAAACAGTTAGAGGACTTGGATACAGAATAGGGGATTAAAATGAAATTATTTAGAAATAAAAATCTAAAATATTTAATACTACCAATATTAATATTAACAATAGTAACAAGCATAGTAATAACAATTCAAACATATAAACAATATCAGAAAGTAACAATTACAGCAAACAAAAAAATAGCAGACATAGTAGGAACAATAATAAGCCAAGAACCAGAAATAGATACTCAAAAAATAATAGAAATATTAAACCTAAATCAAAACAGTGAAGAATACCAAAAAGGACAAGCAGAACTTGCAAAATACGGAATTGACATAAATGAAACAAATTCAATAATATCAGTCCAAAACCAAATGAAACAAAATATGATATCAAATATTATACTAATCATAGTGTTTAGCATTTTGTGGATATTTATTATTTTTGCATATTTAAAAAGAAGAGATAGAAAAATACATCAAATTACACAATATATAAATGAAATTAAAAACAGAAAATATGACTTAGATATAAATGAGAACAGCGAAGATGAACTAAGTAATTTAAAAAACGAATTATACAAAATTACAGTTATACTTAAAGAAGAAAGTGAAATATCAAAAAAAGACAAAGAAAATTTAAAGATATCAGTTGAAGATATATCACATCAACTAAAAACACCATTAACATCAATAACAATAATGTTAGACAATTTGAAAGATAACCCTAATATGGACGAAAATACAAAGCAAAAATTCATATTTGAAATTAGTAAACAAATTGACTGGATAAACTGGCTAGTTATATCAATGCTAAAACTATCAAAATTAGATGCAAATGTTGTGCAATTTTATGAAGAGAAGATTAATCTAAAACAATTTATAAACGAAATTGTAAAAAACTTAGAAATATCAATTGAAATCAAAAACCAACAAATTATCATTGAAGGCGATGAAAGTGCATCTTTTGTTGGAGACTATAAGTGGCAACAAGAAGCGGTAACAAATATCATTAAAAATTGTATTGAACATAACAAAGAAAATGGAAAAATCTATATAAAATATGAAGAAAATACTTTGTTCACAAAAATAATAATAAAAGATGAGGGAGAAGGAATTTCAAAACAAGATTTAAAACATATCTTTGAAAGATTTTATAAAGGCCAAAATTCTTCTGAAAATAGTGTTGGTATTGGACTTGCTTTGGCAAAAAATATTATTGAAAAAAATAATGGTATGATAAGCTGTAAATCAGAAGTTAATGAAGGAACAGAGTTTGTGATTAAGTATATGAAGTAAGTAATTGAAATAGTAATTTTTAAATGCTATATTAATTAAAAAGTGGAATAAATAAACTACATTTTTGCAATGAAAATTTGGAGGTATAATAAAATATGAAATTATATGTAATTAGACATGGAAGAACAAAATGCAATGATGAAAATAAATATAATGGCAAATTAGATGAAGACATAAATGAAACAGGCATAGAACAAGCCAGAAAAGCAAGTGAAGAAGTAAAAAAATTGGACATAGATTTAATAATATGTTCACCATTATTACGAACTAGACATACTTGTGAACTTGTAAATAAAAACAATGTACCAGTAATTTATGACAAAAGAATAGAAGAAAGAGACTGTGGTAAATTAACCAATACTGAACTAGGCGATTTTTACTATACAGATTATTGGAATTATTACTCAAATGCCAAAGTCGAAGGTTTGGAAACTATACCAGATTTATTTAAAAGAATAAAAGAATTCTTAGATGAAATTAAAGAAAAATATAAAGATAAAAATATTTTATTAGTAACACATGGCGGAGTTGCTAGAGGAATATATTTTTATTTTAATGATATTCCAAAGGACGGAAATTTAGAAAAATTCGGCTCAACTAATTGTGGAATAAAAGAATATGAATTGTAAGGATAAAGATATGAAATTAATAGTACACAATATATGAAAAAATAATATAGGAATAATAAAAATGAACGAAGAATTAACAGTAGAAAAACAATTAAAAATATCTCTGCCAATAGCTTTTGAAAATTTTGTAAATATTTTAATGACATTAATAGATACTCTTGTTGTCACAACATTAGGAACAAGTGCTGTAGGAGCAATTGGTGCAATGGGAGTAATAATAGATATAATGCAAATGAGTATACAAGCTCTAAATGTATCTAATATAGCAGTACTTTCAAAAACAATAGGAGAAAAAAACAACGAAAAAACAAAAATAATAACAGGAAATTCAATAATAATTACAATATTGATATCCATTATAACAATATTAATTGTATATTTTATAAGACCAATTTTTCCAGAATTGTTTAATGTAGACAAAATTTGTATTACATATATAACAATAAGATTAATGGGATTTATACAAAGTTCTATAGTAATGATACTTACAGGACATCAAAGAACAATAGGAAAACAAGAAATGATAATGACATTAAGAATTATAGCAGTTATCTTTAATTTAATATTTGATTTAATAGTCGTAAAACTAGGCTATGGAGTAGCAGGAGTAGCATGGGTTACAATAGGCATTGATACTGTGCTTTGCATTTTTTTGATATTTAAATCAAACTCTACTATAAAATATAAATTTGATAAAGAAATATCAAAACAAGTGCTTAATCTATTTAAATGGAATTGCATTGAAAGAGTAGTATCAAAAATCGACAAATTTATATTTAATATCTTAGTTTCTAGAATAGGAGAAATAGAATATGCAGTACATGTAATTGTAATACAAATTAGAGATGTATCACAATCATTTATACAAGGATTCAGTGATGGTATTTCAATAAGCATAGGAATAGAATCAGGAAGAAGAAATCAAGAAAAAATGGAAAATGCCAAAGTTATAGTAAGAAAATTAATAAATGTATTTTCTATTATTGTTCCAATTCTTACTGTAATTATTGCAATATTAATTGCAAATATATCATTTAAAGAAAATGAGTTGTTTATAATTTTTTATTCTGTACTACCATTGTTAATAATTGGACAGTATGAAGAAATAAGTGGAACATTTTATTATGGAATACTTAGAGGAATTAGAGAATTCAAATTTTTAGCACAAAGAAACTTTATTACATCATTAATAAAGATTGTTGTTGCAACGATTTTGTCTTATACGGTGTTAGGTATTAAAGGTGTATGGGCTGCATATGCAGTTTATTGTATAGCACAAAAGCAGTTATCAAAACACAGATATAAAAAGATAGAAGAACAAAATAAGAAATAAAAACAGGAGAAAACAAATGAAACGATTATTACGAATAGCAAGTAATTCAGCAATATTTTCATTTATACCAATATTATCTTGGTTTTGTATAGGACTTTTAGTAGACAAAAATCTAGTAAATGTCTTTACATTAACATATCCGCTACAATTTATATGGGCATTATTAAAATCAATATTTGCAACAGGAGCAAATATAAGTAAAGAAAAAGACAAAGATGAAAATGCAGTATTATCAGGAATAACAGCCGGTACAATAGTAGGGTTAATAATATTTGGATTATTTGCAATAAATGCAAAAAAATATGTAGAATTTATGAATATGGATTTTGAAATATACAAGGAATTTACTATATATTCCATATTACAATTATATATACAATTAGTATTTTCTTTTGTACTAGAAAAATTATATTTTGAAGAAAAAGAAGAGAAAGCAAATAAATATTGTATACAATTAAACTTATTAAATTTTATAGTATTAATAGTAACAGCTATATTTACAAAAAACAAAATGATTATAGCAGGAATAACATTAATGGCTATATTTATATATACATTAGTAGTTACAATAAAACAATATAAAAAATTTAAATTTGAATTACATATAATCAAATACATAAAATATGAATCAGTAGAAATTGCAAACAACATATTATTCTTTTTGATTTTCTTATTTGGTTTAAGTAATGCAATGGAATTTGGAGAAAAATACACTGTTGCACTAAATTTTGTAGCATTGATAACAGATACACAATGGGATTCATTTGCAGCAATTTCAACTGTTGCAAAAATAGACATAAGTAAAAATGAATTCAATTATAAAGAACACAGAAATAATGCCTATAAATTAGAAGGAATTTTGATAGTGACAACATTTATTATGTTATTAATTTCATATAGATTTTATGAACTAGATTTAGGAATAACATTAATATATTTAAGTTTTGAGTTGATTAATTTTAGTATATATCCAGTATATAAAATAAAAACTTGTTACTTACAATTGACAAAGTTTGCTAAAAAAATAACAACAAACAAAATTATTGCAGGAATATTAAGGTTCTTTATGTCATTACTAAAAACACCATATTGCACTGGAATGGGACAAGTAACATCTTCTTTATATCAATTTCTTACAGTAAATATTATGTTTAACAAAAATTTTACAATAGATAAAACTGGAAAGGTATTAGAAAAATGAAAAAAAGTATTTAACCACACAAAGTGATAAAAATAAAACATTATTGACATAAAATTGATTTTTCTTGTAATATGTGTTATAATATAAAATGTAACAATAAATATTGTAAACAGCAAGGAGGAAATTATGGCAGTTATGGTAGCACCAAAAACAAAAGCTTCAATCTTCGTATACAAAAACGGAGAAATAAAAACAGAAGTAGAAATCCCAACTTCTTGGGAAAATCTCTTTGAAGCTTTAGTGTATAATCCATTAATGGAGGATTTATCTATAAAGCAAGTAAGGCAATTATCAAAAATAGTTGTACTTGCTGAAGAGATGAAAGCAAGAAAAAGAATCTTCGAAATAAAATTCGAAGAGAAAGAAGTACAAAAAATCTACCAAAAGATTGCATAAAAAGCAAGCCATATAAACCAAAAGCTATGAAGATGAAATTTATCTTCATAGCTATTTCTTTTTTTGCCCCATTTCTATAAGTATAAGACCAGCAATATAAAAATGACAAAATTTATAGTAAAAAAGTCACCTAAAAGTCACCTTTTGAAATTATAATAATTTCAAAAGGTGACAGTGTCCAATGGGGACGGTTCTATTTGGACATCGGTTCCAAATGGACAAAATGTCCAAATAGAACCGTCCCATTTGGACATTTGGACAAAAGGAGGAAAAATTATGGAAATATTAAGGGTTGAAAACTTAAACAAAATTTATGGAAAAGGAGAGAATCAAGTAAAAGCAGTAGATAACATATCTTTTTCAGTAGAAAAAGGTGAATTCATTGCAATAATAGGAGCAAGCGGAAGCGGGAAATCTACACTATTACATTTAATTGGTGGTGTTGACAGACCAACATCAGGAAAAGTATTAATAGATGGAAAAGATATTTATACATTAAATGATGATAATCTAGCTATTTTTAGAAGAAGACAAATCGGATTAATTTATCAATTTTATAACTTAATACCAGTTTTAAATGTAGAAGAAAACATCACACTTCCAACAAAACTTGATGGCAGAGATGTTAACCAAGAGAGACTAAATGATTTACTAAAAACCTTAGGACTTGAAAAAAGAAAAAATAATTTGCCAAATCAACTATCAGGAGGGCAACAACAAAGAGTTTCTATTGGCAGAGCTATAATGAATGAACCAGCATTAATGCTAGCAGATGAACCAACTGGTAACTTAGATTCAAAAGCTAGTGAAGAAATAATTTCATTATTAAGACTTTCTAATAAAAAATATAATCAAACTGTTATAGTAATAACACATGATGAAAAAATTGCATTAGAAGCAGATAGAATCATAACAATTGATGACGGAAAAATAATTAAAGATGAAAGGACAGGAAAATAATGAAAGTTTTAAATGAATTAAGTGTAAAAGATTTAAAGCTTAATAAAAAAAGGTCAATTGTAATAATAATTGGAATTATTTTATCAACAGCTTTAATCTGTGGCGTTGCAGGACTTGTAACAAGCTTCCAAAAAACACTTTTGGAATCAGCACAAAAAAACACAGGAAATTATCATACAGTCTTTTATGAAGTTCCAAAAGAAGAACTAAAATACATAGAACAAAACAGAAATGTAAAAGATTATTATCTATCAGAAGAATTAGGATATAGCTATATTCAAGAAAAAATATTGCCAGAAACAGAAGAAATGCCATATATTAATGTAATTTCTATGGACGATAAATTTTTAAGTAATATGGCAATAGAAGTAAAAGAAGGAAGATTGCCAGAAAATGATGGTGAACTAGCAATTTCAATTAGAATAAACCAAAAATTTAATACAAATATTAAAGTTGGAGATTCTATAACTTTAGATGTAGGCGGATTAAAAACATACAAAGTTGTAGGAATAATAAACAGACCAACTACAACAATAGAACCATATGAAGCTGAATGGTTTACAGCAATTACAAAAATGCAAAAAGTCGAAAAGAAAGCAAATATAGCAGTATTATATAATAATCCACATAAATATATAGAAAATACTGAAAGCATAAACCAAATGGTAAGCGTAAAAGCTGGAGAAGAAGTTAAAAAAGAAAATATAACAGAATTTAATGGTTTAGACAAAGAGTATAAAAGCTATAAATATAAAATAAAAATAAATAATGAATTATTAGCATATGAAGGAGCAGGTCTAGACAATGAAACTTTAAAAACTCTATATTTATTAGGCGGCTTTGTTATGGCAATAGTCTTAGTATCAAGCGTTTTTGTTATTAGAAATGGATTTGCAATATCAATTACAGAAAGACTAAAACAATATGGTATGCTTTCAAGCATTGGAGCAACAAAAAAACAAATTAAAAAAAGTGTTTATTTCGAAGGATTTATATTAGGAATAATTGGAATACCATTAGGAATATTAAGTGGAATATTTGCAATATATATATTAGTAAATGTAGTAAATTATATTTTAAAAGACTATGTTTCAAGAAGTACTTTATTAACATATGACATGTCATGGGGTGCAGTTATGGTAAGCATAATAGTATCAACTGTAACAATATGGCTATCATGTAAAAGATCAGCAAAAAGAGCATCTAAAATTACACCAATTGAAGCAATAAGAAGCTCAGAAGATATAAAATTAAAAGCAAAGAAAATAAAATGTCCAAAATTTATAACCAAAATCTTCAAAACTGGTGGAGAAATAGCATATAAGAACCTAAAAAGAAGCAAGAAAAAATATAGAACAACAGTAATTTCTATAATAGTAAGTGTTGTAATATTTATTGCAATAGCTAGCTTTATTGAATATGGATTTAAAATGTCAAGTGCATATTATACCGAAAAAGACTACAACTATATAATATATACAAATGTTAATGCATCACCTGAAAACAAAGAAGAATACCAAAAAGAAAAAGACCAAAAATATGAAATGCTATTAGACATATCAAAACTATCAGATGTAGATGAATTTTCAATAAATCAAAGTAGTACATTTCAAATAAAAATGGACGAAAAGCATGAAGCTGAATTGACTGAATATGGTAAAAAAATAAAAAATGAAAACTATATATCATATGATGAAGATGAAAATAAAATAGATATAGTAACTATTATTTCATTAAGCAAAGAAGAATATGAAAGATATTTGAAAAAAATAGGTGGAAATTACGAAACATATAAAGATGGAGCAATTTTAATTGATGACAATATAACTTTAGATGATGAGGGAAAAAGAACAAAAGGAAGCATGTATACTTGGAAAAAAGGCGACACTATTACAGGAAAAATAGGAGATGAAGAATATACTATAAAAATTGTAGCAAGAACTGAAGAAAGACCAACTGGAGTTGAGAACTTATATAATACCAATGCATACTTTATTGTAAGCGAAGAATTTATAAACAAAGTACAATCAAACTCACCAGCATTATATATTCAATCATCAGACACAAATAAATTAGGCGAAGAAATCAAACAATATAAAAAAGAAAATAATATTAGTGAGCTAGAAATGAATATATTTGATTTGGAACAATCAGTAAAAGCAGAAAATGCAATAGTATTAGTCTTTTCAATATTCTTATACGGATTTATTGGTGTAATTACATTAATAGGAATAACAAATATATTTAACACAATTACAACAAACATGAACTTAAGAAAAAAAGAATTTGCAATGTTAAAATCAATAGGTATGACCAGAAAAGAATTTAATAGAATGATTAGATTAGAAAGCATATTCTATGGTGCTAAATCATTGATTATTGGTATACCAATAGGAATAATATTATCATATGGCATTTATAGAATTTTTGAAAACAGTATGGAAATGAACTATGTTTTACCATACAAAGCTATTATTGTAGCTATTATATTTGTAGCCATTGTTATTGGTATTATTATGAGATATTCTATAAATAAAATTAACAAACAAAACATTATAGAAACTATCAGAAATGATAATATATAAAAGGAGAAAAATTGATATATAATCAAATTACAGTCTTAACACACTTAAACAATAACACAATTTTAAAATTTCCAAAGTGCGGAATTGAAACTACTGCATATATTGGAAAAAATGGATTTACAATTAATAAAAAAGAAGGAGATAGTTGCACACCCATAGGTAAATTTGATTTAGGCTTGATACTTGGAACACATGAAAAAATTAAAAATAAAAATTGTAATTATACTAAAATAAATTCAAATATGTATTGGGTAGATGATTGCAATTCAAAGTATTACAATGAATTAGTTGATATAACCAAAGTCAAAAAAGATTGGAATAGTGCTGAACATCTTATAGATTATCCAATTCAATACGAATACTTAATAGAGATTAAAAGCAATCCATTTAATATTCCTAATAAAGGGAGTGCAATATTTCTTCATTGTAGCTATAATACTGCAACACAAGGTTGTATTGCAATAGATAGAAAAGAAATGGAAAAAATAGTTAATAACATAGATGAAAGTACAAAAATAGATATAATATCTTGTTTTAGTTAAATAAAAATAAAAGTTGATATATTGATATTTTTTACAAAAAACATATCTGGGGTCTACCATTGTGTCTTTTGTTTCAAAATATCAATATATCAACTTTTTAATTTTTTTTGCATTGAATTGAAACAAAATTAAAGCTATGATATAATTAGCTAGACATAAAAATCAACTATAAAAAGGAGAAAAAGTCAATGCCAAACTGGACCAATGAACAAAAACAAGCAATATACGAAAAAAATTCAAATCTATTAGTAGCGGCAGCAGCAGGAAGCGGTAAAACAGCAGTACTAGTAGAAAAAATCATAAATAAAGCAATAAATGAGAACATAGACATAGACAAGCTGTTAGTAGTAACATTTACAAATGCAGCAGCATCAGAAATGAGAGAAAGAGTATTAGATGCCATATATAAAAAGCTAGACGAAGACCCAAAAAATGAACAACTACAAAGACAAATAACATTATTAAACATGGCAAATATCTGCACAATAGACTCATTTTGTTTAGACATTGTAAAAAACAATTTTTATGAATTAGAAAACATATCACCAAATTTTAGAATTGCAGATACACCAGAAATTGAGCTTTTAAAACAAGAAATATTAGATGAACTATTCGAAAGCAAATATCTTTCAGAAGACAAAGATTTTACAAAACTAATAAATACATATACAAGTTACAGAGACGATACTCCACTAAAAGAATTAATCTTAAGTATATATAATTACATTAGTTCTAGTCCATATCCACTAAAATGGCTAAATGAAAAAATAGAAATGTTCAATATAGAAAATGAACTAGATAAAGACTTTAGTGAAACACCATGGGGAAAAGTATTATTAGAAGAAATAAATGAAGAGCTAGTAGACGATATCGCAATACTTACAGACAGCATAAAAGGAATAGAAGATGAAACAAACTTAGAAGAATTTAAACAAACAATAGAAGCAGACATAAAACAACTTTCAATCTTAAAAGAAAATTTAAATAATTGGGACAAATCATATGAAATAGCCCAAAACATAAAATTTATGACATGGCCAAGAAAAAAAGTAGAATCAGAAATAAAAGATGAAATCAAAAACATAAGAGACAATGTAAAAAAGAAATTCAACAAAAAAATAGATAGCATATTTGTATCAGACTCAAAACAATCAAATGAAGACATATTCGACATGTACAAAATTTTGAAAAAATTAGAAAATCTAATAATAGAATTTTACAACATTTTTTCAAAAAATAAAAGAGATAAAAACATAGTAGACTTCACCGACATAGAACACTTCGCTCTAAATATTTTAGTAAAAGATGTTGAAACAAAGGTAGACACCAATGGAAAAACATACCAAAAAATAATAAAAACAGAAATTGCAGAAAAATACACAGAAAAATTTGAAGAAATAGCCATAGACGAATACCAAGACAGCAACCTAGTACAAGAATTTATATTATCATCAATATCCAGAGGAAACAACATGTTTATGGTAGGAGATGTAAAGCAAAGTATATACAGGTTCAGACAAGCAATGCCAAAGCTATTTTTGGATAAATATGAGACATTTGGGACAGTCCAAAATTGTCTTAAAGGAAGAAAAATTCAGTTGTTTAAAAATTTTAGAAGTAGAGATAATGTGCTTGATTTTACAAACTTAATTTTTAAAGATATTATGAGCCGAAACTTAGGAGATGTTGAGTACAATGAAGATGAATATTTGAATTTTGGTGCTGAAGATTACAAAAAGATAGAACAAGATTTAAAAACTGAAATTGATGTTATTAACTTAAAAGTAGCAGATAAAACAGATGAAATAGATACAGTAGATTCAAGAAATAATACATATATAGAAAAAATAGATGATGAAGAAACAGAAGGAGAATTAGAACATTTAGAAAACATTGAAATAGAAGCTAAATATGTTGCAAATAAAATAAAAAAATTAATTGATAGCAAATTTCAAGTTTATGATAGAAAAAAAGAGACATTTAGAGATATAACATATAAAGATATAGCAATATTATTAAGGTCTACAAAAGATAAAGCAAGCATATATGAACAAGAACTAATAAAACTAGATATTCCAGTATTTTCAGACAGTAATCAGGAATATTTGGACTCAATAGAAATACAAACAATAATGAGTTTATTAAAAATAATTGATAATCCAATGCAAGATATCCCATTAGTAACTGTTTTAAGGTCAAATATTGGAAAATTTTCAGATAATGAATTAGTAGAAATAAGATTATCTGACAAGTATGATAATTTTTATAATTGTATGCAAAAAGCTAAGGTTGATGTTAAGCCACAACTAAAAGAAAAAATAGAAAAGTTTTTAGAACAGATAAAAAAATGGAGAAAAGAGCAAGAATATTTAGCATTAGATGAACTAATTTGGAAGATTTATTCAGATACAGGATATTACAATTATGTAGGATTAATGCCAAATGGAAATCTAAGACAAGCGAATCTAAAAATGCTATTTGAAAGAGCGAAGAAATATGAAACAGCAAGTTTTAAAGGGCTATACAATTTTATAAACTTTATTGAAAAGCTAAAAACTAATTCAGGAGACTTAAGCTCAGCAAAAATAATTGGAGAAAATGATAATGTTGTAAGAATAATGAGTATTCATAAGAGTAAAGGTCTTGAATTTCCAATTGTATTTTTAGTAAACACAAACAAGCAATTTAATGAACAAGACATTAGAAAAAATCCAGTATTATTGCACCAAGAACTAGGAATAGGAGCTAAATATATAAATTATAATGCACAAGTCCAATATGATACATTAACACGAGAAGCAATAAAAAATGTTATAAAAAATGAAAATATCTCAGAAGAAATGAGAATTTTATATGTTGCTTTAACAAGAGCAAAAGAAAAATTAATAATAACAGCAACTTCAAGTGACTTTGAAAAAGAACTAGAAGAAATTGAACAACAGAAAAATATTTATAATAGAAAAAATGGAAAAATAAATCCTATTCTAGTAAAAAAATATAAATCTTATTTAGACTGGATATTATTGGTTTATCTTTATGAAAAACAAAATACAGAAAATTTAATTGAATTAAAAGAAATTAAACCAGACAATATATTAGAACATAGAGAAGAAGAGTTAGAACAGACAAACACTTCACGCAATATAATAGAAATGTTAGATAAAAAAGAAGTTAGCAAAGATGAAGTAAATAACATAAAAGAAAAGATTGAATATGAATATCCTGATAAATTATCAATAGAAATTCCAACAAAAAGCTCAGTTACAAAAGTAAAGCAAATGAAACAGAAACAATTAGGAGTAGACTTTGAAAGCTTAGAAATAAGTGAAGAAGATGCAGAAAACATAGAAAATTCAAAAGCTATAACCTTTGAAAAGCCTAAGTTTTTACAAGAAGAACAAGAAAACCCAATAACATCAGCACAAAAGGGAACTCTTATGCACTTGTGCTTACAAAAACTAAATCCAAAAGAAGAATATGATTTAGAAAAAATTAAAGCATTAATACAAAAATTAGAGATGAGACAAATAATAACAGAAAAGGAAAGTGAAGCAATAAACCCATATAAAATATTACAATTTACAAAATCAGCAATTTGGGGTCAGCTAAAAAATGCAAGAGAGTATTATCAGGAAAAACCATTTTATATTAATGTTCCAGCAAGCCAAATTTATGAGCAAGATATAAGAGAAAATATACTTGTTCAAGGTATTATAGATTTGTATTTTGTAAATGAAGATGGGCAAATTGTTTTGGTGGATTATAAGACTGATTATGTTGAAAGTGGCAAGGAATTTGAACTTGTGGAGAAATATAAAAGTCAGTTGGATTTATATAAACAGGCTCTTGAGAGTGCTTTGGGTAGAAAGGTATGTAAGGTGTATGTTTATTCAGTTTACTTAGGAAAAGAGTTAGAGATTAAATAAGATTTAAATAATTTTGACTGCAATGGAAAATATGTAAAATAAAAACTTCACCGTTTTTGCTTATCAACTTCATAAATAATAACAAAATTTTTGATAATAAATTTTCTCAAATCTCGACTTTTAAATTTAAAATTATAAACTTTAGAAAATCTCTCTGGAAAATAATTTAGGGAATATATTTCATTAATAATATTATCATATAATTTAACTGCAATAGAATGCTCATGAAGAACATTATTAATATAGTTATATATATTCCCTAATTCATCTTGAAAATTCGGAGACCAACTTATATTATATTTTTTTATGGATTCCATATTTTGCCTCCATTTCTGCCATTGCGTTTTTCATAGATATACATTTATCTTGATCAACTTCACTTAAAGCCTGCTCTATGTGAGACCAAAAATCCTTCTGGAATTTTTCAAAATCACTGTACTTTTCATCAAAGTGTTTAGATATAATTCTTTCAATTTTTTCTTCTTCTGTTTCTAATATTGACTCATAAACTTCATTACTTAATACAACAAGGTCACTAAAACCATTTTTTGTAATGTAAACAGGTTCTTTTGTTTCATGGCACATTTTTGAAATTTCATTGTAATTATTTCGCAAATCTGCACAAGGTCTAATTAAAGCCATATAAATACCTCCTTTATAAAATATATGCAAATTATACATTAATTATGATATAATGTCAAGAAAAATTTAAAAAATATTGAAACTCTAATATTTTTCTGATATAATAATGATATCAAATTGAAAAGGAGAAATTAACATGAGCAGAATAAAAACATTTTTGAAATATGCAATATGGCTAATAGCATTTTACATATTTTCAAACATAATGATATATTTTAATCTTGAAACAACATACCAAAACATAGGAAGAAAAGACAACTTACCACAAGTAGCAATATACCAAGCACAAGCAACAAAAATAAACGGAAGAATAAAAGGAACAGTATACAATAATAGTGAAAACAAAATAACCAGTAAATATTTGAAAATAGACTTATATTCTGCAAGAGATATACTTTTAGGTAGTAAATACATAGATGTTTCTACAATGAGAGAAAATGAAACAAGAAATATAGAAATATACTTTAAAGTTCAAGATGTGGAATATTATGAAATAACCTTTACAGATGAAAAAGAAGAAGGAGAATTACCAGAAATGATAAAAGATTTGACACGAGAAGAAGTAGTATGGGGAACATTTTTAACATTTCTAATATTCTGGTAAAATACATATATTATAAAAAACAGGATTAAGAGTTCAATAAAGGACTCCAAATCCTGTTTTTTTGTTTTTGTAGAAAATAATGATTATACTAATTAAATGTTATAAAATTATTACAAAAATATGACATTTTTATTAAGAAATAAAAATACAACCAAAACTGTTGAATTACACTTTTGGTTATGTTAAAATCAAAAGTACAGGAATAATAAGAAAACAAAAGAGGAGGATTGTTTATGAAAAACAAAGGAATAACGCTTATAGCGCTAGTGATAACAATAATAACATTATTAATGGTAGCCGGAATAAGTATACAAGCAATAACAAACACAGGAATATTTGCACAAGCACAACAAGCAAAAGAAAAATACAAAAATAAGCAGTCAGAAGAAGGACAAATATTAAATGAATTTGAACAAAAATTAGGAAATTACCAATTACCAGAAAACACAGAAGATGAACCACAAGACATTGGAATAGAAGTTGCACTAAAAGATGAGTGGGGAAAAGAAGCTGTTACATATATAAAAACAAGTGACGGTACAGAAGTAACAGAAATAACAAAAGTATCAACAGTATATGCAGTATCAATAGGAAATGGAGAAACAGTACCAGTTCCAAAAGGATTTTATTATGTAGGTGGAAATTTTGATACTGGTGTAATAATATCAGATAATGAAGCTGATAAATATGAAAGAGGAAAAGACAAGACAACACACGAATATGCAACAAAATTACAAGGAAATCAATTTGTATGGATACCTTGCACAGTAGAAGAATATGTAAAAATAGATTTTGGAAGTAGTATGAAAAATTCAGCTTCTTGGGATATGGAAACAAACACAGCTGAAAAAGAACAAATAGAAAAATATAGTGGCTTTTATGTAGGAAGATATGAAGCTGGTGTATCAACATTAAATGAAGCAACAGGAGAATTTAAAGATAGTGTAACATTTAATGATAATAAATCATTATTCAATGCAGTGGGAACTCAAACAGGAATAGTAAGCAGTTGGCCATGGCAAAATTATGACTTTATAGCAAGAGGAAAACTAATAATAGATTCAAAATATCCAAATAAAGCAACTGGCAATATAGTAGAAAAAGCAAACAGTATACCATACTATCATGCAGATTATTATACAGCAGTAGAAATGAGCGATAGACTATATAGTAAAAATTCATTTGTAAAAAGTGGTTTAATTACAGGAACTCAATGGGATATGATGATAAAATATTTAAGTGATGAAACAGACTATTCAGACATGAAAAGTACTCCTTGGGGAAATTATGATAATGTTTCATTGGGAGGAACAGAAGATAATAAAAAATTAAGAGGATATTACACAAATGTAACATCAGCAGGTGCAACAAATGGTTTTAAAGATGCAAATGGTTTTATAACAAATTCAGGAACAAATTCTTTTGTATTATTAACAACAGGTTCAACAGCACAAGTATTAAGAAAAGGACTATATGATATTGCAGGAAACTTATGGGAGTGGACACAAGAGGCAGCTTATATATCAAATTTATCTTATAGTACAGTGTATAATACATATAATGTTAGAGGTGGTTCTTCAGATAGTACATACACGAGTCGTCCAGCTTGTTTTCGTGCAGGCCCTAATGCTTCTAATACTAATACCGTTAGAGGATTTAGACCAGTACTTTACATTAAATAAAATATTTATTTAGAATAATATTTATAACTAATAGCTACAAATATTATTCTTTTTTTAATATCCACAAGGTTACAGAATTCGTTACCAAAAATGTAATACAAATGTAACAAACGAAAAAGACCTAGAGCCAAGCCGACAAAAAAACACAAAAAAATCTTTTTCATAAAATGTTGCAATTGCAACAGAAAAAGTTTTTATATGATATATAATAAGTGCATACTTAAACAAGGGGAGGATATGGAAATGAAAATCATAAAAAGAGATGGATCAATAGTAGACTACAATCCAGAAAAAATAAGAATAGCAATAAAAAAAGCTAATAACGAAGTATCAAAAAAAGAAAAAGCAACAGAAACAGAAATTGAAGAAATAATAAGCTATATTGAAGACTTAAAAAAATCAAGAATATTAGTCGAAGACATACAAGACATAATAGAACAAAAATTAATGTCATTAGAAAAATACCAATTAGCAAAAACATATATCACATATAGATACACAAGAGCATTAGTAAGAAAAGCCAACACAACAGACCAATCAATAAAAGAACTAATAGAAGGCGAAAGCGAATACTGGAACAGCGAAAACTCAAACAAAAACGCCACTGTAGTAACAACCCAAAGAGACTACTTAGCAGGAATAACAAGCACAGACATAACTAGAAGATTTTTATTACCAGAAGACATAGTAAAAGCACATGATGAAGGAATAATACACTTCCATGATGCAGACTATTTCGCCCAAAATGCACTAACAAACTGTGAACTTATAAACCTAGAAGACATGCTACAAAATGGAACAATAATGAACGGAGTAATGATAGAAAAACCACATAGATTTATAACAGCATGCACAATAGCAACACAAATAATATTAGCAGTAACATCATCAACATATGGAGGAGCAACAATATCATTAGCACACTTAGCACCATTTGTAAGAAGCAGTTATGAAAAATATTATAAAAAATATAGAAACAGAGGAATATCAGAAAAACAAAGCAAAGAATTTGCTAAACAAGACACAAGAAAAGAAGTATCAGACGGTGTACAAACATTTAATTACCAAGTAAACTCTATGACAAACACAAATGGACAAGCACCATTTTTATCAGTATGTATGTACTTAGGAGAAACAGCTGAATACAAAGAAGAATTAGCAATGATAATAGAAGAATTCCTAGAACAAAGAATAGTAGGATTCAAAAATGAAAAAGGTGTTTATATAACACCAGCATTTCCAAAATTGTTATATGTATTAGAAGAAGACAATATACACAAAGACAGCAAATATTGGTATTTAACAGAACTTGCAGCAAAATGTACAGCCAAAAGAATGGTACCAGACTACATATCAGAAAAGAAAATGAAAGAATTTAAAGTAGACAAAAATGGTCAAGGACAATGTTATCCATGTATGGGTTGTCGTTCATTTTTAACACCATATGTTGACCCAGAAACAAACAAACCAAAATATTATGGTAGATTTAATCAAGGTGTTGTAACAATAAACTTAGTAGATGTAGCATTATCATCTGGAAAAGATTTAGACAAATTCTGGAAAATATATGACGAAAGACTAGAATTATGCCATAGAGCTTTACAAGCTAGACATGAAAGATTAAGCAAAGTAACAAGTGATGTAGCACCAATATTATGGCAATACGGAGCATTTGCAAGACTACCAAAAGGAGCAAGCATACACCCATTATTACACGGTGGATACTCAACAATATCACTTGGATATGCAGGTTTATATGAGTGCGTAAAATACATGACAGATAAAAGCCATACAGACAATGGAGAAGGAAAAGACTTTGCAGTAGAAGTTATGCAAAAATTAAATGATAAATGCAAAGAATGGAAAGAAAAAGAAGATATAGATTATAGTGTTTATGGAACACCAATCGAATCTACAACATACAAATTTGCAAAATGCTTAAAAGAAAGATTTGGAGAAATCAAAGGAATAACAGACAGAGGATACATAACAAACTCATACCATGTACCAGTATTTGAAGAAATAGACGCATTTTCTAAATTAAAACTAGAAAGTGAATTCCAAAGATTAAGCCCAGGTGGAGCTATATCATATGTAGAAACACCAAACTTACAAGACAACTTAGAAGTAGTTCTTCAAATAATTCAATTCATATATGACAACATTATGTATGCAGAATTAAACACAAAATCAGACTACTGCCAAAAATGCGGATTTGATGGCGAAATCTTAATAGACGAAAATCTAGAATGGTATTGTCCAAACTGTGGAAACAGAGACCATAACACATTAAATGTAGCAAGAAGAACTTGTGGATACATAGGAAGTAACTTCTGGAACAAAGGAAGAACACAAGAAATAAAAGAAAGAGTTTTACATATTGATAATAAGGATGATGTCCAATAGGGACGGTTCTAAATGGACATTTAGATGGATAGGATTTTCTTTTAAAATATTAAAAGACAAGAGGATGATATAAAATGGGATATAATAAAATTAGAAAAATGGATATTTCAGATGGACCAGGAGTAAGAGTATCAATATTTATGCAAGGGTGTGCATTTAATTGTAAAAATTGCTTTAATCCAGAAACACATGATTTTAAAGGTGGAAAAGAATTTACAGATGCGACAATAGATAGGATATTAGAGTTATCAAACAATGATAATATTGAAGGATTATCAATTTTAGGTGGTGAACCAATGCATCCTAGAAACATAGAAAATACTACAAAATTAGCTAAAGCATTTAAAGAAAAATTTCCTAACAAAAATATATGGGCATGGTCCGGTTTTAAATTTGATAAAGATTTAAAAGATAAAGAAGTTACTAAATATTTAGATGTTTTGGTTGATGGACAATATGTTGATGAATTGCATAATCCAACACTAAAATGGAAAGGTTCATCAAATCAAAGAGTTATTGATGTTCAAAAAAGCTTAAAACAAAATCAAATTGTATTATTTGAGAATTAATGTGCCATAATAATATAGAAAATGATATTACAATTTACAGTATAAAAATATTTATTATTAATTATAAATATTCCTTTTTAGAAGTAAATTGTAATTTTAATATTATATAAAAGGAATGTGATTGTTAATGGCAAATACCAAAGAAGATGTAGATATAAACAAAATGTATACTGGTGAAAGTAAAATAAGTAAAGACGAATTTATACAAAAATATAAAATAACAGAAAAAGGAATAACAAATGAAGAGGCAGGTGCTAAAATACAAAAGTTTGGACCAAATGAAATAAGACAGGCAAAACCAAAAAAATGGTATAATTATTTTTGGGAAAGTCTTGTAACACCATTTAACTGTATATTAATTGGAATTGCACTTATATTAAGTTATACAGATGTAATTTTGGCAGAAACACCAAGTTATGCAAATATAATAGTAATAGTAATTTTAGTAATAGCAAGTACATTGCTAGATTTTTTCGAAGAATACAGGTCAAACAAAGCTGCTGAAAAATTAAAGAAAATGGTTGCAACAAAAACAACAGTTATAAGAGACGGCAAAAAGATAGATATTCCAATTAAAGATGTAGTAATTGGAGACACTGTTGTGCTATCAGCAGGAAGTATGATACCAGCAGATTTAAGAGTAATAGAAGCAAAAGACTTATATGTTGGGCAATCATCTTTAACAGGTGAATCAGATAGTGTAAAGAAAACAGTCGAATTAGAGGACAAAAAAGATGAAATAGATAATATTTCAGATTTTGATAATATTTGTTTTATGGGAACAAATGTAATATCAGGTTCAGCAAAAGGTGTTGTTATAAAAACAGCAGATTCAACATATTTTGGGAAAATAGCACACACAATAACAGCTGGAAAAGATAAAACAGCATTTCAAAAAGGAATAGAAAATATAAGCAGATTATTGATAAAATTTATGTTATTTATGATTCCTTTAGTATTTATAATAAATGTTGAAAAACACGAATTTGTAACAGCATTTACATTTGCAGTTGCAATAGCAATATGTATAACACCATTATTATTGCCAGTAATTTTATCATCAAGTTTATCAAAAGGTGCAATACGAATGTCAAAAAAGAAAACAATTGTAAAAAAACTTGATTCAATTCAAAACTTTGGAGCAATGAACATTTTATGTACAGACAAAACAGGTACATTAACTGAAGATAAAATTGTACTAGAAAGATATTTGGATATAAATGGTGATGAAGATATAAGAATTTTAAAACATGCATTTTTAAATTCTTATTTTCAAACAGGTTTAAAAGGAAGCATAGATGAAGCTGTAATAAAAAGAGCATCAGAAAATAATTTAATGGAGCTTACAGAAAAATATAAAATAGTAGATGAGATTCCATTTGATTTTTCTCGTAGACGTTTATCAGTTATTGTAACAGATGGAGAAAAAAGGCAATTAATTACAAAAGGTGCAGTTGAAGAAATTTTAAGTATCTGTACAATGGTTGATTATAAAGGGCAAGTTAGTAAAATAACAAAGGAAATCAAAGACAATATCAAAAAAATCAGTAAACAATTAAACAAAGAAGGTTTAAGAGTTGTTGCTGTATGTCAAAAAAATGATATAGAAAACAAAGCAAATTTTGAAGTATCAGACGAGAAAAATATGATATTACTTGGATTTATAGGCTTTTTAGACCCACCAAAAGAAAGTGCAAAAGAATCTATTAGAAAATTGAATAAAGCAGGAATAAGAGTTATAGTACTTACAGGTGATAATGCTGATGTAACAAGGTCTGTGTGTGAAAAAGTAGGAATAAATTCAAAAAATATTGTTTTAGGAAGTCAAATTGAAAAACTTCCAGACATGGGAGTAATACGTTTATTAAAGAAAACAAATATATTTGCAAAATTATCTCCAATACAAAAAGCTAGAATTGTAAGACTTTTAAAGCAAAATGGAAATGTAGTAGGTTATATGGGAGATGGAATAAATGATAGCCCATCATTAACAAATTCTGATGTAGGTGTATCAGTAGATACTGCGGTTGATATAGCAAAAGAGTCTGCAGATATCATTTTACTAGAAAAGGACTTAAATGTTTTATTAGATGGTGTAAAAGAGCGGAAGACGTACATTTGTAAATTTAATGAAATATATAAAAATGGCAACAAGTTTCAATTTTGGAGAGGTTGTATCTGTAATTATAGCAAGCATATTTTTACCATTTTTACCAGAAACACCAATTCAATTATTAGTTGAAGGGTTAATATATGACTTTGGACAAATGACATTACCTTTTGATAATGTTGACAAAGAACAGTTGGAAAAACCAAAGAAACTAGATATCAAAAGTTTAAAAAGATTTATGCTATTTATGGGACCTGTAAGTTCAGCATTTGATATTGTAGTATTTTTAACATTATGGTATATTTTTAAATTAAGAGATGTAGCACATTTTCAAACAATATGGTTTACGTATAGTATAGTTTCTAATTTAGTTGGAATGCATATTATAAGAACAGCAAAGGTTCCGTTTGTACAAAGTAATGCACATAAATATGTGTATGCATCATCAATTCTGTTGATATTAGTTGGTATTGTTGTGCCATTTACTGCATTAGGAAATGCTATTGGTTTGGTTCCAATTGGTGCAAAATATGTATTTATGATTTTTGTTGTTACATTTTTGTATTGTATTATTGCTTCTTTGGCAAAGAGAGTGTATATTAAGAAATATAAAGAGTGGATTTAATGAGACAAGTGGGACAGACCTAATTCGTCTCATTTTTTGCATTTTTACGAAAAATATTTTTTGTTGTTTTCATAGACATTTGCAGTTGTAACAGTAGAAGATTTATCAGCAGTATAACCAATACCACCAGCAACTAAATTTTGAACAGTTCCACTTTCCATGGTGATTTGAGAAGATTCATAGTTGCCACCATTTCCACCACCAAAAACACTCACAGTATTTGGCACAATTTGATTTCCACCATTCCAAGTAATGGTTGTATTTCCATCAACTTCAGAAATAACAATAGGAGTACCATTTGCAAAAAATGCACCTTGATTGTTGTTATAAGTGCTGTCATACGAAGGTGTTTCAGCAGCATAAGATGGAATGTTTATTAGTCCAAATGTTGTAATTAAAGCTAAAAAGCAAAATAATTTTTTCATTTAATACATCCTTTCTTTGCATATAAGATATGCTTATAATATAATATGAAATAAGTCATATTTAGTTGATAATTGTATTTTTTTATGATATATTACCAACAATAAAGAAATAGAAAAAATTTTATAAAAACTAAAGAGGATGGAGTAAAAAATGAAAGAATATTTTTATAAAAAAGAATACAAATACATGTATATGAGCATATTTTTCTACAATTTTGCAAATGTATTAAGTGAAACATTTGGAACAGTTATGCTGTACAAAGCAGGACTACCTATTTGGTTTGTATTATTAATTTATGGAATTAGATTCCTAATAACTGGACTAATATCACCATTTTTTATAACGATATCAAATAAAATTGGAATTGCAAAATGTATATTAATTTCAAATATATTTAGTATAATAAACTCATATTTCATGCTAAATAGTGAAAGCTTATATAGAAACATTATAGTATTTATATTTTCAATTGGACTTATGGGATTATCAAATCCGTCATCAGATGCATTATCAAGTAGATATGTAGAAAATGAACATAGAGGCCGATTTAATAGTTTTTATAATATAAGTAAAATATTAGGAACTGTATTAGCAAGCTGCTTGGTGGCATGGGGAGTAATAAGTAATAATAATTTAGTATTATTTATATTTATAGTAATTTTCTTCTTATTACAATATATTTCTATATTAAAAATAGATTATAAACCAGAGAAAAAAGAAAATACATTTAAAGAAAGCATAAAATATTTGATAAATAGTAAAAGCAACTACAAAATTATTTATGCATTAAGAACAAATCATATAATAGAAAGACTATTTGCACCATTGTATTTGTACATAGTTTTACAAGACTTTGCAGCATTTTCAACAATAATAATAGTTTCATTATTATTTCAAATTATAACAATAACTTTAATTGGAAAATACGCAGACAAAAACTTAAGAAAAGCAAATAATTTCGTATCGGCTATAAGAGTTACAATAACTGCAATATATTTATTTGCGAGAAATAAAATATTGATTTCAGCCAATAAAACTTTAAGTGATAATTTTGAAAAAGTATATGAAACATCAATTACAACATCAATACAAAATATAATAAAAGACTCAAAAGAAGATAATGAATTATTATCAACAGCTGGGCAAATGAGCTTATGTTTTACTGAAGTTATTATTTTAGCGATTTTATCAATTGCAGCAAAATATATTGGAGCAAACATATTTTATATAATATTTGCATTGTCAATAGTTTCTACAATAGCAATAAACTTTTATACTAAAAAACAACAAGAATAAAAAATTTATAAAAAACTCTTGACTTTGAGCCAACTCCAAGTATTATATATAAAAAATGTGAAAATGTATTTTGAATACCGTAGATACTTTTTAGAACAATATATAGAAAAAATAAAGAAAATGAAAGATAATTTATAATAAAAAAGAGAGAAAAAATGGAATATAAAGATAATAAAAATAGATGCAAGTGGTGCAATCCTAAAAATGACTTATACATACAATATCATGACGAAGAATGGGGACAACCTTCATATGAAGACAAATATTTATTTGAAATGTTAATACTAGAATCATTTCAAGCGGGTTTGTCATGGGAATGTGTTTTGAATAAAAGAGAAGCATTTAGAAAAGCGTTTGATAATTTTGATATAGATAAAATATGCAATTATGATGATAAAAAAATTCAAGAATTATTAAAAAATCCTGATATAATTAGAAATAAACTAAAAATAAATACTGCCATAAATAATAGCAAAATATTTAAAGAGATACAAAAAGAATATCAAACATTTTCTAATTATATATGGAATTTTACAGAAAATAAAGTTATATATGAAACAGATAAAACAAGTTCAGAATTATCAGATGAAATTTCAAAAGATTTGAAAAAGCGTGGTATGAAATTTGTTGGGACAACAATTATTTATTCTTATTTGCAAGCAATTGGAGTAATATATTCACACGAAGAAGGATGTTTTTTGAAAAAATAATTGGGAATTAATTGTAAATGCAATTTAAACAAAGATTAAAAGGGGAGAAAGATGAACAGAGTAAATAAATCAAAAAAAGTAATAAAAATTACAGCAATCATATTAGTAATATTAATAATTTTAGGTATAGCATTAACAGAAGGAATAGGAAACTACTTTGTAAATTATGCAATAGCAAGAAGTGGAGCAGGAGGAGATAGAAAAGTAAGCGAAGAAACAAAAATAGAAATACAAGGAGAAGACGAGCAAATAATAGAAAACAACAGAAAGACAGCAAAAGAAAGTGCACAAAAATGGAGTGGAGGAGCAATACAAAAGACGGTCGAAGTAAAGGCAAAAGATGGCATAACATTAAAAGGAACAGAGTATTTACAAGACCAACAAACAAATAAATGGGCAATAATATTACATGGATACAGAGCAAGTACAGAAAGTGTATTGCCAATAGGAGAACAATTCTCAAAAAAAGGATATAATGTATTAATCCCAAGTATGCGAGCATGTGGAGAAAGTGACGGAGAATACTTAGGAATGGGATGGTTAGAAAAAGACGATTTACAGAATTGGATTAATTTAATTATAGAAGAAAATAAAAATGCAACAATTATATTACATGGTTCTTCAATGGGTGCTGCAACAGTATTAATGGCTTCCGGAGATGAACTACCTTCAAATGTAAAATACATAATTGCAGACAGCGGATACACATCAGTTTGGGATATATTTGCATCAGAAGCAAAAGCAAGATTTAACTTACCAGAATTTCCAGTCTTGAATATGTTTGAGATAGTTGCAAAAAGAGAAGCAAAATATGACATAAAAGAAGCCTCTGCACTAGAACAAGTTAAAAAAAGTAAAACACCAATATTATTTATCCATGGAAGCAATGATGATTTTGTACCAGAATACATGTGCGAAAAATTATTTGATGCAGCAAGTTGCGAAAAAGAAAAATTAATTATAAATGGAGCAGGTCATACCGACGGAAAATATAGAGAACCAGAAACATATTATAATAAAATATTTGAATGGGTGAATTTTAAATAGTAAGACAATATCTAGTTATAACATTTGACAACCATACCGATTTGGCATATGTCATGAGTATGAATGTCAAAAAAATTTCTAAAAGACTACACAAAATAAAAAAAATATGTTACAATATAAAAAGAATTTTTTAGAAAAAATGGGCAAAACCAACATATAGAGGCTTGAAAACCTTGAAAATACAATAAAAAACAAAGAGGAGGTAAGAGTATGTCAGGACATAGCAAATGGCACAACATACAAGCAAAAAAAGGAAAAGCAGATGCAGCAAGAGGAAAAATCTTTACAAAATTAGGAAGAGAACTATTAATAGCAACAAAAGAAGGTGGACCAGACCCAGCAGGAAACTCAAAATTAAAAGCAGTTATAGCAAAATGTAAAGCAGCAAACATGCCAAATGACACAATAAACAATGCAATCAAAAAAGCATCAACAAGTAACGAAAACTACGAAGAAATAGTATATGAAGGATATGGACCAAACGGAGTTGCAGTAATTGTAGAAGCATCAACAGACAACAAAAACAGAACAGCAGCAGACGTAAGACACGTATTTGACAAAGCAGGAGGAAACTTAGGAACAACAGGATGCGTATCATACATGTTCAATAAAAAAGGTGTAATAGTAATAGAAAGAGCATCAACAGAAATGTCAGAAGATGATGTAATGATGTTAGCACTAGATGCTGGAGCAGAAGATTTCTCAGCAGACGAAGAAGTATATGAAATAACAACAGAACCTTCAGATTTTACACAAGTAAGTGAAAAATTAGAAGAAGCTGGATTAGAATTCTTAGAAGCAGGTGTTCAAATGGTTCCAACTACAACAGTTCAATTAGATGAAAAAGGTGTAGAAAAAATGGAAAGACTAATAGAAAGACTTGACGAACTTGATGATGTAGCAAACATCTATCATAACTGGGAAGAATAAAAAATTAGGGATTGGGGGACAGGTCTTCAATCCCGATTTTTTTAAGTAATATAAAAATTTAAAATATAGATAAAAAACCTGTCACTCAATTTCTAATTTTTAGGAGATATTTATGGAAAAAATACCAGTAGAAAAAAACAAAGAATATATAGTAGAAATAATTGATAATGGATTTGAAGGAGAAGGAATTGCAAAAATAGACAATTTTACAATTTTTATTAATGGTGCAATAAAAGGAGAAAAAGTAAAAATACTAATTGTAAAAGTCTTATCATCACACGCATTTGGAAAAATAGTAGAAATACTAGAAAAATCAGATGTAAGACAAGAAGTAGACTGCGCAACATATAAAAGATGTGGTGGATGTAACATGAGACATATAAAATATGAAGATACACTAAAAATGAAGCAAAATGCTGTTCAATCACTAGTTAATAAAACACTAAAAAACAAAATTCAAGTCAAACCAACACTAGGCATGGAAAATCCATTGCATTACAGAAATAAAGCACAATATCCAATTGGTATAAATAAGAACGGAGAGCCAGTAATTGGAATATTTGCAAATAGAACACATGAAGTAATACCTATGGAAAAATGCTTAATTCAAAATTCAATATCAGAAGAAATAGCAAAAACTATATTAGAATTTATAAAGAAAAATAAAATTCCAGTATATAACGAAAAAACAGTAAAAGGGCTATTTAGACACATTGTAATAAAAGTTGGAATAAAAACAAATGAAATAATGTGTATATTGGTTATAAATGGTAGCAAAATTCCAAATGAAGATGAATTGGTAGAAGTTCTAATGCAAAAATATCCTAACATAAAAACAATAGTAAAAAACATAAATACGAAAAATACAAATGTCATACTAGGAAAAGAAAATATCAACATATATGGAAATGGATATATTGAAGATAAATTAGGTGAATACACATTTAAAATATCACCACTTTCATTTTATCAAGTAAATCCAGTACAGGCTGAAAGACTTTACAATATTGGTGTAGAGGCAGCAAAAATAACTAAAAATGATACAGCATCTGATTTGTATTGTGGTATTGGAACAATTTCATTATTTATGGCAAAATATGCTAAAAAGGTGTATGGAGTTGAAATTGTAGAACAGGCAATTAAAGATGCAAAAGAAAATGCAAAAATTAATAATGTTGATAATACTGAATTTATTGCAGGTGATACAGAAGTTGTTTTAGATGATTTAATTAATAATAAAAGTATTATTCCTGATGTTGTTATGGTTGATCCGCCTAGAAAGGGTCTTGATAATAAGTCTATTGATAATATTTTGAAGATTAAACCTGATAGATTTGTGTATATTAGTTGTAATCCTGCTACTTTGGTTAGGGATTTAGCTAGGTTTGAAGAGGCTTATGAAATTAAAGAAATTCAACCAGTTGATATGTTTCCGTTTACGGGGCACGTTGAGTGTGTTTCAGTAATGCATTTAAAATGAAACTTCAAAGCGCAGTAACAGCAATGCTTTCAGAAGATTATAATAAAATTTAAAATACGTAAAAAAATGAAAAAAATCATTAGCTAATTATAGAAATATAGTTAGCTTTTTTTATGTCAGAAAGGAGGAATTTTATTGAAATGTAAAACAATAGCAATGTTATATGTGGCTATGGAACACCTATGTACTAATTTGAATTTTTATGATAATATAAATTTAGAATGAAAGGAAAGAATTA
>CAKPCL010000010.1 GCA_934141605.1 uncultured Clostridia bacterium
GTAAAATACAATGAAGCAGACTTAATAGTATCAAAATGGCCAACAATAAGAGAAAAATTTGCATTTGATGACGAAGAACAAACAGTTGAAAAAATAAAAGAAATCATTACAGAAATAAGAAACGTAAGAGCAAACATGAACATCCACCCATCAAAAAAATCAGAATTAATATTTGTAACTAAAAAGTACGAAAACGAAATCTGGGAAGCAAAGGACTTCATCTTAAAACTAGGACTTGGTGAAAAGATAGTAGTTCAAAAAGACAAAACAGGAGTACTAGAAAACGCAATAAGTATCCTAAAGGACGGAATCGAACTATACATGCCACTTGAAGACTTAGTAGACATGGAAGAAGAAAGAAAGAGACTAGAAGAAGAAAAAGCAAGACTAGAATCAGAAGTAGCAAGATGCGAAAAAATGCTATCAAACCCAGGATTTATCAACAAAGCACCAGAAAAGAAAATACAAGAAGAAAAAGACAAATTAGAAAAATACAAAGACATGCTAAATAAAGTAAAAGAAAGATTATAATAAGGTTATGTCCAAAAGGGACGGTTCTAAATGGACAAAATGTCCAAACAGAACCGTCCCATTTGGACATTTTGATATTAAATGATTCTTTTAAACATAGTAAATAAATTTATTTTGTCAACATTTTCTGAGGCAACTAAATTAACACTTGCAAGTTCATTACCGTCTAAAGTGAAAGTAACTTTGCCGAAGGACATCGCCTTTTTTAATTGGGGCTTCTATATTATTATTTATTTCAATGGTTTGTGAAACTTGGCTTTCTTTACCTTTTTCGATTAGAGTTCCTGCGTTTTTTTCTAAAGCTACATCAACTTGACTTTTAACGCCTTTATTAATAGAAACAGATTGAATTATATCACCTTTATTTCCAAAACTTTTAAAAGAAAATTTACTAAAGCCATAATCTAATAATTTTTGGGCTTCTGAAAATCTTACTTTTGTTGAAGGTGCTTTCATAATTACTGCAATTAAAGATAAATCGTCACGAGTTGCACTTGCTGATAAATTATACAAAGCAAGTGATGTTGAGCCTGTTTTTAAACCGGTTATTCCTTTATAAGTTTTTATTAATTTGTTTGTATTTACTAATTGAGATTTGCCGTCTCTTAAACTATCTATCCAAATTGTTGTGTATTTTGTTATGTCAGGGTGATTAGTTAAAAGTTCACGAGACATTAAAGCAATATCATAAGCAGATGTTACATGACCGTCTTCATCAATGCCATGACAGTTCTTGAATGTAGTATCGTTCATACCTAACTGTTTAGCTTTATCGTTCATCATTTGCACAAAGGCTTCTTCTGAACCTGCAATATGTTCAGCCATGGCAACAACACAATCATTAGCAGATACAACACAAATGGCCTTTAGCATTTCATCAACAGTAAGTGTTTCTCTAGGATCTAACCATATTTGTGAACCGCCCATAGAACGAGCTGTTTCTGAGCAATTAACTGTATCGGTATAAGACAATTTTCCATTATCTATTTGTTCCATTATTAGCAAAATACTCATTATTTTTGTTACAGAAGCGGGACGCAATTGTTCGTGAATATTATGAGAATACAAAATTTGACCAGTAGATTGTTCTATTAATATTGCAGCGCCACTTTCTAAATTTAGAGAATTATTTTCTGTTACTTCAGATGTCAGTTTAGAATTATTAGAAGAATTAACTGTTATAGAATCTGATTCTATTGACCATATATATGAATCAGAATAACCATAAGAAATAGAAAAAATGGTTATATTTAATGCAATAATAACAAATACAGCAATTATTTTTTTAAAAAATTTCATTTTAAAATCCTTCCTTCCTTAATTTTATAAAATTATTATAAATATATGAAATACATTTTCCTTTTAGAATTAAAGTTTTATAAAAGAAAATAACCTTTTTATAAATTAAAATTTGATTAATTATGTTAATTGTGATATAATATATGTATGTCGTTCAGACAAATACATAAAAAAATGCTTAGTGTATAAGCAAAAACGCACCAAAGAAGGAGAACAAACATGAACAACAAAAAACTGATTTTTGACGCTGCATATGCGGAAGTAGCAAAGCTGGGTTTAAATAGTTATGAAACTCAGTATATTGCAAAAATGGTCTTGCGGAAGGTAAGACACCCAGAAGAAACAATATACAAAATAACAAAAAATGTCGAAAGTAAAATGTCTAAGATTTATAAGCATACGGAACTAAGTAGCCAAAGAAGATTAGATATTTTACATGACTCAATTGAAGGTGCGAACATTTCTGATGAATTGAAGAATAGTGGCGAGATTGTTAAAGAAACCATCGAAGAATTGGCCACTAATGTAGTAAATAAAATTGATCAGAAATAAAGTCATATAAGAGGGAATGTGTTTATTATATACATTCTCTCTTGACTTTTTTATTCAAAAATAATATCATATAAATATAAAATATGAAGGATGTAGATTTATATGTTGGGTTTAATAATTAAAATAATATTATTGTTAGTAGTTTTGTGCGGAGTAATTTTAATATATGATGCAAGAAGTTTGACCAAAAAATTTTTTGGATTTGGTGACCAAAATGAGGGGGCAGCTGGTTTGAAATTTTTTGGAGTAATTTTGGTTTTTGTTGGTGGTATAGTATTATTTTTTGTGCAGAGAAACTTTTTATAATTTTTTATTAATTGCTATTGACAATAAAACCTTTAATGTGTTAATATAAATATTGTCAATAGGAAATGCGGATGTGGCGGAATTGGTAGACGCGCTGGTCTTAGGAACCAGTGCCAACGGCGTGGGGGTTCGAGTCCCTTCATCCGCACCAATGACATATCTGTTCGAACTAATAGAACAGAATTGATACAAAATCAATCAGAAAATAAAATCTGGTTGATTTTTTTGTTGCCGAAAAACAATATTAAAATCATCCAAGAAAGGATGCTGGAAGAAGATGAAGATATTTTTATGCAGTTTCATACATTTGTTGCAATATTATGTAAAATGTGGTAAAATAAAGAAGTAATTTTTTTGTGAAAGGTCAGATAATTCACACGTCGGATAGCTATGGAGGTGCTACTTATGATAGAACAATTAGAATTAATGATGGCAAATCGGTATTTCGATCGACGGATGAGAACAATCTTTGTAGATAGGTGTAATGCCAAAGGAATAGAAACATTTGAGGAATACTTGACTTATAGATATCGAGATAATTGTTATTATTATAGCGGATATGCTATTATTGGTTTAAATAATGATGATTATCTAATGAGAGGAGACCTTTGTATCTCTGGAGATTTTATTTGGAAAAATGGAGGTTACTCTCATGGTTGGGTTGAGTTCAAGTATAGAGGCAAAGAATATGTTTTCGATTCTATGTGCAGAGGGGTTGTTACTAAAGCTGAATGGTATGAAAAATTTAAACCAAATGTGAAATTCAAACATTCCAAGCAGGAGATTATCGAAAGTTTTAAAGATAAACTCCAAATTTTATCAAAAAATTGCTACAGAGTTCAAGATAGTAGTATTCATGATTATTATACAGTTAGTGTATATGAGCGTGGAAAATTATTTATGCATGGAGAAAAAATAAAAAAATTTATTGCATACGACGAACCGAGTGGCTAAAAACATGAGCAGACAATAACTGACCTATTGTCTGCTTTATTATTACCATGCCATTTTTTGCGAATAATGCCATTGCAACCGGTTAGCAATCTGACACTCGTTAAAAATGAAAAAATCAATTTGTTTTTTACTGATACCAATAGATTTCATCCTAGCTCTTAACTCGGAATCAGAATTAGAAACACCAGAATAAATCGTATTTTGACAAATAATACGCAAAACTTTTTCAGGGAAAGAATAACGATTATTGTCATGTGCAAAATTAGCACTATCAGTAAGATAAACTAATTCTGAAAAAGTGCATTTTTTTAGATCAATAGGATTCATATCTGCATATATAAAAGGGCTTTCTGCTAATAAAACATTTGACTTAATGTAGCAACCGTTTCCAATGGAAATTTCATCAGCTTCACGAAACTTAACAATTTGCTCATCTGTTAATCCCATTAGCTTTAACCGTCTTTCATATTCACAAATATAAATACTCTTATCACTATCACTTTTTAGAGCTTCAAACAAAAGCTCTGATGTCATACAATCTTGTACCTTTTTCATGGTAATCCTCCTAAAGTGTAGTATAATAATTATTATATTACTAAAAACATGCTGTTAAAATACCAGTACAAAAGGATTATAACACATTATAGTAAATATATCAACAAAAACAAATGATTGATGATATAATCAAAAAAATTAAAACAAAAAGAGAAAAAATGTTTGACATTTTTTTGTTTGTATGATATTATAAACAAAAATTGAAATGGAGTGATATATATGCCAAGAAAAAGACCTGAATTAAATGGAAGAGAAAAATCAATACTAAGATATATTGAAAAACAAATAATGAATGTAGGATATGCACCATCAGTAAGAGAAATAGGAAAAGCAGTAGGATTAAGTTCAACAGCAACAGTACATGGATACTTAGCAAGACTAGAAGACAAAGGATACATAAAAAAACAAGATAAAAAAGGAAGAACACTAAGACTATTAAAAGGAACAGACGGAGAAGAAAAGAAGACATCATCAAAAGACTTTTATACACAAAAAGAATTAGTAGAAGTTCCAGTAGTTGGAAAAATAACAGCAGGTATGCCTATTTTAGCTGTTGAAAATGTAACAGACACATTTCCAATTCCAATTGACTTTGTTGGAAATTCAGACTGCTTTATGCTTACAGTTAGAGGAGAAAGCATGATAGAAGCAGGAATTCTAGATGGAGACTACATATTAGTAAGAAAACAAAATAATGCAAACAATGGAGAAATAGTTGTAGCATTAATTGAAGATGAAGCAACAGTAAAAACATTTTATAAAGAAACAGACCATATAAGACTACAACCTGAAAATAGCACAATGGATCCAATAATAGTTCCAAACTGTGAAATCCTAGGAAAAGTATGTGGAGTATTTAGAAAAATGTAATTTGACAAGGAGAAGAAATGATTAAAAAAGTTATATTTGATATTGATAATACTTTAATACCTTGGAAAAAAGAATATTTTAATGAAATATATAATGTTTTAAAAGATTTGCAAATAAAATGCACCACAGAAGATTTTAAAAATATAACAAAAGCTCTTGAAGAATATGAAAAAGAACACCTAAAATTTAAGAAAGATGTAATGTTAAACTTCATTAATAATTATACAGGTAAAACATATCCAAAAGAATTTATGGATAATATTATAGAAAAATGTTCAAATTGTGTACCAGAAAAATTACCAGACGAAACTATAAAAATGTTAGAATATGTGAAAAATAAATATGAAGTAGTAATTTTAACAGATTGGTATAAAGAACAGCAGGTAAAAAGACTGAAGAAAACTAAAATATTAAAATATTTTAGTGAAGTATATTGTGCAGAAAATACAAAAAGAAAACCATATAAAGAAGCCTTTATGCAAGCAATTGGAACATACAAACCTGAACAATGTATGATGATAGGAGATGATTTTGAAAGAGATATAGAAGGAGCATTAAAAGCAGGGCTTCAAGCAATTTATTATAATCCTAAGAGTGAAGAAAAAACGCCAATAATATCTTATTACAGCATTAATGACAATACAGAGAAAATTAAGTATTATACAATTTCAAAATTAAAAGAAATAACAGAAATTTTATAATTAGACAAAATTCACAAAAAATTCACAAAAATGTTACAACAAAAATGTTGACAAATGACACAGTGTCACTTATAATATATGACACAGTGTCATTTTTACTTTTAATTTAATTTGAATAGAAGGTGGTGAAAATATGCCAAAAGAAACATTTTTAAAATTACCTGAAGAAAAAAAGAATAAAATAATAAAAGCAGCCAAAAAAGAATTTGAAAGAGTATCATTTGAACAAACCTCAATAAAAAATATTGTAGAAGATGCAGAAATTGCTAGAGGAAGTTTTTATCAATATTTTGAGAGTAAAGAAGACTTATTACGGGTATATTTTAAATATGCACTTTAAAAAAATTAATGCACAAATGCAAGAAAATGTAATAAAATCTAAAGGTGATATCTTCAAAATTTTTATATCAATGTATGATTGCGTAGACAGCAACCTCATAAAAAATGAAGATATGGAATTTTACAGAAAAATATTTGAAAATTTAAAAACAAGTGAAGATAGCAAAATTTTTAAAAAATTTGTAGATGAAAGACCTAAAAAAATAAAAGATTTTTATGAATATATAGATACTTCAAATTTAAAAGTAAACTCAAAAGAAGAATTTGAAATCGTAGAAAAAATTTTATTTACAGTAACTACAAAAGCTATTGTAATGAGATTTAAATATGAATCAAAAGAACAAGCAAGAGAAAACTTTTTAAAACAAATTGAGTATTTAAAATATGGAATTACGAAGGGAGAAAAATAATGCTTAAAGTTTTAAAAAATTTAAAAGAATCATGGATATCAGTAATAGCAATTATACTTTTATTAATAGTTCAAGCAGCAGGGGATTTAACCTTACCAGACTACACATCAAAAATTGTTAATGTAGGTATTCAAAATGGTGGAATTGAAAATGTAGCACCAGAAGTTATAAGAAAATCAGAAATGGAAAGTTTACTAATTTTAACAGATAATGATCAAAAAATTTTAGCTTCTTATGAAGAAATTTCAAAAGAAAATTTAGAAAATTCTGAATATGAAAAATTAGTAAAAAAATATCCAACACTAGAAAATGAGGCTTTATATAGAATTAAAAAAATAAGCAACAGTGAGAAAAATGAATTAAATTCACTAATGGCTAGACCATTAATGATGCTTAGCACATTAGAAAATAAAGAAATAATTAAACAAATGCCAAAAGAGCAATTAGACCAAATGTTAGAAACTGCAAATCAAAAACTGGACGAAATGCAAGAAAGCATATTAGAACAAGCAGCAATACAAGAAGTAAAAAATGAATATAAAGCAATAGGCATGAATACAGATAGCATACAAAATCAATACATAATAATGGCAGGACTAAAAATGCTTGGAATATCACTAATCATTATGATATCTGCAATATCAATAATGTGTTTATCAGCAAGAGTTGCAGCAAAACTTGCAAAAACCTTAAGAGAAAAAGTATTCAAAAAAGTATTAAGCTTTTCAAATAAAGAATTTTCAGAATATAGTACAGCTTCTTTAATAACTCGTTCAACAAATGATATTCAACAAATTCAAGGTTTGATAGCAATATTATTCAGAGTTGTTGTATATGCCCCAATTATAGGTATTGGAGGATTTTTAAGGGTATTAAATCAAAGTGATAATTCAATGGCATGGATTATTGGTGTAGCAATTTTAGCAATTTTGTTTGTTGTTGCAACATTATTTATAATTGCAATGCCAAGATTCAAAAAATTGCAACAATTAATTGATAAACTAAACCTAGTTGCAAGAGAAATTTTAACAGGTTTACCAGTTATTAGAGCATTTAACACAGAGAAAAAAGAAGAAAAAAGATTTGATAAAGCAAATGTTGATTTAACAAAAACAAATTTATTTGTTAATAGAGCAATGAGTTTCATGATGCCAATATTAATGTTAATTATGAACGGTATTTCATTACTAATTGTATGGGTTGGAGCTTATGGAATAGATGCAGGTACAATGCAAGTTGGTAATATGATGGCATTTATTCAATATACAATGCAAATTGTAATGAGTTTCCTAATGATATCAATGGTTTCAATAATGTTACCAAGAGCATCAGTATCAGCAAATCGTATAAATGAAGTAATAGAAACAGATGAAGCAATTAAAGACAGTAATGAACCTAAAAAATTAAATCCAAACAAAAAAGGACTTGTTGAATTTAAAAATGTTTCATTTAGATATCCTGATAGTGATGAAGAAGTTTTAAGTGATATATCATTTACAGCAGAACCAGGAAAAACAACAGCTATCATAGGAAGCACAGGTAGTGGAAAATCAACAATAGTTAATTTAATACCTAGATTTTATGATGTAACATCAGGAAATCTTTTAATAGATGGTGTTGATATTAAAGATATATCTAATAAAGATTTAAGAAAAATCATAGGATTTGTACCACAAAAAGGAATATTGTTTTCTGGAACAATAGAATCAAATATAAAATATGGAAATCCTGATATGTCTGATGAACAAATGGTAGAAGCTGCTCAGATAGCACAAGCAACTGAATTTATTGAAGCAAAACCAGAAAAATACCAATCTCCAATTGCACAAGGTGGAAGCAATGTATCTGGTGGTCAAAAACAAAGATTATCAATTGCAAGAGCAATAGCAATTGACCCAGAAATATTAGTATTTGATGATAGTTTTTCTGCACTTGATTTCAAAACAGATAGCATTTTAAGAGCTGAACTTGCTAAAAAGACACAAGATAAAACTGTAATCATTGTGGCTCAAAGAATTAACACAATATTAAATGCTGACCAAATTATAGTATTGGAAGACGGAAAAGTTGTAGGAAAAGGAACTCATGAAGAGTTACTTAAAAGTAATGATACTTATAAACAAATAGCATTATCACAACTTTCAGCAGAAGAATTGAATTTAGAAGGAGGTAAAGAACATGAGTAATAATCAAACAACAAATAGACCTCCAAAAATGAGAGGACATGGACCTATGGGTGGCGGACCTGGAGGACATGACCCAGTAGAAAAAGCAAAAGATGTAAAGGGCACAACAAAAAAATTAGGAAAAAGATTATCAAGCTATAAAATTGCAATATTGATTGTAATGATATTTGCAATTGGAAGTACAATATTTAGTATAGTAGGACCAAAAATTTTAGGAAATGCAACAACAGAAATATATACAGGCTTAATGAATAAAATAAATAGAACTGGCGGAATAGACTTTGAAAAAATAGGCAAAATCATTTTATTTGCATTGGGACTATATGTTGTAAGCGCATTATTCTCAATGATTCAAAGCTATATTATGGCTGGTGTTGCACAAAAGGTAACATATAAAATCAGAAATGAATTGACAGAAAAAATAAATAAATTGCCAATGAAATATTTTGACAAAAGAACAAATGGTGAAGTATTATCAATCATTTCAAATGATGTTGATACATTAAGCACAGGGCTAAACCAAAGTATTACACAAATTATAACTTCAGTTTGTACAATTATAGGTATATTAGTAATGATGTTTTCAATAAGCTGGGAAATGACAATAGTAAGTTTATTAATATTACCAATATCAGGAGTAATACTAAAAAAAGTAATAGGAAAATCGCAAAAATATTTCGTAAAACAACAAGAATATTTAGGACATGTAAATGGCCAAGTAGAAGAAGTTTATGGTGGACACAATATTGTTAAAGTTTTTGGAAGAGAAGAACAAGCAATAAAAGAATTTGAAAAAGAAAATGAAGAGCTATACAAATCAGGTTGGCGTTCACAATTTTTATCTGGTTTGATGCACCCATTAATGAACTTTGTAGGTAATGTTGGATATGTTGCAGTAGCAATTTTGGGTGGATATTTTGCGGTAAAAGGAAGAATTACAGTTGGTAATATTCAAAGTTTTATACAATACAATAAACAATTTACACAACCAATAGGGCAAGTTGCACAAATATCAAGCACAATACAATCAATGATTGCAGCTGCAGAAAGAATATTTGAATTTTTAGAAGAACCAGAAGAAGTTGAAGATATAAAAAATCCTGTATCAATAGATGGCTTAAAAGGAAATATTGAATTTAAAAATGTTCATTTTGGATATGACCCAGAAAAAACAATAATAAATGATTTTAATGCAAAAGTTAAAGACGGTCAAAAAATTGCAATTGTTGGGCCAACAGGTGCTGGAAAAACAACAATTGTTAAATTGCTAATGAGATTTTATGATGTTAATAGTGGTGAAATTTTGCTAGATGGACATAATATAAAAGACTTTAAGCGTGGAGATCTTAGAAAAATGTTTGGCATGGTTCTTCAAGACACATGGTTATTTGGTGGAACCATAAAAGAAAATATTAAGTATAGTAGACCAGATGCAACAGATTCAGATGTAATCAAAGCAGCAAAAGCAGCACATATACATCATTATATAAAAACTTTATCTAAAGGATATGATGCAAAAATTAATGAAGAATCAACAAATATATCAGCAGGCCAAAAACAATTGTTAACAATTGCTAGAGTTATACTTGCAGATCCTAAAATATTAATTTTAGATGAGGCAACAAGCTCAATTGATACAAGAACTGAACAGCAAATTCAATTAGCTATGGATAATTTAATGGAAGGCAGAACAAGTTTCATTATTGCTCATAGATTGTCTACTATTAAAAATGCAGATTTGATTTTAGTTATGGACCATGGTGATATTGTTGAACAAGGTACACACGAAGAATTATTGGCAAAAAGCGGATTTTATGCAAAATTATATAATTCTCAATTTGAAGATTGTAATGATGAAGTTGAATAAAAAATGTTGCAAGAGTGAACATAATATGATATAATATGCTAAATTTTGTAATCACAAATTTTCTTAAATAAGGAAGGAGAAATTATGAAACTTTTTCGGAAACACACTAACAAACTAAAACCAAAGGAGGAAAAAGGCAAAAATGCTTACTGTTATGTAACAGAATTCAAAGATGGATATGCTCTGGCGATAAGAAAACCAACAGCTTCCCATGAACGAGATGTAGTCATAATAGATGAAAACTACAATACAATCGGCGAGACGGAATATGCACATACAACGGTTATTTCAATGATTGAGCATGAAAGAATTTTCTGTGCTTATTCTGGCAACGAAGTTCCAAGAAAAAAGGGACTATTAGATAAAAACTTAAATGTACTATTACCACTAAAGTATGATGAAATAGTTCTTTTGCCAGAAGGAGGAAATCTTTGTGCTATAAAAGATGATACATCAAATATTTTTGACATTAGAAAAGGTATGTTAATAGCAACTAATATAGGAGGAAAAATCGTTTGGTTAGAAAAATATAATGGTGAAAATTATTACAAATTCGAAATGAACGGTAAGTATGGATATTACAAAGAGAATAATGAGCTCTTTAAAGTAGCAGTTGAAGCTGAATATGACACTTTATACAACATTGACGAAGAAGGAAGAATACCTTTTGAACAAAATGGAAAAATAGGAGTTTTTTACCTTGAAACAGGTATGAAAAGTTTTCGAGATTAATTCAAAATAAAAGGAGTTTTTATAACTCCTTTTATTTTTTGTATTCATAACTAGAACATTGTGATTCATCAGGCTCTTTTGTATTGCATTTTTGAGTTGGAGTAACAATAATTTTGTCTAAAGAACAAATGCTTTCTGATTTGTCATTATATTTACAACTTCCAACAGTACAAGATATTTTTTGATTTCCTTCCATTTTATACCTCCATAATATTATTAAAGAATTACATAATAATATTATGTGTAGATTTTAAATTGCTATTCGCAATTAGAATTTTCTAAAGCATTATTTAGACAATTTTCAGGAGGCTCTTTAAAACTTAAATACCAACTAATTCCATTTTGATTTTGATTTATATAATTTTTTCTTTCTTGAAGTTCTTCAAAAGTTTTTGGAGCAGAAACAATAACAGGTTGACCAGGCAACCAATTTGCAGCAGTAGAACCTTTACTACAATCAGCCATTTGCAAAGCTTGAACAGTTCTTATAATCTCAGGAATAAATCTACCAACATTTAAAGGATAAACAAAAATTGTTCTTACAATGCCTTTATCATCAATTATAAATACATTCCTAACTGTTTCTGTTGTGCTTACATCATTTGAAATCATACCATATTTTCTTGCAATTTGACCATTTCTATCAGCAACAATAGGAAATGGAAGTTGAATTCCGGTTTTACAATAAATGTCATATATCCATGCTAAATGAGATGGATTGCTGTCTATACTTAATCCTAATAGTTCAGTATTAATTTGTTGAAAATATGTATATGCTCGTGAAAATGCAATCATTTCAGTAGTACATACTGGGGTGAAATCTCCGTGGGTGGCTAAAAAATACTAACCATTTTCCTTTATAATCATTTAAAGTTCTAGGACCAAAAGTTGTTACAGCTTCAAACTCCGGTGCTTTTTGTCCTATTTTAACATTACCGTTCATCATTAATTCATAATCCATAAAAAATAAACTCCTTTCGTTTTTTATATAATATTAAAAAAAACAAAAAGAGTGATTGTAATTTAACAAAATGCTTAAATTATAATTTTAAACTTGATGTGAAATAATTTGTCATATGTTGAATTTTTTATAAAATAAAAATGCGTTTTTGCAAATAAAAGAGAACTCTTTGTAAAAAATAAAAGAAAAATGAAAAAAAGATATTATATAATATAACAGTTTTAGAAAAGGGGGAATAAAATTGAAATCGATTGAAACAGAAAGATATGTATTAAGAATTCCAAGAATTGAAGATGCGGAAGAAATCTATGAAAGATGGGGAACAGACAAAGAAAAAATGGCACAATATAAAGACCACAAAGTATATAGAAATGTAATTGAAGCAAAAATGTTGATAACTTCAGCAATTAAAGAAACAGAAAATGGTGTAACATTTTGGATAATAGAAAAAAAGAATAGCAATGAAATAATAGGATATATAAAATTACAAGACAGGTCGAAGAAAGATAAAAAATGTGAAGTAGCATTTTATTTTTTAGAAAATTGGAGAGAAGATGGAACCCCAGAAGAAGTTCTAAAAAGAGTAATAGATTTTGTATTTTCAAAAGAAGAATATGAAACAATAATAACGAAATTTTATGATAGAAACGAAAAAAACACAAAATTAACTCATAGTGTACTAACAAATGTAGGCATGAAAAAAGAAGGAATTTTAAGAAATAGATTAATCAATGATGAAGGAAAGAAAGTAGATAAACATATATATTCAATATTAAAAGAAGAATGGGAAAACAAATAAAAACTATAAAAAATCTATTGACATATTAATATTTTAGAAATAAAATAACATTGAAAAAATTGCTAATAAAAAATTAAATTTTGTTAACAATAAAAATGTTAGGAGGAAAAAATAATGGCTTTAGTAACAACAAAAGAAATGTTTGAAAAATCAATGAAAGAAGGATATGCAATAGGGGCATTTAATGTAAACAATATGGAAATAATACAAGGAATTGTAGATGCAGCAGAAGAAGCAAATTCACCTGTAATATTACAAGTTTCATCAAGTGCAATAAAATATGCAAGAATAAATTATTTAATGAAAATGGTACAAGCAGCAGTAGAAGAAAACCCCAATATACCAATAGCAATACATTTAGATCATGGCCCAGATTTTGAAACAGCAAAAATGTGTATAGATAATGGATTTACATCAGTAATGATAGACGGTTCAAAATATGACTTCGAAGAAAATATAGCTTTAACAAAAAAAGTTGTAGATTATGCTCATGAACATGGAGTAACAGTAGAAGCAGAACTTGGAAAATTAGCAGGAATTGAAGATGAAGTAAATGTAGCAGCATCTGATGCAATGTATACAGATCCTGCCCAAGCAGAAGAATTTGTAAGAAGAACAGGTTGTGATTCATTAGCAATTGCAATTGGTACAAGCCATGGAGCATACAAATTTAAGGGAGAGGCAAAATTAAGATTTGATATCTTAAAAGAAATTAAAGAAAGAATACCAAATACACCAATAGTATTGCATGGAGCATCTACAGTAATACCTGAATTAGTAAATATGTGCAATGAATTTGGAGGAGATATTCCTGGAGCAAAAGGTGTTCCAGATGAAATATTACATGAAGCAAGTATTTCAGGTGTTTCTAAAATAAATGTTGATACAGATTTAAGACTTGCTATGACAGCAGGCATTAGAAAAACTTTTGCTGAAAATCCAAATGTTTTTGATCCTAGAAAATATTTAGGAGAGGCAAGAGAACTAATTAAAGAAACTGTAAAACACAAGATAGTTGATGTTTTTGGTTCAGCAAATAAAGCATAAAAAATTCGGGATTATGGGGCAAACACTCCAAATCCCGATTATTTATTTTTTTAGTGACATTTGTTGTTTTATTCTTATTTCAGCATCTTTTTTAGCAATATCTTCGCGCTTATCATAAAGCTTTTTACCTTTACCAATACCTAATTCTATTTTTACTAAACTGCCTTTAAAATACATATTCAAAGGAATAAGGCTATAACCTTTTTGTTTAGTAAGACCAATTAATTTGTTAATTTCTCTTCTATTTAATAAAAGTTTTCTATCCCTTAAAGGATCTTTATTAAAGATATTTCCTTGTTCATAAGGGCTTATGTGCATTCCAACTATGTATACTTCATTATTCTTAATTACGGCGTAACTATCTTTTAAATTAGCTTTGCCATTTCTTATAGATTTTATTTCTGTACCAGAAAGAACAATTCCTACCTCTAATTTATCTTCAATTGTATAATTATGAAAAGCAGTAGGATTTTTCGAAATTAATTTTGTTTCCATATAAATAACCTCTTTTTAGTTTTTATATAGTATAACACGAAAAATCCAAAACTGCAATTAATCTAGTTATTATTATGATTATTGTTATTATTATTTGTGAATTGCATTGAATAATACCAAACAACAGCAATTATAGCAATAGCTGCAATACCAAGTATAAGCCAAGTCCAAGCTGTAGAATTCATTCCCATTACAGTATTACTTGTAGAAGTTCTTGTTGCGTTATAACCAGAGTTGTTATTTGTATTACTTGTTCTTGAATTAGTATTAGTATTTTTATTTCCATCTAAACCGTTTTCAATTCCACTTGTTACACCTTTAGAAGTATTAGAAATATCCTTTGCTGCATCTTCGACAGTATTTTCTACACCACCAACAAAATTTCTTACATCATTTGCAGCAGTTCCTAAACCATTTCTGTCAGCTGCAAAACACATTGTAAAAGAAAAAACTACAGATAAAATAATAGCTAAAGAAACAAAAAATTTTTTGCTCATAGTAAATGTCCTCCTTTAAAATTTAAAGTAGATTTTTAAAATCTATTAATATTATTTTTAAATTCGGACAAAATATACATGCAAAAAATTACTATAATTTATAAAATAAAAAACTAAAACTTTCTAATAGAAAAATTTTAGTTTTTAAATTTTAAATTATTTTTTTAATCTTATTAAAATTGCAATGGCCAATAGAATTATTAATACACCAATTACAATTAAAAATATATTTAAGATGTCTGAAAAACTTAAATCTGAATTTGATTCAACTCCAGAACTGATTGTTGCAGATGGTGTTGATGTGTAGTCTGTGCTTCCATAATCATATGAATAATTGAAATTTGAAGAACTACTAGATGAAGTTGTTGCAGTTGAAGATGAATTTATACTGTTAGTTGTATTTTCTGTTAAATTTAAGTCTACTGCTAGAACATTACTAATATTAACTAAAAAAAGTACAAAAATTATTGAAATTGTTTTTACTATTTTTTTCATGAATTACCTCCTAAATTTTTTCTTTTGACTTATAAAGTAATAATATCATAAAATATATAAACAGTCTAGTAAATTTGAAAAATTTTTAAATAAATATCAGGTGGCAATTTTTAAACACAAAACTTTAAACACAAAACTTTTAAAAAGGTCTTGTGCTTTTTAGATTTTATAGATATAATAAAAGCACTAAAGAAAAGGAGGCAAAAATGAGTTTTATAGAAACAATAAAAAATAGAGCAAAACAAGAAATAAAAACCATTGTATTACCAGAAGCAACAGATATCAGAACACTAAAAGCAACTGAAATAGTATTGAAAGAAAAATATGCTAATATAATTTTAGTAGGAAACAAAGAAAAAATATTAGAAGTTGCAAATACTAATAATATAAATATAGAAGGAGCAGAAATCATAGAACCACAAACATCAGCAAATTATGAGAAATATGCTAACTTATTATATGAATTAAGAAAGCACAAGGGTATGACCATAGAACAAGCAAAAAATATAGCTTTAGATCCTGTATATTTTGGGATGTTAATGGTAAAAGATGAAGAAACTAAGGCAGACGGTCTAGTTTCTGGAGCAGTTCACTCAACAGCAGATACATTAAGGCCAGCACTTCAAATTTTAAAAACTGCACCTGATACAAAATTAGTTTCTGCATTTTTTGTTATGGTAGTTCCAAATTGTGAATATGGTGCAAATGGAACATTTATATTTGGAGATGCAGGATTAAACCAAAATCCAAATTCAGAAGAATTATCTGAAATAGCAATATCATCAAGTAAAAGTTTTAGACAATTAGTAGGGGAAGAGCCAAAGGTTGCAATGCTTTCATATTCAACAAAAGGAAGTGCAAATTCTGAATCAACACAAAAAGTTATTGAATCAACTAAACTATTAAAAGAAAAAGAACCTAATTTAAAAGCCGATGGTGAATTGCAATTAGATGCAGCTATAATACCAGAAATAGCAGCATCAAAAGCACCAGAAAGCTCAATTGCCGGAGAAGCTAATGTATTAATATTTCCAAATCTAGACGCAGGAAATATTGGATACAAATTAGTTCAAAGACTAGCACATGCAGAAGCATATGGACCATTATGTCAAGGAATTGCAAAACCTGTTAATGATTTATCACGAGGCTGTAGCTATAAAGACATTGCAGGAGTTATTGCAATAACAGCAGTCCAAGCACAAATGTCCAAATAGAACCGTCCCAGATGGACAAAATGTCCAAAAAGAACCGTCCCGTTTGGACAAATAGGATTGTCCCGTTTGGACATGGAAAAAGGAGGTTATATATGAAAATTTTAGTTTTAAATTCAGGAAGTTCATCATTAAAATATCAAGTTATTGATATGGATACTGAAGAAATGCTGGTAAAAGGGTATTTTGAAAGAATAGGACAACAAAATTCGTTTTTGACACATAAAGTAAATGGTATAAAGCATAAATTTGAGAAAAATGTGGCTAACCATGAACAAGCGTTAGAGTTTGTTTTTGATAGATTGACAAATGACCATTATGGTGTAATTAAAGCTTTAGATGAGTTGGGTGGAATTGGACATAGAGTTGTTCAAGGTGGTGAAAAATATTCTCAACCTGTTCTTATTACAGATGATGTTATAGCTGAAATTGAAAAATGCAGTGATTTAGCACCATTGCATAATCCGGCGGCTATTTTAGGAATTAATGCTTGTAAAAAAATAGCACCAAATATTCCAATGGTTGCAGTATTTGATACAGCTTTTCATCAAACAATTCCAAAGGAAAGATATATTTACCCAATACCATATGAGTATTATAAAAAATATGGGATTAGAAAATATGGGGCACATGGAACATCACATGAATATGTTGCGTATAGAGTTGCAGAAATGATGGGAAAAGATATTAAAGACTTAAAAATAGTAAATTGCCATTTAGGTCAAGGTGCAAGTGTATGTGCGATTCAAAATGGTAAATCTGTTGAAACAAGTATGGGACTTACACCACTTGGAGGAATACCAATGGGAACTCGTTCAGGTGATTTAGATCCGTCAGTAGTTACTTATATAATGAAAAAAGAAAATTTAACACCACAAGAAATGGAAGATATATTAAATAAAAAATCTGGAGTGTACGGAGCATCTAGAGGAGTATCTGTAGATTTTAGAGATATAGAAAATGAAGCATTAGCTGGTGGAACTCATGCTCAATTGGCTTTAGATATATATCATTATTTAACTGCATCATATGTAGCAAAATGTGCAGTTGCTATGGGTGGAATTGATGTACTTACATTTACAGCGGGTGTAGGGGAAAAAGGTCCAATTTCAAGAAAAGCAATTTGTAATCAATTAGAATTCTTTGGAGTAAAAATTGATGATGAAAAGAATAAAATAAGAGGAGAAGAAGTTGAAATTTCAACTGATGACTCAAAAGTGAAAGTCTATGTTGTTCCAACAAATGAGGAATTAATGATAGCAAGAGAAACAATGAAACAAGTGAAGGGAGAAAAATAAAAAATGAAAATATTAGTATTAAATTGTGGTAGTTCATCACTAAAATATCAATTAATAAACATGGAAACAGAAGAAGTAATGGCTTCTGGAAAATATGAAAGAATAGGAGAAGCAGAAGCATTTATAACACACAAAGTAAATGGACAAAAAATAGAAATAAAAAATCCAGCATATAATCACTCAGAAGCAATAGATTTTACATTAAAACAATTTACAAACCCAGAATATAAAGTAATAGATAGTTTAGATGAAATAAATGCAATTGGACATAGATTAGTTCATGGTGGAGAAAAAATAGCAGAATCAGTAGTAATTGATGACAATGTAGTAAAAGTTCTAGAAGAATATACAGATTTAGCTCCTTTACATAATCCAGCTTGTATATTAGGAATTAAAGCTTGCCAAGAAGTTATGCCAGGAAAACCAATGGTAGGAGTATTTGATACAGCTTTTCATCAAACAATGCCAAAAGATAAATTTGTTTATCCAATTCCATATGAATATTATAAAAAATATGGAGTAAGAAAATATGGATTCCATGGAACATCACATATGTTTGTTTCACAAAGACTTGCTGAAATTGAAAATAAACCATTAGAAGGTACAAAAATCGTAACTTGTCACTTAGGACAAGGCTCAAGTATATGTGCTATAAAAGACGGAAAATCAGTAGATACAAGTATGGGATTAACACCACTTGGCGGACTTCCAATGGTTACAAGAAGTGGAGATTTAGACCCATCAGTTGTAACATATATAATGAAAAAAGAAAATTTAACACCTACACAAATGGAAGACTTGTTAAATAAAAAATCAGGACTTTCTGGTATGTCAGGTTTAGTACCAGACTTTAGAGAAATAGAAATTGCTTCAAATGAAGGTCAACCAGATGCTAGAATAGCAGTTGAAAACTTTAACTACACAATTGCAAGTTATGTTGCAAAATATGCAGTTGCAATGAACGGTGTTGATTATATTATATTTACAGGTGGAATTGGTGAAAATCAAATCAATATTCGTAAAGGTATTTGTGAAAAACTAGAATTTATGGGTGTTAAATTAGATGTTGACGCTAATAATATGAGAGGGGAAGAAAAAGTTATTTCTACTCCTGATTCAAAAATTAAAGTTTATGTTATTCCTACAAATGAGGAATTGATGATAGCTAAAGAAACTTTGAGATTAACAAAATAATTAAAAGCAGATATAAGAATAAAAACTTATATCTGCTTTTTTGCACCCACTTAAATTGTGAACTTTTCAAAAATATCAAGTTCATTAACTTTTTTTAGAAATTCTTCATTATAGTCAGCTTTGCTTTTCATAAGTCGATAAACTCTTCCCAAAAAGTAATCTCCTAAAATACAATCCATGATAAAACGGCTGTTTAAAACTTCAATCACATTATCTTTAACATCAAACTTATCATCTTTTGTTATAGAAAGATTAATTGCCTGATATAAAACATCAACCTTCAGATTTTTATAAAAATCTGAAATTATATCTGACGGCTGAATTCCCAAGTCATGTTGCAAAAAGAAATAAGATGATTGTTTAATAATGGCCTTGAGAATACTGGATACACGGCACTCTAAAAGACCGTTGCTTTCCCGCATCATAGTTTTAAAAGCCTTTTGGATAGCTTTGTTTGAGTAGATTCTTGCAATGTCAGAATCTGTAAAACTAAAATTAAGTGTGTACATAATAATATACCTCCTTGAATTGTGTTGGAGGTTTTACCCTCCAAGTAGTTTAATAATTACTAAAGGGTAATGCTAATAAAAACATATGTTAATTATATCATAAAATATGACAATTTACAATAAATTCAACGATTAATGGCTATTTTTATCAAAATAATTTTGAAAAAACATATTTATTCCAACAAAACTTAATATAAAATAAAATAAAAATAAACAAACATTGCAAATCAAATTCATTTTAATATCAACAAAACAGAAATGAAATACACTAAAAACAAAATATGCTAAAAAACTACAAAATACAGGAACTAAAACCCAATCAAAAAAATGAATTTTAATTTTAGAATACTTAATAAGCTGAAAAAGACTAACACTAAAATTTAAAATCTCACTAAACAAAATAGATGCCACATAGCCATTAATTCCCCATACAGGAAGCAAAAAATATATAAAGCAAGTAGTAATGCTCAAATCTAAAATATTGCAACACATAACACCAAACTGCTTATTTAATCCCTTCAAAATACAATCAATAATATGATCCATATACATAAAAAACACCAAAGGAGCAAGCAACTTAAAATACGAACCAGTTTCTAGATTATTATAAATAACCAAACCAAAATCATTTGCAAAAAATAAAAAAATACTAGAAACACAAACAGAAAAAGCACAAGTAAATTTAAAAATTTTATTACTAATGTAATGAATAGCTTTATAATTCTTTTGAGCAACATATGTTGAAAATTCAGGTATTAAAAGCATACTATAAGAATCAGTAAGGACGGTTGGAAATGTAATAACAGGCATAACCATACCATTAATAATGCCATATTTAGAAAGAGCATTGTTACAAGAAAGACCAGATTTTTCAAGTTGAGTAGGAATAATTAATTGCTTTAAAGTTGAAAGCCCAGAACGAATATAAGAAGTTATAGCAACTGGAAAAGCAATTTTTAATATATTAATCCTTTGTCCAAAAGAACGAACATTATTTAATTTTTTAAATTTTATATCAATAATATACAAAATAAAAATTAAGCAGAAAGAGCAAACTTCTGAAATCACATCAGCTAAAATTAAAGAAATGCAAATATATTCAACACCCTTTGAAATATTGATTTTTAGCAAAATAATAGTAGCAATCATCTTAACTGAAAATTCAAAAACTTGAGAAATTGCATTTTTATAAGCTTTTCTAGTAGATGTAAAATAACTATTTATGCAAGACGACATTGCAATAAAAGGAAGGCCAATAGCAATATAAAATAGAGGTCTTGCAGAAACCATATTATGCAAGCACTTATTAGTTATAAAACTTGAAAATAATATAATTAATAAACCTGCAGTAATACCTAACAAGAGACTGAAAAAAATACATGTTCTAATAGTTTTTATAGCGATTTTGTCTTTATTAGTTGCAAATTTTTCAGAAACAATAACTGTTACAGCAATATTTAGTCCAGATGTAGCAACAGTTATAAAAAATATATAAACAGCCATTACTAAACTAAATACTCCAACCGCTTCTGAACCAATTTGATTTGAAATATATATATTAAACACAAGTACTGCAAATTTCATTAACAAACTAGTAATTGTCAAAATAGTACCATTTATAAAAAATAACTTACTTTTTTTTCTCAAAATTATTCACCTACTAAAGAATATTATTTTTTTATAAATATATGAATCACAATATTTTTTCTTGACAATATAAGAAAAAATATGTTAAAATTATCAGGTTAAAACAAATCGGTAATATTGGAAACGACACATTATTTCAATAATAATGACTAACGAACAACACAGATTAAGTGTTGTATTTTTTATGCTATACTAAAAGAAAGGAAGGAAAAAATGGAAAACGAAGAAAATATTTTAGGAAAAGAAAAAATAGGAAAACTAATAAGAAAATTTTCTATACCATGCATAATATCATTATTAGTCAACTCACTATACAATATAGTTGATCAAATATTTATAGGCTGGGGTGTAGGATATTTAGGAAATGGAGCAACAAATGTAGTATTTCCATTAACAATGATTGCATTATCATTTGCATTAATGTTTGGTGACGGAGCATCAGCATATTTAAGCTTAAAATTAGGCGAAAAGAAAAAAGAAGAAGCAAGTAAAGGAGTAGCAAACGGAATATTATTATCTGTTATAGTAGCATTAGTTTTATGCGCTGGAACACTAATATTTTTACCACAATTATTAAATGTATTTGGTTGTACAGATACATTAAGAGAATTAGCTTTAAAATATGGCTTTATAATAGGAATAGGTTTCCCGTTTATGATGATTGGAACAACATTAAATTCAATTATTAGAGCAGATGGAAAACCTAAATACGCAATGACATCAATGGTATCAGGAGCTATATTAAATGTTATTTTAGACCCAATATTTATATTTGTATTTAAAATGGGAGTAGAAGGAGCAGCAATAGCTACAGTAATAAGTCAAATATTGACTTTTGCAATTAATATTTTATATATTAAAAAGTTTAAATCAATAACTTTAGACAAAACAAAATTTAAGTTAAAAGCAAATATAGCAAAAAAAATATCAACATTGGGAATTAGCAGTTTTATTACACAAATGAGTATAGTAGTAGTCATAGCTTTTGAAAATAACTTACTTGGAAAATATGGAGCAACTTCTAAATTTGGCTCAGAAATACCAATTACTGTACTAGGTATTGTTATGAAAATAAGCCAAATATTAAATAGCATTATTATAGGAATAGCAGCTGGAGCACAACCTATATTAGGATATAATTATGGAGCTGGAAAATATGATAGAGTTAAACAAACACTAAAAACAGTATTAGGATTAAGTGTTATAATCAGTACAATAGCATTTATATTATTCCAAACTATTCCGGACAAACTAATATCTATTTTTGGTAGTGGAGATGAAAACTACATAGAATTTGCTTGTTTAGCATTTAGAACATATTTAATGCTATGTATTTGTAATGGAATTCAAATTCCATCAGGAATATTCTTCCAAGCAATAGGAAAAAGTGCAAAAAGTGCTATATTATCATTATCAAGACAAATTTTATTTTTAGTTCCAGCTATGGTTATATTTGGAAAAATATTTGGAATTAATGGGGTTTTATATGCTGGACCTTTTGCAGACGGATTTGCGTTTTTAATAGCATCTATATTATTGATTATAGAAATTAAACATCTAAAAAATAGTAAAAATGCAAAATCAACAATCGAAAAAAATATAGAAACAAGTAATGATTTAAATAAACATATGGTAATAACAATTTCAAGAGAATATGGTTCAGGTGGAAGATATATAGGAAAACTTGTAGCAGAAAAGCTTGGAATCAAATTATATGACAAAGAATTTATAGAAAAGCTAGCAGAAGAAACAGGATTATCTGAAGAATATATTGAAGATAATGAACAAAAAAGAGAATCTTTAGCTAATTTTAACAATGGATATTATTCAGGACTAACCAATGATGATGAATTATTCTTAAAAGAATCAGAATTAATTAAAGAACTATCAGCTAAAGAATCTTGTGTTATTATAGGAAGATGTGCAGATTTTATATTGAAAGATGAAAAAAATATAATTAAGATTTTCATATATAGTAATATGGAGAATAAAATCAAAAGAGCTACTCAAATTTATGGAATAGATGCAGGAAAAGCTGAAAAAGAAATAAAAAGAATTGATAAATTAAGAGCAAATCATTATAAATATTATACAGAAAAACAATGGAGCAATCCTTCTAACTATGACATTTGTATTAATAGTGACAGTTTAGGAGTAGAAAGTGCAGCAGACTTAATTTGCAATATTATAAAAACTGACCACCAAGACTAATGACATTTTAAAATAATTAATGTAAAATAAGATAGATGGCTAATTAAATAGTCATCTATTTTATTTTGGAGGAAAGTTAAATGAAAAAAGAAAGAAATATACAAGAATTTAAAGATATCAAGGGTATAATTTACAATTCAGCAAATAAATATTCTGACCATATAGCTTTTATAATAAAACATCAAGAAGGCAAAAATAAAGAATATGAAAATATAACTTACAAAATGCTTTTAGAACAAATTAATTCTTTAGGTACTAAATTATATGATATGGGATTAAAAAACAAAAGAATAGCTGTTTTAGGGCGAAATAGATATGAGTGGGTTTTAGGGCATTTAACAAATTTATTAGGAGGAATTGTTTCTGTACCCTTAGACAAGGATTTGCAAATAGATGAATTAGAAAGTTCATTAATAAGAAGTAAAGCAGATGCAATTTATTTTGATGAGAAGTACATTGAAAAAATAGAAGAAATAAAGTCTAGAAATAATACAAATTTAAAAGAATATATTTGTATGTCAAAATTGCCAGAATACAAAGATATACATACATTAATAGAAGAAGGAAAAAAACTAGTAGAACAAGGCAATAAGGAATATATATCAGCCAAAATTGATGAGAACAAAATGAGTATATTATTATTTACATCTGGAACAACATCAAAATCTAAAGCAGTAATGTTATCACAAAAAAACATTGCTTCAAATGTATATGCAATGCAAAAAGTTGAAGGGATATATGACACTGATTCTAATTTAGCATTTTTGCCATTTCATCATATTTTTGGATCAACATGTTTAATTGTAATGCTTGCATTTGGTGTAAGAACATCGTTCCCAGACGGATTAAGATATGTAGCACAAAATTTGAAAGAATATGAAGTCTCTGTATTTGTTGGAGTTCCGCTTCTTGTAGAGGCAATATATAATAAAGTAACAAAAGAAATAGAAAAACAAGGAAAGACAAAAATTATAAAAACAGCAACAAAAATAAGCAATTTTTTATTAAAACTTCATATTGACATTAGAAGAAAGTTATTTAAGCAAATAATAGATAATTTAGGCGGAAAGATGAGATTTGTTATATCAGGAGGAGCACCTTTAGACCCAGAAGTTCAAAAAGGATTTGATAATTTTGGAATAAAAATGGTTCAAGGATATGGCTTAACAGAAACATCACCAGTTATTTGTGCAGAAAATGACTTTAAATCAAGAAATGGTTCTATAGGAGTTCCTTTAGAAAATGTAACTGTTGAAATAGTAAATAAAGATGAAAATGGAATAGGTGAGTTGCGTGCTAAAGGGCCTAATATAATGTTAGGTTATTATGAAAATGAAGAAGAAACAAATAATGTAATTAGAGATGGCTGGTTTTATACTGGCGATTTAGGATATATTGATAAAGATGGTTTTATTTTTATAACTGGAAGACAAAAAAATATGATTGTTCTTAAAAATGGTAAAAAAATATTTCCTGAAGAAGTAGAGACTTTGGTGAGTAGAATTGATATTGTTAAGGAATGCATGGTATTTGGATTGCCTGATGAAATAGATAAAAATGATGTGAAACTTTCTGTTAAGGTTGTTTATAGTAAGGATGAAGTTAAGGAGAAGTATGGTGATATTTCTGAAGATGATATTAGAAATATTATTTGGGATAAGATTAAGAGTGATGTTAATACGACTGTTCCTAGATATAAGCATATTGTTAATATGATTTTGACTGATAAAGAGTTGATTAAGACTACAACTAAGAAAGTTAAGAGAAATGAAGAGATGAAAGAAATTTTGAAAATTGAAAAAATATAATATTGTATATATGAAAAACCTCACACCATATTAGGTGTGAGGTTAAAGCAATATAGGCTGAATCTGATTTCCATCCAAAGCAAACTCGATAGTCTTAATAAGATAATCAAAATCAAAAACAACAGAACGCGGTTTAGTAATAGGATTATCTTGACGAAAAGGAACAAAATAATAATTTTTCCTATTAAGCAAAGCAGCAATACTAGAAGCATTTCCGGCTCAAACCATTATTAGTAGAAGGAGCAATAACAACAGGCAAATTATTACGAAGATGAGACTTCACAGCCATAGTAGCAGGAGTATCAATAATATCATAAGTAAGTTTAGACATAGTGTTTCCAGAACAAGGGCTAACCACCATAATATCAGTTAGACGCTTGGGGCCAATAGGCTCAGCATCTTGAACTGTATGAATAATTTTTTTACCAGTAATTTCTTCAATTTCATCTATAAAATCTTTAGCTTTCCCAAACTTAGTATCTAGACTATATGCATTGTAAGACATTATTGGAATAACTTCAGAACCCATTTTTATTAATTCTTTTATTTTAGGAATTGTTTTACTAAAAGTACAAAAAGAACCTGTTAAAACAAAACCAATTTTTTTATCTTTTACTTCCAAATTTTACATATCCTCCTTTCTTTCGACATTTATATATTATATGAAACAAAAAGGAATTTGTGGTGATATTTGGAAAATTTCAAAAAAATATTGACTTTTCATAATAAAAAATATTATTATGAATAAAACAAAAGAAAGGACGATAAATATGGAAGAAAAATACAACTGGAATTTACAAGACATCTTCAAAAATGAAGAAGAATTTATCAGAGAAAAACAAGAAATACAAAACATACTAGAACAAATAAAAACAAAACAAGGAAAACTATGCACAACATCAGACAACTTATATAATTGTTACAAATTATATGAACAAGCACTACAAAAATTTGAAAAAGTATATGCCTATGGAATGCTAAAATACCATTTAGACATGTCAAATCAAGAAGGAATAAAACTATTCAAAGAAGTTGAAGGACTAGGAACAGAATTCAGTGTAGCAACATCATTTATAACACCAGAAATAACATATGCAGACGAAAACACAATAAGAGAATACATTAAAGAAGAAAGATTTAAAGGATATGCAAGAGACATAAAAGATATACTTGATAAGAAAAAACATATATTAAGCAAAGAAGAAGAAAATATACTAGCAAACTTTTCAGAAATAATATCAGCACCAGAAAATACATTTGACACACTAACAAATGCAGAATTTAAATTTGGAACTTTAATTGATGAAGAAGGCAAAGAAGTAGAAATGACAGACAGCACATATACACTATATTTAAAAAGCAAAAATCAAAAAGTAAGAAAACAAGCTTTTAGTTTAATGTACAAAAAATATAGTGAATTTGTCAACACAATAACAGAAATGTACCTTTCAAATGTAAAAGCAAAATCAACAACTGCAAAATTAAGAAAATATAATTCTAGCCTTGAACAAGCTGTTGACAATGATGATGCAAGTATTAAAGTATATGAAAGCTTAATTGAATCAATAAACGAAAACATTTCCGTAAGTTATGAATTTTTAAAATTAAAAAAGAAAATGCTAAATTTAAATGAAATACATATGTATGATTTATATGTAAATCCATGTGAACAAGGAAAAGATGAAATAAGCTTTGAAGATGCAAAACAAGAAGTACTAAGTGCCTTACAAATATTAGGAAAAGAATATATTAATAAAATAGAAGAAGCATTTGATAACAGATGGATAGATGTATACGCCAAACCAAATAAAAGGGGAGGAGCTTATAGCATGGGAGTGTATGGAGTACACCCTTATGTGTTAACTAACTTTGTAAACAGCAAAAGAGATGTAAGCACAATAGCTCATGAGTTAGGACATAGCATGCACTCATATTATTCAAACAGGGAACAAAATGTAATAAATGCAAACTATACCATAATGGTTGCAGAAGTTGCTTCAACAGTAAATGAAATATTATTAAGTGATTATCAAATTAAAAATGAAAAAGACAAACACAAGAAAGCAGAATTATTGTATGAATTATTAGAAATGATAAGAGCAACATTTTTTAGACAAGCAATGTTTGCAGAATTTGAAAAAATAGTTCACGAAAAAATAGAAAATGGAGAAACTCTTTCAGCAGATGATTTAAATGATATATATTATAAATTAAATCAAAAATATTTTGGAAATGATGTTATTATAGATGAGCAAATAAAATATGAGTGGGCAAGAATTCCTCATTTTTATAGTGATTTTTATGTATATAAATATTCAACAGGGGTATCAGCAGCAATAGCAATTGCAACAAAAATTTTAAATAAAGAATCTGGCTTTGTAGAAAAATACATTGAAATGTTAAAACAAGGTTGTAGTAAAAAGTCAATAGACTTATTAAAAATGGTTGATGTAGATTTAGAAAGCAAAGATACTTATAATATTACAGTGGAATTCTATAAAGAAAAAATAAATGAGTTAAAAAAACTTTTATAATGTGTATTCAATAACAGCTATTATATATGTATGTAATGGCTGTTAAAAATTTTTATAAAAAACGAACAATATTTTGTAAAAAACTATTGACAAAGAATAAATGTTCGTTTATAATTAACTCACAAAGCAAACAAATATTCTTAAATATATGGAGGTAATTGTAATGAAAATAGTAAATAAAACAAAATTTGTTAGGACAATAAGTATATTTTTTATACTTTTAGCTGTAATAGTAATTTTTTCTAAAAAAACTTATTCTAAAGGAGAAATTACTTATAAAGAAGATTATATTTATGCAGGTGATACTTTATGGAATATTGCTAAAGATGAAATTGAAAATAATAAGTATTTTGAAAATAAAGATATAAGGTATGTTGTAAATGAATTAAAAAATGTAAATAATTTTTCTAAGTCAGAATTGTATGAAGGTGAAAAAATAAAAATTCCTATTTATAAATAATGACAAGTATTGAAAATTATGCAAAATAGTAGTATAATTCAAATTATTAAATATAAACTTGTATAATTAGGAGGACAATGCTATGACTAGTAGTAATAAAATTATTCCTTTTAAACAAGAAACACATCATCGGGCAAAATCTGAATTCAGATTAAAAACCCAAATATCAATTTATATACGCAAAGAAGCAGAAAAATTTACTATTGATTGTACTTCTTCAAACGAAGATGATACTATTCAAGGCATATTGTTAATCTTAAAAAAGGTGTTAGCAAGGATATCAACACAAATTCCTGAAATAGAAATAAAGAAAATAGAATATTATGAAGTTTCTTTTACACTATTATACTATGAAGATATTAACAATAAGCATAATTGGAAGTATATTTCTATACCAAAAGATATTAAGCTAGAAAAAATAGCTGAATATTTATATGTGTTTATAAGCGTATATGAATACAAGAAAACTCAGCACTAGCAATAGTGTTGAGTTTTTTACATATCAGCCAAAGGATTATTTTCGATAGCATCACGAGCTTGCTTACTAGCAACATGAGTATAAATTTCAGTAGTAGAAATACTTTCATGCCCTAAAACTTCTTGCAAAGCTCTAATATCAACATTTCCATATTGATACATTAAAGTAGCAGCAGTATGCCTCAATTTATGGGTAGAATATTTTTTAGTATCTAATCCGGCAGCCAAAAGCTCTTTATCTACAATATATTGAACTGTTCTACGACTAATTCTTTCTTTTCTTTCACTTAAAAACAAAGCATTTTTAGAATTAAATTTATCAGTTTTAATACCTTCTTTTGGTCGTACATCTAAATATTCCTTAACAGCATTAATACATGCCTTATTTAAATAAACGGTTCGTTCTTTATTACCTTTACCAATAACAGTCATTTTATTTTCTGAAAAATCAATATCATTAATATTTATTCCAACTAATTCTGCCAAACGCATACCACAATTTAAAAATAAAGTAATTATAGCATAATCCCTTTTTGCATTTCTATTATCTTCATTTGCAATAGTATTTAAAAGCTTTTTGCTATCTTCTAAACTTAAATATTTAGGAAGCCTTCTATCTAGCTTAGGTGTTTCTAAGTTTTGAGCAGGGTTAATTTCTATTAAATTAGCCTTTGCACATAGATAGTTAAAGAAAACTCTTATGCTAGAAGCTTTCCTTGCACGAGTTGCAGCTTTACTATTATAGTTTGTTGTTAAATAGCTTAAAAAAGCATGTATATCATCTAATTTAATTTTCTTAATAGTATTAATAGAAACATCTTTAATAGGTATATTTGAAAAATCTTCTTCAGCTGTTAAGTTAAATCTTATTTTTATAAATTTTAAAAACATTGCTAAATCGTAATTATATTCTTTAACAGTATTAGGGGACTTGTTCAAAATTGTTACTGTATAGTCTAAAAAAGAGTTCAAGTAATCTGGATTTTCTTCATGATTTATCATATGTTTCACGCTCCAATGATTTTTATATGTTTTATTATATAACAAACTAAATAAAAAATAAAGGCTTGAAAAAAATTTTAAAAAACTATTGACAATTGAATATTTATTCAACTATAATAAATTCAGAATGATTGAATAAATATTCAACTAAAAGGAGGTATAATATGCCAAAAAACGAATATGCTTGTGACTGTAATATAATTCACAAAGAAATAGTTGATGATACAACAAAAAATATGCCGACAGAAGATTTATTTGTTAAGTTAGCAGAATTTTTTAAAATTATAGGAGATACAACAAGAGCAAAGATTTTATTTGCTCTAGATAGAAATGAAATGTGTGTATGTGATATTGCTAATGTTTTAGGTATGAGCAAATCATCAATATCACATCAATTAGGAAGCTTAAGAAAAACTGGAATTGTTAAGTGCAGAAAAGACGGAAAAGAAGTATATTATATGCTAGATGATGAGCATGTAAAAAAAGTGTTTGAAATAGGTATCGAACACATAGAACACAAGAAAATGGAGGGAAAATTAAATGAAAAGTAAATTTAAAATAAAAGGATTAGATTGTGCAAATTGTGCAGCAGAATTAGAAAGAGAAATAAGTAAAATTAGTGGAATAGAAAGTGTTAGCATAAGCTTTATGACAGAAAAAATGGTACTTGAATATGACGAAACACAAAAAGATGAATTAATGCAAAAAGTAAAAAAAGTTATAAAGAGAGAAGAACCAGATGTGGTTATTGAAGAAGTTTAGGAGGATATTATGAAAAAAAGAGGAACTAAAATTATAATATCATTAATATTATTCTTAATTTCGATGATAATAAAATTCCAAAATGTATGGATAAATAATATTATTTACATTATTGCATATGCTATTGTTGGTTTTGACATTGTAAAAAAGGCATTTAGGAACATTTTAAGAGGAAAAATATTTGATGAAAATTTTTTGATGACAGTTGCAACTATTGGAGCATTTGGAATTGGAGAATTCCCAGAAGCGGTAGCTGTAATGCTATTTTATCAAGTAGGAGAATTATTCCAAAGTTATGCAGTAGATAAATCTAGAAAATCAATTTCAAACTTAATGAATATAAGACCTGACTTTGCAAATGTAGAAAGAGACGGAAGAACAGAAAAAATAGACCCTGATGAAGTAAAAATAGGAGAAATCATTATAGTTAAACCGGGTGAAAAAATACCATTAGACGGAAATATAATAGAAGGAAAAACAAGTCTTGATACAAAAGCTTTAACAGGAGAGACATTACCACGAGAAGTTCAAGAAGGTGATGAAATATTAAGTGGGTGTATAAATTTAAATTCTGTTATCAAAATAAGAGTAACAAAAGAATATGGTGAATCAACTGTAAGCAAAATTTTAGACTTAGTAGAAAATGCAAGTAGTAAAAAATCAAAATCTGAAAATTTTATAACAAAATTTGCACAATATTATACACCAATAGTAGTAATAATAGCAGTTCTTCTTGCAATACTACCACCACTTATTATTAAAGATGCAACACTTTCAGATTGGATTTATAGAGCATTATCATTTTTAGTAGTGTCATGCCCTTGTGCTTTAGTTATTTCAATTCCATTAAGCTTTTTTGGAGGAATAGGAGCGGCATCTAAAATGGGAATTTTGATAAAAGGAAGTAACTATTTAGAAGCAATAGCAAATACTGAAATAATTGTATTTGATAAGACTGGAACATTAACAGAAGGAGTTTTTGAAGTGCAAAAGGTTGAACCAGTTGGAATAAGTGACAAAGAACTAATAAAAATAGCAGCTTACGCAGAAAATTATTCAAATCACCCAATTTCATTATCTGTAAAAGAAGCTTACAATGAAAAAATTGATGAAACACAAATTATAAATACACAAGAAATATCAGGTTTAGGAATTGTTGCTAAAATTAATGAGAAAAATGTTTTAGTTGGAAACGAAAAATTAATGAACGAAAATAATATTGAATTTACAAAATGCAATGATATAGGAACAATTCTTTATGTAGCAATTGATAACAAATATGCTGGATATATACTAATATCAGACAAAATCAAAAAAGATTCACAAAAAGCAATACAAAACTTGAAGAAAAATGACATAAAAGAAACGGTAATGCTAACTGGAGATAGAAAAAGTGTAGGAGAAAATGTCGCACAAAAATTAGGATTAGATAAAGTATATACAGAATTATTACCAGCTGGAAAAGTTGAAAAAGTTGAAGAACTTTTAAAGGAAAAAAGTGAAAAAGGAAAATTAGCATTTGTTGGTGATGGAATAAATGATGCACCAGTTTTAGCATTAGCAGATATAGGAATAGCAATGGGTGGATTAGGTTCAGATGCAGCAATTGAAGCAGCAGATGTTGTACTTATGACAGATGAACCATCAAAAATAGTAGATGCAATTCATCTATCAAAAAGAACTATGAATATAGTAAAAGAAAATATTATTTTTGCAATTTCAATAAAAGTATTAGTATTAATATTGAGTGCATTTGGATTATCAACAATGTGGGAAGCAGTATTTGCTGATGTAGGCGTTTCTATACTTGCTATAATAAACGCTTTACGAATATTAAAAGTAAAAAATGATTAGAAAGGAAGAATTTAAAATGAAAGAAATTACACTTAAAGTAAATGGCATGGCTTGTGGAGGCTGTGAAAATAGAATAAAAAATGCTTTATCTACAATAGAAAATGTAGAAGAAATAACAGCAAACCACAAAACAGGAATTGTAACAGTAACATCAAAAGAAGAAATCAAAAAATCAGAAATTGAAGAAAAAATTTCAGATATCGGTTTTGAAGTTGTAAAGGAAGATTAAAAATGAAAAAAATAATTTTATCAATTGACGGGATGACTTGTAGTGCTTGCTCAAATGGATTAGAAAAATATTTAAATAAACAAAATGGAATTTTTGATGCTTCAGTAAATCTTGTTATGGCAAATGTTACAATAAATTATGATGAAAAAATATTAAATCAAGAAAAAATAGAAAAATATATTAAACAAGCAGGATTTAAAAGCTTAGGAATTTTTAAAGGATTTGAAACAGAAAAGAAAGCTAAAACTGAAAAAACAAAATTTATAATTTTTTCAGTTTTAGCTGTTATTCTAATGTACATTTCTATGGGACATATGATAAATTTACCAACAATTAAGATATTAGATCCACATCTTAATCCGATAAACTACACTGTTAGCTTATTTTTACTAACAATAGCATTTTTAATATATGGTTATGATATTTTAAAAAATGGTTATAAAAATTTAATTCATAAAATTCCTAATATGGATACACTAGTTACAATAGGTGTTATAAGTAGCTTTATATATAGCTTGTATGCAATGTATATGATAATAGAAGGGAATCATCATTATACAGAAAATCTATATTTTGAATCATCAGCAATAGTTATTTATTTTGTTAAACTTGGAAGATATATTGATAGAATAAGTAAAAATAAAACAAAAGATGCTATAAAAAAATTAGTAGAGATAACACCAAATCAAGCTATAATTGAAATACATGGAGTTCAAAAACAAGTAACATTAGATGAGATAAAAAAAGGAGACATTGTAATAGCAAAACCAGGAGACAAAATCGCTGTTGATGGAGAAATTCTTGAAGGGCAAACTCATTTAGATGAATCATTTATAACAGGAGAAAGTAAACCTGCAAGCAAAGGAGTAGGAGAGAAAGTTATTGCAGGTAGTTTAAATTATGATGGTTTTATTAAATATAAGGCAGAAAAAATTGGAAAAGAATCAACAGTATCAGAAATCGTAAAATTAGTTGTAGAAGCTAGCAATACAAAAGCACCAATAGCAAAAATAGCTGATAAAATCTCAGGATATTTTGTTCCAACAGTAATTATTATTGCAATATTAACATTTATCATATATTTATTACTTGGATTTGATATATCACAAGCATTAAACACTTTTGTTACTATATTAGTAGTAGCGTGTCCATGCAGTTTAGGACTTGCTACACCTCTTGCAATAGTTGTTAGTGAAGGATTGTGTGCAAGTAATGGAATATTAGTGAAGAAAAGCGAAATATTAGAAAATGCTTCAAAAATTAATACAATAGTATTTGATAAAACAGGAACATTAACTTATGGAAAATTAAAAATTTCTAAAATATATAATTATAGTAAAATTGATGAAAAAACACTTTTACAATTAGTTGGAAGTATAGAAGAAAAATCAACACACCCAATAGGAAAAGCATTTGTAGACTATATGAACGAAAATAACATTTCTAAATTGGAAGCAGAAAATATCCAAAATATTGCTGGATATGGTTTAACAGGAGAAATAAAACAAGAAAAAATAATTTTAGGAAATAGAAAAATTGTTGAAAAATTCAATATTCAAAATAATCATTTAAATGATGAAAAACAATTAGCATCTGAAGGAAATAGTATTATATATGTAATTAAAAATGAAGAAATAATAGCTTTAATAGGTGTAAATGATATTATAAGAGAAAATGCTAAAGAAGTATTGCAAAACATAAATGAACAAAATATCAAAACAATAATGCTTACAGGAGATAACAAAGAAACTGCTGAAAAGATAGGAAAAGAACTTGGAATAACAGAAGTAATTTCTAATGTTTTACCTGCACGAAAAGCTGAAACTATTAAAAAATTAAAAACAGAAGGAAATAGAGTTATGATGTGCGGAGATGGAATAAATGATAGTCCTGCAATTACTAATGCAGATATTGGTGTAAGCGTGAAGAGTGGAACTGATATTGCAATGGATTCAGCAGATGTAATTTTGACAAAAAATGATTTAAATGCTATATTAAAATTGATTAATATAAGTGAGAAAACTGTTAAAAATATTAAACAAAACTTGTTTTGGGCATTTTTCTATAATGTACTAATGATTCCTATTGCAATCGGCGTATTAAAACCTATCGGAATTTCTTTAAATCCAATGATTGCAAGTTTTGCAATGATATTTAGTAGTTTGACTGTTATTTTCAATGCGTTGAGATTAAGAAAATAGCCTTATATATTGTCAGGAAGGACTATAATATAATGAAAGAAAAAGTAAAAGAAATTATTGCTAAAAATTTTAAATGGATTATATTATTTATTTGTTTGATTGGATTTTTAGCATTAGCAGAAGATGTATTTCATAAAGAAATAATGAATGGAGATATAATAGGCTACAAAATAATATCAACATTTTTAATATCAAACTTTGCCACACCAATTGCCAAATTTATCACAAACTTTGGTGGAGCAATGTTTTTGATATTATTGACTATATTGCTTTTTATATTCATAAAAAACAAAAAAATAGGATTATCAATTTCTATTAATTTATTTGTTATTACAATACTAAATCAAATATTAAAATACATATTACAAAGGCCACGCCCAACAGAATTTAGAATAATTGAGGAAACAGGTTACAGTTTTCCGTCAGGCCACTCTATGGTTAGTATGGCGTTTTATGGATACATAATATATTTGATTTATAGGTATGTGAAAAATAAATATGTTAAATGGAGTTCAATTGTATTTTTAAGTGTTTTGATTTGTTCTATTGGTGTAAGTAGAATTTATTTAGGTGTGCATTATACAAGTGATGTATTAGGTGGATTTTTAATATCATTGTCGTATTTGGTTTTATTTATAAGTACTGTTAATAAGTTTTTTATTGAAAAAGAGTAAAAATAATAATCTCCAATATTACGAAAAAGTAGAAAATAATGGTGAAACATATATTTACCCTGAGTATGAGAGCATAAAAGAGGGTACTTTAAAAAATAAATACTTGGACCATCTGGCGCAGGAAAATAGATTTATTTGGCGAAAACACAATCAAAATTAACAAAGAATATATATTAAAAAAATGCACATATTAAAAAGTAAAGAGGTGTAAAATAATGAACATATTTATAGGATTATTAATTCCTTTTTTGGGAACTACATTAGGTTCAGCAATGGTATTTTTGATGAAAAATAAATTAAATAAGAAAGTAGAAAAAATTTTATTAGGCTTTGCATCTGGTGTAATGATTGCAGCGTCTGTATGGTCATTATTAATTCCATCAATTGACATGGCAAAAGAACAAGAAAAAAATCCTTGGGTACCAGCAGCAGTGGGCTTCATGTTTGGAATTGTATTTTTGCTAGTTTTAGATAGTTCAATTCCTCATATCCATTTAGATAGTAATAAAGCAGAAGGAATTAAAACAAAATTAAGGAAAACCACTATGATGGTATTTGCAGTAACACTTCATAATATTCAAGAAGGCATGGCTGTTGGAGTAACTTTTGCCGGAGCTTTAATGGGAAACGCTGGTATAACAATGGCTGGAGCATTTGCATTAGCAATAGGTATTGCTATTCAAAATTTTCCTGAAGGTGCAATTATCTCAATGCCATTAAAGGCAGAGGGTATGTCTAAGTGGAAGGCTTTTTTATATGGCACACTTTCTGGAATTGTAGAGCCAATAGGCGCAATTATTACAATATTGTTAACTAATGCTGTTGTTCCAGTATTGCCTTATTTATTGTCTTTTGCAGCTGGTGCAATGATTTATGTTGTAGTTGAAGAGTTAATACCTGAGTCACAGGCTGGTGAGCACTCTAATATTGGTACAATTGGAGTTGCAATAGGTTTTGTAATTATGATGATATTAGATGTTTCGTTGGGGTAAATAAAAAATTATAAAATATAATCTTAAGTGCAAAATCAAAAAAGATGATTTTGGAATTATTTTTGATAAATATGAACTTAAAATAAAAGGAGAAAAACATGATATAGAACGGTATTTAACATATTTGCAAAGAAAAGGGTTCAAAATAGAAAAAATACCACCAAAATCGCAATTTGCAATTTAATTTTTTATTGACAAGACTTATTTCTAACTTGATGTAAGTCTTTTTTATTGCATTTTTTAAGTGGTTTCAGAGTGCTAATATATTTACTTTTAAGTATTTCCGTGATATAATTAATATAATTTAATTTTATTAATCTCCTTTCGGGAGTTGACATATAGAAATTTATAAGCATCAAAATTATTATTTTAAAGGAGGATAATATGCAAACAACTATAAGAGCTAAAGCGGGAGATTTAAAATTTATAGCATACTCAGGAGTGGACGAAGCTATTTCTAAGTATGAAAAATATCACATAAAATGTGATATTTTAAGCAGTGAATTGAAAATTCTTTCTAAAGATTATATCTTGCTTTTAGATGGTGATAGACACAATATTGATAATTATATATCATTTTTGCGTTTAAAAGGTTTTAAAATTAAAAAAGTTAAATAGTTGTAAAATTTAATATTAACTCGAAAACCAATTAGTTAAGGAGGAAATTTAATATGGCAGATTACACAATTTATTCAAATGGAATTTGGGAACGGATGTTAGAAAAGTACCCAGATTTAAGAGAAGTAGCTATTGAATGTGGATGTGAGAACAACCCACAAAAAGCACAGAAAATAAGACAACAATTTAGTCGTTCTTTTGGAATTGGAGTATTATCTGAGACAGAAAGCAAATTAGCTAGTAAATTGGTAAGCATAGAATTCTGTGAGAAATCCTTTTTAGACTATATTACATTAACAGGTAGTTCTCATAATAAGAACGGTGCAATTGATTATGCTACAGCTGCTTTTGATTTGGTCTTAGAAGATTTTGAAGAGTCTTTTAAAGATTGGTATAAAGAAATACGAAAAAGAAATATGAGTGAAAATTCATCATTTCAAGAATTTTATGAAGTTTTTTTAGAAGTAATCAAATTAAAACTTGATTATAAAGTTCCGTATACAAAATTATTTATACGCAAGTTGCTTAAAAGTTCTACAATGCCCAAAGAAGATTCTTTAGAGATTAAACAATATTTTATGAGAGAAAATTCTGATATGCTAGCAGAAATTAAATGTGAATTAATTGAGTAATTGAAATTGAAAAGCCGATTTGTAACTACTTCGGCTTTTTTATTATTATAATGAAAACAACATGTTATACATGTTGTTCTGTGAATTTGTACCAAAATACAGAAGGATGAAAAAAGTAAATCTTGATTTATACTGATAAGTCAAATATATGTAATATAATAATCTTTTATGATACAATATACAAAAAAGGTATAAAAGGTAATGCAACTTGAAAGTCAATGGATCAATACTATATTTGATTTTATAAAAAATGTTATGAAAGAGGCGTAATTATAATGAATAAAACAAAAAGAAGAATTTTTAATACAGCAATCAAAATGTTTTCAGAAAAGGGATATGATAATACAAGTGTTGAAGAGATAACATCAATAGCAGGAGTGGCAAAAGGCTCACTATACTATCATTTTTCTAAAAAAGAAGATATATTTGATATGTTATTAAAAGAAGGATTTGAATTATTAAAAAAAAATATAGAAATAAAGACTAAGAACTGTACTACTGCATTAGAAAAAATAAAAGCAGTCATACTAATACAAATAAAAGTAATTGTAAAATATGAGCATTTCCTTAATGTTGTTTTTTCGCAATTATGGGGTGAAGAAGAAAAAAATAAAAAGTGTAAAAAAGCAGTTTTTCAATATATCAAAATCATTGAAAAAATAGTGAATGAAGGAATTGCGAACGGGGAATTTTATGATGGTGATGTAGAAGCAATAGCATCTGGAATTTTTGGAGTTACATGTTCAAGTCTTATTTATAGAATAAAAAAGAATAGACAAGTAGATGTAATACAGGTATATAATGGCTTTATTGATAATGTTACAAGAACATTAAGTAAAAAATGAAAAGTATTATTTTATTAATGTAAAAAGTGCAATAGTTAATTACAAATAAGTAGTTAACTATTTTTTGATTTAGACTAAGTGTTCAGTTGATAAGTGATTTAAAAAATATATAGTTCTAAAAACATTGAAAACAGATTATACTGACTTACCAGTATAAAGACATTAACTTGTTATTGTGATATAAAGATGATACAAAATTAGAAGTAATAGGAGAAAATATGAGTAAGAGAATATATGATTATTTAAAAATTAATGATTTAAAAGATATGTTAAATAAAACAGGAAAATTATATGCAGATAGACCAGCATTTAGAATTAAAGTAGAAGAAGGAAAATATCAAATTTATACACACAAAGAAGTACGAGACATGATAAATAATTTAGGAACATCATTGATTAATTTAGGACTAAAAGGAAAAAGAATTGCAGTTATTGGAGAAAATAGATATGAATGGGAAATAGCATATTTATCAATTGTATGTGGAACAGGAATTGTTGTACCATTAGATAAATCATTGCCAGCAAATGAGTTAGAGCTATTGATAGAAAGATCTGATATAGAAGCCATTTTTTATACAAAAAAATATTCAGATATAATTCAAAATATTAGATATAGTGAGAAAAACAAATTAAAGCATTTAATTTCTATGGATAATGATGAGAATTTTGAGGGTATATACTCACAAAAGGAATTAATACGAGAAGGAAAGAAATTGATAGAAGAAGGAAATAAAGAGTTTTTAAATGCACAAATCAATCCAAAAGAGATGAGTATGATGTTATT
>CAKPCL010000011.1 GCA_934141605.1 uncultured Clostridia bacterium
TTGGATTAACAATGATAACACTTTCGTATTTATTCATTATTTTCACCTCCCTATGGATTTATACAACCTAACTTTTTGTTAAGTAGAGAACTTAAAAATAGCTATACTATTTTCAAGCATAGCTATTTTATCATACTTTTTAAGTATTTGCAACTAATTTTTGGAAATTTTCTAAATTCAATTTTTTCTGTAATTCAACAATAGGAATTGGCAAAACAGAAATAGCAACAGTAATAATCCATTGTGTCAAGCTCAAAGGTACAACCTCAAAAACATTTGCAAAAGCAGGAACCACAACAACTATAACCTGAATAAAAATGCCTAAAATAAAACTTCCCAACAAATATTTATTTTCAAAAAGCCCTTCCTCAAAAATTGATTTTTCATTTTTTACATTAAAACTATGAACTAATTCCAAAAATCCTATTGATAAAAATGCCATTGTTCTTCCAACTTCTAATCCATAATACTTATTTCCAATACTAAACGCAACAAGTGTAAAGACGCCTATCATAATGCCTTCTACAATAATTTTATTCCATAAACCATCTGCAAAAATTCCTTTTTTACTATTGACTGGTTTTCTATTCATAATATCCTTTTCAGGATTTTCTAATCCTAAAGCAATAGCTGGTAAAGAGTCTGTAACTAAATTTATCCATAACAATTGAATTGCAAGTAATGGTGATTTTAACCCTAAAACTAGTCCCATAAAAATTGTTACAATTTCTCCTATATTTGTTGCAATTAAAAAATGTATTGCTTTTTTAATATTATCATATATATTTCTTCCCTGTTTTACCGCTTCAACTATAGTTACAAAATTATCATCTGTAAGTATTATATCAGCTGCATTTTTAGCTACATCTGTACCATTTTTTCCCATTGCAATACCTATATCAGCATTTTTCAATGCTGGACTGTCATTTACTCCGTCACCAGTCATTGCAACTACTGCTCCATTTTTTTGCCATGCCTTTACAATTCTTACTTTATGTTCTGGTGTAACTCTTGCAAACACTGAATATTCTTTAATGTTCTTTTCTAGTTGACTTTGTGTGATTTTATCAAGTTCTTGTCCTGTTATAGCTTTATCTTTTAGTCCTAAAATTCCTAAATCTTTAGCTATTGCCTTTGCTGTTTCTAAATGGTCACCTGTAATCATAACTGTTTTTATTCCTGCATTTTTACAAGTTTTTACTGCCTCTTTAACGCCCTCTCTTGGAGGATCCATCATGCCTATAAGTCCTACAAATGTTAAATTATTTTCAATACTTGCTGAATCTATTTTATTTGGTAGATAATCTATGTCTTTGTATGCAACAGCTATTACTCTTAGTGCCTTTTGTGCCATTTGTTTATTTTCACTTTGTATTTTAGAACTTTGTAAAGCCTGAACTCTTATGCTATTAAAACCATTTGCTTCCAAAATCTCCTTCGTACATTTTTGTAATAATACATCTGGTGCTCCTTTTGTAATAATACGATATTTGTTTCCAAGTTTATGTATTGTTGTCATCATTTTTCTATTAGAATCAAATGGAAGTTCATTAATTCTTGGCATTAACATTTCTAATTCGTTTTTCAAACTGCCTATATTAATTCCTTCTTCTACAATTGCTTTTTCCGTTGGTTCACCAGATACAGTCTTCTTTCCGTTTTCCACAGAAATCTCACAATCTGTGCATAATGTAGCTAATTCCAATATTAATTTTTTATTTTGACTTTTAACTTCTACTACTTTCATTTTGTTTTGAGTAAGTGTTCCTGTTTTATCTGAACAAATTACACTACTACTTCCAAGTGTTTCAACTGCTGGCAATTTTCTTATTATGCTATTCTTTTTTGCCATTTTTGTAACTCCAATTGAAAGCATAATTGTAACTATTGCAGGCAATCCTTCTGGAATTGCTGCAACTGCAAGTCCAACTGAGGTCATAAACATTTCTACTGGTTCTATATGTTTTATTAATCCCATTACAAAAATTACTACACAAATTGCTAAACATGCAAGTCCAAGTATTTTTCCAACTTCTCCTAACTTCTTTTGCAACGGTGTTTCTGGTGATTCATCTTCAATAATCATATTAGCAATTTTTCCAACTTTCGTGTTCATACCTATATCGGTAACAACTGCTTTTCCATGTCCATTTACTGCAACACTAGCCATAAAAGCCATATTTTTCATATCTCCTAAAGGAATATCTTTTTTGCAAATTATCTCTGCATCTTTTAATGATGGCTCTGTTTCCCCTGTTAAAGATGATTCTTCTATTTTAAGATTGTGACTTTCTAAAATTCTGCAATCTGCTGGCACATAATTTCCAGCTTCTAATTCTATAATGTCTCCTTTTACCAGTTCTTCTGCATTTATTTCAACTTTTTTACCGTTTCTAATAACTTTTGCTATTTGCGGAGTCATCTGTTTTAGTGCTTCTATTGATTTTTCTGCTTTTGCCTCTTGGATTACTCCCATTAATGCATTAAAAATTACTATTCCAATAATTATAATTGAATCAACATAGTCGTTTTCTCCTTGCATTTTTGAAACAATTACAGATATTATAGATGCTATTATCAGAATAATAATCATAAAATCATTAAATTGTTTCAAAAACTTTATGAATATATTTTCCTTTTTCTTCTCTTGTAATTTGTTTTTTCCACTTTTTTCTTGTCTTTGTTTTATTTCTTCATCTGATAATCCTTCTTTTTCATTTGTACCTAAATTTTTTAAAACCTCATTTTTTCTTAAAGTTTGCCACATAAATAAATTCACTCCTTAAAAATTGAAAATTTATATCTATTAAAACATATGTGGCTTGTACTTATTTATTCCAAAGTAGCAAGATAGTTTTTATGTCATATTATGTTGTAAGAGGTGTTATTATTATGTTAAATTCATTTTTATTTGCTATTTCTAGCAGCATAGATTCCTTAGGAATAGGAATTACATATGGAATAAAAAATACAAAAATATCATTAATAGGAAAAATAATTTTATTTGTAGTATCACTTTTAGCAACATATTTATCTATATTTTTTGGAAACATAATTCAATATATATTTCCAAAAACATTTGCCGTTTTTTTAGGTTGCTTAATACTAATTTGCATGGGAATATATATATGTTATCAAGCTTTAAAAAAAGAAAAAAATTCTTCTAATATCTTTAATAACCCAATATCTTCTGATTTAAATCATTCAAAAATTATTGAGCCACAAGAAGCTATATTTTTATCAATTGCTCTTTCTTTAGATAGTTTTTGTATCGGAGTTTGTGGAGCTTTGGCAGATGTAAATTTAACTTTATTTCCTTTGTTAGTAAGCATTTTACAGCTAGTTTTTCTTAATATAGGTTCTTATTTGGGAATTTATATTAGAGAATTTTGTAAGCTTCCACAAAATGTTTGGTCAATAATCTCTGGTTTATTACTAATTTTTATTGGCTTTATCAAATTTATTAGTTTTTAATATGTCCAAACGGGACGGTTCTAAATGGACAAAATGTCCAAAAAGAACCGTCCCATTTGGACATTTTTTTAATAAAAAGCTTGTAATATTATATTCAATTTGCTATAATAACTTCATAAAAATTTTAGGAGGTAATTTTATATGGCTTCACAAGTAGTAGTAACAAAAAGAAAAAAAATTGCTTTTCGGGTTGGCAATGAAGATTTCCAAGTTCAGTTTGATTTCAAGCAGGAAAATGGGGAACTAGTTGCTACAGATTCATCAGTAAGATTTTTTAATCTTTTAAAAGAGTTAAATCTTATTGGTCCTTCTGAACAGCCAGATACTTGGTTTAAAACCTGTGACGGTTTATCCATCACTTATTTCTCTCATCCTCATACTTCTCTGCTTATCAGAAAAAAGGCAGCTTTATTAGGATTAAGAGTAATTCCGGGTAAAAGCTTTGAAACCAAAAGAAATCTTGACTGTCAAAAAGCAATCAATCCACAACTGGCCGTAAGATAATATCCTCGCATCAGCTTATAATTATATGATGCATTAAAGTACATGTCCAAATGGGACGGTTCTTTTTGGACATTTTGTCCATTTAGAACCGTCCCGTTTGGACATTTGAATATTTTATTTTAATTTCATTGATAGTAATTTAGAAATACCGCTTTCTTCCATTGTGACACCATATACAGTATCAGCTGCTTCCATTGTTCCTTTTCTATGTGTAATAACTAAAAATTGAGTATGTTCTGTGAATTTTTTTAAATATTCAGCATATCTAAATACATTTACATCATCTAGTGCCGCTTCTATTTCGTCTAGCACACAAAATGGTGCTGGATTTATTTTTAAAATTGCAAATAGCAATGCTATTGCAGTAAATGCTTTTTCTCCACCTGATAGTAACATCATGTTTTGTAATTTTTTTCCTGGTGGTTGCACATTTATCTCTATTCCACACTCTAAAATATTATCCTCATCTTCTAATATAAGTTCTGCCTTTCCTCCGCCAAATAATTCTCCGAATACTTCTCCGAAATTTTTATTTATTATTTTGAATTTTTCTTTAAATTGCTCTTTCATTATTTGAGTCATTTCAGAAATTACATTTCTTAATTTATTCATTGTATTTTCTAAATCTAATCTTTGTTCACTCATGAAGTCATATCTGTCTTTTAAATTTTTATATTCTTCAATTGAATCTACATTAACACTTCCAAGTTCTCTAATTTCAGTTCTTAAGCTATTTACTCTTCTTTGTGTTAATTGGACATTTTCTGGTTTCTTATATTCTCCTACATTGTTTGGTGTAAGTTCATATTCTTCCCACATCTTATTATAAATTGAATTAATATCTTCTTCAATTTTTGTCTTCTTAACATCTAATTTTACAAGTTGACCTTTTAAATCTTCTATAATCTTGAATTTATTTGTTATTTCATCTTCTTGTTTTGAAAGTTTTTCATTTTTTGAAGTTCTTTCTTGTTTTAATTCTTCTATTTTTGAACTACTATTTTGAACATTTGCTTTAACTTCTTCTATTTTTTCAATTGTTTCTTGTATTGTTTTTTCTAACTCTTCATTGTCTTTTTTGATTTGTTCAATTTGTGTGTTTTTGTTTTCGATGCTTACATGTGCATTTTCTAATTCTTGATTAATTCTTTCCTGAATTTCTTGTATTGAAGCTTCACTTTCATCAAATGAAGATACAGAAATTTTTAAATTTGTTATATCAAAATTCAAATCATCAATATATTTTTGGTCGTCTTTATTAAGTTCTGCAAATTCTGTAATAATTTTAGAAAGTTCTTTATTTTGTTCTACAATTTTATTTATTTCAACTTGCAAATTTCCTTTTGTTGAAGCTGCTTCTTCTTTCTGTTTTTCTATATTTGCTTGTTCTTCTTTTAACCTATTCAAGCGCTTTTGTAGTTTTTCAACATTTTCATCTATTGAAATTACTTTTTGTTTTTCAGTAGCATATGTAATGTCTATTTCTTGTAATTCCTTTTCTAAATTTGATGATAATTCCAAAATTCCTTCAATTGATTCTTCATAATTTTGCTTGTCGTTTTGTAGTTTTTCTATTTGTTGCTTTAAATTCTTAATTTCCTTTTCTAATTTTTCAATTTCTTTTCCTCTTCCTAATATATTAACCGTTTTTTTAGCAACTGAACCACCTGTAATAGCACCTGATGGATTTATTAAATCTCCTTCTGTTGTAACTATTCTAAATGTATATCCATTTTGTTTTGCAATTTTTATTGCTGTATCCATATTATCAACAATAACAGTTCTACCTAGTAGATTTAAAATAATCTGTTCATATTTTTTGTTGTATTTAACAAGGTCTGACGCAATTCCAATAACACCACTTTCATTGCCTTTTATTTTATCTATTTTTTTACCTCTAACTGATGAAATTGGTAAAAATGACGCTCTTCCCAAATTATTTTTTCTTAGATAATCAACTAATTTTTTTGCATCTTCTTCAGTTTCTGTTACAATATTTTGTAAGCTTGCCCCTAGACACATTTCTATTGCAGTTTCTAGTTCATCTGGCACCTCAATAATATTTGCCAAAACGCCATGCATTCCTTTTCCTAAATCTTTAATATTTTCACAGTCTTGTAGCAAAGCTTTTACACTTTTGATATAGCCTTCTTTTTCTTTTTCTGTTTCTATTAAAAACTTTAGTTTTGACTCTTTTACTCTCATGTCACTAGCTAAAACATTTATATGATTTTCAAAATCCTTAATTTTTTGGTTAGATTCTTCTCTTTGTTTTGAAACATCATCTAATGATTTTTGTGCTTTATTTTTCTTGTTTTCTATTTCGTTAAATTGTTTTACTATTTCTTCTCTATTAAGTCTTGTCGAATCTAATTCTGAAATTGTTAATTGTATCTCTTGTTTAATTTGTGTTTGTCTTTTTTCATAGTTTTGATAATTTACATCTTGTGTGTTTATATCAGATTGTAACTCATACTTTTTATCTGTATTTTGTTCAACAGTTTGTTTATATCCTTCAATTTCAAGTTCTTTAGCTGATAATTTTTGTGTTAATTTGTCTAGTTCTTGTTGTTTTTCATTTAACTCATTTTGGAATTTTTCTCTGTTTTGCTTTAAGTTATCTTTTTTAGCTTCTTTTTGTTCAATTTCCTCATTAAGTTCTTTAATTCTAGTATTTTGTTCTTCAATTTCTTTTAAATATCTTTCACTGTTTTCATTATTGTTGGCAATTCTTGTTTTTGCTACATTTATATCTGAATTTAATTGCTCAATTTGTTTTTGACTTTCGAAACCAATATTAGACATATTTTCAATTTCTTCTGTAATTTGGTCAATACTAGACTTTAATTCTTCTTTTAATGCTTTTATTTTTTCTAATTTTTCATCTTCTTCATTAGCTTGATTTTGCATTACTTCAATTGATTGTACTAATTCTTCTAAATCCTTTTTGTATTTTTCAATATTGTATACAAACAATCCAATTTCGATACTTTTTAATTCTTCTCTTAAATTTAAATATTTTTTTGCTTTATCAGCTTGGATTTGCAATGGTTCTAAATTTCCTTCAATTTCTGATAAAATATCGTTTATTCTAAGAAGGTTTAGCTTTGTATGCTCTAATTTTTTTTCAGACTCTTCTTTTCTAGTTCTATATTTTACAATTCCTGCTGCTTCTTCAAAAATATGTCTTCTATCTTCTGATTTGTTACTTAAAATTTCGTCTATTTTACCTTGTCCGATTATTGAATAACCATCTTTTCCTATACCGGTATCCATAAATAATTCCAATACATCTTTTAATCTGCAAGGAACTTTGTTTATATAGTAGCCAGTTTCACCACTTCTGTATATTTTTCTAGTAACTGTTACTTCTGTATATTCAATTGGTAATGCTCCGTCAGAGTTATCAAACACTAAAGATGCTTCAGCAAATCCTAGGGATTTTCTATTTTGTGTTCCAGCAAATATAATGTCTAATGATTTTGTTCCTCTTAGGGATTTCATGCTTTGTTCTCCTAGTACCCATCTTATTGCGTCTGATATATTGCTTTTTCCTGATCCGTTAGGGCCTATTACTGTTGTTATTCCTGGCATTAATTCTAATACTGTTTTATCTGCAAAGGATTTAAATCCTTGTAATTCTAATCTTTTTAAATACATTTATCTTCTCACCTTTTTGACTTTTTTCTTTCTACATTTTACTATAAGAAATGATAAAAAGCAAGAAAATTTTTCCTTGTTTTCTTATTTCTTCTACTTGATTTTCTGACTCCTCGGTTCAAAAAAATCCCTTGACATCACTCTATTTTTGACATATACTATAATAATAAAAAGGAGGCAAAAATTATGAATAACCTAATAGAAATAAGATGGCACGGTAGAGGCGGTCAAGGTGCAAAAACAGCATCATTACTACTAGCCGATGCAGCATTCAACACAGGCAAATATATTCAAGGATTTCCTGAATATGGACCAGAAAGAATGGGAGCACCAATTACTGCATACAACAGAATTAGTGACAACCCTATTACAGTTCACAGTAACATATACGAACCAGATTATGTAGTCGTAGTAGATGACACATTATTAGAAACAGTACCAGTTACAGACGGTTTAAAAGAAAACGGAGCAATTATAATAAATACAACTAAATCACCTGAAACTATAAAAAAATCTTTAAATGGATATAAAGGAAACATATATACAATAGATGCAAGAAAAATATCTATAGAAACATTAGGAAAATATTTTCCTAATACACCAATGCTTGCAGCAATTGTTAAAGTTAGTGGAATTATGTCAGATGAAGCATTTCTTGAAGATATGAAAGATTCATTTAAACATAAATTTGCTAAAAAACCTGAAGTTATTGATGGAAATATGGAGGCCTTAGAAATGGCTTTAAAAGAGGTGAAAAAAATATGACAAATATAAACAAAGATACACCTATGGAAGAATTAACAATAGGTGGAAATATATATGAAGCAGGTAATGCCAGAGAATTTAAAACTGGTGACTGGAGAAGTGTTAAACCTGTATGGATAGAAGAAAAATGTAAACAATGTGGATTATGCTACCCTGTTTGTCCAGATAATAGTATTCCTGTTTGCAAAGGTTCTTTAAAAAGAGAAGATTTTAATTATGATTATTGTAAAGGTTGTGGCGTTTGTGCTAAAGCCTGCCCATTTGGTGCAATTGTTATGAAGGAAGAAGGTGCTGAATAATGAGTATAAGAGAAAGATTAAGTGGTAATGAAGCCGTTGCAACTGCTATGAAACAAATTAATCCTGATGTTGTTGCTGCTTTCCCTATCACACCATCAACAGAAATTCCTCAATATTTTTCAACATTTGTTGCAAATGGTTCAGTTGATACTGAATTTGTTGCTGTTGAAAGTGAACATAGTGCTATGAGTGCTTGTATTGGTGCTGAAGCTGCTGGTTCAAGAGCTATGACTGCTACATCTGCAAATGGTTTATCTCTAATGTGGGAAATGATTCACATTGCTTCAAGTTTAAGACTTCCAATAGTTATGAACTTGGTTAATAGAGCCGTATCTGGTCCTCTTAACATACACAATGACCACTCTGATGCAATGGGAGTCCGCGATAGCGGTTGGATAATGTTATTTTCAGAAAATAATCAGGAAGCTTATGATAATAACTTAATGGCTCACAAAATCGCTGAAAATAAAGATATTCAACTTCCTATTATGATTTGTCAAGATGGTTTCATAACATCACATGCCATAGAAAATATTGAATTAGAAAATGATGAAGAAGTTAAAAAATTTGTTGGTGAATATCACCCTGAACATTATTTATTAAATAAAAAAGAACCAATAGCAATAGGTCCTTTAGATTTACAAGCTTATCTTTTTGAACATAAAGCTCAACAAGGTGAAGCTATGAAAGCTGCTAAGCAAGTTATTTTAGATGTTTCAAAAGAGTTTGAAAATTGGACTGGCAGACATTATGGTTTATTTGAAGAATATAAATTAGAAGACGCAGAAGTCGCAATTGTTTGTATGAACTCAACTGCTGGTACAACAAAAGCAGTTGTTGATAAATTAAGAGCTGAAGGTGTTAAAGCTGGTTTATTAAAAATCAGAGTTTACAGACCTTTCCCTGGCGAAGAAGTTTCAAAAGCCTTATCACATTTAAAAGCTGTTGCAGTATTAGATAAATCTGATTCTTTAAACGCTATTGGTGGTGCTTTATTTGAAGATGTTGTTTCTAGCATGTATGTTGCAAAACAAAATGTTCCAGTTATCAATTACATTTATGGAATTGGTGGTAGAGACACAACAGAAAAAGAAATCCAATCAGTTTATGCAGATTTAGCTGAAATTGCTAAAGACGGAAAAGTTGAAAATCCTTATAGATATTTAGGCTTAAGAAAGGAGGCAAAATAGTCATGGCATATAATGTTAAAGAAATAGTAGCTAATAAGCCTTCAAGATTTACTGAAGGACATAGGATGTGTGCAGGTTGCGGAGCTCCTGTTGTTGCAAGACACATTTTAAGAGCATTAAAAGAAGAAGACCATGCAGTAATATCAACTGCAACTGGTTGTATGGAAGTATCAACATTTATTTATCCATACACAGCATGGACAGATTCATTTATCCATACAGCATTTGAGTGTACATCTGCTACTTTATCAGGAGTAGAGGCTGCATACAAATCACTTAAAAAACAAGGAAAATTACCAGAAGATGAACACACAAAATTCATCGCATTTGGTGGAGATGGTGGAACTTATGATATTGGTTTACAATCATTATCAGGAGCAATGGAAAGAGGACACGACATGTTATATGTATGCTATGATAATGGTGCATATATGAACACAGGTATCCAACGCTCATCTGCAACACCAAAATTTGCAGATACAACTACATCACCAGCTGGAAAGGTTATTCCTGGTAAAATGCAATCGAGAAAAGATTTAACAAAAATAATGGTTGGACATCATTTACCATATGTTGCGCAATCAATTGCAGTAAATAATATGAAAGATTTATATGAAAAAGCTGAAAAAGCAATTTACACAGAAGGTCCAACATTTTTAAATGTTATGGCTCCTTGCCCAAGAGGTTGGGGCTATGCAACAGAAGATTTAATGAAAATTAATAAATTGGCTGTTGAAACTTGCTATTGGCCTTTATATGAGGTTGTTAACGGTGTTTATCATATTTCTTATAAACCTGCTAAAAAACTTCCTATTGAAGAATTTTTGAAGCCTCAAAAAAGATTTAAACATATGTTTAAACCTGGTAATGAATATATGATTGAAGAATTCCAAAAAGAAGTTGATGCAAGATGGCAAGAACTTTTAGATTTAGAAGAAATTACGAATAAATAAAAAAACAGGATTTAGAGTTTTAAACCTACTAAATCCTGATTTTTTATTCTTCGATTGGTGCTTCAACTGGGCAAACTCCAGCGCAAGTACCACAAGAAATGCATGCTGATTGATCTATAACAAATCTTTCTTCTCCTTGTGATATACAACCAACTGGACACTCTACTGCACATGCTCCACATGATATACATTTTTCTGTAATTTTATATGCCATTTTTTTCACCTCCTAATTTCTTTTCTTCTTCTTTTTCTAATTCTTCTAATTCTTCTAGTTCTTTTCTATTCTTTATTTCCTCTTCATCTAGTTGTTCTCTTTCAACATCTTTTATAACTTTAACATCTTTTGCATCATATTTTTTATATGTATAGCCATCTTCTGTTTTAAATTTGACTCTTAATTTCTCTTTTAATATCTCTATGTTATCTACTTCTCCCTCACCATCTTCTGTCTCTACTATTGCTCCGATATTTGGAAGATGTTCCAATTTTTCTTGGTATGCTTCATTTTCATACTTTAGACAACACATAAGTCTTCCACAGTTTCCTGATATCTTTGATGGATTTAAAGACATATTTTGTTCTTTTGCCATTTTTATTGATACTGATTCAAAACCACTTAAAAATGAACAACAGCATAATTCCCTTCCACATATACCATTTCCACCAATTCTTTTAACTTCATCTCTTACGCCTATTTGTCTTAATTCTATTCTTGTTTTATAAATAGCTGCTAAGTCTCTTACTAGTTCTCTGAAATCTACTCTTCCATCTGATGTAAAATAAAATAAAATTTTACTATTATCAAATTTGCATTCAACTTCTGTAAGTACTATATTAAGTTTATGTTCTTTTATCTTTTCTTCACAAACCTTAAAAGCTTCTTTTTCTATTTTTTTGCATTCTTCATATCTTTTTGTATCTTTATATGTTGCTATTCTTAACACTTTTTTTAATGGAGCAACTACTTTATCATCTTCTACATGTCTATTGGGAATTAGTACCTCTGCATATTCCTCACCTTGTGAAGTTTCAACAATTACATTGTCTCCCTTTTTTACTTTTAATCCTTTTGGATCAAAGAAATATATTTTTCCTAACTTTTTAAATCTTATTCCTATAATATTTTTCAAAATTTCATCTCCAATCATTATATATCAGTTTAGGTTATTTTATTCATACAAAATATTAATTTACTTCTTCCCATAAACTAAGTAACATATTATCTATAGTCATATCATAATTTGCATTTGATTGCAATCTTTTTTTTGTATCCTCTATAATTTTTATACAGTTTGCATATTTATTTGACTTTCTTGCTAATCCTATAAGTACTATATTTATATAATCCAATATGTCATTTTTCTTATCTTTAAGCTTATATATTGGTTCTGCCATGTTTAATATGTCTATCTTATCTTTGCTTTCTAATTGATACATTATTTGTTCTATTTTTTCATATTCTTCTTGTCCATCTTTTACTTGAATAGCTTTTCCAATGCTTCCTTGAAAAGATGCTAGCATAACTTTGCTTGATATATCTGTTTTATAATTTTCTTTCATATATTTTGCTATATCTTCATCTGATATTTTGTTAAAGTGTAATATCATACATCTCGATTTTATTGTGTTTAAAAAAGCATTTTCATTTGCTCCTATTAAAATAATAGTAACAAATTCTGGCGGTTCTTCTAAAGTTTTAAGCAAACAGTTTTGAGCTTCACCGTGTCATTTTGTCTGCATCATTAATTATATAAACTTTTTTATTTGATATTATTGGTTTTTCAGCAACTTTACTTTGAAATTCTCTTATTTGTTCTATTTTTAAACTACTACCATAAGGTTCTATAATCATAAAATCAGGATTATTGCTTGTATCAAATTCTATACATGATTTACATTTGTTGCAATATTTATCCTCAGCAGTACATAAAATCATTTTTGCAAATTCTTTAGCAATTAACCTTTTTCCAATTCCCTCAGTTCCTAGAAATAGATAGCTATGAGATGTTCTATTATTTTTAGCAGAATTAGTTAATGTTTCTTTAATTTTTTCATTTCCTATTATATTTTCAAACATCTTAGCTCCTTTTTATTTTACTTTTCCAAATAAGTTTAATGGCCAAATTCTAATCCATACTTTACTTTCTATTTTTTCTAATGGAATACAACCAAAAGCTCTACAATCTGTACTATGGCTTCTATTGTCCCCCATTGCAAACACGCAATTTTCTGGAACAATAAAATTATCTAATGCACTTTCTGTTTCTGTAACAATACCTTCTGGTAAATAATCTTCTTGTAATTTTTCACCATTTATATACACATTTCCGTCTTTTATCTCAACATGTTCACCTGGTAAAGCTATTACTCTTTTTATATAACTATCTTTTCCTATTTCTAATACATAGTATTTAAACTTATTAAAAAGACCTGTTGGTTCATTTGTATATTTTGCTACTGGATTTGAATTATCAACTTTTTCATAAGTATTATTTGATATTCTACTTGGTGCTTCAAAAGTTATTATATCTCCCTTTTCTGGCATTTTTTTAGTTGTTCTTCCCCACCTATTAAGCCATAATCTTTGATTTTCTATCAATGTTGGCTTCATTGATACTTGTTGTACTATTGTAGGTGTTCCTATATAATATCTAAACAATAATGCTAGAATTACTGCTATTACTATGCAGTAAATCCATTCTAATATATCTTTTACTTTCCCGTTCATCTATAACTATCTCCTAATCATTTTTATCCATAACATTATACATTAAATTCTAACATTTATCAATAAAATGTTTAATTATTATAATATTTTTTAAAAATGTATTAATATTTCTAACTATTCATATAAATATATTGGAGGTACAATAATGGAAAACAAAAAAACATTTTTAAAATATGAAATAATTAGCACTATATTCACAATGATTTTAGGCACATTGCTACATTTCACATACGAATGGTCAGGAAACAATACATTTATTGCAAGTTTCAGTGCAGTAAATGAAAGCACATGGGAACATCTAAAGCTACTATTTTATCCCATGCTATTAACAACAATAATTGGATTTTTTTATATTGGAAAAGGTTCCAAAAATTTTCTATGTGCTAGGCTATTGGGCATTTTAAGTAGCCTTTTATTTACTATTATTTTCTTTTATACTTATACTGGCATAATTGGAACTAATTTTGCTTTTATTGATATAAGCATATTTTTTGTAGCTGTTCTTTTAGGTGAATTTATATCTTACAAAATATTACTTTCCAGTCTAAAATGTAATAATTATGTAGCAATATTTTTTATCATATTTTTACTTATTTGTTTTATTACTTTTACTTACTTTCCAATAAAAATTGGGCTTTTTAAAGATCCTATTACAAACAGTTTTGGAATTAATTCTTAATAAAATGGATTAAGGAGGAACAATTAACAGTTCCTCCCTATTTTTATTTATTGTTTAGTTGGAATACGAATAACAACTTCTGTACCTTCCCCAACTTTACTTTTAATATCAATACTTCCGCCGTTTTTATCCAAAATTTCTTTTGCAATAGAAAGACCCAAACCAGTTCCTCCCATTTCTCTAGTACGCGCTTTATCAACTCTATAAAATCTCTCAAAAATTCTAGATAAATCTTCTTCAGGAATACCAATACCATTATCAAATATTTTTATATAGGCATCATTATAAACAAAACCTACATAAATCTTTATTTCTCCATTATCATGTGTATATTTAATACTATTTGTTAAAATATTTAAAACTACTCTTTCAATATCATCTTTATCAGCATAAACTAATGGAACATCTGCTGTTACAAAGCAATTGACTTTATGTCCTTTTTTCTTTATTTCAATTGCTAATTTTTCTTGGCATCTCTTTACTAATTCTCCTAAATCAAATGATTCTTTTTGAGTTTTCTTTTTATTGCTGTCATATCTAGAAAGTGTTAATAAATCAGTAACTAGTCGAGCCATTCTTCGTGACTCTGAAGCTATTACATTTAAAAATTTATTTTGTGTTTCTTCATCATATCCACCTTCTAAAAGTGTATCTGCATAACCCATAATAGAAGTTATTGGTGTTTTTAATTCATGTGATACATCTGCTACAAGTTCTTTTTGCATATTATCTAGTTTTACATGTTCTGTAATATCTTGGATTACTGCAATTACTCCATCTGGCAATTCATCTTCGTTTTTAAATGGTGCAAACAAAACTTTTACATATCTATCATCAACTTGTATTCTTTGTTCAGTAGATGTCCATGTTTCAAGGTAAATTACTTTTTCCATATTTATATCTAATTTGAATTTACCAAAAATGTCATCAAATGTACTGTCTTCTGGACTAATACTTAAGAACTTTTTAGCAGCTGGATTTATCAATATTATTTCTCCACTCATATTAAAAGCAATAATTCCATCTGTCATGTGCAAAAGAATTGTTTCTATTTGATTTTTTCTTGAAGAAACTTCACTAAGCTTGTCCTTTAATTCTGCTCTTTCATCACTTTTAATATATTTATTTTTTGGACAAATAATAAATTTTGATAAATATGATGAAATTACAATTGCTACAATTATATATGTTGCAATAATTATCGTTACTTCTCTTTTTGCATTTATATAGATACTATTTATGTTTTGATTTTCATTACTTATTTCTATTAGTTGTGGGATCTGTGCCAAAGAATTTAAGTATAAAAATCCTAAAGCTCCAATAAGTATCAATCCTGCAAATATAGATATAAATATAATTTTAGATTTTATATTTTTATACATTTTATTTGTTCTCCTTAACTAATTTAACTATTTCTTGATAAATCTTATCTTCAACATTATTTGTTGAGACTTTAAGACTATTTTTTGACATTTGCATTTCTACATTTTTATCTAAAACTATTTTTTCTATTTGTTCATTTAAATTTTTATAATTTAATTCATCATTTAAAATTATTTTTGTAGCCCCTACATTTTCTAATACTTTGGCATTGTATAATTGATGATTTCCACTTACATTTGGTAATGGTATTAATATTGAAGGTTTGCCTAAATTAGATATTTCAGTTATAGTCATTGCTCCACTTCTAGCTACAATTAAATTCGAAATATTCATTATTTCTTCCATGTTATATATATATGGAAGTATTCTAGCATTTTCAATATTATTTATACTGATATTTTTATCTTGTAGTTGTTGTTTAATAATATCATACTGTTTTGGTCCTGTGGCCCATATTATTTGATAGTTTTTATTTAATTTGTCATCTAGTATTCCTAAAATTGCTTCATTTATTTTTTGTGCTCCTTGACTTCCGCCAAAAATTAATACTATTGGTTTTGTTTCATTAAGACCTGCTTTTTTTACTATATCTAATTTTTCATTAATATTATAGTCTTTTTTTGATATTTTTACTGGTGTTCCTGTAAAAACTATTTTCTTTGCATTTTTAATTCTATCTTCTGCATCTTTAAAAGATACTAAAATTGTGTCTGTTTTTTTAGCAAGCATTTTAACTGCTTTTCCTGGAAAGGCATTACTTTCATGTAGTACTGTTGGAATTCCTAGATTATGTGCTGCTGTAATAGTTGCACCACAAATATATCCACCTGTTCCTATTACTATATCTGGCTTAAATTCCTTAATTATTTTTTTTGCTTCTCCATATCCTTGAATTGTTTTAAACATTTTTTTTAGGTTTTCGAAGCTAATTTTTTTGCTTAATCCATAAGCATCTATAGTTTTTAACTCATATCCGATTTCTTGGAACTAAGTCATTTTCTAATCCTCTTGTTGTTCCTATAAAAATAATTTCTGATTTTTTTTCTTCTTCTTTTATTTTATTAGCAATAGCAAGCCCGGGATTTATATGTCCTCCTGTACCTGCTGCAGCAATAATTACTCTCATTTTTATCCTCCAATTAAAATACCGAGATTTAATGTGGTAACCCCTTAATCCCGAATTTTTTTTAAATTTTTGCACCTGCTCGCGAAATATTAAGCAGAACTCCCATTTCACATAATAAAATAAATAGTGCTGTTCCTCCGGTAACTAAAAAATGGTAATGGCATACCTGTTGCAGGCATTGATGAAGTAACAACTGCAACATTTATTATAACTTGTATTGCAACTAGTGCTGTAATTCCAACAGCAAGTAAACTTCCAAATGCGTCTGGCGCTTTCATTGCTATTAATATTCCTCTCCATATAAAAATGGCAAATAATATTAATACTACTGCACAACCAACAAATCCTAATTCCTCAGCTAATATTGAGAAAATAAAATCATTGTGTGGTTCAGGCAAATATAAATATTTTTGTTTACTATCTCCTAGTCCTACTCCAAATAATCCTCCAGAGCCTATGGCATACAAACTTTGAATAACTTGCCAGCCATTACCTATTTTATCTTGCCAAGGGTCTAAGAAAGTTATAAATCTTTTTAGTCTATATGGTTCTTTTGCAATTAAAAACGCTAAACCCGGTATTCCTACTCCAAGTCCAGTAAATAAAAAGTGTTTAAATTTACAGCCAGCCACTATCATCATTACACATGCAATTCCTATTATAACTAGAGAAGCACTTAAATGTGGTTCTAGTAACAATAATAATATAACTGGTACTAAATACATCATATGTAATATTAATCCTTTTCCATATGATTGCAACTGATTTTTATCTTTTACTAATATTGCCGCATAAAAAACTATCATCAAAAATTTTACTATTTCTGATGGTTGAAAAGATAATGTTTCTGTAACAAATATCCATCTCTTTGCTCCATTTAGTTCTTTTCCTAATGGTGAAATTACTGCTGCCAATAATATTATTGAAATCCACCAAGCATGTTTATAAAATTTTTGATAAAAACGATAATCTATTTTAGAAATGAAAACCATAGCAATTAAGCCTAAAATCGCAAAAATTAACTGCTTTGAAAAAAAAGCATAACTATTCCCGATTTTTAGAAAGTGCTGATGGAGAACTAGCAGATAATACCATTACTAGCCCAATTCCTAAAAGTAATAATATAATTATTACTAGCGTAAAATCTACTGGATTATTTAAGAAACTTGAAAAATTCTTTTCCTTTTTCTTTTTGGCCATTTTCAATCCTCCCACTATTTAGTATTTTATATAGTCTTTAGTCCTATAAAACATGCAACTAAAGTTATTAAAGAAAACACAATTACAACCTTGTTTTCTTTCCAGCCTGATAATTCAAAATGATGATGTAAAGGTGCCATTTTAAATATTCTATTTCCTGTTTTCTTGAAATATGTAACTTGTAATATTACTGATAAAGTTTCTAAGACAGGAATAATTGCTATTAAAAGTAATAATAGTGGCATTTTTAAATATAGTGCTAAACCTGATATTACTCCTCCAAGCATTAATGATCCAGTATCACCCATAAACACTTTTGCTGGATGTAGATTAAACATTAAAAATCCTAAAGTTGCTCCTATTACAATACTTCCGAATATTGATACTTCATATATTTGATTTTTCATTCCTATAACTGTTAAGCATGTTATTATAATTGCAGATACGCTTGATGATAGCCCATCTATTCCATCTGTTAAATTAATTGCATTTGTAGTTGCTAGTATAACTATAATTGCAAGTGGTATATACGCAATTATAGGAATATTTACATACATTTTTAATATTGGTATATATGTGTCTGTTCCTATTTTTAATCCTTGTACTAAAAATAGAACATATATAACTGCTATTATTAATAGACCTAACATTTTATAACTTGGTTTTAATCCTTCTGTGTTTTTTAAGACTAATTTTTTAAAATCATCTATAAAACCTATCATTCCAAATCCTATTGTTATTAATAATAATGGTAATAATTTTTTTCCTAATTCTTCATTTCCGACAGCAGATAAAAAGATATATATACCTGTTACAGCAATTATAATTGCTATTATCATTATTATTCCACCCATTGTAGGTGTTCCTTGTTTTTTCAAATGAGATGCTGGTCCATCATCTCTTTCTATTTGCCCTACTTTTAATTTTTTTAATATTGGTATTGTTATTAATCCGCAAACTATTGAAATTACAAATGTAATTAGCAATACTTTTATTTCAAAATCCAAATTTATCAAACCTTTCTAATATCCATCTTTTGTTTCTAAAATTTTTAAATTTTAAACCATTTTACTTATAATATCTTTAACTATAATTCTTTCGTCAAAAGGATATTTTACTCCATTTATTTCTTGGTATGGTTCATGTCCTTTTCCTGCTAAAATTATAATATCTCTTTTATTTGCCATTTTAATAGCATGTTCAATTGCTTCAATTCTATCTACTACAACTTCATATTTTCCTTTTGTTTTCTTTATTCCTTCTTCAATTTGGTCAACAATTTTTTGTGGGTCTTCTGTTCTAGGATTGTCTGATGTTATTATTGTATAGTCTGCAATTTTGCCTGATATTTCTCCCATTATTGGTCTTTTTCCAGAGTCTCTATCTCCTCCACAACCAAATACAGAAATAACTCTACCTCTAGTATAGCTTTTTGCAGCTTGTAATATATTTTGTAAGCTTTCTGGTGAATGAGCATAATCTACCATTATAGTTAAATCTAGTTTATTATCTACTAATTCTGATCTTCCTGGAACTCTAACTTCTTCTAATGCTTGTTTAATTGTTTCTGCGTCAATTCCAAATTTTTGTGCTACACAAATAGCAGCTAGAGAATTATAAACACTAAATCTTCCTGGTATTCCTGTTTTTACTCTTTCATTTTTGTCTGTTATTTTTACTCTAAAGTCAACATATGAATTTGTAATTGTTATATCTTTTGCTAAAACATTTGCAAAATTATCAATTCCATATGTTACAATATTGCTTTCTGGAAATAATTTTGGAATTTTTGCTGCATGTAAATCATCTGCATTAACTATTCCTGTTTTACACATTTCAAATAACTTTAATTTTGAATTAAAGTAATCTTGCATGTCTGGGTGTTCTTTTTCACTTATATGATCTTCTGAAAAGTTTGTAAATAAAACTATATCAAATTGACACCCCGCAACTCTATGTAGTTTTAAACTTTGTGACGAAACTTCCATTACACAAACTTCTACACCTTCATCTACCATTTGTCTAAATATTTGTTGTAACTCTAAACTTTCTGGTGTTGTTCTATCACTGTCTTTTAATTTTTTATCATTTATATATGTTGCAATTGTTCCTATTAATCCAACCTTTTTTCCTGCTTTTTCTAATATTTCTTTTATCATAAAAGTTGTTGTTGTTTTTCCTTTTGTTCCAGTTACCCCTATTAATTTTAATTGTGCTGATGGATTTCCGTAAAAATTTGACGAACAAATTGCTAATGTTTCTCTTGTGTCTTTAACTACTAAAATTGTTACATCTTCTGGTATTTTTATTGTTTTTAAATCACAGCCTTCTTGTAGCATTACACATTTTGCTCCGTTTTCAATTGCATTTTCCACAAATTGATGTCCATCTGTTGAAAATCCTTTTATTGCAACAAACATGTATCCTTGTTTAACTTCTTTTGAATTTTTTTCAATTCCTGTAATCTCTATGTCTAGATTTCCTTTTGCTTTAATCCCTTCTAATCCTATTAATATTTTTTTTAATTCCATTTAGAATCTTCCCTTCAATTTAACATGTGTTAGAATCAAATTTTTGGTTCTAATTTTTTACATTATATAACTAATTTTATTTTTTGTATAGAGTTTTTCGAACTTTTATGCAATTTTATAACTATTTGTTTCTATTTAAATTTATTATAAAATTGCCTTTCTATTACTTAATTTTTGTCAATTTTAAATATTGTCAAAATATATGGAACTTATAAATACTTTACTGCCTTTGTTAACTATAACTCCTTCTCTTGGTGATTGTTCTTTAACAATTGTACTTTCTTTGTCTAGTTCTTCTGAAAAATTTTGAATATAAATTTCTAGTCCAGCTTCTTTTATTATTTTTTCCGCTTCTTTAATATTCTTTCCTTCAACATTAGGTACATTAACTTGTTCAATTTGTTCAATTTCATTTTGATTTCCTTGTGATACTTCAAGATATGGCAAAATTTCGCTAAATACTTGACCTCCCACTGGTGCAGCAACACCACCTCCTTGGTGTCCACCCTCTCCAGTAGGATTATATAAAGTAACAAGTAAAACAACTTGTGGGTCTTCTATTGGAGCAACTCCTAAAAAAGAAGTTACATATTTATTTGTGTTAACTCCATCTTCAGAAGTCCCTGTTTTTCCACCAATTCTATATCCTGCAACTTTAGCATTTTTTCCAGTCCCTTCTGAAACAACAGATTCCATCATACTCAAAACCTTTTCTGATGTTTCTTTTGATATTGTTTTAGATTTTATTTTTGTTTCAATTTCTGTTTTCTCACCTGTTTCACTATCAATAATTGCTTTTACAATTCTAGGTTGAACCAGATTACCACCATTTGCAATTGATGAAACAGCTGTTACTAATTGTATTGGTGTAATTTCAAATCTTTGCCCAAAGCTAACTGTTGCAAGTTCAACTGGTCCCATTTTGTTTTCAGCCAAAAATATACTTCCTGCCTCACCCGGTAAATCAATTCCCGTTTTTTCTAATAATCCGAATTTTTGTAAATAACTATAATATGTGTGTACTCCCATTTTTTGTCCCAATCCTATAAAAATAGGGTTACATGAATTCATAAGAGCCAATCTCAAGCTTTCCGGACCGTGTGGCCTATAATACCTCCAACATTTTATTCTTACACCAGCAACTTCAATACCACCTGTACAACAAAATTGTCCTTGTTGGTCTATATCTGTAACCAATTTTTCTTCTAGTGCTGCTGATGCTGTAATCGTTTTAAAAGTTGAGCCTGGTTCATATGTGTCTGTTATTGCCCTATTTCTCCAAACAGCTTGTAAACTCTTTGTTTTTTCAGCTTGTTCTGCCGTGTCCCAAATTCCTTTTAATTCATCTGTATATGCAGCATATGGGTCATTTAAGTTGTAATCTGGATATGTTGCCATTGCTAAAATATCACCATTTTTAGGGTTCATAACTACTATATTTCCACCGTCTGTACATTTGTTATCAATACATGCTTCTTTTAAATATTTTTCTACAATTGATTGTATATTTAAGTCAATTGTAAGTACTAAATCATCTCCGTCAATTGCAGATACATATGTTTCTCCTTCTTCACCAATCTCCCCACCTTTAGCATCTGTATGTCTTTTAATTGCTCCTTTAGTTCCTGAAAGAGTCTCGTCATATTTAGCTTCAATTCCGTCTAATCCTTGATTATCACTTCCGCAAAATCCAATTATTTGAGAGGCCAAATTATTATTAGGGTAGTATCTTTTTGTATCTTCATCAATGTTTATTCCTGTTGTGATATTTTCTTCTTGTAACCAAATTCTTAATTCATCTGCTTTTTCTTTACTTACTTTTTTTGCAATTGTTTCAATCGAACTTCTTTTTGAAACCTTTTTTAGTGTTTTTTCATAGTCTAATTCAAAAATTTCTGAAAGTTTTTTTGCTACTTTTTCTTTTTGGCCTTTATCTATATTTACTGGATTAACTGTTACTGTCTCTACTGTACTGCTTTGTGCTAAAACTTGCCCTGTTGCATCATATATTGTTCCTCTTTTTGGGTTTATTGCTCTATCCAATGTTTGCTGTTCATATGCCATTTGGTATAAGTTTTTTCCATTTATTAGCTGAATATATCCCAGTCTACCTATTAGTATTGTTATTATCAAAAATATTATAAACAGCATTATTCTCATTCGTTTTTTGGTTGATATATTTATTTTTACCATAAAAAAGCACCTCTAATAATATTTATTAGAAGTGTATAAATTTATTCTTATAATTGTGCTTAGAAATTAAAAATTTTATTAAGTAATGTTTCCCACCAATTTTTTTCTTGTTCTATTTCTACTTTTTCTGAAGCTGTTTCTACATAATCTTTCTTTGGAAGAGTAACATATACAGTTTGCTTATTACTTAATTTTTGCATTCCTAATTCTTCTTTTGCAACTTTTTCAACATTTTTTAAATTCAAGCTGTTTTCTATTCCAACTTTTAATTGTTCATTTTCTTTTTGAAGAGTAGCAAGTTGTTTTTTCTGGTCTTGAATTTGGTCAAATTTTTTATCTATTTGAGAGTTTCTACAACTTATAGTCAGCAATATCAAAAACAATCCTATAACAGTAACAGTCATTTTCATTTGCTTATTTCTTTGTTCTTTAGACAATTTAACTTGTTGTTTTGGTTGTTTTTCTACAATTCTTAATTGACTTTTTTTGTTCTTTTTTTCGTAATTAGGGTCAATCTTTCTTGGGCTTGTTCCATATTGATATTTCGACTGTGCCATAAGTTATTTCACCTCTCTTTCTTTTATTCTATATTTTTTCAAAAACTCTAAGCTTCGCACTTTTGCTTCTAGAATTTTCTTCTTGTTCTTCTTTGCTTGCAATTATCGGTTTTTTTGTAATTATATTTCCAAGTGTTTTTGCGCCACATACACAATATGGTAAATCACTTGGGCATGTACATTTTCCTTTTGCATCTAGCATTGCATTTTTTACTGCTCTATCTTCTAAAGAATGAAATGTTATTACACATAACCTTCCTTTAGGATTTAAGCAATCTATGCAGTCTTTAATTGTATTGTATAATGGTTTAATTTCATTATTAACTTCAATTCTAATTGCTTGAAATGTTCTTTTTGCTGGATGTCCATCATTTTGTTTTGATTTAGGAATTGATTTTTCTATAATTTCCACCAATTGCTTAGTTGTGTGTATTTCATTTGTTTTTCTATATTCACAAATATTTCTTGCAATTTGTCTAGAGTACCTTTCTTCTCCATATTCATAAATTATTTTAGCTAATTCTTCTTCAGTGTAGTTATTAATTACTTTTTTTGCTGTTAAATCTTGCGATTTATCCATTCTCATATCTAGTTCATTTTCGCCTAAGTAACTAAATCCTCTGTTTCTTTCATCTAATTGGTATGAAGATACTCCTAGGTCTAGCAAAATTCCATCTACTTTTTCTATTCCTATCTCTTCCAAAATTTGCTTCATGTTATCATGATTATCTTTTATGAATTTTACATTTTGAAATTCTGATAAGTTTTCTTTAGCTGCTTTGAGTGCTTCTTCATCTCTATCTATTCCTATTAGCAATCCTTCTTTTGATAATTTTTTTAATATTTCCTTACTATGTCCTGCTCCACCAAGAGTGCCATCTACATATATGCCATCTGTTTTAATATCTAGACCTTTTATACATTCTTCTAGCATTACAGGTTTATGTTTAAATTCCAATCTTCCACCTCTTAAAAGCTTTTTATGTTTTTTACAAAAAACAGCTGGTAAACTACCAGCTGCTTAATTTTATGTTTTTCCTTTGGTATTTTAAATCGTTTGTATTTTTTACTTTGGTCTTTTGATATTCCTTTGTAGTTTAATCTTTTGTAACTTTTTCTTTGGTAATTAATCTTTGGTAATTTAGTCTTTTGTACTTTTGTCTTTAGTTTTTTATCTTTTGTACTTTTGTCTTTGGTTTGTTTTTTCTTTTGTATTTTTTTCTTATGTGTTTTAGTCTTTGGTATCTTTATATAAACTTTTGCAAGTTATATACCAAGCATAGTCATATTTTCAGCAATTTCATCTGCTGATATGTTTTCATCACATTTTTCCCAATTTTCTTTATTCCATATTTCTAATCTAGTACCTACTCCAATTATTACTGCTTCTTTTTCTAGTTGTGCTGCTTCTCTTAAATTGTTTGGTATTAAAAATCTACCTTGTTTATCAATTTCACACTCAGTTGCTCCTGATAAGAAAAATCTAACAAAGTTTCTTGCATTTTTGTCTGATAGTGGAAGTGATTTTAATTTTGTTTCGAAGTTCAACCATTCTTCTTGTGAAAACGCAAATAAGCACCCGTCTAACCCTTTGGTTATAACGAACTTTTCTCCAATGTCTTGTCTTAATTTAGCTGGCATTATTAATCTGCCTTTAGCATCTAGAGAATGCTCATATTCACCCATTAGCAATGGTCTTCACCTCTTTTCATTTTTTCTACCACTTTGTACCACTTTTCTCCACTTCATGTAAATTGTAATATAACTTTTTTAATTTTGCAATAGTTTTTAGTAATTTTTTTAATTTTTTTTATTATTTTTTGTAATGTAATACTAATAATAGTACTAATTATTTTTTTCATACTGTTAATTCATGTTGTTTTTTTGTTTTCATTGTTATACTTTTTTAAATAAGATATTAGGAGGTTCATATGACAGAAAATGAGAAAATATTAAGAAAAAATAAAGAATCAATTTTACGAAAAAATATAGGTAAAAAAATCAAATTAGCTAGATCAAAAACTAAATACACTCAAGAAGATCTTGCTGAAAAAACATTACTATCTCCTAGATATATTAGTCAGTTAGAAAGAGGTATTGCTTTTGGTAGTGCAAGTACTATAGTTGGACTATGCAGAGCTTTAAATATTTCATCAGATTTCCTATTTAGTGATTTAATTAATTCTGATTCAACTAATTATATTAATTCGATTGATAACAAATTTTTGCAAAATTATTCTCAATTAAATGAGTATAATAAGAAGGTAATTAATCAATTAGCAAATGAATTAATAAAATTGCAAATTGAGAATAATTCAAAAAATAAAGAATATTTTAAATAATGTAAAAAGATTATAGTCTCATCTTGAACTATAATCTTTTTTCGTTGTTTCTGTTCAATAAATTTTCATTAAAAAATTTGTTTCTGTTCGTCTTGCTAATATTTATTTCTTATGTTATTATAATAATCGAAAAAAGTGGAAATAATTAAAAATAGGAGGTAAAATTTATGGAATTTAATGAGTGGAATAAATTCAAAAGTGGAGATTGGAAAAATGAAATTAATGTAAGAGATTTTATTCAACAAAACTATACTCCATATGAAGGTGATTCAAGTTTTTTGGCAAAAACAACTCAAAAAACAGAAAAACTTTGGAATGAGGTTTTAGAATTATACAAAAAAGAAAAAAACTCTGAAGGTGGTGTTTTAGAAATTGACACAAAAACAGTATCAACTGTATCTAGTCATGAGGCTGGATATATTGATAAAGATTTAGAAGAAATTGTAGGTCTTCAAACAGATGCTCCTCTAAAAAGAGCTATAATGCCTTTTGGTGGAATTCGTATAGTTGAAAAGTCTTGCGAAAGTTATGGGAAAAAAGTTGATCCAGAGGTTGAAGAAATATTTCATAAATATAGGAAAACTCATAATGACGGTGTATTTAGTGTATATACTCCAGATATAAGAGCTGCAAGAAGCAGTCACTTGATAACAGGTCTTCCAGATGGATATGGTCGTGGAAGAATTATTGGAGATTACAGAAGAGTTGCACTTTATGGTGTAGATATTTTAATAGAAGAAAAGAAAAAAGATTTAGAAGTTTTAGATACCGATGAATTTACTGAAAAAGTTATTAGAGAAAGAGAAGAAATTTCAGAACAAATCAAAGCTCTAAATGAGCTTAAAGTTATGGCTGCTAAATATGGATTTGATATATCAAGACCTGCTTCAAATTCAAAAGAAGCTGTTCAATGGTTATATTTTGGATATTTAGGAGCAATTAAAGACCAAAACGGAGCTGCAATGAGTATTGGAAGAACATCAACTTTCTTAGACATCTATTTTGAAAGAGATTTAGCTGAAGGTACTTTAACAGAAGAACAAGTTCAGGAAATAATGGACCATTTTGTAATGAAGCTTAGATTAGTAAGATTTTTAAGAACACCTGAATATAATGAATTATTTAGTGGAGACCCTGTTTGGGTAACTGAAAGCATTGGTGGTATGGGAATAGACGGAAGAACACTAGTTACTAAAAATTCTTTCAGAATTTTACACACACTTGAAAACCTAGGGCCTGCCCCAGAGCCAAACTTAACAGTATTATGGTCAACAAGATTACCTGAAGGTTTCAAAAGATATACAACAGATTTATCTATAAAAACTTCATCAATTCAATATGAAAATGATGATTTAATGAGAATCACTTTAGGTGATGATTACGGAATAGCTTGTTGTGTTTCTCCTATGAAAATAGGAAAACAAATGCAGTTCTTTGGTGCAAGAGCCAACTTAGCTAAAACATTATTATATGCTATAAATGGTGGTAGAGATGAAAATTCTGGAAAGCAAATAACTCCAAAATATGCTCCAATAACTTCTGAGTATCTAGATTATGACGAAGTAATGGAAAAATTTGACCAAATGATGGATTATGTTGCTAAAATTTATATAAAAGCATTAAATGCAATTCACTATATGCATGATAAATATTCATATGAAGCAATCGAAATGGCTTTACATGATAAAGATATTTTAAGAACAATGGCTTGTGGAATTGCTGGTTTATCAGTAGTTGCAGATTCATTATCTGCTATAAAATATGCAAAGGTAAAAGTAATTAGAGATAATACTGGATTAGCAGTTGATTATGAAATAGAAGGAGATTTTCCTAAGTTTGGAAATGATGATGATAGTGTAGATAAAATAGCTGTTAATATTGTAAAAAAATTCATTAGAAAATTACAAAAATATCAAACTTATAGAAATTCAAAACACACTTTATCAATATTAACAATAACATCAAATGTTGTTTATGGTAAAAATACAGGAAATACACCAGATGGTAGAAAAGCAGGAGCACCTTTTGGACCAGGAGCAAATCCATTACATGGTAGAGACACAAATGGAGCTTTAGCAGTTATGAATTCAATTGCAAAACTTCCTTTTGAAGATGCTGAAGATGGTATTTCTTATACATTCTCAATAACACCTGGAACACTTGGTAAAACTGAAGAAGAAAGAGTCACAAACTTAGTTAATATGTTAGATGGATATTTTAAACAAACAGGTCATCATATAAATGTAAATGTTTTTGATAGAAGTTTATTATTAGACGCTATGGATCACCCTGAAAAATATCCTCAACTTACAATTCGTGTTTCTGGATATGCTGTTAACTTTACTAAATTGACAAGAGAACAACAATTAGATGTTATTAACAGAACAATTCACGAAAAAATTTAATTTAAAAAACGGGATTTTGTGTGGTAACTCCTTAATCCCGATTTTTTTAGGAGTATCATATGGAAAATTTAGATTTAAAATATTATGCAAAAGTACACTCAATAGAATCCTTTGGAACAGTTGATGGTCCAGGAATAAGATTTGTTTTGTTTTTACAAGGCTGTCATCTACAATGTAAATACTGTCACAATAGAGATACATGGAGTATGAACGGCGGAGAATACAAATCTTTAGATGATATCTTTGAAAAAATAATGAAATATAAAAATTATATTTATCCAAATGGTGGAGTTACAGTAACTGGCGGTGAGCCCTTATTACAAGTAAAATTTTTAATTGAACTATTTGAAAAATTAAAAAAAGAAAATATTCATACTTGTATTGATACATCTGGTATGGTTGCCTTAACACCAGACATAAAAAATCTACTTTCTCTTACAGACTTAGTTTTATTAGATATAAAACATATAGATTCTGAAAAATGTAAGAACTTAGTTGGTTTCAATAATGATAAAGAACTTGCATTTGCAGAATATCTAAGTAATAACAATATTCATATGTGGATTCGTCAGGTTCTAGTTCCTGGATATACTGATGATGAACAAGATTTATTAAAATTAAAAAGTTTTATTTCTAATTTAAACAATGTTGATAAGATTGAAATTCTCCCTTATCATGACATGGGAAGATATAAATGGGAAAAACTCGGACTTAAATATGAATTAGATGGCGTTAGGATTGCAAATGATGATGATATAAAAAGAGCTAAAAAAATTCTAGGAATTTCCTAGAATTTTTTAGTTTCTTAGAATCTTTTTATTTTTTTAGAACCTTTTTGCTTTTTAGAACTTCTTTTGTTTTAGATCTGTCCCAAATGGACAAAATGTCCAAATAGAACCGTCCCGTTTGGACATTATCCAATTAATTTAAGTTCAACATTTTCCATTTTATATTTGCCATCTACTAATTTAAATTCCACCAATGTATTTGCTAAAGTTTCTTCATTTTGTCTTAAATCAGTTGTAAATAGAAATTTAATTTGTGGTATTTCTAATTTGTTAGTTATCATTTCTTTAAAGCATTCTGCCATATGTTTTTCGTCTTCACATACAAAAATTAGTTGTGGTAGTCCAGAAAATCCTGAGTCTCCTGATACAAAATTCTCATAAAAATCTTTATATAAATTCATTTTTTCTACTAATTTTTTTTGCCAGTCTGGTTCTCTTCTGAAGACTTCAAATAAAAATTGAATTGATTTTCCATTTTTAGAAAGTTTTACTGAACCACCTGTTGCTTTAAATACTTTTCCTAAGGTTTTGGCTGTAATTGCTGGTTTAACAACATAACTATCAAAGGCTTTTACTTTTCTTAAATAAGCTATTAATACTTGGTTTCCTGCTAGTCTTTTTTTAATCATTGCGACTGGTTTTGTATTATCAGATGGTTGCCATTTGCATTCTATTTCTTTAGATGTTAATAAATATTTTCCCATTTTTTCTAAACAATAAATTCTATAAATTCCTTTTCCCTCATCTGATGTAAAATAGTATCTAGTTAATATTTTTGATTTTACTAACGCATCTAATTTATTATTTAATTTGTCTTGAGATTTAGGGTCTATTCCTTTTATTTCAAGCATTTGATAAATTTGTCTTGATGTTATAAATTCAAATTCATTTACTAAATCTAATATAGCAAAATGTATGTCTGTAATATGTCCTATATTTATCTTATGTACTATTTGATTCATTGAAACATATCCGTCTTTACCATCAAATGTTTTAATTTCTCCTTCTCTTATTGCAAATGGTGATACTTGTGCTTTTATTTCATTATCCTCAACCATTTTTTATTCCCCCTTCTTTATATAAATGATAATACCACTTATACTAAATTTTAAAATTTATAATACAATTAATTTGACTTTTCTTTTGTCATAATCAATCTTTTTTATAACAACATCTATTCTTTCTCCATATTTTAGTCCATCTACATATTCAGCCATTCCAACTAAATTTGGAGCAAGTTCTATAAAAATTCCATTTTTATTTTTTTCTGTTTCTCTAACAATTCCATTTGTCTTCATTCCTACTGTAAATTTATTTGCATTTTCTTCCCAACTTCCAAATTGCTCCTTATAAGACAAATTTATTCTTCCATTTTCTCTATCTATAGATTTTACCACAATATTTATTTTTTGTCCAATTTTTATTCTCTCATATGGTGTTTTTATTCTAGCAACTGATAAATCCTCTATATGAACTAGTCCTACTATTCCTCCACCTATGTCTACAAAAGCTCCATAAGGTGTAATATTTTTGACAATTCCATTAACATTTTGTCCTTCCAGCAAATCAGTTTTTACTGAATTTAAAACTTCTTTTTGTACTTCTTTTCTAGAAAATACATAATTGTTTCCTTCTTTTTCTTTTATCTTAAACTGTACATATTTATGTACCTTTCCTGCACATAAATTTACTTTAGGAAGCCCGCTTTCATCTAGATTAAATGCCTCTACTTCTTTTCTTGGTATAATTCCTTCTATTCCATTATCCAACTTAACATATAAATTATAGTTTTCATCACACTTGTCAACAATACCTTGATAAATATCTTTTGTTCCTGTAAAATTTTCTTTTTCCCAGCCTTCTGGTAAAAAATTAAATATGCTCATTTGTATCTTCCTTTTCTTTTGTAAATAAATTTTATGTATTTAACAATTTTTTAACTTCATAGTCTTTAAGATATCTCCAGTTTCCTAATTTTAAGTCTTTTACTCCAATATCTCCTATTTTGCTTCTATGCAAAGCAAGAACCTTGCTTCCAACTGTTTCACACATTTTTCTAACTTGTCTATTTTTTCCCTCATGAATTGTTATTTCTAATCTTGATATGTTTTTCTCTTCATCTGTTTTTAATATTTTTACTTTAGCTGGTCTTGTAATATAATTTTCTATTTCTACTCCTTGTCTTAATTCTTCTACCGCTTCATTTGAAATAATTCCATGTACTGTAACTGTATAGGTTTTGGTAATTTCATGTTTAGGGTGTGTAACTTTATATACAAAATCGCCATCATTTGTTAATATTAAAGCTCCAGAGGTATACATATCTAGTCTTCCTACTGGTACTATTCTTTCTTTAACCTTTACTAAATCTAAAACAGTATCTCTATCAAATTGGTCATTCGCTGTTGTAACATATCCAATTGGCTTATTTAATAATATATAAACTAATTTTTCTGTATTGTGAATAACTTTTCCACAATACTCAACCTTATCCACATTTGTGTCTACTTTTACTCCTAGTTCATTTACTGTTTTACCATTAATAGAAATTTTTCCTTCTAAAATGAGTTCTTCACATTTTCTTCTAGAAGCTACACCGCTATTAGCTAAAAATTTTTGTAGTCTCACTTTGTTATCTTCCATACTTACTTCCTTCTATTTTTTAATTCTTTAATAACATTTTCAAAATATTCTGGTAATGGTGCTTCTATAAGCATTTCCTTATTAGTAATAGGCTGTTTAAATTTTAAAGATTTAGCATGTAAACACTGCCCTGCTATTCCCCATTCATTTTTACCATTTGAATATGTTGTATCTCCAACAATAGGATATCCAATTTCTGATAAATGAACTCTAATTTGGTGTGTTCTACCAGTCTCTATTTTAACTTCCAAAAGTGTATAATCTTTAAATCTTTCCAATACCTTAAAATGTGTAATAGCATTTTTTCCATTTTTATTAACAGCCATTTTTTTTCTATCTTTTGTACTTCTTCCGAATAGGCATATTTATTGTTGCTTCATTTTCTTTAACAAAGCCTTTGACTAAGGCTATATATGTCTTCTCTACTTCATGATTTTTTATTTGTTCACTTAAGTTTATATGTGATTTATCATTTTTTGCAACAACTATAACTCCAGAAGTATCTTTGTCCAATCTATGTACTATTCCCGGTCTTATTTCTCCACCTATTCCAGATAAAGATTCTTTGCAAATAGCCAATATTGCATTTACTAAAGTTCCATCAGGATTTCCGTTTGCCGGGTGAACTACCATTCCTTTTGGTTTATTTACAACTATGATGTCATTGTCTTCATATAATATTTCTAGAGGAATATTTTGAGCTTTTAATTCTGTTTCTTTTGGTTCTTCCTCTTCTATATTAATTTCATCATTTAGTTGTACTTTATATGATGTCTTAACTTTCTTTCCATTTACTATTACTTTTTCATTTTCTATTAATCTTTGTATATTGGTTCTAGAATATTCTGTATTTATAGCTAAAAACGCATCTATTCTTTTTCCTATATCTTCTTCTTTAACATATATTATTTTCAAAATAATCCTTCCCTTTTTTTATTTTTTCGCATTTAACCTTTCATATATAACAAAACTATCATCTGAATATATTTCTTTGTAATTTTCATCTTTTGTCTCAGATATTATCATATTTGTTTTTGATTTTTTACCAATAATTACATGTGTTATATTATATTTTTCAAAAGTTTTTTCATAGAATTTAGATATTGAAGAAGTATTTATAAAATCACTAAAAATATCTTCATCTTCATTTTCGTTAAATTCTGGTGCATATAAATCTGCTCTTGAATCTATGAATACTGGTATTCCTCTAAATAGCATATAACTTCCATAATTATATTCATTATAAAATTTTGCATCTTCTAAATCTATATTTTCTAATATGTAGTCACATGCTGCGACTGGATATGAACTTTCATTTACAAATTTGTCATCAAGTTTTGGAACTATATTTTTGTAGCTCCATATGCCAATTAGAAAAGTTAATGCAATTATAACTGCTATATTTTTTGCTACTTCTTCCGCTTGTTTTAATCCATCTTTTGTATATCTACTAATCAAGTCTACAATTAATCTTGTAAGTATAATTGTTCCTATTAAAATAAACATTGAAAATTGTCTTCTAGTTGATAACATTAAGTAACAAAGTCCAGCAATCATGAATAAGTCTGATAATTTTATCTTTGTTTTTGTAAAAATTAGTATTGCCAAAAATACTACTAAAGCACACATTGCATCTGTGTTATTAGCAAGGGTCATTGGTAAATGTTCACTAATATTTTGAGTTGTATTACCTTTCATTGTTTTATATAAATATGTATATGGTGTGTCCCCTATTGGAGTTAGTAATCCTGTTAATACACATAATATCATTATTATTATTAAAAATTTAACATTTTTATTTTTATTAATAATCAGTTTATATGAATTTTCTTTATCTGCTTCTCTTTTTATTTTTATTTTTGAAACTTTGCTCTCTAAATTTTTAAGTTCAGATTTCATTTTTTCTAATTTTTCTGGTTCAATTTTCTTTTTATCTGCTCTTTTGATTTTATTTTTCAATTTAAAAATTTTGATTTTTTTATAAATCACCAAGTCTGATATTATTGCTATTAGGTATTCTGCTATATATGGCATGAATAAAACAAAGAAAAATGGCCATGTAGCTGTATGTAAATTTGCAATTAATAATGAAATAATAATTAGTGCTATTCCATATTTTATTTTTCTGTTTTCTATAAATTTTTCTATGCAGTATATTTCCCAAATAAATAATATAAATGTTACTAATTGAGCTCTAGCTGCAATATAAGGTTGTAACATAAATAAAGCTAATATTGTTATTACAAATGAAATTGATTTGTTTTTTGTTATTTTTGAAACTACATAAAATATTGATAATCCTAATATAGCACATAATGCACATGTTGTAATATAGATTCCTTTAAATCCTGCTACTGAATATATTAAATAAGTGCATAAATCATATAACCAATGTGGATATGTGTAGTTTAAATTTTCATGCCATGAAAAATGGTCCATCATATCTATGCCATTATTTTTTATTAGTTCTCCTATTTTGATTGTGTAAAAAGTGTCATTTTGAAATGTTACTGGTGTTATTGATATAGAAAATATTATTATTAGTATTATTGCTACAATAGTAAAGTTTATGTTTATATTGACTCTTTTTAACATGATTTGTTTGAATTTGCTTTGTTTTTGCTTTTCTTCCATAGTTTTTTTCCTTTCGTTTTTATTTTTATAAAATTATATCAAATAAAAGTAAAAAAAGCTATAAAAGAGAAGAAACTTTTATATTTCTTCTCAATATTTTATATTATTTTTCAACTTTTCTATTTCTTCTTTTGTTAATTCCGTTGCTTCTACAATTTGTTCTAGTGGTAAATTCATTGCTAAAAGTTTTTTTGCTATTTCAATTTTGCTCTCTTTCTTTCCGTTTTTCTTCTCCTTCTTTTAATCCGTTCTCTTTTTGCATATCCTAATTCACTTGCCCTATCTGATTCCCACAAGTCTCTCATGTCTTCTAAATATTGTGCTTCTTCACTTGCTGTAAAATATTTTATCTCGAC
>CAKPCL010000012.1 GCA_934141605.1 uncultured Clostridia bacterium
GGATTTAAAGTTGTAGATACTATTGGAGATTATGAACTATTAGCATTACAATTTGATGATAGCGAAACTCCTAGATTCAATGATAATGCAAGAACTATGAAAATAGATAATCAAGATTTCACTATTTATTATAGCAACGAATGTCCTTATGTAGAATATGAAGTAAATGAATTAACTGAATATGCAAAAGAAAATAATATAAAAATCAATTTTATAAAAGTAGATTCATTAGAGAAAGCAAAGAATGCACCTTGTATTTTCAATAACTGGGCTAATTTCTATAAAGGAGAATTTATATCTAATACTATATTAAATGCTAATTCATTTGAAAAGTTAATTAAATAACAAATTATAGAGATATAAAGAGAATGGGTGAGAGTATAAATGAATCCAATAGAAAATTTAAAAGATTTAATCATATACCAAAGTCAAAATAGTTTATTAAATCTAATTCCGGCAAAACCGTATCTAACGGAATTGTCATTTCCTATTTTATTATACTCTAATTATAGTAATAAAGTCAGAAAATATAAAAAAATCATTTATAAGGAGAAAAAAAATGAATATACTAAAACCACAAAAATCAACATTTAAAAAACTAAAAAAAATTGAAAATCTAATAAACGAAACAAAGGAAAACTATGAACTAGAAAACATCACCATAGAAAACTACAAAACAAACGGCATAGAACTAAACGATATAAAAATAGAAAAAGCAATAATAAACAACACTGAAATTACAAACGGAAATTTATCAAACAATACATTTATAGATATTGAATTTAACAATTGCAACTTTTCCAACACATCATTTGAAAATAGCAGTTTCATAAGATGTGAATTCAACAACTGTAAACTAACAGGCTGCAATTTTATCGAAAACAGAATATATAATATTAGTTATACAGAAACAAACTTATGCTACGCTAACTTTTCTATGGCAAGTATAGAAAATGCAATGTTTGAAGACTCAGGATTAAAAAATAGCAATTTTCAAGAAAACAAATTAAAAAATATTATATTTAGGAATGCAGATTTAACACAAGCAAGATTTTTTAAAACAAGCCTAAAAGACATAGATTTTTCAGAAAGCAATATAGAAGGAATAGCAGTATCGCTTGAAGACATTAAAGGCGCATATGTAAATCAATTTCAAGCAACAGATTTATTATATTTAATAGGGGTAAACTTAAAATAGAAGGAAATACTTTAAATATAAAAAAAATTTCAACATACTTTTTAAATGTATCTAAAAAAATGTAGTCAAAAATAAAAAAATATGATATAGTCATAGAAAATCAAAAGAAAAAGGAAAAAAACAAAAATGAAAAAAATAAATAAAAAAGAATTAATAATATACACAATAATGTTTGCAATAACATGTGCAATATTCACACCACTATTAATAGGGCACTACTCAACAGACACCTATAATATATCAAATGTAGGATACCAAAACTACGCAATACATTGGTCATTAATAGACGGCAGAATATTTATGGCAATACTTGGATTAATAGCAAGCAAAATAAACATAAGCATTGAAGCATACACATTTATAACATTATTCAGTGCAATAATAATATCAAACCTTGCAATAATAACATTAAGCAAGATAATAAAAAAATACAAAAAACCAGAAAATATTATACAAGAAATAATAATATTAATAATAGGATATATAACAATATTTAACTTTATGTACTTAGAAAACATGTACTTTGTAGAAAGCACAGTAATGGCTACAAGTGTATTGTTATATATAATATCAGCAGATATACTAGTAGAAAAAAATAAAAACTACATAATAAAAAGTATAATATTAACAAGTTTAGGAATTATGTGTTATCAGGGAACAGTAGGACTATTTTTTGCATATGTAACACTATTTACTATACTAAAAAACAAAAATAACGAAAAACAAATAATAATAGACTTAATAAAAAGTGGAATAATTGCACTAATATCAGTATCAATAGATATTTTATCTGTTAAAGTTATAGAAAATTTAATTGGCCAAAAACAAACAAGATTAGGAAAAATATCTGATGTGTTTAGAAATATAACAATAATAATTGCATCATTACCAAATGTATTGCAATGGACATGTAATTTATTTCCAAGAAATTTGTTAATAATATATTTAGGATTACTAATATCAATAATTTTAATATATACAATTAAAAATAAAGAGTATAAAAATGACATTGTAGCTAAGTTTGTATTAATAACACTAATAACCATTGCAGGTAGTTGCGTCACATATTTGTTAGCATTAACTAGTTTTTATACAGGAAGATTAAGAAATGCACTAGGAGCATTAATTGGGATTTTGTTTATATTTATATATGTAGAAACAGACCTTTTACAAAAGAAAAACAAATTAGGAATAATAACTTTTATAACACTAATATCATATCTAATTATAAATATTTTAAATTATGAAAGTATAATGATACAGCATAAAGAAGTAAATAAATTAGAAAGAATAGAGTCACAAGAAATTGAACAATATATAGAAGAATACGAAAATAATACAGAAAATAAAGTAACAAACATAGCTTTAATTGTAATAAGAGATAATTTAGAAAAAGCATTTTTACCAAATGCTAAAAATAAAACATCATTTACACATAATGCAATTAGAACTAGTTGGGCAGCTGATGGAGCTATAAATTTTTATACAAATAGAAATTTAAAAACCGTTACATTAACACAAGAAGAAAAACAAAATTATATGGAAAATAATAATACGGAGAAAGGCTATAAATGTATAGGTGATACACTTTATTTAAATGTATATATGTATTAAACTCAAAATAAAAAGAAAGAGGCAAAGTATGAAAAAGCTAGTATTAATAGATGGAAATAGTATAATGAATAGAGCATTTTATGGAATAATGGGAAGTAAGGCTTTAACAACCAAAGACGGAAAATATACAAATGCAATATATGGTTTTTTAGCAATATTATTCAAATTATTAGAAGATGAAAAACCAGAATATATTGCAGTATCATTTGACTTAAAAGCACCAACTGTAAGACATAAAATGTATGAAGGATATAAAGCAAACAGAAAAGGTATGCCAAATGAACTTGCAGAACAAATGCCAATAATAAAAGAAGTACTAAAAGCTATGAATATAGATATTGTTGAAATGGAAGGCTATGAAGGTGATGATATAATAGGAACACTTTCTAGATATGGAGAGGAAAAAGGTTTAGAAGTTATAATTCTTTCTGGAGATAGAGATACATTTCAATTAGCAACAGATAATGTAAAAATACATATACCAAGAACTAAAGCAGGAAAAACAGAAACTGAAATTTTTGATAGAAATAAAGTTAAAGAAGTCTATGGTATAGAGCCAAAACAATTAATAGAAGTAAAGGGCTTACAAGGTGATACATCAGATAATATTCCGGGAGTTCCGGGAATAGGTGAAAAGACTGCACTTTCATTAATTCAAAAATATGAAACCATAGATAATTTATATAAAAAATTAGAAGCGGGAGAAACTGATTTAAAAGGAAAGCAAAAAGAGAAGATAGAAGAAAATAAAGAACTAGCTTATCTTTCAAGAACATTAGGCGAGATAAATACAAAAGTTCCAATTGAAGATACATTAGAAGAACTAAAAACAGAAGAGTGGGATAAACAAAAAGTATTAGAAATATTTAAAGAATTAAACTTTAAAAGATATATAGACAGATTTAATTTACTTCAAGATGGAATAGGACAAACTTCAGAAAATGAACACGAAAATCTAAAAAAATGCTACACTATTAACAAAAAAAGTATTAATGAAATAAAAGATATCATAAAAGAACAAAAAGAAATGATATTTTATATAAACACTTCAAAAGATGAAAAACTAGAAAAAATAATTAAAGAAACAATAGTTGGAATAGGAATTTTTAATTCAAAATCAAATGAAGCATACTACTTGAATTTTGAAGATAATAAAGAACTTCAAGATTTAAAAGAAATATTTGAAAACAAAGAAATATCAAAAATAGGAATAGATTTAGGTAGAATTTATATATTATTAAAACAAGAGAATATTAATTTAAAAGGAATAAAGTATGATGTAGCAATAGCAGCATATATTTTAAATCCAACAAATAGTAAATTAAAAATTGACTATCTTGCAGAACAGTATTTAGAAGTTGATGTTAATGAAGCCCTAGGGAAGGAAGAAAGAGGTAGCAAGCAAGAACAAATAAATTTATTTGATGAACTTAGCAAATTGGACAATAAAGAAAATGCCTCAGAAAAAGAAGCAGAAAACAAATTTGCATTTTATTCATATATAATATACAAATTACAAGAAACAACCAAAAAACAGTTAGAAGAAATTGGAGCTATATCATTATTTAATAATATAGATATGCCAACAGTTGAAGTACTAGCAAATATGCAATGGAACGGGATGTATGCAGATGAAGATGAACTTAATAAATTTGGAGATAAATTAAAAGAACAATTAGAAATAAAAACAAAAATAATATATGAAATGGCAGGAGAAGAATTTAATATAAATTCAACAAAGCAACTAGGAGAAATATTATTTGAAAAAATGAAACTACCAGTTGTCAAAAAAACAAAAAATGGATATTCAACAGATGTAGATGTATTAGAAAAACTAAAATCAGAAGACCCAATAATATCAGAAATACTAGATTATAGGCAATTAATGAAATTAAATTCAACATATGTAGAAGGTTTAAAACCATACATCAATCCAAAAAATAAAAGAATTCACTCTTTCTTCCACCAAACAATAACAGCAACAGGAAGAATAAGCTCGACAGAACCAAATTTACAAAACATACCAACAAGATTTGAGCTAGGAAAGCAAGTTAGAAAAATCTTCAAACCAGAAGAAGGCAAAGTGTATATAGATGCAGACTATTCACAAATAGAATTAAGAGTATTAGCACACATGTCAGAAGACAAACACATGGTTCAAGCATTTATAGAAGGGCAAGATATTCATAAACAAGCAGCCTCTAAAGTATTTAAAACACCGATAGAAGAAGTCACAAAAGAACAAAGAAGCAATGCTAAAGCAGTAAACTTTGGAATTGTTTATGGAATAAGTGACTTTGGACTTGGAGAACAACTAGGAATATCAAGAAAACAAGCTAAAAGATATATAGAAGAATACTTACAAGAATATGAAGGCATTAAAAATTTCATGGACAATATAAAAGAAAAAGCAAAAGAAACAGGCTATGTAGAAACATTATTCAACAGAAGAAGATATATTCCAGAATTAAAATCAAACAACTATATGGTAAGACAATTTGGAGAAAGAGCAGCAATGAACACACCAATACAAGGAACAGCAGCAGACATAATGAAAATAGCAATGATAAATGTATATAAAAAGTTAATAGAAGAAAATCTAGAAGCAAAAATAGTCCTACAAGTCCACGACGAAATGATGATAGAAACACCAATTAAAGAAGCAGAAAGAGTAAAAAAAATAGTAAAAAATGAAATGGAAAATGCCGTTAAATTAAAAGTCCCATTAATAGCAGAAGTTTCAGAAGCAGAAAATTGGTATGAGTGCAAATAATGTCCAAACGGGACGGTTCTAAATGGACATTTTGTCCATTTAGAACCGTCCCGTTTGGACATGAAAAAAGGAGGTAGATAAAAATAGTTATTATAAGAAAAAGAACAATAATAATTTTAGCCATTGTATTAATTGCATGTATAATAGCCATTATATGTATTCCACCTAAGCTACAAAAGATAATTTATAAAAAAGAATATGCAGAGTATGTTGAAGAATATGCTGAAAAGTATAATGTTGATAAGAATTTAGTTTATGCAGTAATAAAGGCAGAAAGCAATTTTAATTCTCAAGCAAAATCAAGCAAAGGCGCAACTGGTTTAATGCAATTAGTGGAAAGTACGGCCATAGAAATTAGTAAAAAGGTTTATATACAATGTACAAGTGAAGATGTATCAGAAAAACTATTGGAACCCAAAATTAATATAAATATTGGTACAAAATATTTATCAATATTATTACAAAAATATGAAAATATCGAATTGGCATTGACGGCTTATAATGCAGGGATTGGAACTGTTGATAATTGGATTGAAAAAGGAATAATAAAAGCTGATGGTTCTGACATAGAAAAAATTCCTTATAAAGAAACAAATAATTATGTTAGAAAAATCTTAAGAGATTATAGGATATATACTAATTTGTAATTAAAAGTACTCATGTTGTGATAACTTTTTTACTGATAACTTTTTTGATGCGAAAGTACTAGACAAATGACAAAAAATGCAATAAAATAGTAGATAGATTAAAAATAGTTATTTATAGAATTAAAAATAAGAATTTAATTCTGCGATGGGATAATTGAAAGGAAAAAGTTTATGATTATAGAACAATTAATTTTTACTATACTTGCATGTGGACTATTTGCTTATATATTTTTAAAAATGATGAGAAATAATGATACCAATTATGTAGGAATACTGGTTATTCAAGCAATAGGTATAGCATTAAATTTCATATCGGTAATAATAAAAAAAGAAATAGGACCATTTTTTGTAATATTGAAATATATATTAGGAATTATCATACCAATTGCTATAATAGCAATCGAAAAGAAAAATATTCCACTAATTCAAATATTAAATGTATCTAAAGCAAAAATTTATTTAAAATTAGGAAATAACAAAAAAGCAAAAGAGCAATTAATAAATTTAGTAACAAAATATCCAGAAAATTATATAGGACATAAAATGTTAGCTGAAATTTATGAATTAGAAGGTGGGATGAGAAAAGCAATAGATGAATATGTACAAGCAATAGATATAAATAAAAAAGATTATTATTCATATTACAAAATAGCAGAATTATTAAACAATTTAGATAAATCTGAAGAAGCTTCTGAAATGCTAATTAATTTATTAAACAAAAAACCAGATTATTATAAAGCAACAGAATTATTAGGGGATATATTATTAACAAGAGAAATGTATAAGGAAGCAGCAAATATATATCAAGACGCATTAAAATATAATCCATTAAGCTTTGAATTAAATTATAATCTTGGAATAGCATATACAATGTTAAATGACTTTCAAAGTGCAAAAATATGCTATGAAAGAGCAGCAGAAATAAACTCACTTTCATATAATTCAAAATATTCATTAGCAGAAATAGCACTAATATATAAAGAACTAGAAGAAGCAGAACAATATTTTATTGAAGCATTAGAAGATGATGAATTAGCAGCAGATAGTTATTATGAATTGTCAAAAATATCAATGATTAAAGATGACAAAGAAAAAGCAATTCAATTTGCAAATATCGCAATAGATATAGATGCAGCAAAGATTGTCCCAAAAATAAAAAAAGACCCAATTTTTATACCTGTTATGGCTAAAATGTCTATGCCATTTAACATAAATATGACAGATGAAGAATTAGAACAAAAAGAAAATAAACTAGAAGAAAAAGAAATAAAAGCTAAAAAACATCTAGAAGATATGTTTGATATAACTAGAAATTTAGGTTATGACGATATAAAAATGTTGAAAATGAATATAACAGGAAGAAACCAAACAAACTTAGAACAAAAACAAAATGAAGAAAATAGAGAAAGAGAATAGAATATTTATAACTTGATTTTTAAAATTATTCATAAAATTTCTAAAAATAAGTATAATAATAAAGAAATATGATTATGAAAAGAGGAATTTTATGAATACGAATTTTGCGGTTATTGGTGGAGACTTAAGAATAGTAAAGCTAGCAAAAATGTTAGCAGATGATGGAAATAAAGTATATGCGTATGGACTTGAAAATGCTGAAGAATTAAAAGAAAATTCTAATATTATAATGACAGAAAAATTAACAGAAGCTGTAAAAAATGTGGAAATTATTATAGGACCAATTCCATTTTCAAGTAATGGCAAAGACATAAATTCACCATTTAGTGATAAAAAAATATCTATAAGAGAACTTATGCACATTATTAATGCAAAAATTTTAATTGCAGGAACTATATCACCAGAAGTTTATGATTTAGCAAATGATGAATATATAGAAATAATAGATATCATGAAAAGAGAAGAACTTGCAGTTTTAAATACAATATCAACTGCCGAAGGAACAATAGAAATAATTATAGCAAACACAAATAAAATAGTACATGGAAGCAAAGTTTTGATATTAGGATTTGGAAGAATTGGAAAAGTGCTAGCTAGAAAACTATCTGGACTTGCGGCAAAAGTAACTTGTGCAGCAAGAAAAGATGAAGATTTAGCTTGGATTAAGGCATATGGACACATAGGAACAAACATCAATACAATAGGAGAAAACTTATCTGAATATGACATCATAATAAACACAGTTCCACATTTAATATTAACAGAAGAAAGAATAAAATATGTTAAAGATGATTGCTTATTAGTAGATTTAGCTTCAAATCCTGGAGGAATAGATAAAAAAGCAGCAAAAGATAAAAATTTGAAACTAATATGGGCGTTAGCATTACCAGGAAAAGTCGCACCAGTTACAACAGCAGAATTTATAAAAGATACAGTTTATAATATTTTAAAAGAAATATATAAAAAATAAGGAGAGAAGAAAATGAATGAAATTTTACAAGCACTAATTTTAGGAATAGTTCAAGGACTAACAGAGTTGCTACCAATATCAAGCTCAGCACATTTAAATTTATTTCCATGGATATTTGGTTGGAACGAAATAAGCCCATCATTTGATGTGGCCTTACATATAGGAACATTATTTGCAATAGTATTATTTTTCTTTAAAGACTGGGTAAATCTAATAAAAGGAGGATATAACCAAGTTGTAAAAAAAGAAAAATCAACAGAAGGAAAGATATTTTGGTACATAGTAATTTCTACAATACCAACAGGAATTTTATGTTTGGTATTAGATAAACTTTCAGAAAAATTAGTAGAAAAATTAGCAACTGCATTTAGTGTAGAAGAAAAAATGATAGAAATGTTTATGATAGCAATTGCATTAATTGTAATGGGTATTATACTATATATTGTAGATAAAAAATCAAAATCAAAAGTTGAGTATAAAGATATAACATTAAAGCAATCTCTTTGGATAGCTATGTCACAAGCATTAGCAGCAGCATTTCCAGGAGTATCAAGATCAGGAATTACAATGACAATTGGTAGAGGTATGGGATTAAAAAGAGAATCTGTTGCTAAATATTCTTTCTTATTATCAACACCAGTAGTAGCTGCTGCGGCATTGGTTGATTTAAAATATTTTGTATTTAGCCCTGCATTTTTTGTAGGTGTTCTAGCTAGTTTTATAGTTGGAGTACTAGTAATTAAGTTTTTGTTAAATTATTTACAAAAAGGTAGTTTTAAAGTTTTTTCTATTTACAGAGTTATTTTAGGATTATTTGTAATATGTTTATGTATTTCAAGGTTACATTAAATAAAAAATAAGACATAAAAGAGACAGAACAAAATCTGTCTCTTTTACGATTATATAAAAATGAATTAACAATAAGAACTTAGAAAATAGAGTAGTAATTTTCTATAAAATATGATAAAATATATCTACTAAAAATAAAAATTAGGAGAGACCACAAAATGTTAGAACACATAAATTCACCAGAAGATGTAAAAAAATTAAGCATAGAAGAAAAACAAGAACTAGCACAGGAAATAAGAAAATATATACTAGAAGTTGTATCAGAAAATGGAGGACATTTAGCCTCAAATTTAGGAGTTGTAGAACTTACACTTGCATTACACAGCGAGTTCAACATGCCAAAAGACAAAATAGTTTGGGATGTTGGACATCAATCTTATGTACATAAAATAATCACAGGAAGAAGAGAAGAATTTAAAACACTAAGAAAACTAGAAGGATTATCTGGATTTCCAAAAATAAATGAATCAGAATATGACAGCTTTGACACAGGACACAGTAGCACATCAATATCAGCAGCTTTGGGAATGGCAAGAGCAAGAGACCTAAAAGGAGAAAACAACCAAGTAATTGCTGTAATTGGAGATGGAGCATTAACTGGAGGGATGGCATTAGAAGCATTAAATGATGCAGGTTGTAGTGAAACTAAAATAATAGTAATATTAAATGATAACGAAATGAGTATAGCCAAAAACATAGGTGGACTAAATATGTTTTTAAGCAAATTAAGAACTAAAAAATTATACACAAAATCTAATTTATCAATAAAAAGACTTGTAAACAAAACTCCAATTATCGGAAAACCAATTGTCAAAGTTATACAAAGAATAAAAAGAAGTATAAAACAATTAATTATACCTAAAATGTTTTTTGAAGATATAGGATTTACATATCTTGGACCGGTTAATGGACATGATATAGAACAATTACAAAATATAATGAAACTTAGTAAACAAGTTCAAGGACCTGTATTAATACATGTATTAACTAAGAAAGGCAAAGGATATAAAATAGCTGAAGAAAACCCAGACAAATTTCATGCAACTGCACCATTTGATATTGAAACAGGAAAAAGCAAAAAAGAGAAAAAAGACGACTACTCAAAAATATTTGGAGAAAAACTAGTGGAATTAGCAAAGAAAGACAAAAGAATAGTTGCCGTAACAGCATCAATGAAAGATGGAACAGGACTTGCTAAATTTGCAAAAGAATATCCAGAAAGATTTTTTGACATAGGAATAGCAGAACAACATGCTATATCAATGGCAGCAGGCATGGCAAAAGAAGGAATGATACCATTTGTTCCAATATATTCATCATTTTATCAAAGAGCATATGACCAAGTTATACACGATGTTGCAATTCAAAATTTACCAGTAATAATGTGTGTAGACAGAGCAGGAGTTGTAGGAGCAGATGGAGAAACACACCAAGGAACTTTAGACATGGCATTTTTTAGACTAGTTCCAAATTTAACAATAATGGCTCCAAAAGACTTTAAAGAATTAGAAGACATGATGGAATTTGCAATAAAATTGAACAAACCGGTAGTAATCAGATATCCAAGAGGCGGAGAAAATCCAAAAATCAAATTTGACAAGCACGAAAAAATAGAACTAGGCAAATCAGAAATTTTAAAAGAAGGAAAAGATATAAGCATAATAGCAATAGGAAAAAGAGTCGAAAAAGCAATGCAAATAGCTGAAGAATATAAAAAAACCGGAATAGACGCAGAAATAATAAATGCTAGATTTTTAAAACCATTAGATATTAACACGATAAAAAAATCAATAGAAAAAAACAAAAAAGTTATAACATTAGAAGACGGAACCAAAATAAATGGACTTGGAACAGCAGTAGAAGAACTAATTGTAGAAGAAGACTTACAAGGAATCAAATTATATAAATATGCTTGGCCAGATGAATTTATAAAACATGGTAAAGTTGAAGAATTAGAAGAAATTTATCATGTTTGTCCAAACGGGACGGTTCTATTTGGACAAAATGTCCAAAAGGGACAGATCTTAAAATAAAAGTAGGAGAAAAAGATGGATAAACAAAAAATGTTGAGTGATTATAAAAAACAGGAAGATAAAATATTATTAGCCCAGATTTTAGATAAGATAGAGTTTTCAATGCAGAGGGAAAAACTAGAATATACTGATTTTCTTGATATGTATCAAATTTCATTAGTAAAAAGTTTTATGAGAAAGATTGATTTTGAAAATTATATTTTTTATGGTGGATTTGAAAATGCTGAAAGAAATATATTAATAATATATCCAGAAAAGTATAATGTTAATATGATAGAAAAGAACTATTCTAAAATTTTAAAAGTTATAAGAATTGTTTTAGGTAATGAAGAAATAGGACAATATTCGCATAGAAATTATTTGGGTGGTATTGTTAAATTGGGTATGAAAAGAGAAAAGGTTGGAGATATTTTGGTCTCTGATGATGGGGCAGATATTTTAGTAAAGAGTGAAACAGCAGATACTTTGAAACAAGAGCTTGGTACTCTTACTAGATTTGCAAATTCAAAAATAGATATTATTGAGTTACAAGATTTAAGGCAACAAGAGATTAAGGTGGAAGAATTGAATATTATTGTTCCATCATTGAGGCTTGATAATTTTGTGTCTGATTTGGCAAAGACATCTAGAAGCAAAGCAGTTCAAATTATTGATAGTGAGAGAGTTTTTATTAATGGTCAAAATGAGATGAAGGCTTCTAAGCAGGTTAAGTTAGGAGATATTATTACTATTAGGGGCAAGGGTAGATTTATTGTGAAAGAGTTTTCTGGTACAACAAGAAGTGGAAGAACTGTTGTTAAAATTGAAAAATATGTATAAAAACAAAATAGGGTGAAATTATAAATTCACCCTATTTTAGAATTTTACTCATTATAATAGCATCACTTTCACCATTATAATATCTTTTTCTAATACCAATATGGTCAAACTTAAATTTATCATACAAACGAATAGCAGACAAATTATGCTCATTAACCTCCAAAGTAATAATCTTTAAACTAATCCCTCTAGCATAAGAAATCAAATTATCTAAAAGCAAAGAACCAATACCATTATGTCTAAAAGACTTTTTAACAACAATATTCATGATATCAGCTTCATCAATGATAGTCTTTAACCCAGCAAAACCAACAATTTCATCATTAGATTTAGCAACTACAAAATAAGAATTAGAACATTTAAGCTCATTTTTTAAAACATTGTAGCTCCAGAAATTATCAAAATCAGAAAATAAAATATCTTTTATAATTTCTAAATCATTTAAAGTCATTTTTTCAATTTTTAAATCCATAAATAAGCTCCAATCTGACTAATTTGAATTAGCACTTTTTAATTTTTCTTCTAATTGTCTTTGAGCCTGAGGCTTTTTCAAGTATAGAGGAAGAATATTTTCGCCAACATTGCCATTATCAATAAATTTTTTATAACCTGCTATGCCTAAATTTTCAACATTTAAATAGCAATTGCCTAAATGAGAAGGAATTCCATCACCTACAAAATTAATTTCTTTATCGGAATATTTTGTATTCAAAATATCTAAAACCTCTGTGACTGTTTTTGAGCAAGGAGCTTCTAAAACAGTATAATTTCCGTCAATTAATTTATATAAAGCAAAATAGCAATTATCATTTTTACAATCTATTGTACTACAAATTATTCCACTATTTTTTGAATTATATGCTAAAACTTCTAGACTAGATATTCCCACACAAGGGATATTCAGACTATCAGAAAAAGCCTTGCAGGTTGCAACTCCAATTCTTATTCCAGTAAAAGAACCTGGACCTAGGTTAGATACAAGTAAATTGATATCTGTTAAAGATAAATTGCTTGTTTCTAAAAGTTTTTTGATTAGTGGCATTAAAGTTTCAGAGTGTGTTAAGCCATTGTCTAATTCTAATTTGCTTATTAAAGTAGTGCCTTCTAAAATAGCAACACTACATAATTTACTTGAAGTGTCAATACATAAAATTTTCAAAGTAAAGCCTCCTTATATGTTTAATGTTCTATTAATTGAACATTTAAAATTCTTTTATTTTCATTTTTAGTATCTCTAGAAAAATCTATTTTTATATATTTTTTAGGCAGAGCATCTTCAATTAATTCGCCCCATTCAATTATGCAAATGCCTTTTTCAAAGTATTCTTCGCCACCAATTTCGTAGAATTCAGAAGAATCCTCTAGTCTGTATACATCAAAGTGATATATATTTATATTGTCTTTTTTGTATTCGTTTACTATTGTAAAGGTGGGGCTTGAAATTTCGTTTTCTAGTCCGAAATATGATAGAAAGCCTTCTGTGAATTTGGTTTTACCTGATCCTAAATCGCCAGAAAGTACTATGACATCACCTTTGTTTAGTTTTGATGCTATTTTTTTTGCAAATTCTTTTGTGTCGTTTTCAGAATTTGAAGTAAATATGTAATTTTTCATTTAATTTCTCCGATTTTTATTTTTTTATAATGATATTATAATATAAAAGTGGTAATTATTCAATGTTTTTCACAATATTCAAAAATTTCACACAAATCTATTGATAAAATTTCATAATTGTAATATAATCGTAATGAAAATGTAATAAAAGTGAAACAAAAATAGAAGGGAAGAAAACGCATGTTAAAATTCGGATTTGGACAAGATGTAGGAATAGATTTAGGAACAGCCACAGTAATAGTATATATCAAAGGAAAAGGAATAGTATTAAGAGAACCATCAGTAGTAGCAGTAGACAGAAATACAGAAGATGTCCTAGCAGTCGGAGGAGAAGCAAGAAGAATGTTAGGAAGAACACCAGGAAACATAGTAGCAACAAGACCCCTAAGAGACGGAGTAATATCAGACTACACAGTAACCGAAAAAATGTTAAAATACTTTATTCACAAAGTATGCGGAAAATCTATATTTGCACCAAGAATAATGATATGTATCCCATCACAAGTAACAGAAGTAGAAAAAAAAGCTGTAATAGACGCTGCAATGCAAGCAGGAGCTAGAAAAGTATACCTAATAGAAGAACCAATAGCAGCAGCAATAGGAGCAGGAATAGACATATCAAAACCATGCGGAAACATGGTAGTAGATATCGGAGGAGGAACAACTGATGTAGCAGTAATATCATTAGGAGGATCAGTTGTAAGCACATCATTAAAAGTAGCCGGAGACAAATTTGACGAATATATAGTAAAATACATTAAGAAAAAGCACAACATAGCAATTGGAGAAAGAACAGCAGAAGACCTAAAAGTAAACATAGGCTGTGTATATCCTAAAATACAAGATGCTGAAATGGACATCAGAGGAAGAGACCTAGGAACAGGATTACCAAAAACAATAACAGTATACTCTAGTGAAATGTTAGAAGCGCTAATAGAACCAGCAATGATGATAGTAGACGCAGTACACAGTGTATTAGAAAAAACACCACCAGAACTAGCAGCAGACATAAGTGATAAAGGAATATACATGACAGGTGGAGGTTGCTTAATAGATGGACTAGACAAGTTATTGCAAGAAAAAACAGGAATAAATGTAATGATTGCACAAGACTCAATTTCATGTGTTGCGTTAGGAACAGGAAAAGCATTAGATAATTTAGATGTATTAGAAGGAAAAACAAAATAGATAACAATAAAAAGAGGTTGGAATAAAATCCAGCCTCTAATTATTAAAGGAGTAAAAAATGGAAAAAGTAATAAAATTTATCACACTAGGCTGTAAAGTGAATCAATATGAAACAAATGCAATGGCACAAAAATTTTTAGAAAAAGGATATAAGGTACTAGAAGAAAACAATGGAGAAATAGAAGAAAATCCAGATGTATGTATAATAAACACTTGCACTGTAACAAATATGTCAGACAGAAAATCCAGACAAATGCTAAGAAAAATGAAGGAAAAAAACAAAAATACAATAGTTGTTGCAGTTGGTTGCTATGCACAAGTAGCAAAAGAAGAACTATCAAAAATACCAGAAATAGATTTGGTTTTAGGAAACAATGAAAAAGTAGAAATAGTAAAATATGTAGAAGAATACATAAAGGAAAAAGTAAAAATACTAGAAATAGAAGATGTAATGCAATCTAAAGAATTTTCAGACTTTGGAGATATAACTTTTTCAGAAAAAACAAGAGCTGTCATTAAAATACAAGATGGCTGTGATAGATTTTGCTCATATTGTATAATACCATATGCAAGAGGAAGAGTAAGAAGCAGAAAACCACAAAGCATAATTTCCGAGGTAACAAAAATTGCTAAAAGAGGAATAAAAGAAGTAGTAATAACAGGAATACATATAGCATCATACGGAAAAGACTTCGCATTTAGTAAAGAACAAGAACTACAAAACTATAGATTGATTGATTTATTAGAAGAAATAAACAAAATAGAAGGTATACAAAGAATACGACTAGGATCAATAGAACCATTACTAATAACAGAAGAATTCGTTAATAGATTGCAAAAACTAGAAAAAATATGTCATCATTTTCATCTATCACTACAAAGTGGGTGTGATGAAACTTTAAAAAGAATGAACAGAAGATATACAACTGAGCAATTTAGAAATATTGTTAAAATATTAAGAAAAACTTATAAAGATGTAAATTTAACGACAGACATAATAGTAGGCTTTCCTGGAGAGACAGAAGAAGAATTCGAAAAAACATATAAATTTCTAGAAGAAATAAAGTTCTATAAAATGCATGTATTTAAATATTCATCAAGAAAAGGAACAAAAGCAGCAATTATGGAAAATCAAATTCCAGGAAATATCAAGGAAGAAAGAAGCAAAAAACTAATAGAACTATCAAATAAAAACGAATTTGAATACAATAGTCAATATATTGGAAAAAAAGTAGAAGTTTTATTTGAAGAAGAAATAGTTGGAGAATATAAAGGACATACACAAAATTATATAATGGTATACTGTAAATCAGAAGAAAAATTAAATAACAAAATAAAAAGCGTTACATGCAAAAAAGTAGTTGAAGACCATATTTTAGCCGAAGTATAAAGAAAAAAGTTAAAATGTAACAAAGCTGTAATATTTATGTAACAAAAACTTAATAAAAAAGAAGTTCAAATCACTTGATATTTTATAATATTTATAGTATAAAATAAATAGATGAACTAATAATCACAAAGGAGGAATAATAGATGTCAGAATTAAATCAAGAAGAAGGCGTATTTGGAGGTGTTTCATTTGAAAACGAAGCACAAACAAATGAAGTAATAGAAAACGCAGGAACAATATCAAAACCAGAATTACCTGCAAAAGTTGGATTTTGGACAAAATTCAAAGCATTTTGGCTACAAGACATTGACTGGAATAAAGAAATCAAAGTTGAATTAACGCCAGCACAACAAAAAGTAGAAGATGAAATTAATGAATTTTTACATCAAGATATTACTTGGGAAAAAGTACATGACTTTTTGTTCCAAGAAATTACATTTGGAAAGAAAAAATAATGTCCAAACGGGACGGTTCTATTTGGACATTTTGTCCATTTGGGACAGATCTTAAAGTATAATGTGAATTTTTTGTAAAAATAATAAAAAAGTATAGCACATAAATAAAAAATGTGTTATACTTTTTTTGCTTAATTGCTATTTTGGGGGAAATAAAAATATTTTTAAATTTAAAAAAGGAAGTGATTTTTTGCCTAGAGTAGCAAGAAAATATAATGAATTAAAAGTTTATCATATTATAATAAGAGGAATAGATAAGCAAGATATATTTCTAGAAGAATATGATAAATGCAAATTTCTAAACATAATAAAAGAAACTAAAGAAAAATATAATTATGAAATTTATGCATATTGTCTAATGGATAATCATGTACATATGGTTATTTACGACAAAGAAGAAAAAATTTCAAAAATAATGCAGAGTATAGAAATAATGTATGTAACATATTTTAATAACAAATATGATAGGGTGGGACATTTATTTCAGGATAGGTTTTATAGTAAAAAAGTTGAAGATAGAGAATATCTAAAAATGCTTTGCAGATATATTCATCAAAATCCATTAAAAGCGGGTATGGCAAAAACAGAAGAATATAAATGGAGTAGCTATAAGGAATATGTCCAATTTCCACAGATAATAGATAGTAAACTTTTATTATTAGTTTTTTCTGAAAATAATAATGATGCAAAGCTAGAATTTATAAATTTTCATAATATAAATGCTGATGAGAATAAAGAAACAGAAATTAAAAATATTATGGAATATGAATTGCATGAAAGATTTACGGATATAGAAATTAAAAAGTATATTTGTGAATTATTAGACATAAGCAATATTTGTGATATTTCTAAATATAACACTGAAATGAGAAACGAAAAATTATCAAAATTAAAATGTTTTAAAAATATATCTATAACTCAGTTGGCAAGGATAACAGGACTTAACAGAAAAATGATAGAAAGAGCATTAAAAAATGTCCAAAAAGAACCGTCCCGTTTGGACAAAATGTCCAAATAGAACCGTCCCATTTGGACATTGGGATTGACAAGGAGGTAAAAATGGCTAAAAATAAAACAGTTTTTGTGTGTAATGAATGTGGATATGAGTCTGGGAAATGGCTAGGGAAGTGTCCAGCATGTGGAAATTGGAATACTTTTTTTGAGCAAAAAATTATAGAAAACAAGAACAGTTCACTAAAATCAGATAAAGCCGTATCTAATAATGTTCCGCAAAAATTAAATTCATATGAAGCAAAAGAGACTATAAGAACTTCTACTGGATTTGAAGAACTAGATAGAGTTTTAGGTGGTGGATTAGTAAAGGGGTCTTTAATTTTACTTGGAGGTGAACCGGGTATTGGTAAATCTACTTTGATTTTGCAATTATGTGATAAGGTTAAAGGTGAAGGACAAGTTTTATATGTTTCAGGAGAAGAATCAGCAGAGCAAATAAAATTAAGAGCAGATAGATTACGGAATTAACAATGAAGATATTTTATTTTTAGGAGAAACTGATATTGATATTGTTAATCAAAATATTATAGATTTAAATCCTAAATTAGTAATAATAGACTCAATTCAAACTATGTATTCTGAAGAAATTTCAGCAGCAGCACGGTAGTGTAAGTCAAGTTAGAGAAATTACATCTCAAATTATGAGAGTATGTAAATCAAGAAATATTACAACAATAATAATAGGACATGTTACAAAAGATGGAAATATCGCAGGACCAAGAGTTTTGGAACATATGGTAGATACAGTACTTTATTTAGAAGGCGAAAGATATTTTTCGTATAGAATTTTGAGAGGTGTAAAAAATAGATTTGGATCAACTAATGAAATTGGGATGTTTGAAATGAAAGGAGAAGGAATGTGTGAAATTTCTAATCCTTCAGATGTTTTAATTTCAGAAAGAGAAGACAATCCACCAGGCTCTTGCGTGGTTTCATGTATGGAAGGCACAAGGTCAATGCTAGTAGAATTACAAGCTTTAACATCTCAAAGTATATTTGGATATCCAAAAAGAACGGCAAACGGTATAGATTACAATAGATTATCATTGTTAATTGCAGTATTAGAAAAAAGAGCAGGCATGAATTTAGGAAATCAAGATGTATATTTAAATGTTGTTGGAGGATTAAAAATAAATGAACCATCAATAGATTTAGGAATTATAATGGTAACTGCTTCAAGTTATAAAAACACTCCGATAGAAAAAGGAACTGTTATAATGGGAGAAGTTGGGCTTACAGGAGAAGTAAGAAGAATTAATTTGATAGAAAAAAGATTAAAAGAAGCAGAAAAATTGGGATTCAAAAAATGTATAATTCCAGAAAGTAATAAAAAAGGGTTGAAAGAAAACTTTAAATTGGATATAATAGGCGTTAAAGATGTAAATGAAGCAATGAAAAAATTGGGATTAAAATAATAAATTTCTGCAAAGGAGGAAGAAAAGTGACCGAACTTTTAAAATTAATAGCACCTGGTACACCTATAAGAGATGGACTAGAAAATATATTAAGAGCAAAAACTGGTGCACTATTGCTTATAACTGATAATAATGATGTTATAAAAGAAGTAGTAGACGGTGGATTTTATATAAATGAAGAATACACAGCTTCAAGGTTATATGAACTTGCAAAAATGGACGGAGCAATAGTTTTAAGTGGAGACTTGAAGAAAATTTTATTTGCAAATGCACAACTTATACCTTCAAGAGAAATAGAAACAAGAGAAACTGGAACAAGACACAGAACAGCAGAAAGAACAGCAAAACAAACCGGAGAATTAGTAATAAGCATATCTCAAAGAAGAAACATAATTACAATATTTAAAGGAGACTTTAGGTATATATTAGAAGACACAAACGCCGTTCTAAATAAAGCAAATCAAGGTATACAAACATTAGAAAGATACAAAAAAGTCTTTGATAACAAACTAAGTATATTAAATGAATACGAATTCAATGACATTGTAACACTAAAAAATGTAATAGATGTAATACAAAGAGCAGAAATGGTAAGAAGAATTGCAGATGAAATTAGAAGAAAAATATATGAACTTGGAGAAGACGGAAGACTAGTAAACATGCAATTAGAAGAACTTATGGGAGGACTAGAAAAAGAAGAAATACTAATCATAAAAGACTATTTAGTTCCTACTAAAGGAAAGAAAAAAAGAACACCAGAAAGTATTATCGAAGAATTATCTTTAAACCAATATGAAGATATAACTAAAGAAGGAGTAATAGCAAAATTACTAGGATACGAAACATTTGACAATTACGATGAAGTAGGAGTATATACAAGAGGATATAGAATTTTAGATAAAATACCAAGAATGCCATCAAACATAGTAGAAAATTTAATACTATCATTTAAATCATTTCAACATATATTGGCAGCAGATATAGAAAGTTTAGATGAAGTTGATGGAATTGGGGAAGTTAGGGCAAGAACAATTAAACAATCATTAAGAAGAATGCAAGAACAATTTATGTTTGAATAATAGAAAATGTCCAAACAGAACCGTCCCAAATGGACAAAATGTCCAAATAGAACCGTCCCGTTTGGACATTGGACATGTAGAAAGGAAGAAAAATATGAAAAATGTAGAAAAAATAATTTGGATAATAGCATTAATAATTGCAATAGTATTAATAGGTGTAGTAGGATATGGATATTATAAGAAGGCAACATTTAAGGCTGAAAATCCAATTGTAACAATGGAAGTTGAAAATTTTGGAACAATAAAAATGGAATTATATCCAGACCAAGCACCAGAAACAGTATCAAATTTTATTGCGTTAGCTAATAGAGGATTTTATGATGGAACAACTTTCCATAGAATTATGAAGGATTTTATGATACAAGCTGGTTCAAAAGATGGAGATGGAACAACAGATGCTAAAATAAGTGATTTAAAAGATGACGGAGCAGAGAAAGATTACACAATAAAAGGTGAATTTTTATCAAATGGTGTAAATAATACAATAAAATTTGAAGAAGGTGTGGTTGCAATGGCTAGAGCAAATTATGCACAATATTATCCAAGTTTAACAGAGGAATCATATAATTCTGGCTGTTCACAATTTTTTATAATGACTGAAGAAAATAAAAACTTAAATGGATATTATACAGCATTTGGAAAAGTAATAGAAGGATTAGATGTGGTACATCAAATAGAAAATGTTGAAGTTAAAGTGGCAGAAGGCAGTGAAGATAAAGAAAATGCAGAAGTTAGTACACCAGTAAATGCACCAAAGGTAACTTCTATTAGAGTAGAAACTTATGGAATTGATTATGGTTTACCAGAAACATTAACACCTTTTGATTATATATCTTGGTTATATAAACAAAATAATATAGGTCAATAAAAAATAAAAAAATATTAAACAAAAAATAAAAAACACTTGCCAAAATTATTGGCAAGTGTTAAACTAATAATAGATTAAAAAAAAACCGAATTTTTCGGAGAAATTTTTTTAATCTTTTTTTTATTTTTTAAAAAGAAGGGGGAGTAACAATGAATACAAAATATATTTTTGTAACAGGAGGAGTAGTATCAGGATTAGGAAAAGGAATAACAGCAGCATCTCTTCGGAAGATTATTAAAAAATAGAGGATATAAAGTAACAATACAAAAGTTTGATCCATATATAAATGTGGACCCGGGAACAATGAATCCATATGAACATGGAGAAGTATTTGTAACAGATGATGGAGCAGAAACAGATTTAGACTTAGGACATTATGAAAGGTTTATAAATGAAAATTTGACCAAAAATTCAAGTATTACAATGGGAAAAATATATTCAGAAGTAATTGAAAAAGAAAGAAGAGGAGATTACTTAGGAAAAACAGTACAGGTAATACCACACATTACAAATCAAATAAAAGAAAAAATATATGGATTTGAAAATACAGATACAGACATAGTAATTTCTGAAGTTGGTGGAACAGTAGGAGATATTGAGGGATTATCAATAATTGAGGCAATTAGACAAGTTGGATTAGAAAAAAATCCAGAAGATGTATGTTTTATACATGTAACACTATTGCCATATATATTTGGTTCAAACGAAATAAAATCAAAACCGACACAACACTCTGTAAAAGAATTACAAAGTTATGGAATAAAACCAGATATTTTAGTATGTAGAACAGAACAAGATATTCCCGAAAATATAAGAGAGAAATTAGCTTTATTTTGCAATGTTAGAAAAACAAGTGTAATTCAAAATAAAACAGCAGATTGTTTGTATGCAGTACCATTAATGCTTGAAGAAGAAGGATTAGCGAGAGAAGTATGTAATCATTTAAAACTAGATAGATATATTCCAGACAACAGAAAATGGGAAGAAATGATAGAAAAAATAAGAAAGATAGATAAAAACAATAAAGTGAAAATTGCAATAGTTGGAAAATATATCAAACTTGAAGACTCATATATATCAGTAATTGAAAGTATTAAACATGCAGGATTTGCAAATGATGTAGAAACAGAAATTAAATTAATAGATGCAGAAAAGGTAACAAAAGATACAGCAAATGAGATTTTAAAAGAATTTCAAGGAATTATTGTTCCTGGTGGATTTGGAAATAGGGGAATAGAAGGAAAAATTGAAACAATTAAATATGCAAGAGAAAACAAAATACCATTTTTAGGAATTTGCCTAGGTATGCAAATGGCAGTTGTTGAATATGCAAGAGATGTTTTAGGCTTAAAAGATGCCAATTCACAGGAATTTGATGAAAAATCAAAAAATCAAGTAATTCATATTATGGAAAATCAAAAATCAGTTGATAAAAAAGGTGGAACTATGAGGCTTGGAAGTTATCCATGTGTTATTAAAGAGGGAACATTGGCTGAAAAAGTTTATGGTACAAGGGAAATTGATGAGAGACATAGACATCGTTTTGAGTATAATAATGATTATAAGGAAAGACTTGAAAGTGCAGGTTTGATTTGTTCAGGGACTTCTCCTGATGGTGAATTAGTTGAGATTGTTGAGCTTTCTCAAAAGGAACATCCATTTTTTATCGCAGGTCAGTTCCATCCAGAGTTGAAATCTAGACCAAATAAACCAGCTCCTTTGTTTGTTGAATTGGTAAGAGTTGCAAAATTTAGATAATTGTAGTATAATGGTTAATAGGTAACATAAAAATGTTTTTACAGGAGGAAAAAATATGAAATTCAAAGAAACTTTTAATGCAAGAGGAGAAAAACGGCCATACTTTTTAGGAGAAGATGGTAGAGAGTACTTTATCTATCATGACAGAACCGGATATGTTATCAGAGATATGTGTAACGATGACATTGATGCATGGTTATCTGCAATGAAAAACAATAAAGGACTTTCATCAATTCAAGTTGCAGTTCAAAAGGCAGCGATTAGCCAAAAGCTCGAAAAAGATTTAGATAGTACTGATTCTTTAGAGCGGATAATGGTGATTTTCAATCCATCAGGAGAACTTATAGGGTCCATTGATGTTACAGAAAAAGAATTATCTGGAAGTTGTAGGATTAGCCTATATCTTAAAAATCCTGGAGTAATTAAAATGAAAGGAAAAAGGGTTCTAGAAATAATAGAGCGAATGAATAATGAAGAAAGGCTCTATGATGAAATCTGGATTGAAGATACAACCAGAAATTTCATGAGAATTGCATAATTTTTGAGTTTCACAGTACCTGAACAGGTTTCTAGTTATTAGAGACCTGTTTTTTCTTATATAAATGAATAAAAAAATATATATTGAATACAATATACAGTCAAATGTGAATTCTATGTGAATTTTAGCAATCTCTATTGACAATTGCTAAAAAAAGGTATAAATTATTAGCAGTTAAACAAAAAGAGTGCTAAAAACAAAAATAAAACATTCTTAAATGGAAAAAATTAAAGGAGGTAATATCATGATTAAACCATTAGGAAGTAGAGTATTGATAAAAATGAAAGAAGGCGAAGAAACAACAAAAAGTGGAATAATATTAGCAAGCAGTGCACAAGAAAAACCACAAATCGCAGAAGTAATAGAAGTAGGACCCGGAGAAAAAATAGACGGAAAAAATGAAGAAATGTATGTAAAAAAAGGTGATAATATAATAGTAAGCAAGTATTCAGGAACAGAAGTAAAATACGAAGGAACAGAATACTTAATAGTAAAACAAGACGATATTTTAGCAATAGTGGAATAAAAGAGATTTGAAAAATAACATATTAAATCTCAGTAAAAAATTAAAAGTAAGGAGTGAATTAAAATGGCAAAACAAATAAAATTTGGAGAAGATGCAAGAAAATCTTTATTAGAAGGAGTTAATAAATTAGCTGATACAGTTAAAGTTACATTAGGACCAAAAGGTAGAAATGTAGTTTTAGACAAAAGCTTTGGAGCACCACTAATCACAAATGACGGTGTTACAATAGCAAAAGAAATAGAATTAGAAGATAAATTTGAAAATATGGGTGCAAGACTTGTAAAAGAAGTTTCAGAAAAAACAAATGATGTTGCAGGTGACGGTACTACAACAGCAACAGTTTTAGCTCAAGCAATGATAAAAGAAGGTGTTAAAAATGTAGCTGCAGGTGCAGACCCAATGGCAATGAAAAGAGGAATTGACAAAGCAGTTAATTCAGCAGTTGAAGAATTGAAAAAAATAAGTGTTCCAGTAAACGGAAAAGAAGACATAGCAAGAGTTGCAAGTATTTCAGCAAATAATGACGAAGTAGGAGAATTAATAGCAGAAGCTATGGAAAAAGTTTCAAAAGACGGAGTTATCACAATCGAAGAATCAAAAACATCAAATACAGAATTAAATGTAGTTGAGGGTATGCAATTTGACAAAGGATATGTATCACCATACATGGTAACAGATACAGAAAAAATGGAAGCAGTTGTTGATAATCCATACATCTTAATTACAGATAAAAAAATAAGCAATATTCAAGAAATATTACCATTACTAGAAAACTTGATGCAACAATCAGGCAAATTAGTAATAATCTGTGATGACATAGAAGGAGAAGCTCTTTCAACATTAGTACTTAATAAATTGAGAGGTGTATTAAATGTTGTAGCAGTTAAAGCTCCTGGATTTGGTGATAAGAGAAAAGCAATGCTTCAAGATATCGCAATTTTAACAGGTGGAGAAGTTATAACATCAGACTTAGGACTTGAATTAAAAGATACACAAATTGAACAATTAGGTAGAGCAAGACAAGTAAAAGTTCAAAAAGAAAATACTATAATTGTTGATGGTGCAGGAGATAAACAACAAATAGCAGATAGAGTTGGACAAATAAAAGCACAAATAAATGAAACAAAGAGTGAATATGACAAAGAAGGATTACAAGAAAGACTTGCTAAAATGGCAGGAGGAGTTGCAGTAATTGAAGTTGGTGCAGCTACTGAAACAGAAATGAAAGATAAAAAATTAAGAATTGAAGATGCACTTTCTGCAACAAAAGCAGCAGTTGAAGAAGGTATAGTTGCAGGTGGTGGAACAGCTTTAATAAATGTAGCACCAGCAGTTGAAAAAACAGTTGAAGGATTAACAGGTGGAGAAAAATTAGGTGCAACAATAGTATTAAAAGCATTAGAAGAACCAGTAAAACAAATTGCAAGAAATGCAGGATTAGAACCAGCAGTAATTGCAGACAATGTTAAAAAATCAGAAGTTGGTGTAGGATTTGATGCAAGTAAAGAAGAATATGTTGATATGAAAAAATCAGGAATTGTAGACCCAACAAAGGTTACAAGAAGTGCTTTACAAAATGCAGCATCAATAGCATCAATGGTTATTACAACAGAAAGTTTAGTTGCAGATTTACCAGAAAAAGATTGTCATTGTGGACACGATAATGGAATGGGTGCAGCAGGTATGGATGGAATGTACTAAAATTTTAAACTTTTAGAAAAAAATTTAAAAAATGTCTTGACAGTTATAAAAAAATACTTTATAATTTATAACTGTCAGGAACAAATGCAGGTGTAGTTCAATGGTAGAACCT
>CAKPCL010000013.1 GCA_934141605.1 uncultured Clostridia bacterium
TTTTTGGGTTTTGTTTTGATTTTAATTTTGATTTCAAATTTTGAAATAATTAAATTTGATTTAAAATTTTTGAATTTTAAAATTTAAGCCACTTATATGGACTAAATAGAATATTCTATTTATATCACATTAAGTGGCTATTGTAAATATTTTTTGAGTAATTTTATGTAGATTTCATCGCAAAAAACAACATTTTTTGACAAAGCTATAGAGTTTAGCTCTATAAGTATAAAATTGGCCTAAAACCGATGCCAGAGTAACTACTAGAAGTGCTGATGTAGCAGCGACCGCTAGTGTAAGTGCTGGCATAGTAGTAATTCCCTCCTCGATAAACGCAAGGAGAATCAGAATAGCTGGAAGTCTCTGTTGTCCACTCAAATATATTACTTGACATATCATATATATTGCATTTTACATCTGCTGTTGTTCCTGTAGAAGAAAAAGATGAGCTTACTCTAGTCTGTCTTGAATAATTTGTATTTGTACAATTTTGTATAAATACTATTGCTGTATCCCATGCATAACTATTTATTAAATCACTTGTAAATGGATGTGTATTATCATACATATTTCTTGCCTGTGTTGTTGCTTGTAGTTGTGTCACATAATTATATACTGGGTCTGTTCCTTTTTCTGTTATTTGTGTTAGTGCATTTCCAGCTACTGTTCTTTTAGTTGTTGTTCTTGCTTCATATCTTCCTATATAATATCCTCCATTTGTTTCTACACTTGATTTAAAATCTGTTATACTTTTTGCAATTGTATTTCCTTTACTTGCAGTTTCGCTATAATATGTTTCTACAACTTTTTCTCCTTGTGCTGTTTCTTGTCCATTTGTAGCAAAAGTATATCTATCTAAATTTACAGTTGTTGTTGAATCATCTGCCTTTTTTATTGTTCCTACTGGTATCCATACAAATTGACTTCCATTTGTTGCTTTTCCTGTTGCATCTTCTACTACTATTCCTTTATCTACTGTTTGTGCATTGCTTGTTGTGTCATTAGATACTATTTTGAATCCTGCTGGTACTGTTATAACATTTTCATTTTCATCTTTTAACATTTTATTTTCTGTTGTACTTAATACTACATTTAATTTATCTGCTGTTAATCTTTCTATTTGCTTATATTTTTCAGAAAATTCTACTGTTATTGTTTTTCTATAATCCGTTCCATCTACTGTTCCCACTACTGTAAAAGTCACTTCTGTCTCTGTTCCATTTGTTGTGTATGGTATTTTAGGTGTTACAGATTTTATTGTTCCATTTTCTATGCTTGTATCAAAATTTATTTGCAATTTTCTTCTTGGTAATTGACTATTATCAGTAGCTTCTGTTGTTCCATCTGTTGTTATTTTTATATTACTTACCTTTGGCTTTGGTCCTGATTTTTGTATATCTTCAACTATATTTCCTTCTGCATCTATTACCATTACATATGAAACTTTATATACATTATATTTTCCTTCTTCTTCAGATTTTTCAAATCCATCTATACTATTTTCTGTTACTTTTTTATTGAAAAATTCCTCTATATTTGTGCCTTTTGTTATTCTTTCAATTTGCCATTCATTTAGTACTACTTTTATTTGTTCTCCTGCATTTGCCATTTTTGTTGTGTCATTTGCTTTTTGTGCTTGTGCAAATAATCCTTGGTTTGTTAGTGCTTGTATTGATATTCCTGCTAGTATTAAAAGTATTATTATTGTTATTACTAATGCAATTAATGTAATACCTTTTACATTCTTTAATGTTATTTTCATTCTCATCTTCCTTTCTTTTTTTATATAATTTTCCCATCAAAAATAGATAGCAACATTAACTTGTATTCATTTCTGATACAAGTATAGTGTTCCTATCTTTTTTTGTTTTTATATTTATTTTATTTATTAAACTACCTGTGTGTGTGTGTGTGTGTGTGTGTGTGTGTGTGTACTCCCGCAAGGGTTTTAAAGCTTTTCATTTTTTTCTTCCTTTTCTTTTGTTTATTATACTTTTACTACAATTCTATATTAGCATAAAAAATAATTTTGAGCAACAACTTTTGGGAAATTTAATTTTTATTATTTTTAATTTCTTTCCCAATATTTTTCATACAATTCTTTAGCTGTTTTAGGACTATCAACACCCTCTTTATTCTTAACAGGAGCAAAATCATCTTCTCTCTTGCCCCTAAGAATTGCAATATCATCAAACAATTCAAAACTATCAAAAATGAAAGCCTCAAACTTATAAGAATTTGGTTCAGTAGGTATAACCTCTTTTCCATTTTCATCAATATAAGAATTTTTCTTAAATGCACTATGATAAATTAGTGGTTCTTTACTTATTTTTTCAATAGCATCAATTGTAAACAAATTACACATAATGTGAGATTCCCCAAATCTTAATTCTCCATTGTTATCAACTTCTTCTGCCATTTTTTCTGGTAACTCTGAATACTCAATAACCTTTGGGTGACCATTCATTTTACAAAATACGCCAACTCTTTCATGTGGATTAGCTTTTACTACTGACTTTGAAGCAATTTGTACATTTTTATCAATTGCCAATCCTAGTAATGTTACATCTGCCATTTTTAAAAGTGCATTATCTACTCCACCAATAAATACCCACTTAATGCCTCTTTCTTTCATATCAGAAAGCATTCCTTTTTTTCTTAATGAAGCAAATACTCCACCATTTCCATCTGATGCTTCTTTGATCTTTAAATCTTTTCCTATAAGCATTTTTCCTTCTGTATCTACTAAAGGTAATTCTCCTTGTTCAAATAATTTTACATTACTTTTGTCATATCCAAAATAACTATTTTTTTCTAAAAATTCTTGTGTTTGATCATTATTTTCTCTACTTGTCATTATGTACCAAGGAATAATTGTGTTGTATTTTTTATTTGCTTCTTTTAAATTTTCTGCCAAAATTTCAAATAAGTATTTTCCTTTTCCATAAACATCTAATTTGAAAGTTCCTTTTGGTCCTGTGTGTCCAAGTCTGGTTCCTTGCCCTCCAGCCATTGTAACAACTGCATAATGTCCACTAACAATTTCTTTTTCTCCAAGTTCGTCAAACTTTTCTTTTTCGTTTTTAGTCAATTTTTCTTTGTCTAAATATTCTATTGGTTCTATTTTATTTTCTTTTATTTCTATTTCTTTTTTTGTATTTTTATATAATTCTAATATCTGATGAAAATCTATGTTATTTATTTGCTCAGTTAATTCTTTTTTATCTGCTAATTTGTCTAATAATTTTATTATATGTTCTTGGTTACACTCTTTTAACATTTGTTCTGTCTCTTCGTTTTTATCCATTAGTTATATCCTTCCTTTATTATTTACCTAAATAAATAATAAGCTTATATATTTAATACTATATCTTATTCACTTTTATATTTTTTGTTATTTTATAACATAGGCTTATTTTAACACATTTTTATAAATTTGGCAATTTTTTTTTAAAACTTGTCATATCCTCTAAAAGTTAGCAATATAAATTAATTAAAGTTATGTGGTACAAACATTTAAATTGAATTAACATTGAAAATTTTAAAGGGAGGTATATAGATGGAAAGTTCAAATTTATATCAGGACATTGCTAAAAGAACTGATGGTGACATTTATGTTGGAGTTGTAGGTCCTGTTCGTACTGGTAAATCTACTTTTATTAAAAATTTTATGGATTTACTTGTAATTCCAAATATTGATAACGAATACAAAAAAGAAAGAGCAAAAGATGAATTGCCTCAAAGTGCTGGTGGCAGAACTATAATGACAACTGAGCCTAAATTTGTTCCAAATGAGGCCATTGAAATTACATTAGATGATAACTTAAAATTTAAAACTCGTTTAGTTGACTGTGTTGGCTATTTAGTTGATAATGCTATTGGCTACTTAGAAGATGATATGCCTAGAATGGTTAAAACTCCTTGGTCTGATGAAGAAATCCCATTTGAGACAGCTGCTGAAATTGGTACTAAAAAAGTAATTGAAGAGCATTCAACGATTGGTATTTTAGTTACAACTGATGGAACTGTTACAGATATCCCAAGAGAAGATTATATAAAAGCTGAAGAGCGTGTAGTTTCTGAATTAAAAGCGTTAAATAAACCGTTCATAATTTTGCTAAACTCTGAAACGCCATCATCTGACTATACTCAAGAGTTAGCACAAAAATTAACTGCTAAATACAACACAAGTGTAATGCCAATAAATTGTGCAAATTTAACTATAAATGATATTAATACAATGTTTTCTAAAATTTTATATGAGTTTCCTGCACAAAAAATTGCTATTAAATTGCCTCGTTGGGTTGATGGATTAAGTTTTTCTCACCCTTTGAAGGTTGAGTTATTTAATGAAATTAAAGATGCCTTTTCAAACGCAAATGTTTTAAAAGATATTTCTACTTGTACACAAAAAATTAGTCAAACTGAAATAATATCTAGAACTACAATTACAAATATTGAACTTGGTTCAGGTAATGTTAAAGTTCAAATTGATGTTAAAGAAAATCTATTTTATAAGGTTTTGTCTGAGATTACTGGAGTAAATGTTGAAAATGAAGGAGATTTATTTGGTATTATTACTGAGCTTTCTTCTGCTAAGAAAAAATATGATAAAATCGCATATGCTCTAGAGGAGGTTAATGCAAAAGGCTATGGAATTGTTACACCTTCAATTGATGATTTAGTTTTAGCAGAGCCTGAAATGGTTAAACAAGGTTCACGCTTTGGTGTTAAATTAAAGGCAACTGCGCCTAGTATTCATATGATAAAAACAAATGTTACTACTGAGGTTTCACCTATTGTAGGTTCTGAGAAGCAGTCTGAAGAGTTGGTAAATTATCTTCTTTCTGGTTTTGAAAATGACCCTAAAAAAATTTGGGAATCTAATATTTTTGGTAAGAGTTTGCATGAACTTGTTAATGAGGGCTTACAGACTAAACTTTCTAAGATGCCAGAAGATGCTCAAATTAAGCTTCAAGAGACTTTAGAGCGTATTGTTAATGAAGGTTCAGGCGGATTAATTTGTATTATACTATAGAAAAAACGGGATTATGGAGTTGACACTCCAAATCCCGTTTTATTTATCTTCTTTCAAATTTTTTCTTCTTAGCTGTCCACATGCAGCATCTATGTCAGAACCCAACTCTCTTCTAATAGTAGCAACAATTCCATGGTCATTTAAATAATCTCTAAATTTCATAATATTTTCATTAGATGATTTTGTATATGCTCCATTTTCAATTTTATTAATTGGAATCAAATTAACATGACACAACATACCATGTAGCAATTTAACCAATTCTTTTGCATCTTCAAGATTATCATTATTATCTTTAGCTAGTGCATATTCAAAAGAAATTCTTCTATTAGTTTTTGCAATATAATCTTTGCAAGCTTGCATCAACTTTTCAATAGGAAAAGCATTATTTACAGGCATCATACTACTTCTTTTTTCGTTATTTGTTGCATGTAAAGAAATAGATAAAGTACATTGAATATTTTCCTCTGCTAATCTATATATGCCTGGTACTAAACCGCTTGTAGAAACGCTTATATGTCTTGCGCCAATATTTAAACCTTTTGGGTTATTTATAATTCTAATAGCATTTACGACATTAGTATAGTTATTTAAAGGCTCACCAATTCCCATAAAAACAACATTTGAAATTCTAACACCTGTGTCCTGTTCAACAGCCAAAATTTGTTCCACAATTTCACCTGATGTCAAACTTCTTATAAAATTGATTCCTGTTGATGCACAAAATTTGCACCCCATTTTGCAACCAATTTGTGAAGAAACACAAATGCTGTATCCATGATGATAGCTCATTAATACTGTTTCTATTGCATTGCCATCTAATACATCAAATAAATATTTAATTGTTCCATCTTTTGACTCTTGTTTTCTTAAAATTTTATAATTACAAATTGTATAATTTTCTTTTAGTTTTTCTCTTAAAGCTAAAGATAAATTTGTCATTTCATCAAAATCTTTTACCTTTTCTTGATACAACCATTTAAATATCTGCTCTGCTCTAAAAGGTTTTTCTCCTATTTCTATTAGTTCCTTTTTTAAATCTTCTAAATCATAATCTTTAATATTTTTCATTTTTTCTCCTCAATTTTTTAAAATCTTTTAAAACTTTTTTAGATTCTTTTAAGATCTGTCCCTTTTGGACAAAATGTCCAAATAGAACCGTCCCGTTTGGACATTTTGGACATTACACAAATTCCTCCCAGACTAAATTTGCAAAATCTAGCCCTTTGCCAGTTAATCTAATATCATCTAAATCAACCTCAAGTAAATCTTCTTCAATCATCTTTTGTAATTCATTTCTAAATAAATAAATTGGATTTTCTCCAAATTTTTCTTTGAATTTAGAAATGTTAACACCATCTATTTTTCTTAGTCCTAACAACATATATTCTTTTTTCATGTCCTCTATGGTTTGCTTTTCATGTATTGTTTTTATATCTTTGCTGTTTTTATTTATGTATTCTTCAAAATCACATGTGTTTGAATATCTACAACCTTTTATATAAGAGTGTGCGGCTAGTCCAAATCCAATATATTGTTTTTGTTCCCAACAATTCATGTTGTGTTTTGATTCATATCCCGGTTTGGCAAAGTTTGATATTTCATAATGTTTATATCCTTTTAATTCTAAATAATTTTTTGTGTATTTATATTGATTTCTTTCGTCTTCTTCTTTTGGTAATTCTAATTTTCCTTTGCTTATTTGCTTTTCAATTTCTGTTCCTTCTTCTACTATTAGCGAATATACTGATATATGTTTTGGACTTGGGTTTAAGGCTGTTATTTTTTCTAAACTTTCTTTTAAATCTGCTATTTTTTGATTTGGTAATCCTAACATTAGGTCTACATTTATATTTTTAAATCCCGCTTCTGTTGCCCAGTTATATGTTTTAAGGAATTGTTCATAGTTATGAATTCTTCCAATTTCATTTAATAATTCATCATTTGTACTCTGAAGGCCTATACTTAACCTATTTATTCCACAATTTTTATACATCTGTAGATTATTTTTATTGACTGTTCCTGGATTTACTTCCATAGTAATTTCAATGTTTTCTTTATTTGTAATATTAGCAAGCTCACAAATTTTATCTAATACACTTTTTATTAACTCTGGTTTTATGGAAGATGGTGTTCCTCCGCCAATATAAATTGTAGTTACTTCGTTATTCTTTAAAATTTTCTTATTATCTTCTATTTCTTCAATTAATTTTTTTATATAGTTTTCTTGCATTTCAAATTTATTAGGATATGATATAAAATCACAATAATAACACTTTTTTTGGCAAAAAGGTATATGCACATAAATTCCAATTTTCATTTTTTCTCCTTTTAGGGTAGTTGTAATAGTTAGATTTCATTTGATATTTCAATAATCTTTTTTAGTCTATAATTGACTCCAGATTTTCCAACAGGATTTTTTAATTTTTTTCCAAGTTCAATTAAAGACATGTCTGGATATTCTAGTCTTAGTAAAGCAATTTCTTTTAAATTATCATCTAATAGTGTGTTGAATTTATTACTTGTTTGTAGTTTTCTAATTGCTTCAATTTGTTCAACAGACGCATTTATGGTTTTGTTTAGATTTGCTGTTTTGCAATTTACAATTCTATTAACTTTTCCTCTCATTTCCCTTTGAACTCTTATGTCTTCAAAATCAAGTACACTTTTATTAGCTCCCATTAATGCTATTAATAAAGATATTTCTTCACCGTCTTTTAAATATATTGAATATTTTTTATCTGACTCTAATTTTTTGCATTTTATCCCCATGCTGGTTATAATTTTAAATAAATATTCTAAATTACTCTTATTTGATAAATTTATTTCTAGATGATATTTTTTATCAGGGTTATTAATTGAACCTGCGCCTAAAAATGTTCCTCTTATTATTGCTTTCTTTTCATTTTCAGCTATATTAGTTAAATCTTTGATATTTATTGTTTCATTTTTAATATCAACTTCACTTATACAATCTTTTATTTTTAGAGTGACTATAAACGATTTTCCGTCAAAATCAATATTGTGATTTATATAACAATTTTTAAGTAATTTTGAAAATCTATTTATATTGTATTCACTTTCAGTTGCATACCTTATATTGCTTTTTATAATACTTGCGTTTTTAGAAATTAAATAGCCTGCAAGTTCATACTTTAGTTCTTCTTTTCTTGTTAAATTATTTAGTTTGCTAAGTTCTTCTTTTAAATCTGACGAAAAAGACATTTTTACTCTCCTTGTTTATTTTTTAATTTTGGTTACAATAATTCTATCATTATCATATAAATCTTTTTTTGAATATGTACTTTCAAATATTTCTTCGTTTTCTATTAATTCTATTACATCTATTTTTTGATCATATCCTATTTCTAAACAAAGGTATCCTTCATATTTTAGATATTGGTATGATTCTTTAATTATTTTTTTATAAAAATACAAGCCATCTTCTCCACCGTCTAATGCAATATGTGGTTCTTTTTTTACTTCTGCATCTAAAGTTTCAATTACATTTCTTTTTATGTATGGTGGATTAGATACTATTATATCAAATTTTTCTTCATTTAAATTTGTAAATAAATCTGAATTAATAAATGTTATTTGATTTTCAACTTGATTGTTGATTGCATTTCTTTTAGCAATTTTTAAAGCTTCATTGCTTATATCTATTGCTGTAATTTCACTTTGTGGAATATATTTTGCAAGAGATACTGCTATTGCCCCGCTTCCAGTACACAAATCTAATATTTTTTTTGCTTTTGTTTTTCTTGCTATTTCTATTACTTCTTCAACTAATATTTCTGTGTCTTGTCTTGGTATTAATACATTTTCATCTACAAAAAAGTTTAATTTCATGAATTCTTTTTGATGTGTTATATGTTCTAATGGAATTCCTTTTCTCATTTTTGAAATTGAATCAAAATACATTTTTTCTTCGTTTAAATTTAGTTCTTTCATATCGTTTACTATTACATATTGTCTTGGTTTGTTTAATACAAATTGCATTAGTAGTCTTGATTTTAATTTTGGAGATTCTATATTTGAATTTTTTAGAGATATCATTCCTTTTTTTATAGCTTCCATTATAGTCATATAATCACCTTCTTTACATATATATTTTACCATTTATTTGAAGTTGTTTCAATATATTTCTAGTTTTAGTTTCATTTTAAAAAGAGAAACTTTGTAAAGTTTCTCCTTTTTTATCTATTTGGGTTTTCGTTATCTTCTGGTGTTTCGTTTAGTTTGTTTTCTTCTTCAGGAATTGAGCATTCTTCGGCATCAAATCTTTTTGCATAAGTATTATATATTTCAACATCATCTTCATGGTTTTTCTTAATCTCACTTACTAATAATTGGAACATATCACTTAACATGTCTTTTTCTTTTTCTCTTGTATCTTTCCTTACTTCTGAGTTCATAACAAATTTTACAAATTTTTTTATTGAGTCATGATTATTGTATAATTCAAAATCTAGAAAACTTCTCTTTTTATCTAGTGGTATTGTTGTTAGTATTTCTTCTTTCATTTTTAAATATCTCATTATTTCTTCTGAATTATATATCTTGTTTCCTTCCTCATCTGTTTTGTCTTTTTGTTCATCAACTATATCATATAATTGGTCAAAACTACCAATTTTTTTTGAATAGACAAATTGTGTATTAACATCTCTTCCTTCTTTTATAAAATCAAATACTGTTTTACAATTGTTTATGTAATTATCTCTCTGATTAAATTTTCCTATATCTTCTTCTGTTTTATTTTCTAGCATTTCTCTTTCTAGTGCTTCATTTTGTGAATCTTCTAACATTTTCTTTACATCTATTGCTATTGCCTTTTCTTTTAATCTAAAATATTTTTCAGCATTTGATTCTTCTTTTTCTTCTCCTATTACTAGACTATGTGGTAATATTTTTTCACTTTTCTGTTTTTTTAAATACTGTTTTAATTTTAAGTATTCTTCCATACTTATGCTGTGTTCTTCTGTTCCTTTATTTTGAGTATTTTCTTCTTTATATTCATAAAGTAAAAAGTCTATTATGCTTGCTCTTCTATTATATAATATAATTTCTTTATTGGTTTCATTTTGTAAATTTTTTATTTTTATTGCTCTTAATACCATGTTTACTTTTTCTTCTGGTTGTTCTTTTATTGCTGCTTCAATTACTTTATGTTCTTTTATTCTTTCATTTATTTTTCTTCTTATTTTTAGTTCACTTTCATATAAATCCATTTTTTTATCAGAATTTAAACATATTAATTCTATGGTTCTATCATGTTCTTGTGTTCTATATGTTTTTTCTATTGTTTGAGTATTTGTATAGTCATTTGTTATAATTTCTATTCCTTCTTCTGTGAATATATATGGTATTTCGTCTTTTTTACATATATCTAATAGTTCTCTACAAGATTTATAACTATTTTTTATTGATTTATTTTCTGCTAGCTGTTTTAATAGATATTCTTTTACTAATCTTGCTTTTGAGGATAAATTTTCAGTATCCTTTTTTAATTGTATTTTTCCTAAAACAACTTCATATGGTGTTGTTTTTCCGTCTTGTTCTAGACTATATTTCAATATAAATACTGCAACATTTTCGTGTTCATTTCCTGGTTCTTTGAACTGTTTTAAGATTATATCTGCATCTTTTACATTATTATTATATTGAACTAAATTGTTTTTTGTTATTTTACTATCTTGTGTGTTCTCCATATTTTATCGTAGTTCCTTTCTCTTTTCAAATACTTTATATCATAAAATATTTATTTTTACAATATATTATTAAAATTTTGTTGTTATATTTCTGGATTTTCAGATTTTGCAAGCTTTTACTTTCTTTATTCTATATCCTTCTATCTCTTCTATCTTGTATATAACTTTATCTGTTTCTATTATTATTTCTTTTTCTTTATCATTTGGTATTCTGTTTAATTCAAATAATAGATATCCAGAAATGGTGTCATAGTCTCCTTCTGGAAGTTCTATTCCTAATACTCTTTCTACTTCATATATTGGCATTTCTCCGTCTAATATAAATGTGTTATTGTCTATTTTTTTGTATTTTATTTCTTCAATATCATATTCATCATATATTTCTCCTACTATTTCCTCTAAAATATCTTCCATTGTAATTATGCCGGCTGTTCCTCCATATTCATCTACAACAATTGCTATTTGTTTTTTATTTTTCTTTAATTCTTTAAATACATCATCAATGTAAACACTTTCTAAAACATATATTGCTTCTCTTGCTATATTTTTAAGTTTTGTATTTTTATTTTTTGAGGTTAATAACATATCTTTTAAATATATTATGCCTCTTATATTATCAATATTTTCATCATAAATTGGAACTCTGCTGTATCTTGTGTCTTCATTTAATTCTTCTATTGCTTCATTTATTGTAAGTTCCATGTCTAAAGCATATACTTGTGTTCTTGGAATCATTATTTCTGAAACAACTCTGTCATTAAATTCAAATATTTTATTAATCATTTCTTTTTCACCAGATTCTATTGTTCCTTTTTCTTCCCCGGCATTAACTAGCATTTTTATTTCTTCTTCGCTTACTTCTTCTTTTTCTTGTCCTGTTACTCCAAATAATTTTGAAATAATATTGGTTGAAAATGTTAATAATTTTACAAATGGTAATGTTATTACTGAAATCATTTTTATAATTCCTACTGTTGTAAATGCTAGTTTTTCAGAGTATTTCATTGCTATTCTTTTAGGCACTAGTTCTCCAAATACTAATGTGAAGTATGAGAGTATTAATGTTATTATTATAATAGATATTTCTCTCCATCTTGCAAGTGGTATATATGGTATTAGATTATAAAATTTGGGTGCTAACAAGTCTGCAAATGTGTCTGACGCAAATGCACTTGATAAAAATCCTGCTAGTGTTATTCCTATTTGAATTGTTGCTAAAAATTTGCTTGGGTCTTGAAGCATTTTTTGTATTTTTTGGGCTTTTTTATTTCCTTCTTTTATCTTTAATTCTATTCTTACATCATTTAATGATATAAATGCTATCTCTGTTGCAGCAAAGAACGCATTTAATGCTATTAATATAACTAAAACTATTATTTGTGATGTCATACTTTTCCTCCTAGTTTATTATTTGTTATATTTTATATTTTATTTATTATTTTGTTATAATTTTTTGGTCCATGCACTTTTTTATTTTTTTCTCATATAATTTTATATATAAGATTTGGAGGTGCATTTATGTTAGAAGCACTTTATAGTATAGGAATTATTGGTTTTTTTCAGTTTTTAAAATCTGCTGTTTTTGTTGTTGGATATATATCTGGATCTAATCTATTTCCTGAACCATTAACAAGTGAAGATGAAAAAATATATTTGGAACAAATGAAAAATGGTGATGATGAGGCTAGAAATGTTTTAATTGAAAGGAACTTAAGATTAGTTGTACATGTTGTTAAAAAGTATTCAAATACAAAAGTTGAGCAAGATGATTTGATTTCAATAGGTACTATTGGTTTAATAAAAGGTATAAATACTTTTAATGTTGATAAGGGTTCAAAATTGAGTACATATGTTTCTAGATGTATTGATAATGAAATTTTAATGTATCTTCGTTCTACTAAAAAGTTAAATGCTGAAGTATATCTAAATGAGCCTATTCGGAAAAGATAAAGATGATAATGTTGTTACTTTACAAGAAGTTTTAGAAAATGATGATAGAAATATTGAAGATGAAGTTGATTTAAAGATGAAAGTTAAAAAGTTATATAATAAGATTGGGGAGGTTTTAAAAGATAGGGAAAAAACTATTATTGAATTAAGATTTGGGCTCGATGGTCATAAGCCTAAAACTCAACATGAAATTGCTGAAATGATGGGAATTTCTCGTAGTTATGTCTCAAGAATTGAGACTAAAGCTATAAATAAATTAAGCAAAGAGTTTAAAGATTAAATATTGAATATCTCAAATGGTCGCTAATTTGATTTATTTTATCATAATAATTTTTTTTAGGCAAATTATAAAACTTTTAATAAAGTGAGAATAATTTATTAAAAATGAGATAAAATTATATTAATAATGTTTAATCATTTTTATAGGTTGTTTTATTATTTGAAACTTGATTATTTATATGTTAAACTATAAATAATCTTAAACAGATTAAATTAGTTATTAATTTACCCTGCGTAGTGCGTGTAGACAGAATTTTTAGAACCTACAAGTTTGTAAGAGGAGTCAATCTCAAGATATGGCGTGCATGCTTGCATTATATAGTAAGAAGCCCATGAGTATTTTGGTAGACGCCCACCTGTTTTTAGGAGCAGGTCCTTAAAAATTCAAGACATCTTACGGCTAAGGCGGGGATTTTTTATTGTCTATATATTATTATATAATACTTATAACAACAAAAGATTGTCTTTATGAAAGGACAATCTTTTAATTTGGTAGCGAAGATGTGATTCGAACACATGACCTGCCGGGTATGAACCGGATGCTCTAGCCAACTGAGCTACTTCGCCATATTTAACTGCGATATTTATTATACATTTAGTTTTTACTTTTGTCAAGATGGAAATACAAGAAATTTGAAATTTCTTGTATTTTTGTATTATAATTCTTTTGTTTCATCTTGTACTTTTTCGTTATTTATAGAATCTTTCTCTTCTTTTACTGTATTAATTGTTACTTCTTTTAATTTTCTTTCTTGTCTTTTCTTTTTAGGAGTTTCTTTCATTTCTAATTCTTTTGTTAATTTTTCAATACTGTCTGTTGCTCCTAATTCTTTTTCGGCTTTATATATTTCTTGTAATTTTTTTTCTATTTCATCTTCATTTTCAGCTGAGTTATCTCTAGCAAAAAAATCTTTTATACTTAAAATTATATCTCTTATTTTTACTTTTTCTATAACATTTTCATTAACTGGAATATCCATTTTTTCCTTAAAACTGTAGTTTTAAGTTTTCACCTCTTTTTCTTTTATAAATAAAAACTATTTATATTATACCATACTTTTTACTTATAATCAACAGTTTATCCAAAATTTTATTTATGTATACTTATTTTTTAAAAAATTCTTTTAACATGATTGCACATCTTTTAGATGCTAATTTTACAAATTCATCAAAAACTATTGCATTATTTCCATTTGGAGAGTCTGATATACTTCTAATTACTATAAATGGTATTTTGTCTAAATAGCAAACTTGAGCAATTGCTGCTCCTTCCATTTCAACACAATCGGCATTAAATTTTGAATATATTTTGTTTTTCATATTTACATCTGTGCAAAATATATCTCCAGATGCAATAATGCCTGTACTTATTTTATATTCCTCACTTTTAATTTTATTACAGATATCTTTAAATTTTTTCATTAATTCTTCATTGCAATTTATATAATCACCAACTCCAGTTATATATCCTTTATTATGGTCAAATGCTGTTATGTCAAAATCATGTTGTATTAATTTTTCAGCAATAATAATGTCCCCAATATTTAGTGAAGGATTTAATGCTCCTGCTGCTCCCACATTTATTACATTTTCAATTTTAAATGTATCTATTAATATTTGTGTTGTTCTTGCTGCATTAACTTTTCCAACTCCTGATTTTGCAACTACTACTTTGGTATTTTCTATCTTTCCACTTATAAATTTTATTTCATAAATTTCCTTTTCTTCTATTTCCTGCATTATTTTTAAAATTTCTTCTAATTCTTCTTGCATTGCTACAATTATTCCAAATTTGCTCATAAATTACCTCCATTTATATTTTATTATACTACCTACTTATTTACTTAGCAATACAAAATATAATTTTCCTTCTAATTTCTTATTGAAAGCACAAAAAAACCGTATTATTTTAAATAACACGGTTTTAATAGTTCGAATTATTGTAATTCAATAACAGCTCCAACTTCTGTAAATTTAGCTTTTAAGTCTTCTGCTTCTTCTTTAGAAACATTTTCTTTAACTGTTTTTGGTGCTCCATCTACTAAGTCTTTAGCTTCTTTTAATCCTAATCCTGTAGCATCTCTAACTACTTTGATTACTTTTATTTTTTGATCTCCTGCTTCTGTTAATACAACATTAAATGAAGATTTTTCAGCTGCTGCTTCTCCTCCAGCTACTGCTCCAGCTGCTGGTGCAGCTGCTGCTACTGCAGATACTCCAAATTCTTCTTCTATAGCTTTTACTAAGTCAGCTAATTCTACTACTGTCATTTTTTTGATTTCTTCAATCATTTCTTCTTTACTCATTTTTTAATCCTCCTAATTTTTTTATTTTTACGATATAAGTTCGCTACTCTAATTTAAATCTTTATTTTTTAATTATGCTTCTGCTGTTGTTTCAGCTGATGCTCCTTGTTCTTTTTGAATTCTTACTTGATCAACTGCAACTGCAAATTTTTGAATATTTGCAAGTAATGCTCCAGCAAGCATAGAAAGTAATGTTTCTTTTGATGGTAATTTTGCTAAAGTTATTATTTCTTCAGCTGTCATTACTTTACCTTCTATAACTCCACCTTTGATTTTGTAATATTCGTTATTTTTTGTAAATTCATAAATTGTTTTAGATGGTTCTAAATAATCTTCATTGCTCATTATTACTGCTGTAGGTCCTACTAATTTATCTTCTAAACCTTCGATTCCTGCTTCAGATAATGCTCTTTTTGTTATGTTGTTTTTTATAACTGCATATTCTGTGTTAGATTTTCTTAAGTCTGCTCTTAAGTTTGTTACATCTTCAACATTTATTCCTCTGTAGTCTGTTAAAAGTACTAATTTAGCTTCTTTGATTTTATTTGCTAATTTTGTAACTTCTTCTTTCTTTTGATTTAATATTTTTTCACTTGCCATTTTTTATTTTCACCTCCCAGAATATAATTATATATATATGTATGCAAAATTACGAAGCAATTTTGCATAAGTTATCTGTATCTTGCTTTGCTTTGAACAGCTAACTTAAAAACACTCTTTATATCCTTTTTCCAAGGCTATAAAGAGTGCATATATATTACACTTTTTTATAACCTCGGTAGGACTTATTTTTGCCTACTGTCTCTGGCTTATTATTTATTTTTGGTTTATATAAATTCCAGGTCCCATTGTAGTTGTTACTGATACACTTCTTATATATTGACCTTTAGCTGCTACTGGTTTTGCTTTTATAATAGCATTCATTATTGTTTCATAGTTTTCAGCTAATTTGTCTGCTCCAAAAGATACTTTTCCAAATCCTAAGTGAATAATGTTTGTTTTATCTAATCTATATTCAACTTTACCAGATTTAATTTCGTTTATTGCTTTTGTAACATCCATTGTAACTGTTCCAGATTTAGGGTTTGGCATTAAACCTTTTGGTCCTAATACTTTACCTAATCTACCTACAACACCCATCATATCTGGTGTTGCAACTACTACATCATAATCAAACCAGTTTTCATTTTGTATTTTTGGTATTAATTCTTCTGCTCCAACAAAGTCAGCTCCTGCTTTTTCAGCTTCTTCTGCTTTTGGTCCTTTTGCAAATACTAATACTTTTTGTGTTTTACCTGTACCATTTGGAAGTACTACTGTACCTCTAACTTGTTGGTCTGCATGTTTTGAATCTACACCTAATTTTACATGTAATTCAACTGTTTCATCAAATTTTGCTTTTGGCATTTTTTCAATTAAGTCTAAAGCTTCTTTGATATCATATTCTTTGTTTTTTTCAACTAATTTTGCACTTTCTGCATATCTTTTAGCTAATTTTTTCATTTCTTTACCTCCTTTGGTTCTAACGAGTTTTACTCTCCCAATTTATTATTTTTATAAATATTAAATATTTATCTTAATTAATCAACAACTACTACACCCATTGATCTAGCAGTTCCTTCTACCATGCTCATAGCTGTTTCTAATGATGCAGCATTTAAGTCTGGCATTTTTTGTTCAGCGATAGCTTTAACTTGTTCTTTAGTTATTTTTGCTACTTTATCTTTATTTGGTTTCCCTGAACCTTTTTCAATTTTAATTGATTTTTTAATTAAAACTGCAACTGGTGGAACTTTTGTTATAAATTCAAAAGATTTGTCTTTATAAACTGTTATAACAACTGGTATTATCATTCCAGGTTGATTTGCTGTTCTATCATTGAATTCTTTTACGAATTGCATAATATTAACACCACTTGAACCTAAAGCTGGTCCTACTGGTGGAGCTGGTGTTGCCTTTCCTGCTTCTATTTGTAATTTAATTATATTTGAAATTTCTTTTTCTGCCATTTTATTGGCACCTCCTCTAAATTTTCATATTATTGAACTTTTTTTACTTGTGAGAACTCTAGTTCTACTGGTGTTTCTCTTCCAAACATTGATACTAAAACTTTTACTTTATTTTTTTCTTTATTTATTTCTTGAACAGTTCCGACAAATCCTTCAAATGGTCCGTTCATAACTTCAACTTGTTCATTAAGTTCATAATCAACATTTAATTCTGATAAATCGAATCCCATATTTCTTATTTCTTCTTCTGTTAATGGAATAGGGTCTGTTCCTGAACCTACAAAACCTGTTACTCCTCTAGTATTTCTTACTATATACCATGTTTCTTCAGTTACTATCATTTTTATTAAAACATATCCTGGAAAAACTTTTTTCAAGTTTGTTTTTCTTTTTCCATCTTTTATTTCTATTTGTTCTTCCATTGGAACAATTATGTCAAAGAAATATTCTTCAAGTTCTCTGTTTTTTATTGTTTTTTCTAAATCTGTTTTTACTTTATTTTCATATCCTGAATATGTATGTACTACATACCATCTTGGGTTCATATCGTAATCTTTTTGAGACATTTTTTTAAGCCTCCTTTGATATATTTATTTAAAACTCTTAAACAATTATTTTATTCATTGATTGTCTCATTATTTGTATTTTCTTCTACTGTTTCGTTTGATGTTTCAGTGTTGTCTTCTGATATTTCATTATTAGATTCAGTAGCAGAAGAGTTACTTACTATTTCTTTTACTTTATTTACTCCATATTTATTTATTGTTTCAAATGTAAGGTCTAATACAAATACTATGACAGCTGTAACTAAAACTATTGCTAATACAGCAACTGTATTGTTAAATAATTGTTTTGGTGTTGGCCAACTTACTTTTTTTAGTTCGGCCTTAAAGCTTTTCATAAAACTAGTTTTATCTTTACTATTTTTAACTTCTTTCTTATCTTTTTGAGCCATTTTGTTTCCTCCCTAAAATAGCTTAATTTTATTTTGTTTCTTTATGTGTTGTACGTTTTTTACAGAATTTGCAATATTTAACTAATTCCAATCTATCAGTATTATTTCTTTTGTTTTTTGATGTCATATAATTTCTATTTTTACATTCTGTACATTCTAATGTTATATTTTCTCTTGGTCCTTTTGCTGCCATTTTGATACACCTCCGAATTACCATACTTTTTTTTATTTTTTTAAACGATGTGATCGTATGTCCGTAATATACATACGCTAGAATATTTTACCACTTTTTTGTGTTTATGTCAATGGATTTACAATAAAAATTTATTTTTTCTTTTTAACAGAAAATCCGAATTTACCTAATTTTTTTCCCATTGAGTAATATCCTCCATTGGCATAAGAAATTAAGTTGCATTTTGATATGTCAAATGCACCTTTTTCATCAATATATTTTTCATCACTATTTATTGCTAATACTTCTGCAATAAACATTGTGTGACTTCCTAATTCTTTTATTTCTTTGACTTTACATTCAACAGATACCGGACTTTCTTTTATCATAGGGCATTTTACAAAATTAGCTTTTTCTTTATGAAGTTTCATTTCTTTAAACTTATCTACTTGTGCTCCTGTTTTTACTCCACACCAGTCTGTTGCTTTGACTAGCTCTTGAGTTGTTAAATTAATTACAAATTCTCCTTGTTCTTTTATTAGATTGTATGAGTATCTTGTAGGTCTAACTGAAATGTATACCATTGCAGGATTTGTATTAATAATTCCTGTCCATGCAACAGTTATAATATTTGATTTTTCCATTGTTCCACAGCTTACCATTACTGCTGGAATTGGGTATAAAAATGTTCCTGGTTTCCATGTTGTTTTTGACATATTTAATTCCTTCCTTTCCAAACATATAAATGTTTTTTATATAATGTATTCTTGTATTGTTTAAATATTATTGTAAAAGCATTTAAAAATAAAATTATGCTTATTTTACTTTTAAATGCCTTTATAATTAAATTATATTAAAATAATAAAAAAAATCTAGCGACAACCTATCTTTCCAGCAGGGTAACCCGCAAGTATTTTCGGCACATTTAGGCTTGACTTCTGTGTTCGGAATGGGAACAGGTATTACCCTAAATGTCATCATCACTAGAAAATTATTGTGTATATAAGTACACTGAAAAATACATAGATGAAATTTGTTTTAGGATTCTTGTTCCGATTACTTTTTACTTAACTTGTGGTTAAGCCCTCGAT
>CAKPCL010000014.1 GCA_934141605.1 uncultured Clostridia bacterium
ATTTTACAGCAAGTGAAGAAGCACAATATTTAGAAGACATGAGAGACTTGTGGGAATCAGATAGAACAACTGAATTAGGATATGCAAAAAGAGAACGGAAAAGAAGAACGGAAGAAAAGAGAGCAAAATTGAAATGGCAAAAAAACTTTTAGAAAAAAACTTGCCATTAGAAGAAATTATAGAAGTAACGGAACTAACAAAAGAAGAAATAGAAAAACTAAAAAAATAATTTTAAGTTAAAAAATATTGCTCAAAACTATTTTTTATGCTAATATATAATTATAGTAAAAGTATAAGAAACAAAAGAAGAGGAATATTTAAAAATGAAAAACCTTAAAACCCTTGAGAGAGTACACACACACACACACACACACACACACACACACAGGTAGTTTAATAAATAGAATAAATATAAAAACAAAAATAGATAGGGACATGATGTCTGTATTAAAAATTGATACAGGCTGAGTGTTGCTATCTATTTGTAATGGAAAAGTTTAAAAAGTCTTTAAAAAACAAAAAACGAAAGGAAGAAGGAAAATGGAAAAAACAATTAAAAGAAATAAAGGTATAACCTTAATTGCATTAGTAATCACAATAATATTAATACTTATATTAGCAGGAATAGCGATATCTGCAGTAACAAATACAGGACTATTTGCACAAGTAGATGAAGCAAAGAAAAAAACAGAAAATATTCAAGTTGAAGAAGAGAAAACTTTAGCAAGTTATGAAAATACAATAGGAGAATATGTAAGTGGAACAAGAGAACAAATAACAGTTGATAAAGCAGAATATGAACAATTAAAGTCAAAAATAGAAGAGTTAAACCAGAAAATTTCAGATTTAGAAAATAAAAATAACAAATCTGGGTGTATAGATGTTTCAAATAAAATAGAAGAATTTTCAATAACACAAAAGGTTAATTCCTATACTGCAACAGAAAATTGTTATATAACAGCAACACTATATGCTTATGGTGGGGATAGTATAAGTATATATGTAAATGATGAACAAATTTCAGGTATTTATAATAATAATTCTGGTTGGGTAGGGGCTCCATTTACTATAATTTTAAATAAAGGGGACACATTAAAATTTGAACCATCAAATTATAATAAAATTATGAGTGGTATAAATGTTTGGAAAATTAAATAAAATTTAATATATTAAAGTTAAGTAATCAAAGAAAGTAAATATGATTTTATCACTAAATAGCTATTGTACTAAACATATGCAAAATAATAATAAAATACAAAAACAAAAAAATCGAGATTTGGGGCAGCACCTCATAATCCCGATTTTTTTAATAACTACATAGTTTGATTTCCTGGCAAGAAATAATCAATAACACCATAAATCAAAGCACCAATTATAGCAGCAATCCATGAAATAGAATAACCAGCTACAAAAAATTGAGTAACATATAAAGTAATAGCGGCCAATGCAAAACCTACGAAGCCTTTACCAAATGGGCTTGCATGTAAACCTGTAAATTTTGTAACTAAATAATCTATAACTGTTAAAACAACAGCAGCTATAACTAAAGTCCAGATATTATTAATTGTAAATCCAGGTGTAAAAAATGCAGTAATGGCCAAGACGACAGCAGCTGCAATTAATCTACCAACTATTTGCCATACTGTAGAAGTACCATTTTCACTCTTTGTTTGTGAATTAGACATATATAAAACCTCCTTAAATTTGAAAAATTTTAATGTAAAATAAATTTGTGTTTCAAGGCTCTAATTTTATTATTCACGAAAATTTAAATAATATTCAAAAATATAAGTATAAAAAAGTTAAATTTTGCAAAAAATAAAATAAAAATTAAAAGGAGGCAAAAATGCTAATTACATTTTTCAGAGCAATACTAATATACATATTTGTTCTAATAGTTATGAGACTAATGGGAAAAAGAGAAATAGGACAGTTGCAACCTTTTGAGCTCGCAATATCAATAATGATAGCAGACCTAGCAACAATTCCAATGAGTGATACAGGAGTGCCAATATTCAACGGATTAATACCAATTCTAGGATTATTAGTAATGCACTTATTAATTTCAGTATTAAATTTAAAAAGCATAAGAGCTAGAGAAATTATTTGCGGAAAACCTACAATTTTAATATACAGAGGAAAAATTGACGAAAAAGCATTAAAAAAAGAAAGGTTTACAGTTAATGAATTAGAAGAAAGACTAAGAGGAAACAATATTGTAAATTTAGGAGATGTAGAATATGCAATATTAGAAACAAGTGGACAAGTTACTGTAATTCAAAAACCTGAAAAGAGAACAACCATACCAGAAGACTTTAATATTGTGCCAGAATATGAAGGACTTCCATATGACTTGGTAGTAGATGGCAAGGTAATGAATAAAAATTTACAACTTATTGGAAAAAATTATAATTGGCTAAAAAAACAAGTTGAAAAATTTGGCATAAAACCAGAAGAAGCCTTGGTTGTTACTTTTGATGGCAAAGGTCAAATCTTTTGCCAGAAAAAAGAAAAGAAAAGTTCATGAAAATAGTTTTAATAAATAAAATTAATAGGAGATAGGTATTATGACAAAAGAATTAATTATATCTGTGATTATTGTTGTGATAATTATAGCTCGGAGACATATTTACTACAAAATATACTAATGAATCTATTGAAACAACAACACAGAGTTTAGCTGAAATTAGAAAAGAATTAGAAAAAACAGATGAAGAAATTGCTAAAGAAAGTTTAAAAAGTCAAATAAAAAATATTAGAGAGGACTGGAATAAAAGACATAAAAAACTTGCTATTTATATTGAACATGATGAATTAGAAAAAATTGAAACAGATTTAGCGGGGCTCAATGGTTATTTGGATAAGGAAGAATATGGAGACTCTATGGCTCAGCTTGATATTAGTGTGTATGTACTTGAACATATAAAAAATAAAACTACATTGAGCTTAATAAATATTTTTTAAAATAACTTTATAGTAATCAAAAATCTCTAGCAAATTGCTAGAGATTTTTAAGTTGTAAAATATTATTTATTAGAATCAATTTTTGCATATTTTTTAAGTTTTTCATAAACAAGGTAATTAACAGTACCAGCAGGGAAGTGACCATTTTTATCCTTCTTACCAGCAGGCACACCAGTTAAAACTTCGATACCTTCCTCAATTGTAGAAACAGCATAAATATGGAACAAACCATTTTTAACAGCTGAAACAATTTCATCAGAAAGTTGTAAATTATCAATATTTTGAACAGGAATCATAACACCATGTTCACCAGTTAAACCACGCATTTTACAAATTTGGAAGTAACCTTCAATTTTTTCATTAACACCACCAATTGGTTGGATTTGACCTTTTTGATTTACTGAACCAGTAACAGCAATAGCTTGATTTATAGGAATTTCAGAAAGACTAGAAAGTAATCCATAAAGCTCTGTACTAGAAGCACTATCACCATCAACACCATTATATAGCTGTTCAAAACAAATACTTGCAGTTAAACACAAAGGAATATCTTGTGCGAACATCTCGCCTAAATAACCTGTCAAAATTAATACACCTTTTGAGTGTGTAGAACCAGAAAGTTCAACTTCTCTCTCTATATTAACAATTCCGTTTTTACCAGTATATGTGTTAACAGTTATTTTAGCCGGCTTTCCAAAAGAATAATCACCAATTGTCATAACAGTTAAACAATTTAAAGTTCCAACTTCAAAACCAGTTGTATCAATTAATAAAGAATGATTTTTAATCATTTCCATATACTTTGTGTCAAATTTCTTAACCCTTTCAATTCTTTCTGATAAAGCCTTATCTACAAATTCGCTAGTTACAACTTTTGATTTTGCAATTTTAGCCCAAGTAGCAGCTTCACCAGTTACTTGTATTAAATCATTAAATCTAGTAGATAATTTTTTATGACTTCCTGCAAGTTTTGAAGCATATTCAATAAGCTTTGCCATTGCCCCTTTATCTAAATGAGGTAATTCCTCTGATTCACAGAAACCATAAATTATTTGTGCTAACTTATTTGCATTTTCTTTATTAAAAGGCGCATCATCTTCAAATTCAACCTTAATTTTAAATAATTTTCTAAAATCAGAATCCATAGCTAAAAGTGTTTGATAAATATTAGCATTTCCAATTAAAATAACTTTTAAATCTAAAGGAATAGGTTCAGGTTTTAACGAAACCATAACCATAGAAGCACGCTGTTCAGTGGTGTTTTCTATACTAATTTCTTTTACTCTCAAAGCCTTTTTCAAAGCTTCATAACACATATTATTTTGTAGTAAATCTTTTGCTTGAAAAATAATATATCCACCATTTGCTTGTTGTAAAAGACCTGATTTTAACATAGTATGGTCTGTTTTTAAAGAACCATAATAATTTTCATATTCAAGTGTACCAAAAATATTATGATAAGAGTAATTTGAATCCATTATAACAGGAGTGCCTTCTCGATTTGAATTATCTACAAATAAATTAACTCTATAATTTAAAGAAGGGTCTTGCTTTCTATTAATAGGATTAACTTGTTGTTGCTTTTCTTTCTCTTTATCTTCATCAACAAAGTAAGAAACATTTTTTAATATATCTTGCTTAACATCATTTAAAAATTTAGTAATTTTTTTGTTTCTTTTAAATTTTGATTTTAAATAATTAATATGAACATTTATTGTAAGTAGGGCAATATTTGATTGCCACTCAGATATTTTTTTATCAGATTGTTTTTCAATATTTTTTATATGCTCAATAGCTTCCATTATTTGATTTTGAACAATTACTGATTTTTCTTCATATTCTTGCTTGATAGAATTATCTAATTTATCAAACTCCTCTTCATCAATTGCTTTACCATTAACAATAGGCATCATATAAATACCATTTTGTGAAGATTTTACTTGAAAATTATATTTAGAAGCATCAATATTTAACTTATCCAAAATATTAGAACGCTGTTCTTCAAACTCTTGCTTTAGCAAAGTTTTTTCCTTTTCAAAATCATCAGCATTAAAAGTCTTTTTAATATCTTTCTTTACTTCTAAAATGAATCCATCCATAGCATCTTTAAATTCTTTACCTTGACCAGCAGGCAAAGATACTGCTATTGGCTCATTTGGATTATCAAAATTATAAATATAACACCAGTCATTAGGGATTTTTTGCTTTTTAGATATTGTATCTAAATAGTTTTTAGTGTACATGGTTTTTCCGACTCCACTAGGACCTTCTATATAAAGGTTATATCCTTTTACATCAACTTGTAATCCAAATTCTAAAGCCTTTATTCCTCTTTCTTGCCCTATACCTGTTGTAATATTTGATAATTCTGCTGTTGTATTAAAATTAAAGATATTAGTGTCACATGTCATTTTTAAATCTTTGAAATTTAATTCATTTTTGCTTTTCATTTGTTTTCCTCCAAAAAATTTTTCTTTTAGTGTTTACATTTTTTTGATTTTTTATTTATACAATGCTATTTTATATTAAGTGTTACAATTTGTAAAGATTTGTAGAAAAAAATATTGAAATATTTAAATATTGAATATATAATATAAACAGAACGGAGGAATTAACAATATGAATAAAACAAAAAGAAAAATATTTGAAACATCAATGAAATTATTTGCAGAAAAAGGATATGATGCAACAAGCATAGAAGAGATTACGGCAACAGTAGGAGTAGCAAAAGGAACATTATATTATCACTTTTCAAGCAAAGAAGAAATATTTAATTTTCTTATAGAAGAAGGAATAAAATTATTACAAAATAGCATAGATATAAAAACAGAAAAATTAGAAAACTACATAGATAAAATAAAAGCTATCGTTTTAATAGAAATAAAAATAGTTAATAAATATGAAGATTTTATAACAATTTTATTAAGCCAATTCTACGGAAAGGAAGCAAGAAATCAAATGTGTCAAAAATTTGTTTATGAATACATAGATAAAATTGAAAAAATAGTTGAAAAGGGAATGGAAGAAGGACAAATAAAAAAAGGAGATTCAAAGGCAATAGCATCAGAAATATATGCACTAATAGCTTCAACATTAGTCTATAAAATGAAGAATCAAAAGGAAATAGAAGTAATTAAACTATATAAAGAATTTGAAAATACAGTTATCAAAGGATTAAAAATAGAATAAACCAATACGGACAATAATATTCAAACATTAAAATAACACTTGTAACAAAAATGTAATATTTTTGTAATAAAAATGTAAAATAAAAAAATTACAATTCTATTGTAGTTTTTTGTTTTATATTGTATAATTATATAGAAAACAGTAAAAGCAATAAAGCGTAAGATAAGGAGGTTGTTTACAATGTCTAGATCTGGCATAGTAAACGTGAGAATGGTAATCACGGAAGAAAAAATATTATCTAATATAGAAAAAGTCCAAAAAATGATAAATCCTAACAGCAAGAAGCAAATAGTACAATTAGATGAGGATACATATTTTAAAGACTTAATAGAATCTGTAAAAATGTATTTAATAGAATATCCTAAAAAGAAGAATTTCCCTAGCAGTGTATATAAAGCTGCATATGGATTAGTTGAATTTGCAACAAATCAATTTGAGGAAAATACTAAAAAAATAGAAGAACTAATTAGACAAAGAGAACAAAATATTGCTTTAGCAGGTGAATTAAAAGAATTAATTGAAGCAGTTGACAATAAAGAAGAAAATTGGAAAAACAAAGTAAAAAATGCTGAAGAAAACTTCTCAGAAGATATAATAGAAACATTAAATATAGTTGGAAAATGCAAAGGTAAAACATCACAAAACTATATGGATGCTATGAAACTACTAAATGCTAGAGTAAACAATCTAGAATCTAATTTACATATAGAAATAGATATGGAAAGAATAGAAGACAGATCAAAAGCATTAAGTTATATAGGAATAGAAGTTGCAGATGCATTAAAAAATATTCCAGCACCTATTGAAGAAACAACACAAGTAGAAGAAATAGAAGAACAACCAGTAGAAGCACCAGTTCAAGAACAAGTTCAACAACAATATATAGAAGAAACAACATTTGAAGCAAAACCATCATTATGGGAAAGAATTAAAAATAGCAAAGTAGTAAGAGCTATAAAATATGCTATGAAAATTAGAGTTGTTTTACAATACCCAGCACTTCCAGAAGGAAGAGGAGAAAATTTATAAAAAATATGAGGGATTAAGGGAACACTACCCCAAATCCCTCAAAAAAATTTTAAAAAAGTATTGACAACAAGTCAAAAATAGTTTATACTGTATCTTGCGTTAAGCAAAAAAATAATATTTATGCTCCCTTAGCTCAGTTGGTCAGAGCAACCGGCTCATAACCGGTGGGTCCAAGGTTCGAATCCTTGAGGGAGCACCAAAAAGATTATACTTAAGTATAATCTTTTTTTTATAAATAATTGAAATAAAAAGTAATTTATAATAAAATTAAAATGCAGAAACAAATGATAATATATGTATATAATTCAAAAAATTATATAAAATAAAATACAAAGGAGGTTTCAGAATATGGAACAAAAAATCAAAGCCGTACAATATGGCGTAGGAAAAATGAGTTTATACACAATGAGATACATGCTAGAAAAAGGAATTGAAATAGTAGGTGCAGTAGATGTAAATCCAGCAGTAATTGGAAAAGACATAGGAGAAATATTAGGAAAAGAAAAAATGGGAGTAGTAGTTGTATCAGCAGAAAATGCAGAAGAAATGATGAAAACAACAAAACCAGACATATGTATAATAACAACAAGAAGTTTAATAGCAGAATTAGAAGAACCATACATGTTATGTGCAAAATTAGGAATAAATGCAATATCAACATGTGAAGAAGCATTTTATCCACAAAATTCAAATCCAACACTAACAAATAAAATTGACGAATTAGCAAAAGCAAATAACTGTACAATAACAGGAACAGGATATCAAGATATATATTGGGGACAACTTATAACTTCAATTGCAGGTTCAACACAAAAAATCACAAAAATAAAAGGAAGCTCAAGCTATAATGTTGAAGATTATGGAATTGCATTAGCAGAAGCTCATGGAGCAGGGCTAACATTAGAAGATTTTGACAAACAAGTTGCATCTGTTGATAGGATGTCAGATGAAGAAAGACAAGAAATAATAAATAAAGGTGAATATGCACCATCATACATGTGGAATGTAAATGGCTGGTTATGCTCAAAATTGGGATTAACAATTATAAGTCAAACACAAAAATGTGTGCCACAAACATATAAAGAAGATATATATTCTTCAACATTAGATATGACAATAAAGGCAGGAGATGCAACAGGAATGAGTGCTGTTGTTACAACTAAAACAAAAGAAGGAATTACAATTGAATCTGAATGTATAGGAAAAGTTTATGCACCAGATGAATTCGACAAAAATGTTTGGACTGTAGAAGGTGAACCAACTACAACTATTACTGTTGAGAAACCATCAACAGTAGAATTAACTTGTGCAACTGTTGTAAATAGAATTCCAGATGTCATAAAAGCAAAAGCAGGATATATAACAACAGAAAAATTAGGAGATTTACAGTTTAAATTAAAAATGTAATATCATATAAGATAAAAAAGGTTTGCAAATAGTTGCAAATCTTTTTTTAATACAAGAAAACATGAAAATAAAAATGAAAAAATACCATTAAACCCCACATAAATATTGAAAAATAAACTACATAGTGTTAAAATTAATATACCAATAAAGAAAATAAAATAAGAAAGAGGGAAAAATGAAAAAAATACTATTTACTGCATACTCACTAGACATAGGAGGAATAGAAAAAGCACTAACAACACTAGCAAACACATTACAAGAAAAAGACTACAAAGTAAGTATAGCACTAGAAAAAAAACAAGGAACATTTCTAAAAGAACTAGATAAAAATATAGAAATAATAGAATACAAAACAAGCGAAAACAAAAACATAATAAAAAGAAAAATTGAAAACTTAATAAATAGAATTAAATTTATATTAAAATACAAAAATAAATTTGATTTTTCAGCATCATTTGCAACATACTCAATAGCAAGCTCATTTATGAGTAGAACAGCATCAAAAAACAATAGCTTGTGGGGACATGCGGACTACTTGACACTATTTAAAAACAACAAAGATGAAATGATAAAATTTTTTAAAACAATAAAATATAACAAATTTAAACACATAATATTTGTGTCAGAAGAAGGAAAAAATAGTTTTATAAAAATATTCCCAGAAATGAAAAATAAAACAATTACTTGCAACAATCTAATTAACTACAAAAAAATAAAAGAACTATCAAACGAAAAAATAGAAATAGAAAAAGACAATGAAAATATAACTTTTCTAAATGTAGGAAGACATGACGAAAAACAAAAAAGACTAACAAGAATAATTGAAGCATCAGAAAAATTAAAAGAAGAAGGACTAAAATTTAAAGTGTTATTTGTAGGAGATGGACCAGACAACAAACAATATAAAGACATGGTAAAAGAAAAAAAATTAGAAAAAAATATTATTTTTATAGGAGCAAAACAAAACCCATATCCATATTTTAAAATTTCAGACTGTGTAATACTGACATCAGACTATGAAGGATACCCAGTAGTATTTTTAGAAAGCTTTGTATTAGAAAAGCCTATTATAACAACAAAAGTATCAGATTATAAAGAAATAGAAGAAAAACGAGGCATGGTGACATCAAAAGACACAGAAGATATATATGAAAAAATGAAAGATTTTATACAAAACGGATATGAAATAAAAGAAAAATTTAATCCAGAGGAATATAACAAAAAAATAATAAAAAAATTAGAAAAATTATTTTGAGAGGAAATTTATAAATGAGTAAAGTAAGCATAATTGTACCAGTTTACAATACAGGAGATAAATTAAAAAAATGTCTAGATTCATTAGTAAATCAAACTGTAAAAGACATAGAAATCATAATAATTAATGACGGCTCAACAGATAATTCTAAAGAAGTAATAGAAGAATATATCAAAAACAACTCAAGAAAAAATGAAGTAAAAATTGAATTTTATTCAAAAGAAAATGAAGGAATAGCAAAAACAAGAAATTATGGAATAGAAAAAGCAAACTCAGATTACATATTATTTGTTGACTCAGACGACTATATAGATGAAAGACTAATAGAAGAATTATCAAAATATATTGAACAAAATATAGACTTAATAAAATTTAAATTACAAAGAGTCAATGGAAAAGGTGAAATATTAGAAAAAACAGATGGACCAATATTTGAAAATACAACAGGAGAAGAGGGCTTTAACAAACTTTACAGCCAAGATGTTTTATTAGATTCGCCATGTGTATATTTAATCAAAAAAGAACTATTTGAAAAAAATAAATTCACATTTAAAAGAACCTACCACGAAGACTTTGGGCTTATGCCATTATTAATAGTAAGTGCCAAAAGTATGGTATCTACGCCACATTATTTATATTCATATGTTCAATCAGAAAATAGCCTAATGAGAAACAATAACTATGAAAAAACATTAAAAAGAATTGAAGATGTATGGTTCCATTATGATAATGCAATGAAATGTATTGAAAAAATGAACTTAGAAAAGACCACTAAAGAAAATATCAAAATCTATTATACAAATGCGGTTATTTTAAAAATATATGAATTACAACCAAAAGACCAAAAAGAATTCATAAAACAAATAAAAAAAAGAAAAATGTACAAAAACATAAAAGCAAGAAACTTAAAACAAGCAATAAAAAGATATTTATTAAAATTTAATATAAAATTATATATAAAAATGAGGTAAAAATATGCCAGAAGTAAGTGTTATAGTACCAGTTTACAATGTTGAAAAATATTTAGAAAGATGTTTGAATTCATTAGTAAATCAAACATTACAAAATATCGAAATTATAATTGTAAATGATGGAACAAAAGATAATTCAGAAGAAATAATAAAAAAGTTTATAGAAAAATATCCACAAAAAATAGTATATCTAAAAAAAGAAAATGGTGGACTATCAGACGCAAGAAATTATGGAATGCCATATGCTAAAGGCGAATACATTGCATTTCTAGATTCAGATGATTATGTAGAAAAAGACATATATAAAGAAATGTATGAACTAGCCAAAAAAGAAAACAGCGATATGGTAGAGTGTGACTTTTTATGGGAATATCCAAATAAAATAAGAGAAGATATTGGACAAACATATAATGGAAAAAAAGAAATGCTAGAAAAAGTAAGAGTTGTAGCATGGAATAAACTAATAAGAAGAAGCATTTTAGAAGAAACAAAAATACAGTTCCCAAAAGGACTAAGATATGAAGATGTTGAATTTACTTATAAATTGATACCATATTTAGAAAAAGTATCGTTTTTAAAAAAGCCATATATACATTATACACAAAGAGACAATTCAATTATAAATGTACAAAATGAAAAAACTAAAGAAATATTTATAGTACTTGACAATGTAATCAATTATTACAAAGAAAATGATTTATATGAAGAATATAAGGTAGAATTAGAATATGTGTATACAAGATATTTATTATGCAGTTCATTACTTAGAATAGTTAAAATACAAGATAAAAACATAAGAAAAACTCTACTTAAAACAACTTGGGAAAATTTAAATACAAAATTTCCAAACTGGAAAAATAACGAAATACTAAAGAAAAACCAAACATTAAAAGATAAATATATAAAATCGGTAAATAAATTTACTTATAAAATTTATTGCACAATATTGAGAGGAATATAATGAAAAAAATAAAAGAACTATTAAAAAAAATAAATATAGAAAACATATTATGTGCGTATATAATACTTTGCCCAATTTTAGATATAATAAGTTTTTTATTTAGAAACAAGTTTAATACAAACTATTCACCATCAACATTTATAAGACCAGTTATATCAATTATAGTAATAATGTATCTATTTATCAAAAAAGATAAAAAATTTAAACTATATTCTATTTTAGCATCATTAATATATGGAGTTTACGCAATAATACACCTATGTATATTCGAAAAAGTAAAAACAGGAAGCAGTTATAGCAATGCTATACATGAAGCACAATATTTGATTAATTATTCTTTTATGATTTTAAATCTATTTATATACATTTATGTATTTAAAAATAAAGATAATAGCAAATTAAAATTAAGTGTTTTGTGGTCTGCTTGTATATACATAATTTCAATATACATATCAATAATTACAAAAACATCTTCACACACATACATATATGAGGGAATTGGATATAAAGGTTGGTTTGAATCCGGAAATAGCCTAGGAGCAATTCTTATATTATTAATGTTTGTTTACATTGCATTTATTAAAGATAAAAAATATAGAAAAATTGCAATACCAATATTAATATTAAATATAATATTTTTAACAACTTTAATTGGAACAAGAGTAGGATTACTAGGGGTTATAACCGTTTTATCATTATACGCAATAGTACAAGTATTTATAGGATTATTAAAAAATAAAAAAGCGGATAAAAAAATAATAATATGTATTAGCATTGCAGTTGTTGCAATAGGAATTTTAGTTACAATATTTGGCTCTGCAACAATTGAAAGAAGAAAGCATCTAAAAAATATAGAAAATGACATAATCGATACAAGCTTAGAAGACAAATCACATATAACAGGAGATTTGTTGAAAATAAAAAATAAAATAGATGATGAAACTTTAGAGGAAGGCTATATGAGCGAAAGCCAAAAGCAGTCAATTTTAGATTTATACAATACAGCGAATCAATTAAATGTAACAAATAATGACCAGAGAGCACAACAATTAATATATAATTTGGCATTAGTAAAAAATCAAAAAAACATAGTTTTAATAATTTTTGGAAATGGATATATGGCAAACTTTAGAGAATTAGTATTAGAAATGGAAATACCAGCATTTTTATTTAATTTTGGAATATTAGGCTTTATGCTATATTTTGTGCCATTTTTGTCAATATTCATATATGGAGCATATATGGCAATAAAAAATATAAGAAAAATAGATGATGAATATTTAATGCTTCTTTTAGGAAGCGGATTTACATTTGCACTTTCTTTCTTTTCAGGATACACATTTTTCAATTCATCATCAATGATGGCCATTATAGTTATATATACATTGCTAATCAATAAAATAAATAAATTAAAAGAGGTAAAATAGATGAAAAAAATTTTATTTGGAATAACAAGCCTAGGATTAGGAGGAGCAGAAAGAGTATTAGTAGATTTATCAAATAAGCTATGTGAAAAATATGAAATTACTATTTTTACAATATATGCAAAAGGCGAGTTAGAAAAACAGTTAGACCCAAAAGTAAAAATAAAAAGCTTATATGATGTAAGATATGACGAATTATCAAAAAAACAAAAAAAATTAATTCCTTTAAAATTATTTTTAAACAAAAAATCAGTGTATAAAAAAGAAATAAGAGGAGATTATGATGTAGAAATTGCTTTTTTAGAAGGTCCAATTACAAGATTATTTAGTGTAAAGAACAAAAAGACAAGAAAAATAGCATGGATACATAATGATATTTCACTTGTTTTTGGAAGTGGAATTAAAGCAAAAATAAAAAAAGAAGCAGATAGAAAAATATATTCCAAATATGATACATTAGTTTTTGTTAGCAGAGACAACATGAGAAAATTCAGAGAAGTATATAAAGATACAGTAAGAAATGAATACTTGGAACCAGTAAAAAAAGAAATTATATATAACTATATAGAAAGTGAAAAAGTAATAGAAAAATCAAAAGAAAAACCAGATATTTATTTTAATAAAAATGAATTAAATTTTGTAACTGTTGCAAGATTAGTACCACAAAAAGCAATAGACAGACTAATAAGAATTCATAGCAAATTGATAAAAGAAAATTTATTACACAATTTTTATGTTATAGGAGATGGACCAGAAAAAGAAAAATTAGAACAAATGGTTAAAAATTATGAAGTTACCGATACTTTCCACTTATTAGGTAAAAAAGAAAATCCATATCCATACATAAAAAATGCAGATTATTTCTGCTTACTTTCTAATTTTGAAGGTTATGGTATGGTTTTAGAAGAAGCTAAAATATTAGGAAAAACAATAATTATTACAGATACTGCAGCAAGAGAAGCGGTAGAAAAGTACGAAGATAGTATAATCATTGAAAATGATGAAGAAAAAATATATGAAAAACTAAGAAATATATTAAAAGACAATAAACAAAAAAACAATCAAACAAAAGAAAAAACAACATTTGATAATAGCAGTATAATAGATAAAATAGTAAAATTAGTAGGTGAATAAAATGAAAATATCAGTAGTGACACCAACATATAATAGGGAAAAATTATTAAAAAATTTATACAATAGTTTAATAGAAAATTCAAAATATGATGTAGAAATAGAATGGGATATAATGGACGATGGTTCTACAGACAATACAAAAGAACTTATCCAAAATTATATAAATGAAGGAAAAATAAAAATTAAATATTTTTATCAAAAAAATCAGGGAAAAATGAAAGCATTGAATAAACTAATTCCGGAAGCCCAAGGCGACCTAATTATAGAGTGCGATTCAGATGATTATTTTACATCAAATGCTTTTGAAATAATAAAAAGAGAATATGAAAAAAATACGGATAAAAATATTTATGCATTATGCTTCTTAAAAATTGAACCAAATGGAAAAAATATGGGAGAAACATTTAAAAAACCTAAAACAACGATGTTTGATTTATATTTTAAAGAAAAAGAAAATGGAGAAAAAGCATTAGTTTTTTATTCAAGAATTAGAAAGATATACAAGCATAAACTTGAAAAAAATGAAAGATTTGTAACAGAAGCTAGGATGTATCACGAAATGGATTTAAAATATAACATATTATGTATAAATGAACCAATTATGGTATGTGAATATCAAAACACAGGATATTCTAAAAATATATCAAAACAATTTGCAGAAAATCCTTTTGGATATTATGAATATTTTAAAGAAATTTTACAAAGAGATATGAGAGGTGTAAGTTTTAATAAAAAATTATATGCAATTAAGCATTATATATTGTTTAGCTATTTAACAAAACAATACAAATTAAAGCCGATTAAAAATTTTGATTGCAAGTTTTTATTTATCATCTTATTTATACCAGGTATTTTAAAGAGTAAATTTGTAACATTGCAGTTCAGTAAAAAATCATAAAATGTTTTTAAATGTTGATATATTAATATTTTGCAACAAAAGACCATAAGGAAGACCCTAGATATGTTTTTAAGATGTCGTCCAAATCTTTGATTTGGTGTCGACAGCTATATGCAAAGCTCGTAAAAAATATTAATATATCAACATTTATAACAATTACTTTTAATTTTTACTGAACTGTAATTTTGTAACAAAAATGTAATATAAAAAAACTTTAGTTTTTCGACAATTTGTGATAAAATATATTTGAAAATTGCAATTTGGAGGAGGAAAACTAATGAAGAAAAACATTAACCAATATAAAATTACATTATGCTTAATATTTACTATATTACTAATCATTATAGTAAAACCAAATAAAAGCTTTGCAAAAGCAGAAAAAACAATAGAAGATGGAACATATACAATAAAATCAGCATTAAGTAATAATTATGCAATAGATGTAGAAGGCGCATCAAAAGAACAGTGCGCAAATATAATAGTATATGAAAGCAATAATGCAAACAACCAAAAATTCAATGTAAAATACATAGGAAATGGATACTACACAATAGCATCTGTACATTCAAATAGATTATTAGATGTAGCAAATGGAGGAAAAAAACCAGAAACTAATGTATGGCAAATAGGCTCTAATAATACAGATGCACAAAAATGGATTATAAAAGATGCAGGAAATGG
>CAKPCL010000015.1 GCA_934141605.1 uncultured Clostridia bacterium
AACACGATATTGGCGATGATCATCGCCACAATAAAGGCACCCAGCAAATAAAAATGAATTGGCTGAATCATATATCTATACTATTATTTTTTAGCATTTACTTTTTAATATTTCACCTATTTTATACAGATAGCGCAATCCCAAAAGGAAGAAGTTAGAATACACTCCGTTCTTTTTAAGCGCTTTCAGGTGGTCACGCATGATGCGCTTATGGCTCTCCAATCCAGAACTGGAAGCACCACCAGTACGCATGGTTACAAAGTCCTTGTTGATATAGTGCGTTTTTATTTTATTTACGAAGATAAGTCTCAGCAGATTTTCAAAGTCGGCAGCCACCCGATAGTTTTCAGCATCAAAGGCACCATATTTCTCATATACCTCTTTACGACAATAGAACGAAGGATGCGCAGGCATAAAGCCCAATCTCATCATCCACCTTCTGAAAGGCTTGGAGCTATAGTATCTTACGCATTTCTTCAAGTCCTCATCGTCCACATAGTGTATGTCGCCATACACGGCATCCACCTTTTCAATCTCCAGCACCCATGCGATGCAAGCCAAAGCATCATCCGAAGTATAGAAGTCATCCGAGTTAAGAATACCGATTACATCCCCCGTAGCCATCCTGATGCCCTTGTTCATGGCATCATAGATTCCCTTATCGGGTTCGCTGATATATCTCATTCTCCCCTCAAACAGAGGTTCCATCTTCTTTACCACCTCCAGGGTATTATCTTTCGAAGCCCCATCCACAACCAGCAATTCATAGTCGTGATAGGTTTGGGCGAGCACACTCTTCAAGGTGTCCCCCACCGTCTTTCCGCTATTATACGTAGCGGTAATGATAGAGATTTTCATTGTTTTGCGATTTAATCAAGAATAGTTATCTGATATGACTATTGAATGTTTCTCTCTCTCACCTTAATTGCAGGATTGCCTTGGTACACAGCATATCCTTCTAGGTGATGACTAGCAACTGAGCCAACAGCGAGCACTGCATGAGAGTGAATTGTCACATTAGGACAAACCACAGATTGAGCACCAACCCATGCTCCCTCCTCTATTATTATTTTGCCAACCATTAAATCAAATGTTGTTTTCTTATAGTTGTGATTGCCACAGAGCAACATAGCACCTTGACTGATACATACATTATCACCGATAGAAACCTCCACAAGATTATCTATCCATACATTCTCCCCAATCCATACATAGTCTCCTATCTTCAAATTCCAAGGATACTTGATATTTACAGATGGCTTGATTACTACGCCCTTTCCTATTTCGGCACCAAACAAGCGCAATACTTTGATTTTTATTCTAGAAAATGGAATAAAAGAATTATTCAAAATTGCAGAATTCGCAAAATACCATAATGTTCTTTTTATAACTGATGCTCCTGTATTATACCAAGCATTGTTATACAAAGACAAATCCACAGTATTTGTATTTTTATATAACATATTTTTCAAAATAAGACATTAGACACATTCTCTACGAATTAATTCGCTTTCCAAACCTTAACTAATTGACGCCAAACAACAGGCACTGCATACATATCGTTCACACGTTTCTTCGCTTTTTCTGCAAACCTGTTTTTTTGTTCAGTATCATTCATTAATATTTTTACAGCATCTCTTACTTTTGAAAAGCTTTTAGCTTCATAACAAATGCCACAAGCATCTTCCTCTATATTGAGCATTTCTGGGATTGCTCCCACATTTGAGGCAGCAATAGGACAGCCACAAGCCATCGCTTCTAAAATTACATTAGGGAATCCTTCTGTATAACTAGGGAACACAAATGCATCTGCAGCCATTAACTCTTTCAAGACATCATCGTGCGAAATTTCCCCAACAAAAGTTAACCATTCTGCATTGTCTCTTTTTTGAGCTAATACAAATAAGTCATTTTTAATTTCTGAAGAAATTTTACCAACCAATCGAAGTTTGATACCTTCAACACCAACACATCCCTCTACAAGTTCATAAACTCCTTTTGTTTTCAGAGCATGTCCAACAAATAATAACTGTTTAGGAACCCTATGAATTGTTACTTCAAATTCTTTAACTTTATCAATAATATCAAGCGACAATGGGTTAGGCACATAAACTATATTATCAAAACCTTTTTGGCATAAAGCACGATATGTTTTTTTATCCATAGCAATGACCTTATCTGACATTTTGAGAACTTTCGACAAAAGTTTCCATTCCCAATTATTCTTTTTTACCAAATCAGGAACACGCCCGAAATGCAAATGAAGTACTTTCTTGATATTTTTATGAGAAGCTAACCGCAACAACAAAAAATCTTTCAACAAGCCTAATGAAGCACTCGTGCATAAATGCATAACATCAGGTTTATGATAATCCATTTTTATTCTTACTTCTTTACATTTTTTAGAGATTTCTCTGAATCCAGAATAAAAGCGTTTAAATCCAAAATCATTGACTTCCATCACCTTTCGTTTACGATCAAACGAAATCGGTATAATTTCCAGAGTTTCGTCATTTGCTATTTGAGAATAATCCACAATAATCTTTCCCCAAATACTAATTCCACCAGAAATGACATTTTCCCCATACGAATATGGTGAACAAAACAGCACTTTAGTTTTTTTCATAATCGCTCATTAATCGTTCATGCTCTTGTATTTGCTCTTCTGTAAAACGTTTCTTCAATAGTTTTGCCGGTACACCACCTATAATACTATAAGGAGGAAAAGACTTTGTCACTACAGCACCTGCTGCAACAATACTATCTTTTCCAATCGTTACACCTTTCAATATAGTTACATTTGCACCACACCACACACCATCTTCAATTACGATTGGCAAATCATTTTCCTGTCGTTTTTCATTGCAATCATAAATATGCATTCCTATAACATCAGTTCGATGATCACCTGTGATAAATGTACAACCAGGACCAAACAAACATTTTTTTCCTATAATCAAAGGTGCTTTGGTACAATAAATCGTAGTAGTAGGAGGAAGAATAGAATAATCATCAACAGATAGATTTTCAATACCCCTTATTAAAGAACTCATGGGACGAACTACAACATGCTTACCATGAAACTTCATTGCTGTAATCCATATAGGTGCCCAAAATTTATCCCAAAGATAATTAATGAGAATGCTTATTTTTACACCTCCATAAGCTAACTTATTAATACTTATCATTTCACATTAATAATTTTTATATACTTATCAACAAAATCATCACTATTTAATAAAGTCTCTGCGTTTTGTCTACTATTCATACAAAATAATCGATATTGTTCATCATTCAAAGCCAAAGCTTTAGAGAGTGATATAGCAATAGACTCTGGATGATGGGGATCGAAAAGGAAGCCATTAATGCCATCCTTCACATATATAGAATTGTCACATACATCACTACAGATAATTGGAAGGCCAGTAGAAATTGCTTCACAAATTACATTAGGTGTACCTTCAAAAAAAGAAGGAAGACAGAAATAATCAGCTTCAGCATATTTTTTTTCTATCACTTTTGTCTTTTTACACAATTCAATGTAATCCAGCAAATCATACTCCTCTATTTTAGAACGACATTGAGCTAAATAATCAGAATTTTTCTCAGAAATCCCATACCAAGAAACTTTAAAGTTTATCCCCCTATTCTTTAGTAATTTCAATCCTTCAATTAACCCCAATGTGTTTTTTGATTCCCAAATTGATGCAACAATAACAATTAAAGGTACTCTATGTCTAACCCTCTTCACATAAGAAAATCTATCCAAATCTACGAAATTAGTAATTGTTTTGATTTTTACCTTCATCCATGGATAATGCTGAAGAAGGAATTTTTCTTGAGCATAACTATTTGGAACAATGGCATCAACCCATTTATAGAGAAAGAAACGTATGCGTTCATTCATACTAATTATTTGAGTTGTATTTCTTTCACTTGCAATAAGATGGAACTTACAACCAAGCATTTTAGCTGCACAAGCTACAAGGGAAGGGGTTTCTTGATAAGCTATGACCCAATTAGGATTCTCTTTCTTGAAGTATTTGCGTACTGCCCATATACGCTTTTGAAAAGTTATCGCATGAGGTATAATTTCATTTACTATTCCATTATCCTCAAGATATTGCTGATAAAAATCAATATCATAGTATGTACATACTTTTACTTCAAGCCCCTTTTTTTTCAGAAGAACAGCAAGTCCAACTAGTTGGCGCTGGGCACCACCCGCCCCCAAAGAATCAGTAAATAGTAATATTTTCATAGAATCAAGTTAAATCATTTAAAACATCCCATGGTTATATAAGATATATCATCAACTTACCTTATATAAGTATCTTACAGATAATCAATAATTAAAGAAAATAAATTATCATAGTATATATTTTTAGGTACTAGATAAAGACCTGCACCACTATAAAACCACCTAAAGAAAATATGGAACGACCATCCTCCCAATAAGATATAGAAAAACTTACTTTTTTGAGGATAAAAAACTTTATAAAACATAAATATAGACATAATTTGCACAGTGAAAAGATAGCGTTGACCTATCACAGGCAATAATCTAATAAAGTTGGTCACAGAAAATAATAATATATAAAAAGGATATAATTTTCCAATATCATCACGGCACAATATCTCATTACTTTTTTTCATTAATATCAAAGGAATATAAAGATAAAGACCATAAATAATATATGAAAATAATTGAGAAACCCAGAAAAAACCTGAAGCACCTTTCTTTTGAACAAATTTCGCATAAAAATCATCATTCAAATACATTTCAATCCAATTAGAAATAGCTGGTGGTAAAAACGAATAATTTATTCCATTAAACAAATCATATGAGAGCAAAGAAAATGGAATAGATGCAAAAAATATAATATGTAGTGTTTTTATATGAGCCGATAACGGCAAACTAATTGCCAGGATATAAACAAATATCATCGGCCAAAAGCCAGAATGAATAAATGGTGTTAAAAGTATCGGTATTACATACAAATATCTATTGCGAGCCGATTGATCAAAATAATTAAGGAATCCCCACATCGTAATCCATACACCTGTAGTATATCTTGGATTCTGTACCGTTACAATATCACGAGGGATAACAAACAGTAGGATGATTATCAAAGACATGAATCCCCAAAGAGGAAACTCATTGTCTGTAACCATTTTCCTTACAGATAATAAGGAGAACAATAGATATGGAACACTTGCTATGGCAAAAAACAGATGATAATTATCAGAAAACTGTCGTGTAAATGCATTCAAGAATACAGAATACAGTTCTTTTTCCTTACCTTCGAAAGTAATATAAAGCCATAACTTATCATAGAAATCTGTCATCGTATATTTATACTTCAAAAACAAATCTCTAATTCCTATGTAGTCATCATAAACAACCAATCCTTTTGGGTCCATGTGCCAGCAAAAGAGAATACCAAACAAGAAATATATCACAAAGGAGGATTTGCTTGTTGGTCTTAACAAAGAGCCTAGAAAGGCTGCAAAAGGACAGAGAACGAACAATACCAATTTTATAACCAGTTCTTTGGCATCATTTGGTTCCAATTGATACCATTTTAACGAGCTATCATTTGGTATATATTCCGAAAAATCAGTTTCATTATACATGTTTTTCTTCCATTATTTCTTGATATAATTGTTCCCAATTCTCAACTATCTTGTCTGGCGAGAATTGTTTAACTTTCTCTATTGCATTGTTACTCAATAAATTCCATTGAGTAGAATCGTTCATTAATCTATTTAGCTTTTCAAAAAGCTCATAAGGCTTACAAGACTTAATTATCAAGCCACTAACTTCATCGTCAAATATATCTTTTATCGCCTCATAAGTGTTATAAACTATTGGTACACATCCATTAGCCATACCTTCTGTTATTGTCATACCCCATCCCTCATACCATGAAGTAACGCAAATTATTTTAGCTCTTTTATAGAAACTTTCAACATCACTATGATACCCAACAAAAGTCAAAGAATGAAGGTTCATTTTTTTACATTGCTTCTTAAGCATCTGCATATCCCTACCATCCCCAACAACCTCTGCTTTCCAATCAGGATGGTATTGTTCTACCATTTTCCAAGCCTTCATAAAGTCAGTAACATTCTTCATAGATTCAACTAAGCGACATACAATAATAACAAGATTTTCTTTATGATGCACAACTTCAACATTAGTCGAAAATGTATTGGGATTATTTATGTAGCAAATCTTTCGTTGATCCAAATTGGGCATAAATCTTAGCAATCTTGTTACGAAGCCACTCGACAACAAACATAATCTATCAGCAGAAGAAGTAGCCTTTTTATATAGTCTTTCATTTAACTGCTTTTGCCTCATTTGTCCCAAGTACGGACAAGCTAAAACTACATTTTTCCATATTTTTCTGCTCAACGTTTTTGCCTGATAACCCTTAAATACATTTCTAGTAAATTCATATGCTTCAAATGGCTGATTGTGCTTCGTTATAATTTTAACATATCCATCAGGTAATTTACTCACTATATCTATCTCTAGAGGATCTAAATCTTGAGCTATAACCATATCAATCTTATTTTGCTCTAAGATTTTTGTTGTTTCAGTAACAACGAGTTCGAGTTCCATACTTGCATCAACATAGTATTGAGGAGCAACATAAGGATAGGTATCCTGATTCATACCTAAGCTCTCTAACAATCTGGCATTTCTAGACTTTTCTTCTTGTGTTATAGGTGCTATGAAGATGACTCGATGTCCACGGTTTTGCATTTCTTTGGCCAACACCTTAGTCACAATACCAACTCCACCAGTAAACTCATTAACAGGCCAATTCCACAAAAATACTATATTCATGATAAACTTTGTTTTAGATAATTCCAAGATTCATTTCTTGCTTGATTCAATTTTTCATCAATCAATTGATAATCAATAGTATCCTCCCATACTCTGCTAGCCATCGCCTCCTCTGTTGTTCTAAACAATCGATGCTCTAATCCTAGATAATTCAGCAAATCCATCATTCTTGAATTTCGTCCTTGCTTATTATCATTAATCAATATAAACTGACGATGATAGATAAGACTAAAGGCTAATCCATGAAAAGAGCCAGTTACAACCAAAGAAGCACCCCCAATTGCGCTCATCCATTGAGCTATAGAATTACGCTTCCATATTATAGGCAAAAAAGGAATAAAAGTATAAGGATTTGCATTTACATACTTCAGATTCAATTTTGTTGCCAATTCCTTGCAGAAAGAGACAGCAGAAGTATCACCTACCGACAAAGGATAAAAAACAAGATTTTTGGTTTTTTGAATAAAACCTGTTATTTCTTTATAATCCTGATGCAGCAATGTTGGGTCTAAAACTTGCTTAACATTTAGTTTGAACTTTTGGGATAATACATTTGCTCCTGTTATCTCTCTACAACTCAACGCTACGAACTTTTTGAATTGCTTAGAAGCCATTTCTGTATAAGATTGTGAAAAGTTCCATTCGCTTACACCAATACTAGACGCATACGATATTCTCTTCACATTCTCACCTCCAAAGTCTAATAGATAAGCAGCACTTCTATCACCAGTAATATCCTCGTTCCAAACTTGATCGCTACCCACCAAATAAACATCAGACTTAGGAGGATTATTTCTTAATTCAGCCACATTGTGGTAATGACAGGATATATTTTTTATATATTTCTTCCAAAACTTTTCAAAAGTTCTCTGTGCAGGTGTTATCGCATTTAAGAACCTTCCAACAATAGAACGTAAAGAATGATTAGATTCGAATAATCGAAAATCAAGAACCTCTACATCATGTCTAAGCTTACGTAAAGCTTTCACTGTTGCGTATGTTTGCATTTCTGCTCCATAGTTACCACAGTGCCATATAGTCATCAATGATATTTTCATTATCAAAAATTAAAATTAGTTACTTGTTTCGTAAAACCTCCAAAATGGGTTTAGCTAAAGGATATACCCATTTTACAATTTTTCGCTTAAACATAGCTTTGTAATAATTAATACCAACCTCACCATATTTCTTCCTAACATAAGCAAATCCTTTCGTCGCATAATCATATTCAAATTTTGCCCTCTGCTTATGCATTACTGAAGGCACACGCAAATGTAATTGAGAAGTCTGTTCTATTGGTACAGGCAGATATTCTAAGGTGTCTTTAGCTTTATCAAACCAAATTACACCCTTATCAGTATTAACTAAGAACAGCGAGCATCCTTTGTTATCAACACCTAAATCAGCAGCACATGACTTTTCAACACCCCAAAAATCAGCTACAGTGATATCAGAAGTTCTCTTATAATTAGTGTATGGACATTGGTAACAAGAATACCGTAAATTGATGAGAGAATAAAAATGATAATGGTAAAACAGGGTACATCCATCTTCATAAGTGAACGTTTCTTCACCATAATGCCAACCACCATATCTTTTATCTCTGAAATTAACAGAAGTCATTTTTTGTCCATTACTTTCTAAAAAATCAATATAATCTCTCCATACATAGGGGGCAGCAACACCATGGCATACAATATCCATTAGAAACAAACGCTCACGTAGCGAACTCTTACCAAAGTATGTGGAAACCGCAGATACCTGGCAAGCTGTTCCAGTAAACATAACCAACTTACCATCTTTTAAATCCTGTTTTATTTGTGGGATAATTCCCGTCATATCACTTTGTACATACTTGCTTCCCCTAAACTCATCACGTTCTTCTACTGTAGTTGCCCTTTTATGGACAGGTCTAAACTTATCTTTATATCCCACACCATACACAACACCTCCATGGGCCAATATATAATCTGATAGTACTACGAAAGCAGCACCGGATTGCGATTTATCCACTTGCTTTAAATCCCTATGCCGTCCAGCATATGTCTTTATCGCATCAAGTCTAAAAGGTGTTTCGTAGTTTTTTTTAAATGAACAGATCTTCACGCACCTTCCACAATCAATACACAGGGATTCATCTACCTCTGGATACAAGAATCCTAAGGAATCTGGTTTCATTGTTATAGCCTGTCGTGGACAGATACTTGCACAAGCAGTACAACCACAACAGTCGTCTTTATGTTTTTGAATTCTCATGAATTAATATTCATTATAATCAGTAATTCTGTCCTGACCGTAAACTCTCATAATATTACGTGATAGAACCCGAATTGGCGATCCACCATGGACGCAATAAGATTCATATTTACCACCTCTAGTTAGTACAGATCCCATACCAAAAATACATCTTTCAGGTGTTGTAACAGAATGCATCACTTTGCATTGAGAAGCAAACCAGTTATAATCACCAATTTTAATTGGTCCATAAGCTCGTTTGAACTTTTGCTTTTCCATATCATAAAGTGGATGAAAGTTTGTATCCATAAACAAAACATCCCATCCAACTCTTGTATGAGCACCAAATTCAATTTGCTTAAAAGAAATGATTTTCACTGATGTAGAAGCTGAAAAATCTTCACCAAAAATAATTGTACTATCAGCACCTTGAACTATATATGAATTGTTATTTATATAGCAGCTTCCTTTAAAGATAATTTTGCCCCCCCATTGTGTAATATGAATACCATTATTTGGATACATATGTCCACCAAAACCACCTAAATGAATCATTCCAGTTTTAACAAAAGGCGCATCAATAATAATTTTGCCTTTCATAGCATGCAGATGCGGCTTGTTTATCCAAATAGGTAATTTGATGGCTTGTTTAAAAGGCAAGTATCTGAAATTGAAATATATACTTGGCATAAACGCCCATTTCCACTCCCATAAGATTTTAATATATGTAGGTATATTTTTTAATGTCATTTCTTTCTATTTACTAAATAATTAATTTTTTGAAATACAAATTGACGTTCTCCCTGATTTAATCCAAAAGAACATGTAATAAGCAATATGATTACTTCTGATACAACTATATTTAAGAGAAATCGAACTAATCCATCTTCCATAGAAAAAGATATTAATAACGCTGGCAAAATACAGACTACAAATATTCCCATACAACGAAAAACAGTATTATTCAGAAATTTTACAACAGGGAAATTGGTTGTCTCTTTTAACATGAAAAGACGAAGCATTAAAACTATAAGCGAAAAGAACCATAAAGTCATTTGAGTAAACTCTGGATTACCAGTGAAATACAAAACTAGCCACGCCACAGGAAAATTCAACAAGTTAGCTGATCCCACTAAAATCTGATATTTTTTAATCTTTCCTGTTGCCAACATCATTTTAATAAGTGGCTGAGAAAAAGAACAAAACAAACCATCCAACAATATAATCTGTATAAATGAAGCGGTATGCTTAGGAACTTCTTTTAACCATAAGCCTAAGATATATTCTGTCTCTGAAACAATAGGTATAACCAATGCCATCATTAACAAAAACCCCAAACGACTACTTCGAAATACTAAAGTATGCGCATCACTCAATTGATTGCCTGCAAAAGATTTAGTAATTTGCGGTTGTACTGCAGTAAAGAAATTATCAGAAAACTGACCTACTGCAGCTTGAACCTGAGATGCTAATCCACGGGCTGCATTTACAACAGGACCTAAATAAACATTGTATAATAAGTTTATACCTTGACCTAACAGGACACCCGATATACAGCCAATAAAATTCCATCCTGCAAAGCTAAACATTTCCTTAAACAAGTTTTTATCCAATACCCATTTAAAATGGCATTCCTCAAAATTACGTTTACAATATAGCGTATAAAGAATCCTAGTAGCTAATGCTATTAAACTCATCAATAATGTATAGAAAATCAAATTATCTATAGGCGAAACCCAGATTAAAAAAGCTACAGATAGTTTTGCGCAGCCATCAAATATACCTATATAAGCAAAGGCACTCATTTTTTCATGAGCAATAATAGCAGCATTGTAAGGAGTACTCCAAAGATTAAAAACGAAAGTAAGTAATGTTAATTGTAATACACAATTAGCTGCAAGAATTCTATTGTCAGGTATTGTCATATGTGTATTCAAGAACCATACACCTACAATTTCAACCAATGCGACAACTATTAATGCTATTGTTATTTGGATAATCAATGCAGTACTGAAGACCTTGTTTAACTTCATCTGATCACCTAGACCAAGTACAAACGTTAGAAAACGGCTAATTGCACCTGATATAGAATTAGAGACCATTGAAAATAAGGCTATAAACCCAGCAACGGCATTATATACTCCATAATCTTCAATACCAAGAGCTTGTAAAACAACTCTTGATGTATAAAGATTTACCAACATAAGAAATAACATTCTTATGTAAAGCATCAATGTATTTTTAGCTATTCTTTTATTTTTATCAACAATTGAAGTCATATAAAATAATCCCCTACATATAATGAGGGTGCACATTATTTAATTATACATGATTATTACTATAATTTAACTAGCTTACCTAATTTAATATTCCACTTATCAGGCTTCACTTTACAGAACCCTGCATTGTGAAAGAAAGTCAACTCGCCAAAATATACTTTATGGCTGATTACATAGAAATCAACTCGCAGGAAAGGAATATGTCTGGAAAGAACCTTTGCATATTCTCTCATTTCCTCAAATTCCTTTGGTTTGGCTGGAGGATTATCTGAGTTTGGATCTTTCATCCTCAAAGGTAATCTATTATAATTCATGTCAAAGAAATCGGTTGTAGCATGCTCAGCATTATCATGCGATACATACATCATAAAAGGTTCTCCATTAAAACAGAACCATTTATAATCTGTTAGTTCAGTTACTTCTTCTTTCTTTTTCTCCATGTTCAGAGTTATAGTATACCTCTCAGATACTATCAGATAGCCTAAATATGGGGGGGGTAAAACGATGAGTTTTCCTAGCTTTTCATCCCATTCCTCCGGCGTAAACTTAGCCATTCCTGTAGAATCGAAGAACGTGAGTTCACCAAAATATACCTTATCATTTATCTCGTAGAAATCAGTTCTTACATGCGGGATACCTTGGGATATCTTCGCAGCCAACTCTTTCATTTCCTCAAAATGCTTAGGCAACTTCACTTCACCATGATAATTATCACCACCTTGCTTTAAGTCTAAATGCTTTAAGTTCATATCGTAGTAATCGAAACAAACCTTATTAGCACGATCACTGGCAACAAATAACACTTTAGGCTCACCATTAAAACAGAAGATTTTATAATCATTCAATTCTTCAAGTTTACCTTTTGTTATGGCTTCAACATTCTGTTCCGTATCCACCATAAACTTCTCAGCCAGTATTTTTCTTGGAACATTCTTATAAGGCCACTCACGCCATCTCATAAAGTAATTTTCCTTTAAACCTTTGCGCAGTTCTGCCTTAACCTTTTCTATGTCCAATTTACTTTTATCACGACAAATGCACATACCTGTACCACTATTATGATTGCACTTCAGTACAAACTGATTAGGCAGTGCATCGAAATCTATGTCATCAGGATCATCCCATACACCCAGGGTAGGGATGATATGTTCCTCACCTATCAACTTGGCAACATACTCCTTAGCCTTTACCTTATCCACCATCACGGTATATGCAGGGTTATGGTTATAGAGCTTCAGCCACTGCAACTTCTCATTAAAGGTCTTGGGATTCTTTAGGTCCAACTTCTTCCCCATATTCAGCCAGTACATCATCTGGAGATAGGGTTTGTCGGGAATCAAGAAAGAAAACTTGCTTAAAAGTATAATTCCAATTATATTCGGCTTTGTGAAAAGAATCACAAAGCCTTTTAAAATCTTTGATAACATAATATTATAATTTGATGTCTGTAAAATCTAAAAGATAGGACTTTTTTATGTTGGTTATTGAAGTTTCGTATATATCAAACAACTTTGCCAGCTCCGAAGTCTTGTACATGTTTTTGGCTGCATCATTAAGATTCAACAATATCTGAGCATGTTTTTATAGAACGGGCTGAGCATACTCCATTTGAAAGTATAGACTTGAGCTTTTTAACATCGTTCGCTGAGAGGACTACAGTATATTTTTGCTTTGACATAGTTGAATCTAACAACTTGATTAACAACCGCCTTCATCACGATTTTAATATTTTTTCAAATTCCACGTCATACTGGTCAAATTTTCTGTTAGCCACCTTTTGCCCATGCAAAATTTTTGCCTTTGCCTGCAAACGATAAATCCAATAGGAGCACCCCAATGGGCAAAAGAAAGGCATAAACAATCCATTACCTAAGGTAAAGCAGAAGACAGCCATTTTCAACAACTCATTGCCATCATCCGAAAGTAAAATCTTTCCAAATGAACTATTAACATAATTTATCGCTAAATGCAAACATAATGACACATAGACAGCTAAAAACAAAATACCCATAATATGGAACAAGAGGGACTGATAAAACCCATTATTACTCTTTGGGTGCTTACTCAGGAAATATTTGCCTGCACCGACACCTGGCACAACGGCACTAAGCCAAAATAGTACTTTAGCAGCATTAGTATATTGCTCACCCAAAAGATAAAGTTCCAAAATCATAAAAGACGGTACACACATGATATACAACAAGGCTATTACGACCAATGCTAAGTTACGCTTTTCTGAACTTATTTCTTCATTTTCTTTTCTCTTATCACCTATCGCCCTATAAATAAAATTTATCCATATAACAGACCAATAAATAACAGAAAAGAGGGTCAAAAATGACAAGGTCGTAAAAACCATTTCTTTGAAAGGAAAGAAAGAACCACGAAAATATTCATCAAAAAGAAACACCATGATAGAAAAGATGAAAGTATATAAGGGAGCACGCACTATTTCATCTGACTGCATAATACGTTCATACTTGTCCTTATAATGGCTAAAGAATGACATCATCTTGTAAATGCTAAGGTCTGAATGAACCATTGAGACCTTAGTCATCAACTCTCCATATCTAGCCAATTTACCCTCATCAGTTTCTGTTGCTAATTTTTCTCCTAGCTTATTAGTCAAATTTTTATCATCTATATGTACTTTCAACTCACTTACCTTTACCTGCAAACGTTTCTTTATTTGTTCCAAAATCTTGGAAATAAAATTTCCATCAGAGTTCCGAAAGATACAAAGTACAATAATTGTAGACAAAACTCCATAAAAAGTTTGTCCTCTTCCCAAGAAATCTAACATAACGATGCCTTTATAAAAAAAACTATAGGCTTGTTACTTGCGTAGCTAAGTCTTTAATTGCTTCAAAATTACGCTCCGAAGATTTCATAAATTCTTTATTATTGATGCCACATAATGCTGTATGCTCAACCTTGTCCTGCTCTGAACGAACAAAACATGGCGTAGCAAATGTGAAATGCGGAATACTTTCCTTAAATGCGACATCACCTAATTTATAAAGCTTAAGAGTGCCTGTATCCATCATTTTTCCTAGAGTTTCCTCGTCAATTAAGTCAGAGAAACCCATTTCTGGATATTCTTCTACGATAATCTCCAAGGAAGCATTCTCCTTACCCGCAAATTTTTTCAAATTATCAGCAAGGACAGACATAATATCCTTATCTTCGTCTTTGCCTATCTTATTTACAAACTCCTTTCGGAATATAGACATAGAACCGCAAAACATCTTAACCTTGTTAGACGTATTGAACATAGCACTTAGTATCGCTGCGTTATGAGCCCTATCCTTGTTATAGCAATAATAAGGTTTTGTCGGCTCTTTTGCAGCAGCAACTAGCTCATTATAATATTCATGTATGTTTGTATTCTTTGCCATATCTTTTTAAGTAACAACTTAACAAAAATTGTGCACAAATTTACATAAATTAAACTGAAATATAAAGATTATACAAATAAATCTTTTAAAATTACAGCATCATTTCTCTCTTTTTATCATTTTTTACGCAATTTTCATCACTTTTGCAATCTTAGAGTTTACAAATTCAACTGTTTATCGAATAGTATCGAGAAGTCTTATACTCTGTCACTATTTTCCCTCATAGTACCCTTTATACCACTCAGCAAAGGCTCGTAAGCCATCTCTCAGCGACGTATCTGGCTTATACCCAAAGTCTTCTTGCAGGGGCGTGGTATCTGCATAAGTGACTGGCACGTCGCCAGGCTGCATTGCCACCAGTTTCTTGTGTGCCTCGAAGTCATAATCCACAGGCAACACTCCTGCACGAATCAGCTCCTCTTGCAAGATGCTGACGAACTCCAGAAGATTCTCTGGGTGGCTGTTACCTATATTATATACCTTGTATGGTGGAATAGGCAAGCCGTCCTCGCCTACTCGCTTCTCAGGCGCATGCTGCATCACTCTTACGATACCCTCTACAATGTCATCAATATAGGTAAAATCACGCTTGCAGTTACCATAGTTAAAAATCTTGATGGTTTCACCCTTTACCAGTTTATTCGTAAAACCGAAATATGCCATATCTGGACGACCAGCAGGACCATAAACGGTGAAGAAACGTAAACCAGTGCTTGGGATATTATAAAGCTTAGAGTAAGCATGAGCCATCAGCTCGTTGCTCTTCTTGGTAGCTGCATACAGACTTACAGGATTATCTACCTTGTCATCAGTAGAATAAGGAACTTTTTTGTTGCTTCCATAAACAGATGAAGAAGAAGCATAAACCAAGTGTTCTACCTCATGATGACGGCAAGCCTCCAGGATGTTATAGAATCCTATCAGATTGCTCTGGATATAAGCATCTGGATT
>CAKPCL010000016.1 GCA_934141605.1 uncultured Clostridia bacterium
AAAAAGTTAGGTTGTATAAATCCATAGGGAGGTGAAAATAATGAATAAATACGAAAGTGTTATCATTGTTAATCCAAATGTTGATGAAGCAGGTTTAAAAGCCTTAGAAGAAAAATTCACAGGATTAATCAATGAAAATGGAAAAATTGAATCAGTTGAAAACATGGGCAAAAAAAGATTAGCTTATGAAATCAAAAAATTCAAAGAAGGTACATATATGTTATTTAACTTTGAAGCAAAACCAGATTCAATAGCTGAACTTGAAAGAGTTTATAGAATTACAGATGATATAATCAAATTTATCGTTGTAAGAAAAGAAGCATAATTTAAAATGCCAAATAAAAAAATAAATATGTGGGACCTAAATTAAAGTAAAGAAAAGAGGAATTAAAATGAATAAAGTAATATTAATGGGAAGACTTACAAGAGATCCAGAAGTAAGATACACACAAACAAACAATACACTAGTTGCTTCATTTAGTTTAGCAGTAAATAGAAGATTTGTTAGACAAGGTGAAGAAAGACAAGCAGATTTTATAAATATTGTAGCATGGAGTAAATTAGGTGAATTTTGTAGTAAATACTTTAAAAAAGGTCAACAAGTTGGAATAATAGGTAGACTTCAAACAAGAACTTGGGACGATGAACAAGGAGTTAAACATTACATAACAGAAGTTGTTGCAGAAGAAGCATATTTCGCTGATAGTAAAAGAGAAGGAGATATGGGAGCAGGAGCTTTTGAAAGTACTTTTGGTAGTACAATGCCAGGAAGTATGGGCTCAGATTTTGAAACATCGTCAGCAGATGATTTACCATTTTAAAATAAGTACGAGAGGGGGAAATTAACAAAATGGCAGATAAAAAACAAAAAAGAAATAATAATATGAAAGATTATGATGAAGATTATAACCCAAAATTCAGAAAACAAAGAAAGAAAGTTTGTGTTTTATGTAGTGACAAAAATTTTGAATTAGATTACAAAAACGCTGACCAATTAAAGAAATTTGTTAATGATAAAGGTAAAATCTTACCAAGAAGAACAACAGGATGTTGTGCAAAACATCAAAGAGATATTACTACAGCAGTTAAAAGAGCTAGACATATTGCTGTATTACCATATGCTCAACAATAATATTTATAAAAAAGAGGTACTTACACAGTATCTCTTTTTAATTTATTGGAAAAACTTAAAAAAAAATGAACAGTCGCTAGGACTGTTCTGAATCTTCTTATGACCGACTATATTATTTACATAATATGTGGTTAAATCTTACTATGATTATACTATATATTATGAAAGTTGTCAAATAAATTATACAATTTTTTGTTTTTTTTATTTAGTAAATAAAAATTTTATTTTTTCATCTAGTAAATCTAGACTATTAGATGAAAGTCTTATTTTAGAAAGTATAGGAGTTTTAAAAATTCTTTGTTTACTGATAGTTGTAAATTGATTTACATATGCAATACTACCATGCTTCATATTTGCAATTTCGCTTTTTATTTTTTCTAAATAATCACTCTTTTTGGAAATATACTTTATTTCTTTAACTCTATCGTCAGGTGGTAACTTTTCTATAGTTACAAATTTAGATGTTATTTCAGTTAATTCTATATTAAATTTTGCTATTAATAGATTATATAATTCATCACCTAAATCTATACAAGTTTTTGAATTGTATATTTTGTTTTCTTTTAAAGAAGATAAAGGTATTATATTTAAAGTTCCAGAAAGTTTATTATCATATTTGTTCATTACAACACAATAATGTAATCCACCTATTTCATTTCCAATGTTAAAACCTAAATTTGCTTTTACAATGTCTCCGCGTTTAAATATTTTCAATTCACTATTATCAAAATTTTTTTCATTGTCGTGGTAATTAGCAAAATCATTAATCCAATAGGCAAGTAAATGAGTTTTTTTGTATTCAAGTAATTCTATATGTTTATTAAAAGATTCATCTAGTCTTCTTAAAGATAAATCTTTATGGGTAATTGCTTTACTTTTTTCTTCACCAGTTGAAATTTGATTTTTAAATATTAATTCAGATTTATTTTCATTAATATCTTCTTGTAATTGTTTGTCCATAGTATATCTCCTCATATTTTTTGTATATTATACTATCAATTAGATAAATAAGCAATGAAAAGTCGAAAAAACTGTGGAAAAATTTCTACAGTTGTGAATAAAGTGTGGATATATTTGTGAAATAATGTAATTTGCAAAAAAAAATTTAGTATAAGATATAATGCGACAACAATAATATTTATAAAAAAGAGGTACTTACACAGTATCTCTTTTTATTTGGTGCATCATAGCCTTAAATAGGCGAAATTGAATCCAGTAACCTAAACTGTTTTTCAATTTCCTTTTGAACCTTCGAAACATTTGACTCAAAAACATTAATCCGAATAACAGGACCATGATTAGAATCATTGGCATCATTACAGTTAATAAACACAGAAACCAGATTTGGAACTTTTGAACACGCAAAGTTAAATTTTGCAAGCTCAAACTGATACTGACTTGGTACAGAATTCCCAAGCAATCCTACCGTTAGGCATAAAGAAGGCCTATAAAGATCTTCATAAAACCAGTTTATATTTAGGTAGGTTTTCTTGTTATCAATAGATGGTTTTAATGTAATAAAACTACTTGCATTTTTTTGATACATTTTATTAGCAATTGCAATAAATTCAGGCAATTCTATAAAAGGTTTACGCAAGTAAAATTCCAATGACAACAAACGCGGTTCATGTGGACTCATAATTTCATCAAAAGACAAATTAGTTACACTATTCATATCTGCTGCATATGTATCAAAAACCTTAATTGTAACCTTGTTATTGTCTATTTCAAATACTGGTGTGTTAGAGATGTTACTTCTTTTTAATTCTGAATACCGTAATAAATTAGTAGACAATTCTTTTGATGGTGCATTAGCCAAATTTCTTCTAATTTCAATAGAAGCAAAAGATAACTTACAACGATGTATGCCAATATATAGATAATAACATGTTTTATTATTTTCTATATAATCTTTTACTTCAATATCCACAGAATTTATTTGTTCTGTAAATACCATGTTGTTCAAGATTTGAAACAAATCTTTTAGTTCATCAAAATTTTTCCGAAGCTCAAATTCTAAGTTCAAAATTATCATGATGTGTCCTCCTATATGCTACTTTACAATTTGTAATAGCTAAAGTATAGCATAATTTACATAAAAAATCAACTTGCACTATTGTAAAAAACATCAATATATAGTAAAATATATTAGATTAAAAGAGAAAAGAAGGTAATAAAATGTTAGAAGAATTAGGAATTGATGTAGAATTAGAAAAAAAATCAAAAGAAGTAGAAAACGAGATAAAAGAACAATTTGAAACAATGGACAAAATATGTGAAAAAAACAGCATGAAAGTATTATCAGCATTTCAAAAATGCAATTTACAAGAAATGCACTTAAATTCGTCAACAGGATATGGAATAGACGAGGCTGGAAGAAATAAAATAGAAGAAATTTACGCAAAAATATTTAAAGCTGAAGATGCATTAGTTCGTGCACAACTTATATCAGGAACACATGCTTTAGCAATAACACTATCAGCTCTTTTAAGACCAAATGATATAATGATAAGTATAACAGGAGAACCATACGATACACTTCAGACAGTTATAGGGTGCAACGAAACAGAAAGTAAAAGTTCATTAAAAGCATTTGGAATAAAATATGAACAAATAGAACTTGTAGAAAATGACTTTGATATTAAAGCAATTCAAGAGAGACTAAAAAAACAAGATGTAAAATTAGTTGAAATTCAAAGGTCAAGGGGATATTCAACAAGAAAAAGTTTAACAATTGAAAAAATAGAAAAAGCAATAAAAGCAATTAGAGAAGTCAACAAAGATGTAATAATTATGGTGGATAATTGCTATGGTGAATTTGTTCAGGAAAAAGAGCCAATAGAAATTGGAGCAGATATTGCAGTAGGCTCATTAATGAAAAACTTAGGAGCAGGAATTGCAACATCTGGAGCATACATAGTTGGAAGAAAAGATTTAATAGAATTATGTGCTGAAAGATTAACAGCACCGGGGATAGGAAAAGAAATAGGACCATCTTTAGGACAAAATACTAGATTTTTAAAAGGACTATTTTTTGCGCCACAAGTTGTAAATTCAAGTGTTAAAACTGCAATATTTGCAAGCAGAATACTAGAAAAATTAGGATATGATGTTGAACCAAAATTTGATGAAGTAAGAGCTGATATTGTTCAAACAATTAAACTTGGAAGTGAAGACAATTTAATAAAATTTTGCCAAGGAATTCAGATGGGTTCACCAATAGATTCAAATGTAATTCCATTTCCTAGTGATATGGGTGGATATGAGGATAAAGTTATAATGGCGGCTGGTACTTTTACAGAAGGGTCAACAATAGAATTAAGTTGCGATGGACCAATAAGAGAGCCATATATAGCATATATGCAGGGTGGACTTACATATGAATATGGTAAATTTGGAATTTTAAAAGCAATTCAAAAAATGAAAAATTAATCCGATAAATAGGAAGGAAGATATGGAAGTTGTAGTAATAGGCGGAGGACCCGCAGGAATGATGTCAGCTATATCTGCTGCAGAAAGTGGAAATAAAGTTATTTTACTAGAAAAAATGGATAGATTAGGAAGAAAATTATTAATCACTGGAAAAGGAAGATGCAATATAACATCAGCTTTACCAATAGATGATTTTATCCAAAATATCCCTGGAAATGGCCAATTTTTATATAGTTGCTTTAAAAATTATACTAATTTAGATATAATACAGTTTTTAAAATTACAAGGATTAGAAGTAAAAGAAGAAAGAGGAAATAGAATATTTCCTAAAACTGATAAATCTTTAGATGTTTTAGAGTGCTTCAAAAAAAGATTAAGAGAGTTAAGAGTTGAAATAATATATAATACAAAAGTGACTAGTATTGTGCCTAATGCAGGCAAAGAAAAATTACAAGTTAAAACAGAAGATAATAAAGTGTTTTTAGCTGATAAAGTTGTTTTAGCAACAGGAGGAAAAAGCTATCCTTTAACAGGTTCAACTGGTGACGGATATAAAATAGCTAATGAATTAGGACATACAGTTACTAAAATAAAACCATCTTTAGTACCATTAGAAAGCTATGACAAAAAAACATGTAAAGATTTACAGGGACTATCTTTAAGAAATGTAAATATACAATTTAGAAATTTAGAAAACAACAAAGTAATTTACGAAGATTTTGGTGAAATGTTATTTACACATTTTGGAGTTTCTGGACCAACTATTTTAAGTGGTTCTGCTCATTTAGTAAGATATAAAAACATAGAAGAACTTTTAAAAAATAGAAAAATCGCATTAAAAATAGATTTTAAACCAGCTCTTTCAGAAGAAAAATTAGATGAAAGAATATTAAGAGATTTTCTAGAGTTTAAAAATAAACAATTTAAGAATAGTTTAGACAAATTGTTGCCACAAAAATTAATTCCAATAATAATAGAAAAAAGTGGGATAAATCCTGATAAGAAGGTTAATGAAATAAATAAAAAAGAAAGAAAAGAACTTATAAAAATATTAAAAAATTTTGAAATAGAAATTAGTGGTTTTAGACCTATAGAAGAGGCGATAGTAACAAGCGGAGGAATAAGCATCAAGGAAATAAATCCAAAAACTATGGAATCAAAATTAATACCAAATCTATATTTTGCAGGAGAAATAATAGATGTAGATGCTTATACAGGAGGATTTAATCTTCAAATAGCTTACTCTACTGGATATACTGCAGGAAAGTGAGAAATATGGAAAATTTTATTTCAATAAAAGAAAATGTAAAAGTTGAAATTGTTGTAAAAAAATCAAAATTTATATGCAATTTATTAATAGTAAATACTCAAGAAGAAGCTGAAAATTCTATAAAACAATTAAAGAAAAAATATTTTGATGCAAGACATAATTGTATAGCTTACAGGGTTTTGGAAGATGAAAAAATAATTGAAAAATCAAGTGATGATGGTGAACCTTCAGGGACAGCGGGCGGACCAATGTTGAACATTTTACAAAAAAATAATTTGTGTAATGTTCTTGTTGTTGTAACAAGATATTTTGGTGGTATATTGTTAGGAACAGGAGGACTTGTAAGAGCCTATTCTGATGCTACTTTAGAAGCAATAAACAATTCTGAAATGATTGAAAAGTGTATGGGACAAGAGGCAGAAGTTGAAATTGAATACAATAATTTGGAAAACTTTAAGTATTATTGTAAAAAAAATAATATAATTATAGAAAATTTTGTTTATTCAGATATAATTTTTTGTAAAATTCAGCTACAAGAAAGCAGTAAACAAAGATTAATAGAAGATTTTGAAACAAAAAAAGTGAATTTGATAAAATTGAAGTTTTTATCTAAAAAATTAATAGATAAATGTATAATAAAATAATACTTTTGTAAAAAAATAGGGAAAACTAAATTATATATAATATAATCAGAACTGTAAAAAATTTACAGTTCTTTAATTTGTTGTTATTCAAATGTTTGAAAGAAGAATTAACATAAGATAAATGGACAAGTGAAAAGAATATTTAATTTAGGGGGTATTCAAATGAAAGAAAAAACAACTATATTGATTTCAGATGATAATCAAGAATTTAGTCAAACACTTGCTAATTATATACAAGAGCAAGACGACATGGAGGTAATTGGAATTGCTAAAGATGGTGAAGAAGCAGTAGAATTGATAACTAATGTTATGCCAGATGTAGTGTTACTAGATGTGATAATGCCACATTTAGACGGAATTGGTGTATTAGAAAAAATACCTACATTAAATTGTAGCAAAAAGCCAATTTGTATTATGCTTTCAGCAGTAGGGCAAGATAAAATTACACAAAAGGCAATAAATTTAGGTGCAGAATATTATGTTGTAAAACCATTTGACATTGAATTATTAATAAAAAGAATTAGAGAACTTAAGAATTATAAACCTAATCAAAATGTTAATAGTTTTATTGGAAAAGAAACAAAACAACAATATGTTGAGATTTCAGGAGATAAAGAGAAAAGTGAGGAAAACCTAGAAGCTTTAGTAACTAATATTATTCATGAAGTGGGAGTACCAGCACATATAAAGGGATATCAATATTTAAGAGAAGCTATAATTATGGTTGTTAATGATATAGATGTTATAAATCAAATTACTAAGAGTTTGTATCCTAAAATAGCAACTAAGTTTAATACAACTCCAAGTCGTGTTGAGCGTGCAATTCGTCATGCAATAGAGGTTGCTTGGGGTAGAGGTGATCAACAAACAGTTGAGAAAATATTTGGTTATACAATTTCAGCTGCTAAAGGAAAGCCAACTAACTCAGAATTTATTGCAATGATTGCTGATAAGTTGAGGCTTGAACTTAAGAGTGCATAGAAATAAACAGGGGGGGTTTTACGGAGCTACCCTGTTTTTTGACAAAAAAATAGTATGTGCATTGTTTACGGTTACACAAAGGAAAGTCTACAAATAGCGAATTTATAGCAATGATTATTGATAAATTAAGACTTGAATTAAAAAGTACATAAAATTTAGTTTGTTTGCTAGACAAATAAGTAAAAATATAATATAATGATTAACATAGAAATTGAGAATAAGCAGATGTGGTTTGCCTCCAACAAGGAGGTGAGGCGTATGATAGAAGTACAAATATTATTAGCGTTATTACAATTACTTTTTATTTGTTTGGTATCAGTAACTATCATTGCGTTTGCCTTGATTATTGCACTAGTGGCAATTATTAGCAAACAAAAATAACCAATAAAAAAACACATCTGTCTTGACTGGGCGATGTGTTTTTACATATAACCTGGCAAACCATATTGTGGTTTCTCAATTTCTTACTTTTATTATACATAGATTTTCTATTTTTGTCAAATGAAAATTTTAAAATAAAAAAACCGCATCCGAATTACGGAGGCGGTTTTTGCTTAAAGTTTTGGAAAAATTACAGATATAACATCATCTGCAAGTTCTGAAATAGCTTTTTTTAAGTCTTCAAAAAATTCTTTCATAAAAGTCTCCTTTTCATAAGCAAAACTATAAGTATCAACTTAATTATAGCACAAAAATTAAAATATGTAAAATTTGGAATATAAATTCAAAAAATAAACAAACTAATAAAAGGTGATAAAAATGAAAATAACCTTCATAAAATACGAAAAAGAAAAAAACTTCAAAATCCCGCAACTACTAGGAATAAATGTAGAAGAAATAAAAGAACCAGAACAAATAGACGAAAAAATAGAAGAACTAAAAAAACAAAAATACACAACAGTAGTAATACCAAACGAACTAGCAAGCTTTTCAGAAAACATAATAAATAAATACAAATACGATAACTCTTTGAACATCATAATAATGCCTTCTAATAACAAATAATCAATTAATATTTATAAAATAGTCATAAATAAAAAAATAGCACATATAGATTTATAAAGAAAAACTGTAAGGAGGTAAAAAATGATAGAAGCACAAAGAGAAAACTTAAGTATAAATAAATTAATAGCAGAGAAAAAAGAAATCATATTTACAGAAGGAGATATGATAGTACCAGATTCAAAACCTGATATTTTGAACACAATTTGTACAAGTGGGGTTGTATCAATATATAAAAAAGAAGCTCAAGACGAAAAAGTGAGAATTGATGGAACTATAAATACATATATAATGTATATGCCAGATGGAACTGATGACACAGTAAGAGGATTAAATACAAGCATAGACTTTTCTGAAAATATAAATGTTCCAAATTGCAAAGAAGGAATGACTGTAATTTCTTGCGTAAATATAAAATCAATAGAGGCAAAAGTCATAAATGGAAGAAAAGTAGGAATTAAAGCAACTTTAGAAATTAGTCTAAAAGTTTATTTAAATGAAAATGTAGAAGTAATAAATGAAATACAAAATGAAAGTAATGTTCAAATTTTAAAAGAAGACTTAAAGGTAAATTCATTAGTAGGGCAAGGTGAAACCAAAATATATGCAAAAGATAATTTACAAATAGATAATATGGACAATTTAGCCGAAATTCTGAAAACACAAGTATGTTTAGTTGATAAAGACATAAAAATTAGCTATAACAAGGTCTTAACAAAAGCAGAAGCAGAAATAAGAATAATGTACTTAACAGAAGATAATAGAATAAACACAATCAACTGCAAAATACCAGTTGTAGGCTTTATAGATATTCAAAATGTTTCTGAAGAAAACATATGTGATGTTAATTATGAAATAAAAAATATTATTATAAAACCAAATTCGCAAGAAGAACACTCAATTTATGTTGAAATAGAAATAGAAGTTGAATGCTATGCCTATGAAGAAAAACAAATTAATTTAATACAAGATATGTATAGTCCTGTTGAAAATATTGACTTTGAAAAAAAACAAATAATGGCAATGACTGATAAGAAAAATGACACCGGAACAAAACAAATAAGAGATAAAATTAACTTAAAAGATATAGAAGGACTAAAACTAATTGATGTAGACATTACACCATCAATAACAAATGAAAGCAAGATAAATTCAAAAATTTTATATGAAGCAGAATTAAACTTAAAATTTCTTTTTGAAAATTCTAGAACACAAATTGTAACTAAAGATGCAAAAATTCCATTTGAATACACTATAGAAAACTTACAAAATGGTGAAAGTTTGAATACAGACAGCAATGTAGAAGTCAAATCACAAGACTTTATAATTCAAGACGGAGGAGATATAAATTGTAATATTGACCTTCAAACTAATACAAATATGTACAGAACAGCTAATATCAATATGATTGATCAAATTCAAGAAAATGGAGAAAGAGAAGAACAAGATTATAGCATAGTTATTTACATTGTAAAAAAAGGAGACACTTTATGGAATATAGCAAAAGAATTTGGTAGCACAGTAGATGGAATAGCTAGAACAAATGGCATTGAAAATGAAAACTTAATAATGCCTGGACAAAAACTATATATTCCAAAATTTGAAAAAATTTCAGAAGAGGCTTGAAAAATTAGGAGGTAATAAAACAAATTTTGAGCAAGATTTATTCGAGACCAAGAATAAGAATTCCTAAAATATTTTTGACTAATATTAGTGATAAAAATTTTAGAAAAAAACAGAAAATGGCAAAAATTTTTATAATAATGGTAATTGCATTTAGTACAGTAAAAGTTGTATTAGATGCAATTTTGCCAATATTTGATACTATTTGTGAAGACAAGGCCAAAGCAGTTGCAACAATAATTTCGAACGAACAAGCAACAAATGTTATGAGAGAGCACTCTTATGACGAGTTGTTTACTATTGAAAAAGACAATGAAGGAAATATCACAATGATAAAATCTAATGTATTCCCAATAAATGAAATAATATCAGATGTTGCAATTAAAATTCAAAATGAGATGGAGGAAAAGTCAAGAGAAAATATAGAAATTGCTATACGGTAGTTTTACTGGATTTAAGCTATTTGCAGGTAAAGGACCAGGAGTGCCAATAAAAATATCATTGGTTGGAAATGTAGAAACAGATTTAAGAAGTGAATTTATATCACAAGGAATAAATCAAACTTTACATAGAGTATATTTGCAAGTTGAGTGTGAGGTTAATGTTTTAACACCATATGATAGTATTAGTGAAAAAATATCAAATCAAGTATTAATCGTAGAAAATGTAATTGTAGGCAAAGTTCCTAACATTTTTTGGTCAAAAGATATGTCACTTTTAGATATAAATGAAGAGTAGTTGAAAAAATAATTATTATATGTTATAAAAGATAAAGGTGATATATTATGAAATTTGTAATTCAAAGAGTAAAAAACGCACAAGTTGATGTTGATAATAAAACAGTAGGAAAAATAGATAGGGGATTTTTAGTTTTAGTTGGTATAACACATACAGATACTAAAGAAATAGCAGATTACTTAATTAAAAAATTAATTAATTTGAGAGTTTTTAAAGATGAAAATGATAAAATGAATTTAGCCTTAAAAGATGTTGAAGGCTCTATTTTATTAGTTTCCCAATTTACTTTATATGCCGATTGTTCAGGCGGAAACAGACCATCATTTGTAGAAGCGGCAAAACCTGATTTTGCAAATGAATTATATGAATATATAATAGAAGAGTGCAAGAAAAAAATTCCAAAGGTTGAAACAGGAATTTTTGGAGCTGATATGAAAGTAAGCTTATTAAATGATGGACCTGTGACTATAATTTTAGAAAAATAAGTTTTGACACATTATAAAAATATGGTATAATAAATGTAGAGTAAAAAATAAGGGGAAAATAATGAAAAATAAGAATAGTAAAATAAAAAGCAAAAACTTAGTAATAGTGGGAATTACAATAATATTAATAGTTATAGGAATATTAATATATTTTGGAATTAAAAATAACAAAGTAGAAACATCAGGGCAACCAGTTGAAGAAAATTTTGTGGATACAAATATATATGAAGAAAATAATATTATAGAAGTACCAGAAAATACAATTGAAGAAAATAATACTGCTACAAATGAAAATAAGACTACAAGTAGTAATAATGTAAAAAATACTAATATTCCATATTATATAAAAGTAAATTATGGGGCACAAGTAGTAACTATATATAAGAAGGATTCAAATGGGGAATACACAGTTCCAGTAAAAGCAATGATATGTTCTACTGGAGTATCAACTCCTACATCTGGAGTATATACAATTCCTGCAAGATGGACATGGGGTGCACTTTTTGGAAATGTTTATGGTCAATATTGTGTAAAAATAACAGGAAATATTTTATTCCACTCAGTACCATATTTAAGAAAAGGAGATAATGCAAGCTTAGAATATTGGGAATATGATAAACTTGGAACAGCGGCTTCTGCTGGTTGTATTCGTTTGAAAGTAGAAGATTTAATATGGTTATATAATAACTGTGGAAATGGAACAAAAGTTGAATTTTATAGTAGTTCAAATCCTGGACCTTTAGGAAAGCCAACTGCTAAAAAGATTTCATCTTATCCAGATTATTTAAGAAATTGGGACCCAACTGATCCAAATCCAAATAATCCTTGGAAGAGTTATAAAGAAGAGGAAAATACAAAAACAGATAACAAACAAAATGAAACAATAAATACGACTAAACCAGATAATACTGTAAAAAATGAAGTTAAAAACGAAGTAACAAATAATACGACAAATGATGCTGTTAAAAATGAAGTAACAAATAATACAACAAATAATGTTGTAAAAAATGAAGTGACAAATAATACAATTGATAATACTGTTAAAAATGAAAATACAAATTCTACAGTTAACAATACTACAAAAAATGAAGTAACAAATACAACTAAAAGTAATAATGCTGTTAATACAAATAAATAGAAACAAAAAACTCGGAAAGTAAAATTTCCGAGTTTTGATATTTTTTATCTTTTTGAGAATTGTGGAGCTTTTCTAGCTTTTTTAAGACCGTATTTTTTTCTTTCTTTCATACGAGGATCTCTTGTTAAGAATCCGTTTGTTTTTAAAGCAGGTCTAAATTCACTATTAGCTTCATTTAAAGCTCTAGCAATACCATGTCTGATTGCTCCAGCTTGACCTGTAAATCCTCCACCTTGAACTGAACAAATAACATCATATTTATCAGTTGTGTTTGTAACTGTAAGTGGTTGTCTTACTATAACTTTTAAAGTTTCTAATCCGAAAAATTCATCAATATCTTTACCATTAATAGTTATTTTTCCAGATCCTTCTACTAATCTAACTCTGGCAATTGAAGATTTTCTTCTTCCTGTTCCAGTGTAAACTATTTTTTCTGATTTAGCCATATTATTTTACCTCCCATACTTCTGGTTTTTGTGCTTGATTTTCATGTTCTGCTCCTGCATAAACTCTTAATTTTTTAAGTTGAGCTCTTCCTAAAGAGTTGTGTGGTAACATTCCTTTAATAGCTAATGTCATAGCTTTTTCTGGATTTTTTTCTAACATTACTCTTGCTGGAGTTTCTTTCATTCCACCAATGTATCCTGAGTGGTGTCTATAAATTTTTTGATCCATTTTGTTTCCTGTTAAAATAACGTCTTTAGCATTTAATACTATAACGTGATCACCTGTATCGATATTAGGTGTAAATGTTGGTTTGTGTTTTCCTCTTAATAATTTTGCAGCTTCTGTTGCAACTCTACCTAATGGTTTGTTTGCTGCATCAATTATGTACCATTTGCTTTCTATTTCAGCCTTCTTTGGGCTATATGTTGTATTATTCATGGTAATAATTACCCTCCTATTTATATATTTTTTATTTTATGATATTTAAATAAAAACCACCGGGGAGAAGTTTTATATTTAAATCATATTCTAACATAATGCTTAAATATTTTATTACAAAAATATATATTTGTCAATGATTTTTGCAAAATTTGTAAAAACTATTGCTAAAATTTTGAATAAAAATTATAATATTAGAGAAAAGCTGATATTTTATAAGCATAATATATGAATAATTTAAATAGTAATTAGTAATGAATTTGAAACAAAGGAGGAAAAATGATAAAAATTAGTAATAAAAATAGAGAAAAAAACAAAGCAAATAATGGAACTTCAAAAGAAGGATTTATGCAAGGAGTTATAACATTAATGTTTTCACAAGTTCTAATTAAAATATTAGGATTAGTTTATACATTATATTTAACTAATAGACAAGGCTTTGGAGATAAAGGAAATGGAATATGTGCAAGTGGATATCAAATATATGCGTTGTTACTTACAATATCTTCAATAGGAGTTCCAAGTGCAATTTCAAAATTAGTTTCAGAAAGAGTTGCAGTAGGAGATAATAAAGGTGCACATAGAATTTTTAAAATAGCATTTGCAACATTTGCAATAATAGGTTTGGTAGGAAGTTTGTTATTGTTTTTTGGAGCAAATATTATAGCAAATCAATGGTTACAAATACCAGATGCGGAAATGACATTAGTTGCATTATCACCAGCTATATTTTTTGTTACTGTGGCATCAGTTATGAGAGGATATTTTAATGGTAGACAAAAAATAAGTGTAGGTGCAAAATCTCAGACTTTAGAACAAGTATTTAAGACATTGCTTACAATTATAGTTGTTGAAATTGTTGCTATATTATCAAATGTTTCAACTGAGTGGATGGCAGCAGGAGCAAATTTAGCAACAACACTAGCAACATTTTTAGGATTTAGTTATTTATTTTTATATTATAGGTCTGAAAGAAAAGAAATTGGTATAGAAATAAAAAATACAGTAAATTATAAATATGAAAGAGTATCAACAATAATAAAAAGAATTTTATTAGTTTCAATTCCAATAACTTTAACCGCAATAATGTCATCAATAAATAAAAATGTTGATTCATTTACGGTTGTAAGAAATTTGAAGGCTTTTATGCCAGAGGATCAAGCAACAGCTTTATATGGAATTTTAGGTGGAAAAGTTGATACATTAACAAGTTTGCCATTGGCTATAAATGTAGCTTTTGCTACTGCATTAGTTCCAGCTATATCAGCCGCTAAAGCTAGAAATGATAGTAAAACAATAACAGAAAAAACATCATTTTCTTTGTTAATTTCAATGTTAATTGGTTTACCTTGTACAGTTGGTATGTTTATTTTTGCACAACCTATTTTGAATTTATTGTTCCCAAATGCAAATGATGGAGCATTAATATTACAAATAAGTGCATTGACAATAATTTTTACAATTTTAGACCAGACTATAAATGGAGCATTACAAGGATTTGGAAAATTGATGATCCCAACAATATCATTAGCAACTGGTGTGTTTATAAAATTTATTTTTAACATTACATTAATTAAAATTCCAAGTATTGGAGTTTACGGAGCTGCTTGGGGTTCAGTTGCTTGTCATTTGGTTGCTTTTTGCATAGCTTTTACATTATTAAGAAAAAACATTAAGTTGAATTTGACATTTTCAAAATTTGTAATAAAACCAGTTATAGCAATAGCAATTATGGGAATATGTTCATATTTTACATATTTAGCTTTAAAAGGAATAATAATTGAAAAAATGGCTACAATAATAGCGATAACTGTGGCAGTAATTGTATATGTATTATCTGTAATAATTTTAAAAGTCTTTACTAAAGAGGAAATAAAAATGTTGCCAGCAGGTGATAAAATAGTTAGAATTTTAGAAAAAATTAAAATTTATTAGAAAAAAAGAAGGATTTTAGCGAAAGTTGGCGAATAGTGTTATTAGAAAGTACAGTTATTGCTTAGTTCAGGCGATAAAAGTACATAAATTTTTAAATCTTATAGGAGGTAATTTAAATGAACAAA
>CAKPCL010000017.1 GCA_934141605.1 uncultured Clostridia bacterium
AATTTAAGCCACTTATATGGACTAAATAGAATATTCTATTTATATCACATTAAGTGGCTATTGTAAATATTTTTTGAATAATTTTATGTAGATTTCATCGCAAAATTCGACATTTATTATTTTTGAATCAACACTGCACGGAAGCCAAATGTGCCATATGAACCACCATCAGTATAATGGAAAGCAAATGTACCCGCAGAAGAGCTAGACCAATTACCAGTATCGCCATATATGAAGAACGGAGCTTCAATACGAGAATAGTTAGAGTAGTCCCCGTTCCATGCTGTTGAATTTCTTCCTGCTGTTGATGTTTCTAATATCGCATCTCCAAATCCATATATTGTTGATTTTAAGTTCTTATATACATTATAATTATTTACATCACTATCACTTGAGCTATTGTATGGATATACTGTTACCCATTTTGTACTTAATGTTTTATATCCATTAGCATTTGTTGTTAATGAAGCAAATGACTTTCCATAAGTTTCTAAATTTTCGTGTCCATTTGATACATATGCTGCTGTTCTTTCCCATACGCAACCATTTAAATCAAATACTCCTGTTTTATTATCTGTACTACTTGCTGAAACTCCATTTGCTGTTCCTCCTGCATATCCTGTTACTGCGTAGATGAATTTTGAGTCTTTATTATTTAAATTTTTGCTATTTATTGTTACTTCTATTCCATTTCTTCCACATGAACTTTGTGTTAAATATGCAACTGCTCCCCACTCACTATTTTTCATTTGGTGTGAATCTGTCTGACTTGAACTTAAACCATAAAAATTACTTGCATTTGCTATTTCTTTTGATATTGTATAGCTATCGCCAGAACTTATTAAATTATAAGCATATGTTAGTGGTTTAAACACTGGATATGATAATTTTTGATTTGCATAAGCACTCTCTGTTAATGTTTGTGATAGTGCATTGGTTATATTTCCTGTATGCCATGATGTATAATGTTTATCTGAATATTTTACATTTGCTAAATTTGTTATTGGTTCTGTTACTGTTCCATTACTTTCGACTGTTTGTGTACACTCTTGGAATCCTGCTGCATATTTTGCAACCCAGAATCCCGGTATTTCTGCATCCCACTCACCGTTCATAAAATTATTTGCTGTTCCATTTGTAAAGCTTGGGTGTACTACAAATGCTGTCATTGCATTATTTGTTACTGTTGGGTATGTTTTACTTATTTCTGTTCCACTTGCATTTTTATTTGTTGTACCTTGTAAAAAATCTACTAATATTGTTCCTGATACCCCTGTTCCACCTTTATTACAATTGCTTGTTATTCTATAAGCATATCTTGGTATCCAAACCCAATAACTTCCGTCTTCTGTTATTGCATTTGCCCATTTTTGTTCTGAGTAATTATACCAATTATCTTGATTATCAACTGTTACTGTTACTTCATTTCCGCTTTCGTCCCAATATATTCCTGTCATACCTTGCATTAATTTTGGACTATTTACTTTTTTAGAACTACTCCAACTGCCATCTGCTTGCAATTCTATATATGAACCAGAATAAATATCAGCCAATAAAATTTCATATCCACTTTCTGTCTTTATTTATTTTATTGTTGTCCCATCATCTTCATACACAACTGTTCCATATTTACTTAATATACTTTCTAGCTGCACTTGTGTTATACTTCCCAATGGTGGCTCCAATTGTTTCTGATAAATATCCAAATTTACCTGTTCCTTAATATTTGCAATTTCTGTTGCCTTTTTAGCACTATCTGCTTGTGCAAATAAACCTTGATTTGTTAAAGCCTGTATTGATATTCCTGCCAATATCAATAAAATAATTATTGTTATCACCAAAGCAACTAATGTGATACCTTCTCTTCTTTTGAATTTCATTTTTGGAATTCTCCTTTCAACGACATTTTTATCATATAAATTATATTATTAATTAATTTTATTGTCAAGGTTCTATGATACTTTTATCATAGTTTTTTAAATATAATTATGACATAATTAGCACAAAAGATTTATTTACGGAGGTCTACTATATGATTAGAGAATATAGACATAAAAATGGATTTTCACAAGAAGAATTAGCTGAAAAAGTAGATATAAGTTGGAGACATTTACAACGACTAGAACACAACGAATCCAAAACTACTGTGAATACACTAAAAAAACTTATCAAAGTTCTTAATATATCTGATGAAGATATTTTAAAATACTTAAAAGAAAATGAAGATTCCAAAAAAGATGAATATTAGCAACCAAAAGCAGTATAGTTTTATTAAAACTATACTGCTTTTTTACAATAATTATACAGCTTCCTGATTTTCTTTTTCTTTAATTTCTGTATCATTATCTTCTTCAATTAATTCTAAACTACCAATAGAAACTTCATAAGCAACTCTATTTTCAACAGTTCCATCTTCAAATTTCTTTTCATACATCCTTGATTGAACTCTACCAACTATTTTTACTTTAGTTCCTACTTCTAAGTTTTGACAAAATCTTGCATTTCTTCCCCAAGCAATTGTAGGAATATAATCTGATTTATTATATGCTCTATTAACTGCTAATAAGATATCTGCTATTTCTCTTCCAAATGGTGTTTGTCTATATATAGGTGCTTTACAAATATAACCTATTAAAATAACCTCATTTGTTATCATATCTTTTTTTGTCATTTCATTTTCTTCTTGTTCATTTTCTTCTACTTCTAAGATATCTTTTGCAAAAACTGTTAGTATTAATCTATTTTTTTCATTATCATAACTATTGTATGATCTAAATTGTCCTTTTACTAATAATTTTTTTCCTGCTGATAACATTTCATCAGTTACCAATCTCTCAGAAACAGTTATTGGTATAATATCTGCATTTCCACTTAATCTTGCTATTTCTAAGTCAAAAACAAAAAACCTTTCTCCATAAATTTCATGACTAAATCTTTTTTCTCCTGTAACTTTACCAACTAATGTTAAATTGTTGTTTTCTAAATAATTTGTATCCAAAATTTTTTCCTCCCTTATTTTTATCTTTTTGGTATATTTATCCTTTTGCTCTCTTTTTTCTACATCTTCTATTATACACCATTTTTTTGGTTTTGTCTACATAAAAAGTTAAATTTTAATCAAAAATGTAGCTTTTTCCAGTATTTTATTAATTATTTTGTATATAATTATACACATTATGGAAATTTTTATACATTTATTTGCATGCCAGTAGAATCAATTTTATAATTATCCTTATATATTAATTCAGATACAGGCACTACTTCATAACCTTTTTGTTTTATATTTTTTAGTATCATATCTAACGAATCAGCAGTATGTTTTGTTCCATTGTGCATTAAAATAATATCACCTGATGTCAGCTTTGTGTCCAGTCTTTTCCACATTTCAGCTCCAGTAAGTCCAGTATAGTCTAAAGTATCTAAACTCCATTGAATAGTAAAATATCCTTTATCTGTGGCAGATTTAATAACAGTATTATTATATTCGCCATACGGAGCTCTATACAAATTAGTTCTTTTTCCAATTATGTTTTGAATTTTATCATTACTTTTTTCTATTTCTTCTATATTTTTTTCATAACTCAAATTATTAACATGTGGGTGTGTATCACTATGACTTCCGAATTTCATGTCCCGCTTCATCTATCTTTTTAACATAGTCAGGATATTTATTAATCCAATCTCCCACCATAAAAAAAGTTATTTTAACATCATTTTCCTTCAATATATCTAATATTCTATCTATATCATCTGCATTCCATGCACAATTCATTGTTAACGAAAGCTTTTTTTCATCTGTTTTAACCTTATATATTGGCAATAATTTTTCCGTGCTTGCAGAAGCCTCAACCGTTTTACTTGACATTATATTAATATTAGTTGATACATAAAACAACATCATAACCGTTAATATAGATACTAAATACGCATAAATTTTATCTTTTCTAAATACAAAAAACATATAATCACCTAAAGAATTTTATTCATTAAAGTAGTCAATTATTCCATTAAAAATTCCCCAAGCTAATTTATTTTGATATTCGTCATCTAATAATTGTTGTTCTTCTTCTGGATTTGATAAAAAACCACACTCAACTATTGATATTGGAATTTCAACATGCTTCATTATATAAACCGTATCTAATTTCATTGCTATTCTTTTATTTTCTTTTTGAATTGAGTCATTTAAATTTGCTTGTATTTTTTTAGCAAGATTGGTACTTTTTTCGTTACCCGAATTGTAAAAACATTGCCAGCCCCAATATTGCTGTTGTGGAATTTTATTTAAGTGAATACTTACAAAAATATCTGCACTTGCATTATTTCCTATTTTTACTCTGTTTCTAATGTCTGATATCTTTTTTTCTCTCAATGTGGTTTTGTCTAAATCATAAATTGCATTTTCATCAGATCGCGTTAAAATTACTGTACACCCACTTTGTTCTAATAAATTTTGTAGTTTTAATGCTATTTTTAAGTTTGTTTCCGCTTCTGTTGTTCCTCTGCTACTTTGTGCTCCTTCATCTGGAACTCCATGTCCTGCATCTACTACTATTACTTTTCCTGATACTGGCGTTGATGTAGTTTCCTGTATTTCTTCATCTAATCGTATTTTTGTTCCTTCATATGAATATGCAAATATTCCTAATAGTAATGCTATTAATATTAAACAGATTCTTTTTCTCTTTACAACATACATTGTACTCCTCCTTACTTATTAATCATTATTACAAATCTGTTGATTTTATTACTATTATCTATATAAATTGAAAGTTTTTAGAACGAATATTTCTCAAAAAAAATAAACCCACATAAATGAGTTTATTTTTTCCTTCTATCAATAGCATAACTGCTACCCATTATAGACTTAGCCAAATGTTTAACCTGAGCTCCAACCTCTCCAATTTCTAGCATATTACTAAATCTGTCTTTATCAGCTTCAACAACACCAATAGAAATTGATGTAAGTGGAAATTGTTCAATTACACCCTTTCTATTTGCAACTTCTATATAGCCCTTTTCAATATCTTCTTCTGTAAAAAATTTAGTTACTTCAGCATCAAAATTTGCTATTATACTTTCACAAAGTTCTTCACTTTCTAGTGAAGGAATTATAGCTATAAAATCATCGCCACCAATATGTCCAACAAATGAGCCACTTGCGATTTTTGAGTGAATACATTTTATTATTGTATCAGCTGTGAATTTTATTATTTCATCACCTTTTAAAAATCCATACACATCATTATAGGCCTTAAAATTATCCAAGTCTAAATACAATACAGAAAATTGTTCATGGTTTGATATTCTTTTTTTCAATTCTGCATGTATTTGAACATTTCCTGGTAGTCCTGTAAGTGGGCTAATTCTTCTATTTATATTAAGCAATCTACTTAAATTTTTTATTGTAAAATAAAGATATTGTGGATTTACTGGTTTCTTAATGTAATATTCTACTGATTCTTTTAATATTTTTATTCTATGTTCTTTGTCTGTGTTTGATGATACCACAATTATTGGTGTTATACTGTTATCTTCATCATTTCTTATTTTTTCGCATAAATCAATTACATCTACTTCTATTGCATCTTCATTTACTATTATTATTGATGGTATATTTTTTAATGCTACATCTATTTGTTCTGATTTTACGCTTATAAATTTATATTCAGGGTCATTTTTAAATAATTCTCTAAATACTAATATTGAAGATTCATCATCATCTATTATATAAATTTCTTGCATCATTTTCTTTTCCATCCTTATTATTTCACAACTTTTATTAATCCTGATTCTGTGCTAACACCATTAGAATTGTATACTGTTACTTCTATTGTATTTTCTCCTGGTTGTAATTTCATACTATCTTGTAATACATATTGTATTTCTTTAAAGTCTTTATCTTCAAGATTCATTTCATATTCTTGGTTCTCATCTTGATTTAATTTAAATGAGAATTTTGATATTTTTTCTTCATCTGAAGCTTTAATTACAAAGTGTTCATTTTGTTCATCAACAGTAACTTCTACTTTTGGTTTTGAAACTCCATTAATTTTTTGTTGTTTTGTGTCTGTATTATTATTTTCATCAACAACTACTACTGTTAATGTGTGCAATCCTTTGATAGTATCTATTTCTTTTTCAATAGTTGTATCTTGTATTTCTACTCTAGTTTCTTCTTCTTCGTCCCATCTATATGTCATATAAGAAATCATTGTATCTCCATTATAAATGATTTTTATTTTGTTTCCTGAAACCTCAAATTCTATATTACTTTCTCTCTCATATTGTTTTTCATATGTAGTTTCTTTTCCGTCAACATCTACTACTAAAACATTAAGTATATTGCTTCCTGCTGGTACATTAATTTCTTTTTCTAAATATTTTCCATTGTTTCCATATATAATTGTTGGTTCTTCATCATTCCAGCCATATTCAAGTCTATCTATATTTTTTTGATTTATAATTTTTAATAATATTGTATTTTCAGTTTTATTTTCTATTGAAATCGTTGGTTCTGTGTTTTCAGCTTTTTGTTGAACTTGGTTTTGAGTTATTTTATAAACACCAATTCCAATTAAAAAAATGCCAAATATTAATATTACTATACCAAAAAACTTTAATATTTTCTCTATTTTTATAGGATTATGAGTTTTATTGGTTTGTTTTTTCTTATTATCCATTGGTATACTTGTAGAAAGTATTTGATTCATTTCTTACACCTCTATTTATTTTTTATATTCTTATACAAAAATTATAACATACCAATTTTTAAATGTAAACTAAAAAATTAAAAAAATGAAGTAGAAAATTCTACTTCATTTTATATTATAATACAAATTTTTTAATTAAAATTATTCCTCCTGCGATTGTTATTAATACTGTAAGTCCTAATGTTAAATACATTTTTTCTTGACCTGTTGTAATTGATATTAATACTGGTGCATCATCTATATCATCTTCTCCAGGTATTTGGTTATCTGGTGTTGAATCTCTATCTGGTACATCTCTATCATTATAATCTTCCGAAATTTCTGCAGTATTAACTTTTAAACCTAAGTTATCTTTTCCATTTATCCAAGTTAGTATAACAGTAACTTCTGCACTTTCACCAGGTTGTAATAATTTGTTTTCTAATTTTCTTGTTGAAATAACATTATTTCCTTCATCTTTCCAATCTGGGTTATCTTCTGCTACAAATTTTAAGCCTTCTGGTATATAATCTGTAATTTCTTTTGCATATCCTGCAATATCACCTTCGTTTGTTACTCTAATTGAATATTTAAATTTAACTGTTAATGAACTTAATTTCTTTCTGTTTAATTCAACTTTTACAACTTGCTCTGGATCATCCTCTGCTTTATGTCCTGTTTGAATTACATTTTCTTTTCCATCTTCTACTATTATTGCATGTGTTACCCATTTTCTTAATGCTAAATCGAAATAAGTTAATTTAACATATTCTTTATCTTGGTCATCTTCTCCATCTATCCATTTATCTGGAGTAGAGTCATCATCATCAATTGGTTTTCCATTTTTATCTGTGTCATCTGATATTTGTGCTGAATTTACTAGTATTTTATTTGATGTACTTGGTTCCACAACTTTAAATGCAACTTTAACATCTGCATAATCAGGGTTAGTATCTGATATTTCTGCATCTTTATCAAATGCTGTTAATAATGCTGGATTTTCTGTAATTTGACTATCTTTTTTCATCCTTGCTTCACCTTGTTCTTTTGATAAATAGTCTGTTGTTATTTTTACAGCTTTTGAAACATCTTCAGTTACTTTTCCTTCACTGTCATACATTTTCCATCTATATTCTGTGTTTAACTCGTTTTCTGGTAAATATTCTAGTCCGTCTGGTATATCATCTGTTATTTTGTTTGCAAAACCGTCTATATCACCTTCGTTATATACTCTTATTGTATATGTAACTATATTTCCAGTTGAAACTTCTACTGGTTCTTTTGTATGTTCATATGTTATTTTGTTGTTTTCTTCATCGTATTTAACTTCTGGTATTCTTGATGTTACTTCTTTATCATTTACTCCTGTTATGAATTTTCTTAATGCTAAATCAAATGATTGTAATATTATATTGTCATAATCTTCATCATCTTCATATTTAATCCATTTATCTGTGTCTGAATCTCTGTCATCTACTGGATTTCCTTCACTGTCTGTGTCTTTTGTTATAGCAGCTTCGTTTCTTATTGTTTCTCTAGTTTTATTTTCTGCAACTACTTTTAAGTATACTGAAACTTCTCTATAATCTGGATTTTTATCATCTATTTTGTTTGTATATGCTTTTGTAGAATCAAAAGCTTTTATTAAGTTTGCTCCTTCATTTGATATTTCAGCACCTTTTCCTTTTGCTAAATAATCTGTTGTTATATATTCTACTTTATTTGTAGTTGTGTTTATTGTTTTTATGTCCCAAATTCCTTGGTTATATTTTATTGCTTCTTTTTCTTGTTCTGATAAAGTTGTGTCTTCTTCTAATTCATTTCCTGTTTTTTCAGACCATATAAATTCTAATCCGTCTGGTATATCTTCTGTAATTTCAGAAGCGTATCCATCTATATCTCCTTCATTATATATTCTAAATGTATATTTTACAATATCACCTTTTTTAACAGCAACTGGTGTTTTGTCTAAATTGTAATCAGCTGTTGTAGTTGTTTTGCTTGCTAATTTAGTTATATCTACATCTAATATTCTTTCAGGTACATTTTCTCCATTTACTGATACTATTCTTTTTATTAATTTTAAGTCAAATTGATAGTTTTTTACTTCTACATATATATTGCCATTTTCATTTAAGTATACTTTTACAGTATCTCCTGCTTTATTTGTTATATCATTTCCATTGTCATCTTTTACAGTATATTTTACTTCTTTAACTTTAAATATATTGTCATCTAATTCTTTTGTTACTGTAATTGTAATAGTTCCATTAAATTTGCAATATTTATCTGGTGCTTTTGTTTCTTTTATTGTATATACATCATCTTGTGTGTAATTATCTGAATTTATTTTTACATCACTTGCTATTTCTAATTTACCAGTAACTTCTTTTTCTACACCATTTACATTAAATGTTGCTTTGCTGTCTAATTGTTCACCATCTGCATCTTCTTTTATTAAAACTATATTATATGAATTTTCATTTAATTTTTCTAGTTCTAATTTTTCAAAGTCGTCATCATCTTGTTGTCCTGGATAATATATTTTTTTAGATAAATCTGTTTCATTAGTTGTTCCTTTATAATCTGACATATTGTCTTTGTTTACACTTGGAGTTGTTGCTGGTTCTGAGTCTCTATCTTTTCCTACTTCTGTAGTTATTGTTTTATTGGCTACTGCATCAAATTCTTCTGATATCCAAGCTACATTTGTTAATATTTTGTTAGATGTACTATCCGGTTTTGCTGTTACTGTACATTGTATTTCAATAGTGTCTGAGTCCAAATTTGTTCCGTCATATGCAACTAAATTATTTGTTCCTGTAGTTTCAAATGTTATTCTATTTGTTGTTGAATCAAATGTTACTACATATTCATTACCTTTTGTTGATGTAACTTTTTCTCCTGTTAATAGATTTGATGTTAATCCAGTAGGTAATTGGTCAACAATTTTTGTTGCTCTTCCTGCTTTTTCACCTTCATTATAAATTGTTAAATTATATGTTACTATAGTTCCGTTTTTAACAACTACTGGGTCTTTTCTATGTTTGTAAGTTGCTGTTTGAGTTGTTTCTATAGTAGTTTTATCTATATCTGGAACTCTTGAATTATCTCCAGTAAGTTCTACTCCATCTATTTTTGTTATATATTTTCTTAAAGCTAAGTCAAATTCTTTTACTTCTGGTGCTTTTTCAATTAATATTATTGGTTGTGTATTTTGTTCTGTTGCATTTGCATATAATGTTATTTTTGTTTTTGAATCAGCTGTTCCATTTTTATAAGATTGAGCATTTGCATTTGCTGTGTTTATTAAATAATTGTATAATAAAACTGCTTGCTCTTGTCTTTGTAAACCTTCTCCGTTTTGTTTTCCAAAGCTATTAAAAGAAATATTATAATCACTTAAACTTGTATAGCTCTCATTTCTTTGTGACATTTCTAATGTTCTATAAAATAACCATGAAGTTTTATTTTCTCCTAAATTATCAAATAATTTACTGAATAATGTGTCATCATGATTTGAATAATACCAAAGGGCAGCTTGTTGAACAGCTTCAATATCACTATCTGTTAAAATGTAAGTATAATCTTCTGTGCTTATTCCAGCTTTTTCTAATAAACTAGCTCTTTCCTCTGCTGTTGAAACATCTTTTAAGTAGAATAAATCTGTCAAAGCTAATATATTTTCATAATATCCATTGCTAACTATATTGTACAATACTGTATTTCCAGATGATGCTATTTCAGCTTTCTCTGTTTTAAAGTCATAAGAAATATTATATTCTGCTTTTTTATTTGTATCTGAGAAACCTACTCCTGACCTTATACAATAATAGTTTCCTGTAACATAATTTACATCTGAATTACTATTATATTTTACAATTTGCCATATTTTTGTTCCAACTATTGATTCTGTTGTAGCACCATTGGCATCAGGATTATTTATTGCATATCCCATATTTGTAGGTGTTGTTCCACTTCTGTATTCTTGTATTCCATAATACAATGGTGTTGTAAGTGGTGTTGATGCATTTGTTTTATTTGGAATTGCCATAAATGCAATTGTGCATATAAAACTTAATACCAATAAAGTTATTCTTTTCTTGTTCATCATAAAATCTTCTCCTTACTATTTATAACATTAATTATATTTTATTTCATTAATTCCTTGAAGTCAATAGGTTTTTTGGTTACTTTTTTTCTTTATTTTTTTTGGTTTAAAAGTGCTTACGGAAACTCCTTTTCTAAAATGTGCTGTTTTTTTACACTTATATTACAATTATATTACATTTTTGTTACAAGGTCAAGTTTTATGTAAAATTTAGTATTTTAATAGCTATAATTCAGTAAAAATAATAAAATTTTTTTAAATGTTGATATATTAATATTTTTTACAAAAAACATAGCTATGGTCTACCATTGGGTCTTTTGTTTCAAAATATTAATATATCAACATTTATATCAACTAATTTAAATTTTTATTGAACTATAACCTTTATATTAATATTTTATATCCAAAAGACATATATTTTATAGAAGATTTAAGAGGTGTACTATGAAAAAAATTATTTATAAAATTTTTATTTTTTTTGCTTTATTTTCTTTTGGAATATCTACTATTTCTTTGTGTGATGATATAGATGATGAAATAATAGATGTTAATTCTGATATATTGTCCTGTTCAACAACTAATCAATCGGAAATAAAAGAACCAACTATAAACTCTCGTGCATATGTTGTAATAGATAGAAAGACAAATATGGTTTTATATGGAAAAAATGAAAATCAAAAAAGAAAGATGGCTTCAACTACAAAAATTATGACAGCAACAATTATTATTGAAAACTGCAATTTAGATGAAACAATAGAAGTTTCAAAAAAAGCCGCTGGAACCGGTGGTTCTAGATTAGGTTTAAAAGCTGGAGATAAAATTACAATTAGAGATTTATTATATGGCTTAATGCTTCGTTCCGGAAATGATGCTGCTGTTGCCCTTGCTGAATATGTGGGAGGCAACATTGAAGGTTTCGCAGAATTAATGAATAAAAAAGCTTCTGAACTAAATCTTACTAATACTCATTTTGAAACACCACACGGTTTAGATTCTGATGAACATTATACCACTGCATACGAGCTTTCTTTATTATCCAATTATGCTTTACAAAATTCTGTTTTTGCTAAAATTGTTAATACTAAAGAACATACTATAAATATAAATGGTTATCCTAAAGTTTTATCAAATACAAATGAATTATTAGGCAATTTTGAAGGTGTTTATGGAATTAAAACCGGTTTTACAAATGGCGCTAATAGATGTCTGGTAACAGCTTGTAAAAGAAATGATATAGATATCATCTGTGTTGTTTTAGGCGCTGACACCAAAAAGTTTAGAACTCAAGACAGTATAAAATTAATAAATTATATTTTTGATAATTTTAAACCTGTAAATGTTGAAGAATTAATTAATAATAAATTTGAATTTTGGAAGAAAGAAAATTTGGATAAAGTTGTAATTAATAAAAGCCCAACAAAACATTTGGATTTAGAAGTTGAAAGCATTAATAATCCTGTGATACTAGTTAGAAAAGATTTGATTGATTCTATTAAAATTAATATTGATTTTCCTTTATATTTTGAATCACCAATAGCTTCAAATTCTAAGCTTGGAAATGTCAATGCTTCTATTATGGATTATTTTAACTATGATTATAAAATATATAACTGTTTTGAAATAAAACATAAATCTTGGTATTTTTATCTGGTTGATATTTTAAAAAATTATTCTTCTATTTTTAATAACATTATATAAAAAAATTAAGGAATTTATATTCCTTAATTTTTTAATTTCTATTAAACATTTTCTTTAATATAGTCAACTACATCTCCTACTGTTACAACTTTTTCTGCATCACTATCTGGAATTTCTATATCAAATTCTTCTTCAAGAGCCATTACTAATTCAACTATGTCTAAAGAATCAGCTCCTAAATCGTCTATAAAAGATGCTTCCATTGTTACAGCTGTATCAGATACACCTAATTGTTCAACAATTATATTTTTTACTTTTTCTAAAATTTCTTCTGAACTCATAACTTCGAGTTCACCTCCTCTCAAGTTTCTTGTTATATGTATTATTCAATTTCTATAATACTTTATATTATATGTTATTATATTTGTCAAGTATATTTACTAATTATTTTAATTTTGTACTACCTGTTCGAATTTTATTTGTTAAATGCTTCTATCATTTTATCTACTGCTTTGTTTTCAACAAATTTTTCTGCTTGAATAATTGTATATTCAAATAGTCTTTCGTCACTACTTCCATGTGCTTTAACAACTGGTTTCTTTACTCCTAAAAATAATGCTCCACCATATCTCTTATAATCCATTACATTTGAGAATCTATTAATAGCTGGTAGTGCTGGTACTGCTGCAATTTTTGACATTAGATTTTTTAATAAACTTTCTTTTAATGATTTTTTTACGAATTTTCCTAATCCTTCTGTTGTCTTTAAAAATACATTTCCCGTAAATCCATCTGTTATAATTGCATCTATTTTTCCAGAAAAAGCATCTCTTCCTTCTACATTTCCTACAAAATTAATGTCTAGTTCTTCTGATTTTTCTTTTAATAATTTGTAACTTTCTTTTACAAGTTCATTTCCTTTTGTTTCTTCAGTTCCAATATTTAAAAGTCCTATTGCTGGTTTTTCTATTCCAAATGTATTTCTTAAGTATATAGTAGCCATTTGTGCAAATTGTAATAAATTTATTGGTTTACAATTTGTGTTTGACCCACAATCCATTAATAGTAATTGGCTTTTATATGCAGGTAATATTCCTGCCATAGCTGGTCTATCTATACCTTTTATTCTACCTACTAATAAAGTAGCTCCTGCAAGCAATGCTCCTGAATTTCCTGCTGATATAAATACATCTCCTTCACCTTGTTTTAGCATATTAAATCCAACAACCATTGAAGAATCTTTTTTATGTTTTATTGCATCTGTTGGTTTGTCTTCCATTTCTATTGTTTCTGTTGCATTATGTATTTTTAATCTGTCAGAAATTTCTTCCATTTCTTTTCCATAGAATTCTTTAATTTTACTTCTTATTATTTCTTCTTTTCCTACTAGTATTACTTCTGCTTTTACTTTTTTTATTGCATTTACTGCTCCTTTTATATTTGCATCTGGTCCATTATCTCCGCCCATTGCGTCTAATAGAATTTTCACTCGTGTTTCCTCCTAGATATTGTTTATTTTATTTTATTTGTGATATATCTATTTTATTATTATTTTATTAAAAATACAAGTAGTTTTTAAAAAAAGTAACAAAAAAGAGCCGAAGCTCTTTTTTATATTATATAATTATTCTTATAATTATTCGATGATGTCAGCAACAACACCTGAACCAACTGTTCTACCACCTTCACGAATAGCAAATCTTAATCCTTTTTCGATAGCGATTGGTGTAATTAATTCGATTGTCATTGAAACATTATCTCCTGGCATAACCATTTCTGTTCCAGCTGCTAATTCAATAACACCTGTAACATCTGTTGTTCTGAAGTAGAATTGTGGTCTGTATCCATTAAAGAATGGTGTATGTCTTCCACCTTCTTCTTTAGTTAATACATAAACTTCAGAAGTGAATTTTGTATG
>CAKPCL010000018.1 GCA_934141605.1 uncultured Clostridia bacterium
ACACTACTAATACAATTATACCTAATACTGCAAATAATACATTTTTATTTTTCATACCCATTCCTCCAATCATTTCAACAAATTACTATTTATCTAATTCCTATAATAACATAAACTCAATTATTCTGTCAAAATTATCCATCGGATAATTTTGCAGGAACAGGGAGTCACCCCGAACTCCCATTTACACCTAAAAGCGTGGCTTTTATCGGGTGACTCATAAAAAAACATGGTGACTTTTAGTCACCCCTTTAATTATAAAATTTATTTAAATTTATATTGTTAAACCTTCATCTTTTTCTTTATTTACAATGGTACTTTTATAAGTATCATTAATAAATTTATCTCCTAGTTTATTAACACCTGTACCACTTCTATTATCATGACTTCTACCTAAAATTATTTTATGTTGAACATCAATTCCTAAACTTTGTAATATCTCAATAGTTTTTTTCGCTCTGCAAAACATTTCTCTTCCTAAAGCTTCTCTTTGTTGTTTCCCAACCTCAATTGGTACACTCCTATTAAAATAACTCATATCACTCATAGGAGCTGGATTACCTAAATCATCAACTCTTGAATCTGATTTATTTTGTGTTTCCAATTCACCTACATAATATCTAAACTTAATTTTTGAATAACTTCCTAAATCAAATTTCTTACCGGTCAACTCTTCGTAATTTGCAATTCCTATTGGATATGGTATTTTTTCTGTTGGAATAGGGATACTACCGCTTGCTCCACCTATGCATGCAGTTTCAACTATTTCTGGATGTAACAAGGCAAATCTTTGTGCAAAAACTCCCGAACTCGAATAACCATTTAGAAATATTTTATCTTTAATAATTAATCCTTTTTCTATCTGTAAAATAGATCTTGCTTTATTAATAATATTTACAACTTGCTCATCCATTCTATAATTTTTATCCTTACTAGAAAGACTAAAACATTCTTGAGATAGTTGTTGAAAATAAGGATAATCATTATAACTTGGTATTAATGGAACAACAATTGGGCTCGGTAAATCATTTGTTAATTGAGCCAACCTAATCCCTGTTTGTCCTCCTTGTTCTATAATTTTTTCTAGTTCTTCACTTTCTAAATTATTAGATTCAACTATAAGTTGATTGTTTATATTTGATGATAAAGGTATTGCAAGAATACTCGGTATATTAATACCTCTATCTATATCCATAGCCAAAATTTTTATTTTATATGGTACCCCATTAATTTGATATTCAAACTCAACATCTTTACCTGAATTTAATTTATTACATATATATTTTATCAATTCTTCTTTATTCATATTCATCACCTGTTTAACTTAATCTTTATCTAATTCCTATGATAACATAAATCCATTTATCCTGTCAAAATTATCCAAGGGATAATTTTGCAGGAACAGGGAGTTATACTAACCCCATATAATAGACTAAAAGCGTGGCTTTTAGCGTATATACATTTTATTTCGTGTATAACAATTAGATATACATATTTTTTCATAGAAAAAGCAAGTGTTTTTCTTAAATTCACACTTGCTTATGGCTTTATTTTATTGTTTCTACAATTAGTTTTATTCCAATTTTTACTCCGTTCTTTAAAATAGTTTTCGTTATAATAAGCTCCTATATAATCTCTTGTAGAAATATATTCTGACAATAAATTTGAAATACTTTTCTTTTTATTTTCATCTATTGAATTAAATTCCTGTTTTAACAATTCGACTTTTTCTTTTAATTTATTATCAATTTTTTCTAATGCTTTAGTGTCTTGTTCATTTGTCTGTGCTAATTCTTCAGACATATAATTAAATATTTTTCCTAAAATATCTAAAAAATTATTTTCTAGAATATGTTTTAATTCATTTTTATTCATTTCATCACCACCTTTGTTGTGTGATGTTAACTCTCATTCGGCTTCTTTTCAAGTCCTTTCTAAAAATTATTAGCATAAAGTTTACTAAAATCAAAATTACTATAATCCCTGTCACTTTTGTATCGCCAGTTATTATAATTTATATTATTATTCTTTATTATATCTTTAACATCTGTGTTAATAGGTCTTGTCCTAATTTATTTATAGGTATTAACACATTTGTTAATAGGGGTAAGAATTCTTTTTTGTATTTCTTTTGAATTTTCTTTATATTCTATTTTTACTTTAATATAGCCTTTATCTCTTAAAGAACTAATTAATCTTGAGCTATGCACTTTTGATATATTTAGCATTGAACTTATATATGAATTTGACATTATACATTCTTTAGTTTTACTTAATGTTAATATCATTGAATAAATAGTTTTTTCTTTATCTGTTAAGTTTTTATCTTTTGTTATATATTCTGGTAAAATTATATATTTAAAATTTTCTTCTTCCAATTTATTATAATCTTCCTAATCAGTCGCCTTACGATCGATTTTGTGGCAATTTTTATTCATTTTAGAGTAAGTTATCGATTAAAGAAATGTTAAGCAATATCAAGCGTTTCTGATATTTCCCCAAATTGTATGCTCATACGGGGGTATGTTCCATACCGTAGGAATTTTTTTATCTGATGTATATAAACAATATTACTATATCAGACAAATTTTTTAGAATAAAATTTAATCAATCTAACACACCTTTTGATGTGTTAGATTGATATATTTGAATTTATAAAATTAATGATTTAATATCTGGTTTTAAGTCAAATCTTACAGATTTGTCGTGATTTATCCATACTGTATCAATTAAAGCTTCTAGTATTGCTCTATTTGGCTCTTTTGCTTTGATTATTTCGTCAAAATAATCTATTGCTGTATGAATTTCTTCTAATTTTTCATTAATTATTTCCTCTTCTTCTTTTTCTAGTGTCTTTTGTAATTTAATAATAGTATTCATTTTTTCTTGCTCTAATTTATTATATGTATCAACTATAATTTGATTTTGCTCTGGGTTCTGTCCGAGTAGCTATATCTTTTATTTTCTGAGTTAGAATCATTTTGTATTCTAAATTAGCTTGTTCTAGTTCGAGCTGTATTTTCTTTCTATTGGACTGCATTTTCTTCTTTTTATTTTGTACATTGATTTTTTTTATTTCATCTAAATAAACTTTTTTAGTATTCTTTAAAAAATCTTTAAATTGAAACCACATATCTTCTTCAAGAATTTCATGTCCTTTACATCTTTTAGTTCCATATTTCTTATAATCATTACATTCATAAGCCTTAGCGTTATTTTTTCTCCTAAGTACCATTCCAGATGCTGACATACCACACTCAGCGCACCTGCATAATCCTCCAAAGAAATAATTTCTTTTAGGTTTACCACATTGACGATTTATTGTTGCTCTTCGATTTCTTATGTCATTTGCTGATTGAAAGGTCTCTTTTGAAACTATAGCCTCATGATGATTCTCAAAAACAAAATGCTCACTTTCAGGCAATTTTATAGCTTTTCCTCTAATCGAGATTGTTTTCTTTTTATGAGTTCTTAATGTTCCACAGTACACATCATTACCTATGATGTTCTTTATCATATAATCTGACCATAACTCTTGAACTGGGTGTTTGTATATACGACCTCTTTGTAAATGTTTTTTTTGATAATATACTGATGGCGTTGGATAATTATAGTTTTCATTCAGTATATTACTTATTTTTTTCATTCCATTTCCATCTATATATAATTTAAAAACTAATTCAATTACAGGTCTTATTTCTTCATCAACAGTCAATTTTGTAATGTCATCTGGATCTTTCACATAACCATAGTAATTTTCCATTATTAATCTACCTGTTTTTTGTTTTGAAAGCATATGATCCCTTGTTTTCTTTGAACAATCTTTTACATATCTTTCATTATACCAAGTTGTAATACCAATAGTGTCATCCCTATCATTTAGAACATCATAACACCCTCCCATTTCTGATACTAAAATTAAATTTTTCTGCATAGCTTTGAACTCATCAATTAATACTAATACTTTTCCATTATTTCTTCCAATTCTAGAAAGGTCTTTTGCTAAAACAACATCTATATCTCCTCTTTGCACCTTTCTTAACATTTTTGAAAATTTTGGTCTATCTAGTGTATAACCTGAAAAATTATCATCTATATAAAAATCACGGTCTAATATTTTCCAACCTCTAGACATAGCATAATCTTGTAGTATAATTTTTTGTTCCTCTATGCTTGCATAATTTTCTTTATCCTCATCTCTACTTAATCTACAATATCCAACTACTTTCATATATATATATGCTCCTTCCGAGCTTGCTATATATGTAATTTGCTGTTTTAGATATTGGAGCTATTATATCACAAAACATTTCTTTTTTCTACCTCCAACATAATGATTCTTTCAATTATCTTTAAGTATTCATCGTCCCCACTCACAAACATAGCAACCTTTGACTCAGATTTCTTAATATTGTTAATTTTTTCTTGTATTTCTTCATTTTGTAATTCATCTTTTGTGGCATAGATTTGGCAAAAATCCAATCCATTATGTTTCGATTTAAAAATTTGCATAATACCCTCCACAATAAATTTTATGTTTTTTGTGTATAATTATTCTTTTGTTTCCAATATCTCATCGCCTCTTTATCTCTCATTTTTCTTTCGTAATCTGATTTATTCATGTTTCCACCAACTACTAATTCCTACAAACAACACTATCCAAATTTTTATGGCTCTTCCTCCTCAGAATATTGATCTTGTTGGATTTTAGATACATAGTGTCTTAATATCTTCTTCACCATCATACATCATTTCATCACATACCCTTTTATAAAATCTTTCGTGTTCTTCATTTAAAAAGTCTAAGATAACTTCCTTCAACTCTAATCTTCATCTTTTAAATTAAAGTATTTTACAATTGCTATTTCTTTTGGATATACTCCAATCATTACTTCAATTCATCTGCCAAATGCTCTATCTTAAAATCTTTTAATTTATAATCTTTGTTAGCCAATTTTTGTAGTGAATGTAGTGCCAAAACCCCGTAACTAACAATTATTCTTTTTAACAAACTCTTGTCCATTCTATATCCCTACTTTCGCAATTTTATATATTTAGGAACATCAATGCTTTTTCCAAGCTCACTTTTAAAAACATATCGTTTTCTATCACTATCATAACTATAAGCACTAACGTTCCAATTTCTATAAGCCATATTAGATAACTTTCTTCTGTTTTTGATAAACTAAAAGTGGACCAAAAATTCAATTAATAATAATTGAAAAACGGACCACTTTTTTACATAACTTCAAATATATGTTTAAATATATTTGGAGGTTGAGGGAGATGAAAAATTTTATGGATTTATCAGCAATATTAAAATTAAAGGAAAAAGGATTATCTAATAGATCTGTTGCTAAATCTTTAGGAATTGATAAAAAAACCGTAAATATATATTGGAATGAATATAAAGAAAATTTAAGTAAATTAGACAATGAAACTAATTCAACTAATATTTTAAGAATTCAAGAGGACATTGTTTCCAAACCTAAATATAATTCTGTTTCAAGAGTTAGAAGAAAATTAACACCAGATTTTTTTTAAGCATTAGAAAATATTTTAAAAGATGAAGAAAATAAATGTAAGGTTCTTGGAACAAATAAATAAGCTTTAACAAAACAACAAATTTATGAATTACTTAAAAGGCTAGGGTTTGATGTAAGTTATTCTTCAGTGATATTAGAGATTAGGAAATTTAAACAATCTGGTAATGAATGTTTCATTAAACAGGATTATGAATTTGGAGATAGATTAGAATATGATTTTGGTGAAGTTAAACTTGTAATAAATGGTGTTTTGAAAAGATATTACATAGCTGTTTTATCCAGTCCTGCTGGAAATTTTAGATGGTGCTATCTTTATGATAACTGTAAAAAAGATGTATTTTTAGATTCTCATGTTAAATTTTTTGAAATGATTGGAGGTGTTTAGAAAGAAGTTGTTTACGATAATATGAGAAATGTAGTTTCTAAATTTATTGGAAAAAGCGAAAAAGAATTAAATGAGGATTTAGTAAAAATGAGCATATATTATGGTTTTGACATTAATGTAACAAATGCATTTAGTGGCAATGAAAAAGGTTATGTTGAAGGTAGTGTAAAGTATTTAAGAAATAAGATATTTGCTGAAAATTACAAGTTTCCTTCAGAAGATTCCGTAATTGAATATATGGAAAGTCGACTTATGAAACTTAATGAAAACAGTAAAATTGAAGAAGAAAAAAGAAATTTAAAACCGACTAAGCCACCTTTAGAATTAGCTAATATTAGAAAGAGTCTAGTTAATAAATACAGCTTTGTACAAATAGAAAACAATTTTTACTCTGTCCCAGAATATTTAGTTGGACTTAATGTTACAAGTAAAATTTATTACAATTTACGTCAGTTGTATATGTTCCAATAACTTTTTGTAGCTCCTCTGAATATAGGTCAAATTGCACATTTCCAAGTACAACTCTATTGTTATCTTTATCTACTTTGTATATCTTTAAGTTTCCTTTTTTATGCTCATTAGTTAATTCCAATTTTGTTGTTTCTCCTGCTGTAATCTCACTATTTACATCACTTGTTGCCTTTATATAATTTTCATTTGAATTTTCTTCATTTAAAGTATAGTTGCCTGCATATAATCCTTCTAAAGTTCCATATCCATTTTCATCTGTTTTAATTTTTCCAACTAGCTCTCCTGAAAAATTTTTTACAGTATACACAGTATCTTTTATCCCATTACCAGTTTCACTATCTGTTTTGTGGATTTCAAAAGCACCTGTACTTATAAAATTAATAGATATACTTGTATATGTTGTAGGATCTTTTTTCCCAAGTCTTACTAATCTTTGTAATCCTGAATCACTTGTTTGAGCTAATATTGCATTTAATATATATGAGTTTGGTATTTGTGAAGATGACCAAGTACCTGTCTTTGTAATTGGAGCTTCAAAATGAATTAAATCTCCATTACTAACTTCCACTGTACCTCCTGTTTTTGACCAATTACCACTGTCACATACAATAGTAACATCATTTGGTATATCAAATTTTAAAGTTATTCCTGTTGTTCCCATAACTGTAGTTTGTTCTGTTACTTGTTTTCCATCTTGAATTTTAGCTTCAAGATCTTTTGTAGTAAATTCTAATGATTCTTTTGGTATTGGAGCTGAATCTAAAAATGCAATAAAATCTTTTGCTACAGTCTTATTGCTTCCATTTACATAGTGATCTAATGCTAAAGTTGTAGCGACTATACCATAATTACTATTACCGTTAAATCCTGACCAGACTTCAACACCTTCCCAACCATAATACAAGCATTTTACCACATTTGAATCTGAATATATGCTAGTTTCAGCTACAGTACCACTAGATGGACTTAGCTTACTATGATCCATACAAAAAGCCCTTTTTCCATCAACATAGAATGAGCCAACCGTTGAAGAGCCATATGTTATTTTTCCATCATACTGTATTGTTGTAGTATCTGCTTTTGCAATATTTGATGAATTAATTGTTAATAGTAATACAATACCAAACATCATAATTACTTTTGCTATAATTTTTCTTTTCATATTTGCAACCTCCTTCATTTTTTAGAAAAATAAAAATGAAGAAGTCCGTTTTTAGACCTCTTCATTTTCATAATACCATTATATTTTATTTTTTTAGAAAAACAATGAAAGAATTTTGAAATGTTTTTTATTAGTTTTATCTAACATATCAAAGTTCTTTCATTGAATTATAATATTTTTATTTTTTCTCTAAATAAAAAAAGAAACGTACGGAAGTTATGTAACTCCCATACGCTTTCTTTTTTCCTTGACGCACTAGCAAACGCGTCATTTCAGGTTAAATACTCGGCATCGGTCCCCACAGTGCGAACTTGAGATCAGCAAAAAACTGATTCATCTCATCGACATTTGCCAGAGCGACCTTGAAAGACCACTTTTCAGTGCAGTTGGCAGTGTCAAAATTCACACTAACGGAACAATCCAACAGGTCTGCATGCATCGACTTTCTTCTTACAGCATTATCTCTGCCATTTTTCCAAAAATCGACCTGCGTAGCATTGAGCTCACTCTCGAATTTTTTTGCTTCGTCCTCATTCGAGAAACTAAGAGTATAACTCCTTTTATGTAAAATTTTATAAAAATATTATCTACATACACTATCCATCTTTTCGATATTTTCTATCAAATTTTCTATTTTTTTAGTTCCTATTACTCTAGGTATTTCAATATTTTTTTAATATTCTTCTGCAAGCATTCCTGCTCCATCTTTTCCTAAAACATTATTTGTAAATATTTTATCTGAAAGCATATATATACATTTTTCTTTATATTCTTCATAATCAATTTTATTTTTTTCACAATACTGCTCGCTTTCAGGATCTAATATAATATACTCTCCATCACAATTGCACTTTATAGCAACAACATAATGTAATAATTTTTTTCGCTCTAATGGAAGTTTTGATAAAATTGTAAAACTTTTAATATTATACAAACTAAGTAAAATTCTAATAGCTTCAGCATATCCAGCACACATTGCTTCTCCTTCAACAAGTGCCCCATATGCAGTTCTATACTTAACATCACTATAATCAAATTTTTCTACTTTTCCTGTAAAACTATCAAAATATGATTTCTTATATTTTACATTATTTTTTACAAAATCGCCAATATATTTTATTATATCCTTTTCTTCAAGCTTCTCTAAATTTATTCTTTCATATATTTCAATTAATTTTCTTTTTAGTGTGATTATATTATCATCTGTATAAAATTTTCTACCGTGTATAGGCTCTTCTATTATATTCTCAATATTTTCTGTTATATCCATTTTATAATTTATATCCTCATCATTCTATTTTAGATTTTTTATTTATTGATAACGTTTTCAATAAAATTAATAAAATCACTATCATCAGCTTGACCAATTTTCATATCTTCTTCTGTCAAATATATATCATACTTATTAAGCTTTTTATTTATTAATATTGAGCTCAATGGATAACCTTCTTTTATATCTTTAGCAGGCTCATCCACCAAATAATATTCATTTGTAACCCCTGTATAAGTTGAAATTTCACCATCTTTTATAATTACCATACCTAATATCCATTTTGTATTTAATTTTCCATCTTTACCGTATGTTTTTACAAGATTAGTATAATAGTCAATCATTTCTTCATCATTTAATCTTTTGCCATTTATCCTTCTTACAAAAACTCCTGGTTGTTTATCTTCTGGAATACCTTCTATATACATTGTATCATCCATAGCCATAGTAGTTATTTTAGTTGCGTCATAATATGCTTTTGCTTTTATTGTTGCATTTTCTATTGCTGTTTTTCCATTTTCATCTACATCAATTTTAATATCTATATCTTTTAATGATTTTAATAATATTCCCTTTTTTAATAATTTTTCATAAAATCTATCAACTTTTGCTATATTTCCTGTTGCAAATAATATTTCTTTCATCTTTATCACCTCAAAAACTTTTTATCTTTTTAATCGATTTCATATTTTTTACTTTTATCATATATTTCGCTATCTCTCATATTCATCATCTTCTCTTATCTTTTTAACACCTCTACTATAATCTCCGTCACGAATAAATGTATTTCTTATATAATTTAGCAATCTTCTTGAAGACTCTTTATCGTAACAATTTGTAAATAACAAATCAAAATTTTGTTTAGATGTTTCAAGAAATTGTTCACTTTCATAATAATCTCTTAATCTTTTTTCGTATTCAACTCTTGATGTCGTTCTTAATCTCAATACCTCTTTTAACTGTTCTTCAGATTTTGGACGAACAAATATAGAAAAAATATTCAAGCCGTTTCTTTTCAATTCTTCTATACTCTTATATGAAATATTGATAATTCTCAATTCTTCAGTATTAACTAAATCTCTTTTGTACCAGGCATATTTATTACCAAAAAATTCCTTTACTAATATTAACTCCCCCGCTTTTTCAAGTTGTTCCAATTCTAGTTTTGTCATAAAATGACTAGATTTTCCATCTACTTCATCTTTTCTCTTAGGTCTAGTTGTTAAGCCTATTATTTCTGTAATATTAGGAAAATTCTGTATTATTTCATCTACTAAAAATGATTTTCCCGCAGCCGAAGGACCAGAAATAGTAATAATACTTGGTTTCATTTAACTAATTCTCCTTATTATTTATTTTTTTATATTTAGTTGCTATAGCACACACAATGGAATCTGTAAATTCATCAGTTCTTGTATAAGCTCCTTGTGTAAGTAATCCATTAGTACCTATAGTACTTATTTCATCATCTGTCCTTCCTACAAACTTCGCAACAACTTCCGATAATCGTTGCGATTTATCAGTTTTTTCTATAATTTCATCTGGTATTTTAATTTTTGCACTACATCCATAATAATATTCATTTTCAACTTTATTATAAATAACTGTCCAACCACAAAGAAAACTACCATATGTTGTTTTTGATAATATTCCCTCCATTGCAATATACAAGTTACCATTTTCATTTTGACTAATAGCATTTTTTATTCTATGAAGGCATCCTTTTATTCCCTCTTCATCACCTATTGGTGTTTCCGACACATTTGAATTTGTTTGTAAAGACTTTATTTCAAAATTTTTAAAATATTGCATCATTACATTTTTTACAGCTTCATTTTTTGCTTTATTCTTTGAGCAAACAATTATCAATTTATTATCATTTTGCATTTTCTATACTCCATTTCATAAATTTTGTTTTCGGCGATTTACTACCTAAATTATATATATCATCTAATACATCTTGTCCATTTTCAATTATAGGCATTTTTTGTAAATCAATAATTTCACTTGACTCTTCTATTTCATCTGCTATATTAGCTGTTTTGTCATATATTTGTGTAAAATTTGAGTGCATAGCTACATACCCTGGACTAATTTTTATTTTTAAATCATCAGTTAATAAATTTGCCAATAATTCAGTTACTACACTAAAAAATCCCATATCATATGGTAATCCTGTGATAATATCCGTACTACGACTTTGCACATCACAGTTCTCTTATCCATTGTAGTTGTGTCTTATTTTCTTTCGTAAGTTGATGAAAAACATAATACCCATAATTCGAGTTAATACAGTTATTTTCATCACAAATTTTTGCCCAAAACTTAGACGCATTAACAAGACCATAACCATATTCTCCATTTATGTTTAGCGATCCTGAAAAATACGCTAATAATTCTCTTGCAAAATATGGAATAGCTTTCTCTGAACGTAAAGTATGCACACGATTTCTACAATCAGTTAAGACATATGTAACATTGTTTGCCTGTAATGCACCACCAGAATGTGTTTTTATTCTATGACCACTTTCTTTTATATGTGCCACACCTTTTTTTACAAGATTATCAATAGATGATTCAATTATAGTTAGTTCTTCATACATTTTACTCACCTCCTAAAAAGATCTTCAAATATCAAAATAATTCATATGTAAAAACATGGTTATTATATTACTTTATGTAAAGCCTGTCAACTATCAAAATATTAAATTTTCCCATAACCCATTTCCTTCTCTATCTTGAAAATAATATATCTTTTTCATTAAATTTTACTTTATATAAAACTTATCGTAGTTTTTCTATGATTTCATTATATTTATTCATATTTTTACTAATGTCATTCTTACTATAATTCATTACATAATCAACTATACTAAAAATCATATTTTTACACTCATCTTTTGAATATTCTTTATTTTCTATTGTTACATTAGCCTCTGCTAATAGATCTTTTTCTTGTTTGTTAAAATTATTATATAAATTCATCCTATTCTCCATCCTTTACTGCAATCATAAGTTCATTATCTTCCACAGTTCTTTTTGCATTTTTAAATTCAAATTTTGATCCTGTAAAGTAAACTCTGTAACCGAAGTCCTTCCAATATAATTATACTGCATTTTAGAAATCTATCTATATCACTTTCGTCCATATCCATCTTTACTTTTAATTCAAAGTATGAATACCTAATCCTATCCAATCATTTATTCTCATTGTTAATAATGGTGGTTCATTGCATCTTGATATTATATTTGGTACTTCTTCTTTTAAATCATTTAATATTGTTATATATTTAAATAATGTTTTTTCATCAGCCCATATTACTATACTGTCTGCTCTGTCTTGATAATCTTCTGGCACTTCTATAAACTTTAAATAGTATGGTAAATTTTGCTTTGAACACTTACTTATAAATCCAGCTACTATTTGATATGTATCACTAGCTTCTGAATTAATATATAATCTATAGTTAGGATTAATATCATTATCTTTTCTTCCACTTATATTTCTAGAAAGTACAAAGTTCCATAATCTATCCCCACTTGGCATTATTCCATATTTACTTACAATAGGATGATTTTTAACTATATTGCATAATTCATGATAACTAGTAATATCAGGAATTTCTTTTAAATTCTTAACTAACTCTTCAAAATGTCCTTGATATTTTTCAGGATTTATTTTTCCTATATTATTTAATATATTTCTTTTCCATTTATTAAATAACACAGACCAAAATGTATCTTTTTCCATCATGGGTGGTGGTGTAGACTTTTTTCTTTCAGTACCTGCTTTTTCAATTTCATTATAAAAAGTAGTAGAGCCGTTTTTTTTGTATGAAATATATGCTTTTATCACTTTTTCCAATATTTCATTATTCTCTAATGGATTATTACTTTTTTCATATAATTTTAGATATTGATTCATAAACATTCCTCACATTTCTTTTTATAATTATATAATATATTTATCTATTTGTCGAATTTAAGTTAATTTGTCAATATCAATTTTTAGCTTAAATCTAATGGTTTTATCTCTATGTATATAAATTTTGTCAATTATCATTTGTAATATAATTCTATTTGGTTCTTTTGCATTTATTATCTCATCAAAATATTCTAATGCTGTTTTTAATTCTTGAATTTTTTCTTCTAAACTTTTCTTTTCATCGCTTTGAATTAATCCCTGTAGATAAGCAATACTTTGCATTTTTTCTTTTTCTAATTCTTTGTATGTATTCTCTATAATTTCTCTCTGCATAGAATTATTACAAGATGCCATTTCTTTTATTTTTTGATTAATTAGCATTTTATATCTTCATTTAGAATATTAAGTTTATTTTGTAATTTAAATTTATCGTTGGTTTTATTTTCTTGCTTTATTTCAATTTTAATATCCTTTATTTCTTTTAAATACTTTTGTTTGGTAAATTTTAAAAATTCTTTTAAGTGAATTAAAATATCTTTTTCTTTAATTTCGTGGCAATGACAGGCTTTTGTACTATATTGCCTGTATTTTGAACAGTCATAACCTTTTTCTTTAACTTTTCTTTTAATTATTATACCAGACATTCCTGAGCCACAATCATTACATACGCACATTCCCGAAAAATAGTAATCATGTTTTTTATTTGCACCTGATATATTATGTTGCATTTTAATTCCAAAATGGTTGGATTTTTCATATATAAGAATCCAATTTTTTTATTAAATGTTACATTTTTGGGAAAAAGTTTATTTTTCTATAGGGTATGTTTCATTTTCTATTTAAAATGTTAAGTTTTTAAATAAAATTTATAAAAACTTTCATTATGAAAGAACAAAAAAACTAATAAATTCATTACTTTTTTATAACCTTTTCAAATTTTTTCAAAATTTGCAGGAACAGGGAGTCACCCTTAACTCCCATTTACGCCTAAAAGCGTGGCTTTTAGCAGGATACTACAAAAATATAGAGGCGACTTTTTGTCGCCCCTATAAAATTATAGAACTATTATATAAATTGTAATTTGTCAATTACTCATATCTTTCTTCTGTTTGATAAATTCTATGTTATTTTTTTCTAAATCTTCAATAGT
>CAKPCL010000019.1 GCA_934141605.1 uncultured Clostridia bacterium
ATGACAAATAAATTAACTCATCATCTTCTTTTAGTAAGTAGATCTTGTGAGAATTATTATAAAGAACTAATGGAAAACTATATTAAAAATGATGAAAGACTATATGAAAAAAACAAAGAATTAAATCCATTAGAATGGACAAAATTAATGAATAACTATAAAAATACAGCAGAAGAAATTGTCTTAAATGAATATGTTTTTATATAAATACTCTTCAAAAAAGAGGAAAAATTATCAAAATAATTTAATCCTCTTTTTATATTTTTCTTAATTTGGGAGTAATATTCTTGTCTAGCCAGCACTGAATTTATACTCCCGCATAAATTCTACTATGGGAATTCCCATACCCTTTATAAATCTTTTTTGAAGAAATCATCATCATTTGCAAAGTGCATATCTATATCTAATTTATTAATTTGTTTCCAACCATTTTTCGTATAAAAGTTATGAGCATCTTTCAAAGACTCTCCACAAGCAAGATAAATAGTTTTAATATTTGTCTTAGCCTTTGCGTAGGTTTCAAATTCATTATATAGCAATGATCCAATTCCTAATCTTTGGTAGTCTTTATCAACATAAAATCTTTTTAATATTCCAATTGTATTTCTATTTTCAAGTGCAATTGTTCCTACTATCTTATCTTCATCAAACGCAATCCAAAAATTGCCACCTTTTTCAATGTAATAATCTTGTATATTAATTAAGTCCTCTCTTTGTTTAAATGGCCTTCCAATAAAAATATGCATTGATAAATTAACAAAATCATTTATTTCTTTATTATATTTTCCATTGTACTCAATAATGTTGATATTGGATAATATATTATTCATTTAATTACTCACTTTCTATACTTATATTTTCATATCTTCTCTTAGATAAAACTTTTTGCATTATTCCATATACTAAATATCCTATCCATACACCAACAATTCCAAGTGGAGTAAATGACAATATAGTCGCTACAACAATCTTAATAATGGAACTAATTATATTTCTTTTAGCTAAGAATTTAAAATCTCTAAGTCCTCTTAATATAGCAAAATAATATGTAGCAGACATTGTTATATAACAACCAATTAAAAATAGTGGTAATACTGTTAAAAATATTTTTTGAAGTTCAGGTTCTTTTAATGAAATATTCATAATTACAATGGAAATTCCAAGTATTACAAAAGGTAATATTATGGAACTATAATTAATTAATTTCTTTGCAACAGTTTTCACTTTACTCATGTAATTTTTATCATTTTTTCCAGATGCAATTCCTATACTTATAGTAATACCATCACCATAACCTTGTATAAATGACTCATATACATTTGCAATTTGTAATAGAATAACATGAACAGAATATTCTAAATTACCCATTCTTGCTACAATTAAGTTGAATATAAAATTGTCTACTCTTGACGCTATTCTTTCAACAAAATTCCATTTAAACAATTTTAATATATCTTTAAAGTATTCATTTACAAATCTAATTTTTACATTTTTTCTAGAATATATACATAAATATATTGCTAGTATGGTATCGATAAATACAGTTACCATTCCTACACCTATAATTCCATATCCATAATGCACAGTAATGATATCTAATATTAAATTTAAAATAACGGCAAAAATTCGTAAATATAAAATATTTTTTTGATTTCCTATAGTTCTTTGATGGCCTGATAATACAGTTACTATACTGCTTTGTATAAAACCAAATAATCTTATAGTTAGATATGTAGTTGAAATAGTATCTACATTAAATAAAGGTGGAAATATTGGTTGTATTAAAAATATTAGTATTAATGTAAATATAGATATTACTAATGTCAAAATAAGTGAATTTCCAGTAACTAATTTTAATTTATCAAGATTTTTTTCACCTAAAGACTTTGCAACTAATGTATTGTTAGATACATTAATTGTTTGAATGCTCATTTGCATTATATTTAATATAACAGCCATGGCACCAAGTGCTGCTAATTCTTTTGTTCCAACTATAGAAATTACTAATGTATCTACTAGTGTCATTAATATATTTATTAAACTTTCAAAAGCAATCGGTAATGATATTTTTAATTGTGACTTAACATTTACTATTTCTTCCATAACTCACTCCATAAAAAAGTATTAAATCAATAAAATTATACTATAAAATAACAAAATTCGCCATACTTCCATTAAATTTTAATAAGTTTTCATATATAATATTTCTAGAAAGAGAACAAAGTTCGTAACTTGTAGTTTATCCGCTCCATAATGCGTTTTCGTCGAACTACTTGAAAGTATTGCAACAAGTGAGTTTGAAGAAAACAAAAAGTGAATATCATTTCACAACATATAAGTCGATTTAGTCGGCTTATTTTTTTACTCTAACTACCAAATAAAGTAGCATTGTATTTGTTTAATAATATAAAAATTTAAATAAAAAAGATAAAATTAATTGGCTTATGCAAACGATTGTTTTATAATATTGCCTGGATAATAAAAAATAAAATATTAAGAAACGGAGATGATATTAGTGAAAGAAATAGATGAAAACAATAAATCTTTTGAAAATATTAAGCATATTGATGAAAATGGTACTGAATTTTGGTATGCTAGAGAACTTATGCTTATTTTACAATATTCTAATTGGCAAAATTTCGAAAAAATAATTCAAAAAGCAAAGATTGCTTGTGAAAATAGTGGTATTGCAGTAATAAACCATTTTACTGATGTCAATAAAATGGTTCAAATCGGTTCAGGAGCTTATAGAGAGCAAATTGATTATAAATTAACTCGTTATGCTTGTTATTTAATAGCTCAAAATGGAGATAGTAGAAAAAAAGTAATAGCTCTTGCTCAAACATATTTTGCAGTTCAAACTAGAAAACAAGAAATTACTGAAAAAGAATATAGTTTACTTACTGAAGATGAAAAGAGATTTTATCAAAGAAATTTAACAAGAAAAGGAAATTATTCACTAAATCAAACAGCTAAAAAAGCAGGTGTAAAAAACTTTGATAGATTTCATAATAGTGGGTATAAAGGTTTGTATAATGGTGAAACTGCTGATGATATTGCTAAAAGAAAAGGATTAAGATATAGAGAAGATATATTAGATAATATGGGAAGTACAGAGTTAATTGCAAATTTATTTAGAATATCTCAAACCGAAGAAAAATTGAAAAAAGACAATATAAAAACAGAGAAAGATGCTTGCAATACACATAATAAAATTGGAAAAATAGTTAGAAAAGCAATTAAAGAAGCTGGTCGGAACTATGCCAGAAGATTTGCCTACACCTAAAAAGAGTCTAAAACAACTTGAAAAAGAAAGCAAAAATGAAATAAGAAAAAAATAAGCATGATTTGATTAAATTTCCAATAAGCATGAATTTATAGAATAAAATTAATAAATCGAGTTATATAAGAGAGTTTGAAACAAAGTATGTCGTTTTTTCGCATACCTGTTTCGTAATCGCTCCATTTGAAATCAACTTACGGACTTAATTGTTCGTAAGTTTTTATTTTATATAAAACTTAAAAAGTTCTCTTATCACAGAAATGAGGACTTTCTACATGCATGAATTTAAAGTAATTGAAAACCCAAAAACTAATAAATCATTTATAGTAACATATTTCCATCTAAGCCTAGTATAGTAATGCCATCTGCTTTCATTTTGTATTTAATCCCATTAGAATCACTACTCTTTAATATTTTTTTGTCTTTCTGCTAGTAAAACTTCTATCATTTCATCTTGAATATCTTTTGGTGATTTTAATAATATTTCTGGATTATTTACTGATATAACTCTTCCGTTTTCATCAAATTGAAAATAATCCTTGTATGTTTGATTGCAATACTCGCATTGAGGAATTGTATTATTTAATTTTAATTCTTTTCGTGGATTCATATGTCCTTGTTGTAGTTTTACTCTTTTTCCTGTTCTCCAATCAATTTTTCCTTCTTCTAAACCACAAGTAGCACATTTGTTATCATATACATATTTTAATTGTTCAAAGTTTATAGCTGAATTTCTATTTGCTCGTTTTAAAACCATTTTTACAGCTTTGGGATTTGGAGTTTCTATTGATACTAGATAATTATATCCTGATGGTACTTTTTCGTTAGTATCAGGTACATATGAGCCTTTATTTAATACATACCAATAGCATTGTGTTCCTAAATGTCTAACTTGTTGATCCAATCCAGCATTAATTTTATGTTTTCTTACAAAATCTGAAACTAAATCTTTATGAACAAAACAATTTTTGTACTTATATAAAAAAATCATTTGTAATTCTTTATCAGTCAAATTTTTTATATCGGATTTTGAAATTTTTATATCTTCATATAATTCATTCCATAAAGTTTTAACTCCATATGCTTTTAAATTAGTATTAAATGCATTTATTAACTTATAATGAATTTCTATTATTTCATCTTCACTTATATAAGATGATGTATTATCTCTATTTATCCTTTTTATACTCATAATTAGTCCTCCTCATTAGGATATTGTTCAAATATCCACTTTATAACATTAACTGTCCAACCGTTTCCAATCATTTTATATCTTTGAGAATCACTAACACCAAATGTATAATTATCCGGAAGTGTTTGTAGTCTTTCACACTCTATTGGTGTTAGTTTTCTTAAAATATATTTTCCATCATTCAATTTTGTATCATATTCAATATTGTTTATATTGATTTTTTTATTTTTAACATTATAACATCCTAATTTATTATCTTTTACAAAAATTGTTGTAGCACAAGAAGAAGTAACCATACTACCTAAAGATAATGTTGGAGATTTGTCTATAATTTCGGTAGAATTATATGCATTAAACATGTTAGGAATATATCCATATTTTTTTTGAAGTTTTGGTAGAGATCTTTGAACAGTTAAAGTTTCTCCAACATTTTCATAGTTTTCTTTTATTTCAAATATAGATTTTAACAATAAATTACTATCTTCAGGTATTCCTTTTATAGGTAAGTTAGTCCAATACAATCTTTTTCTATTTTGAGCAGACAATAAAGAAGAATTTATTCTAATAGGATTCACTCCAAGAGCTTTTGTTATAACATTTTCCCATTTTTTCGTCATATTAACATTTTCTAGTAAAAAATATTTAGGTTTTACTTCTTTTAATAGTCTAACATATTCCCAAAATAAATATGAAAATCCATTAAATTTAAATCCGCTTTTTTTTGTTTCTAAATATTCCTCTAAAGTTAAAATATCTTTTTTTATACCATTTTCAGTTGTTGACATTCCATCCATATGTCCTATAAATGAAAACGATTGGCAAGGACTTCCACCAATTAATAAATCTATTTTTTCATTAATATTTTCTTTTTTTATATTTCTTACATCTCCTAGTTCAATTGTATCTGGAAAATTTTTTACTGCAACTTTTATTGAATATTCGTTTATTTCACTAGCATAATATTTATTTATTGGTATTTTTGCTCTATCTAGTGCAACCCTTCCACATGAAATTCCATCAAATAAAGACAATATATTTAGTTTTTTCATTTTTTCACCGCTTTCTAATATACTCATACAATATAGCATATATTATTTTTTTATTCAATATTTAATTAAATTTTCAGCAAACTTTTTCAAGCTATCTATATGGTTAAAATAATTAAACAATTCATTTGCAATTTTATGTAAAATATGATATTTTTCTGAATGGGAAACTTTACCAACGGCAACTGATATTGAAAGTAAATTTGTTGAATCAGGAATTGCAAATGTTGTTCAACAGAAACATCAGAAGTTCGTATGCTGTATAAGCATAACTATGATAGTCAGATTGCTAAATTCTTAAAAGGTTTTACATCCCTAGTTTTAAACTAGGGATGTTCTTTAATAAATTTAGTTATAACACATACAGTAACCAAAACACATATAAATCATATACTATAAAAAAAGGAGCTAATTATGCAAAATTGTGAATTTATAACTTTTATTTCCACTTTATCATGTGCAATAGCTAAAGATAAAAGTCAAGACGAATTAAATATTTTATCTGCAGTTTTTACTCAACTTCGGAGATACTTTAGCTACACTTTCTGTATTAAATAATGATGACTGCTAATTTTTTTAACATATATAATTTTTTTGAATAATTTTGAATAAAATTAATAATATTAGTATCAATAAAATTATGGAAGTAAAATATGAAAATTTTATATAATATTTTATTATGCTTAGTTTTGTATTATATCTTTAATAACTTCTCCTGCAATAATTAGCCCCGCAACAGAAGGAACAAATGATATGCTTCCTGGAACTTGATTTCTAGCAGAACACTTTCTTTTAGTACCAGGAGGGCAAATACAATTTGTCTTACAACTATTTTCAATATTTTCATATGGATGTATTGGCTCTTCCTTTGAATAAACAACCTTAAGTTTCCTTATTCCTCTATTTCTCAATTCTTTTCTCATAACTTTTGCTAAAGGACACACTGAAGTTTTATAAATATCTGTTACTTCAAATTTTGTTGGGTCAAGTTTGTTTCCTGTTCCCATGCTTGAAATGATAGGAATATTTAATTTATTTGCTCTTACAACTAACTCAATTTTTGCAGTTACTGTATCTATACTATCTACTATGTAGTCAATTGTATTGTCTAAAATTTCTTTGCTATCAGGCATGAAAAACTCTTGGTATATCTCTACATTTGCATTTGGATTTATTTCTAATATTCTTTCCTTTGCAACTTCAACTTTAGGTTTTCCTATTGTTTTTCTTGTTGCAATTATTTGTCTGTTCAAATTAGTTAAACAGATTTTGTCATCATCTACTAGTATAAAATTCCCAACTCCTGCTCTTACCAATCCTTCTACTACAAATGAGCCAACTCCTCCAATTCCAAATACTGCAACTTTGGCATTTTGTAATTTTTCTACACCTTCTTTTCCTATCAATAATTCTGTTCTTGAAAATTGATTTAACATCTTATTTTTCCTCCTCCAAGAACTATGTCTCCTACATAAAATACAGCTGATTGTCCTGGTGTTATTGCCCTTTGTGGTTCATCAAATGTCACCTTGATATTTTCTCCGTCTTGCTCAATTTTTGCTTTTGCAACTTTTGATGAATATCTAGTTTTTACATCAACTTCCATTGGTTCATCTATTTTGTTAACTAATAACAAATTGATATCTGTAACTGTAATTTCTTTTTTGTATAGTTCTTTTTCTTCTCCTACTATTACTTCATTTTTGGCTTTGTTAAATCCTAAAACAAATAATGGTGCTTTATAAGATATTCCTAGTCCTTTTCTTTGACCTATTGTATAATTGTACAAACCTGTATGTTTTCCTAATATTTCGCCTTTTGAATTTACAATATTTCCTTTTTTAGGCTTTATATTAGAATTTGTTTCAAGGAATTTTTTGTAGTTTCCATCTGGTACAAAACATATATCTTCACTGTCTGGTTTATTTGCGACTTTTAGGTCATTTTCTCTTGCTATTTCTCTTATTTGTTCCTTATCTGTAAAGTCAGCTAGTGGAAATAATACATGTTCTATTAATTCTTTTGGAATATTCCATAATACATAACTTTGGTCTTTTTTGCCTGCTTGGGATTTTTTTAGTACCCATCTTCCATATTTTTCACTGTATTCAGTTTTTGCATAATGTCCTGTTGCTATGTAGTTACACCCTAGTTCTTTTGCTTTTTCCCACATGATTCCAAATTTCATGTATTTGTTACACTCTATACATGGATTTGGTGTTTTACAATTTGCATAACAGTCTATAAAGTCGTTTATTACATAGTCTTTAAATTGTTCTTTACAGTTATATGTAAAGTGTGGTACTCCTATTGAGTTACATACATTTTTTGCATCCATATATGTGTTTATGTTGCAACAACTGCTTCCTGCAAATAGTTCTAGTGTTGTCCCTATTACTTCATATCCTTCTTTTTTTAGTAGTAGTGCTGATACTGAGCTGTCAACGCCTCCACTCATTCCTAATAATACTTTTTTGTTTTTCATTTTTACCTCCAGTTTTTATTTGGAAACTTTTATTTATTTGTTTAATTTTTATTGACATTTTTTTAATAAGTGTTAATATAATAATATAAAAGATAAGAGCATAGCCTTTATCTAGTTGTTTGGTTAGATTTGTCCAAAGGGCAAATCTTTTTTAATGACAACAATTTATATTTCCAGTTCCTGTGCTGTCATTTTTCTCTAGCATATCTTCAATAGTATGCCAAGCCAAAAGAGCACATTTAACTCTTGCCGGCATATTAGATACATTTCTAAAAGCTATTGCATCTTCTAATTTTTTAAGTTCTTCTTCATCAGTTATCTCTCTTTTTATCATTTCTATAAATGTCTTTATAATCTCTTTTGCTTCTTCTACTGTTTTACCTTTTAATGTATCTATCATTATTGATGTTGATGCTTGTGATATTGCACAACCATGTCCTGAAAAGGCCATATCTTCTATTTTGTTTCCATTTAATTTTAATTGTAATGTTATTTCATCTCCACAATTGGGGTTATGACCTACTTCACAGTAGTCTGCATTTTCTAGTTTCTTTTTGTTGTATGAATTCATACTGTGTTCCATTATTAGTTCATTGTAAACATCTGTTAACTCGTCCATTGAAATTTACCTTTCTTTTTGAAAATTTATTGACAATTTTATAAATTAGTGTTAATATAATAATATAAAGAGACAAGAGCAAGCTCTTATCTCATTGATTGGTTGTGAGATTTATCTATTGGATAGATCTCTATTTTTCTTTTTTTGGAACAATATTTTAATGCATATCTCTTTTTTGAACAAATATGTACTAGAAACGATAGTCCTAAAAAGAACGCTAATATTATTAATAAAATCTTTATTAAATCCATAGCTGTTAACCTCCTTCTTTCGAGATTTACATTTAAGTCATTAAAGACATAAATGCATAGATTAGCAAGCATATAACATAGACTTACTAGTCTATGCACTTATGCCTGAAGAAGGTTAACTTCCCAACCAAGAAGATTATAATATATATTTACTTAATAGTCAATATTTATTTTATATAATTTTTAAACATGTTATAAGCCTTATCAAGAGCCTTAACCAATTTATCCACATCCTCTTTTGTATTATAGATGTAGAAACTTGCTCTACAAGTAGAATCAATACCCAAGAACCTCATAAGCGGTTGAGCACAATGATTTCCAGAACGCACACATACACCTTCTGAATCTAAAATACTTGCAACATCATGTGGATGCACTCCTTTAATATTAAATGAAATTACACTTGAATGATTTTCTTCATTTGGTGTTGTGTACAATGTTAGATAATCTAGTTTTGATAATTCTTGTCTTGCATATGATATAACTTCATGTTCAATTTCTTGTATTTTATCATATCCTAAATTCTCAATATAATCAATAGCTGCACCCAAACCAATTACACCTTCAACATTTTGTGTACCAGCTTCAAATTTATTTGGAAGTGGTGCAAATGTTGTATCTTGTTCATACACATATTCTATCATGTCTCCACCCATTAAAAATGGAGTCATTTTGTTTAGTATTTCTCTTTTTCCATATAATACTCCTATTCCAAGTGGTGCAAGCATTTTATGTCCTGAAAATACTAGAAAATCCGCGTCCAAATCTTGAACATCAATTTTCATATGTGGTATGCTTTGTGATGCATCAACTATTACTATTGCACCTTTTTTGTGTGCATATTTTATTATTTTTTTCACATTGTTTATTGTTCCTAAAACATTTGAAACATGTGTAATTCCAACGATTTTTGTTTTATCTGTAATTTTGCTTTCTATCTCTTCGTCTGTAATTTCATAGTTTTCGTTGATATACATATAATTCAACTTGCTACCTGTTTGCTTTGTCATTTTTTGCCAAGGAACTAAATTTGAATGATGTTCCATTATTGAAATTACTACTTCATCATCTTTTTTTAGGTTGTCCAATCCATATGAATATGCAATTAGGTTTAAGCTTTCTGTTGCATTTTTTGAGAATATTATTTCTTCTCTGTGTTTTGCATTTATGAATTTTGCTATTTTTGTTCTTGTATTTTCGTATTGTTCAGTTGCTTCTACACTTAATGAATATGCCCCCCTGTGTGGGTTTGCGTTATATTTTTGGTAGAATTCTTCTACTGCTTTTATTACTTGTATCGGTTTTTGTGTTGTTGCTCCACTGTCTAGATATGTAATGTTTTCATTTTCTAGTAGTGGAAAATCTTTTTTTATTTGTTCTGTATTCATAAATTATCTCCCATCATCTTCTATTTCGGATATTTGTTGATTTTCGTTACATTCTTGTGTATATACAATTTTCTTTTCTTCTGAAAAAGCTTTTTCTATTTCATCATAATTTGGTTCAATAGGATTTATTTTAATGTTTTGGTATTTTATCATATTTTTCCATGTTCCCATAAATTCATCCATAAACTCTCTTGAATTCTTCATTAAATCTTTCTCCTTAAAATTACAATTATATTATTAATCTATCCTCTTATCAATTTCTTGTAAAATTTCTTCTCTCAAATTTTCATTTTCAATCTTCTCTAAAATCTTATTAAATCTAGCTCTAACCATCAGCTTCATAGCCTCTTTAAGTTCAAAACCTCTACTCATAATATAAAATAATTCTTTCTCGCCAATTTTTCCAGCCGAACTTGAATGATTACCTTCAACCTCTTCTTCAGAGCAAAGTAACATTGGCAAAGCTATTGATTTTGCTGTATCTGATAATAACATACACGCCTCATTTTCATTTCCGGTAGCCTTTTTACATCCTTTTTTAAAATCAATTGTTCCTTTAAAATGTTTTTTAGATGTATCTTTTAAAGCTCCTTGAACTTCTATATCAATATTAGATTTTTTTCCTCTTAATTCACCTATATAATTTAAGTCAAAAACTTGATTTTCTCTTCCTAAATAAATTGTGTTTAGTTGATTATCACAATTATCACCTTGTAAATTAGAATAATAATTTGTGATACTATGTTTTCCGCCAAAATCAACAATTGTATAATTAATTTTTGCATTTTCTCCAAAATTATTTTCAATTGCTAAAAAGTTATTTGATTTTATATTCATTAAATTAACCAATACAATATTTAATTCTGAATTTTTTTCTGCTTTTGCTTTTATTATTCCATTGTGATAACTTTCATTTTCTTGGTTTGAAGTGTATTTTATTATTATTGTTGATTTTGTGTTTTCGTTTGCAATTATTTCTATGTTGTCTATTAATACAGAATTTTCATTATCAAAATTAAAATCTATTTCCGCTTCTGACTTTTCTTTTTGATTACTATTTATGTTTAATTTTATTTTTTGATTTGCTCCATGTTTTACCTGATTTGTAAGTTCTTCACTTAAACCATAAACTAAATCTGTATTTGTATTATCTGCATTTTGTTCTATATCCATTTTAGATGTGTCACCAATTATTGTTACATTTTCAAAAGCTGGTATAACTTCTGGAATTTCAATGTTTTCTAATTTTATATTGTTTATTTTAAAATTCTTTGCTGTTCTAACTGGTGTTTCATTTAATTTTAAATTTTCCATCAATATTAGTCCTTTCATTGATTTTATTGTATTTATATGTTATAATTTCAAAAAATTACTAAGGAGGTAATTTATATGAAATCATGGTATTTATTTCTAAAAGGAACAGCTTTTGGATTAATTTTAAGCTGTATTATACATCTTATGGATGATTCAACCTTTGCTTCTGTAATGGCCTTTGCTTTGGGTATAGGACTATTATTAATTGTTGTACTTTTAAATCCTTGTGACAAAGACGAAGACCAAGATTAAATACTATCTCCTTAAATCCCTAGAAGTTTTCTAGGGATTTTTTCTATCCTATTGCTCCTTCTAATTCTAAGTTAATAAGATTATTCATTTCAACAGCATATTCTACTGGCAATTCCTTTGCTATTGGATGAGCAAAACCTCTTACTATCATAGCCTTTGCGTCTTCCTCTGATAGTCCTCTGCTCATTAAATAGAATATTGTTTTATCACTTATTTTCCCTATTTTAGCTTCGTGTGAAAATTCAACTTCATCTGTTCTTATGTCATTTGTTGGTATTGTGTCCGAAACTGATATATCATCTAACATAAGTGATTCACATGATACTGATGATTTTGAATTTTTTGCATTTTCATTTATTCT
>CAKPCL010000020.1 GCA_934141605.1 uncultured Clostridia bacterium
GAAGAAGAAAGGGAGTAATAAATATGGCAGAATTTTCACCAATGATGCAAAGATATCTTGAAACAAAAGAACAATACAAAGACTGCATCCTATTTTATAGACTAGGTGACTTTTACGAAATGTTCTTTGATGACGCAGTAACAGCATCAAGAGAACTAGAACTAACACTAACAGGAAAAGACTGTGGACAAGAAGAAAGAGCACCAATGTGCGGAATACCACATCATGCAGCAGAAATATACATATCAAGATTAATTGCAAAAGGCTACAAAGTTGCAATATGTGAGCAATTAGAAGACCCAAAAGAAGCAAAAGGAATTGTTAAAAGAGGTGTTATTAGAGTTGTAACACCAGGTACCGTAGTTGACAGCAACATGCTAGAAGAAAGAAAAAACAACTTTATAATGTCAATTTTTAAATCTGGAATTTATTTTGGAATTAGTGTATGTGACATTTCAACAGGTGAATTTTATTCTGTAGAAATAAAAGACAACCAAAACTTTCCACTAGTTCTAGACGAAATCGCAAGATATATGCCATCAGAGCTTGTAATAAATAGTATGATGTCAGACTGTCAAGAAGAAATGGACAAGATAAAAGAAAGATTTGACTCATACATAACAAGATTTAATGATAAATTTTTCACAGATGATGCAGAGAAAATAAGATATAGATTTAATTTTGTTGATAGCAACCAAAAAGAAATTAAAAACATAGAAGATAAGAGATTGGCTGTATGCTCAATAAATGCACTAATTGAATATATTGAACAAACACAAATGACTACACTTGACCACATCAACAAAATAACAGTTTACAATATTTCAAAATATATGTCACTTGATATAAATGCAAGAAGAAACCTTGAAATAACTGAAAAAATGAGAGACAAATCTAAAAAAGGAACATTGTTGTGGGTACTTGATAAAACATCAACATCAATGGGTGGAAGAGCTTTAAGAAGATGGTTAAATGACCCACTTATAGATACAACAGAAATTAATAGAAGACTTGAGTCTGTAAAAGAATTAAAAGATGATGTGATTTTAAGAGGAGATATTATAGAAAATCTTAAAAAAGTATATGATATCGAGCGTCTTGCAGGTAAAATGGCTTATGGAAATGCAAATGCAAGAGACATGATAACATTAAAAAATTCATTATCAAAATTGCCAGACCTAAAAAAAGTATTAGCAAATGTAAATTCTCCTATGCTTAAAGATTTATATGAAAATCTAGACGAATTACAAGATATCTATGAACTTGTTGATAAATCAATAGTAGAAGACCCACCAATGGCAGTAAAAGACGGTGGAATTATCAAACTTGGATTTGACGAAGAAATAGACAAACTAAAAACTGCTACAACAGAGGGTAAAAACTGGATTATTCAATTAGAAGCAGAAGAAAGAGAAAAAACAGGAATTAAAAACTTAAAAGTTGGATTTAACAAAGTATTTGGATATTTTATAGAAGTCACAAAATCATATTTAGACCAAGTACCAGAAAGATTTGTTAGAAAACAAACATTGACAAATGCAGAAAGATTTATAACAGAAGACTTGAAAAACTTAGAAAATCAAATACTTGGAGCAGAAGAAAAAGTTGTAAACTTAGAGTATAATGCTTTTGTACAAATAAGAGATGAGATAGCTAAAAATGTAAAAAGACTACAAAAATCAGCAAATATTGTATCAACATTAGATGTACTTACATCATTTGCAACAGTTGCCGAAGATTTGAATTATTGTATGCCAGAAGTAGATGATTCAGGAGTTTTGGACATAAAAGGCGGAAGACACCCAGTAATAGACAAAATGCTTGGAACAGGTGTATTCGTTGAAAATGATACATACTTAGATAAAGAAGAAAATAGATTATCAATTATAACAGGACCTAATATGGCAGGTAAATCAACATATATGAGACAAGTAGCACTAATCACATTAATGGCACAAGTAGGCTCATTTGTACCAGCATCAGAAGCACATATAGGAGTTGTAGATAAAATTTTTACAAGAGTTGGAGCTTCAGATGACTTAAGTATGGGACAAAGTACATTTATGGTAGAAATGATGGAAGTTGCAACAATACTAAAAGAAGCAACACAAAACAGTTTAGTAATATTAGACGAAATAGGAAGAGGAACATCTACATATGACGGTTTGTCAATTGCTTGGGCTGTTGCAGAATACATAGCAGATAAAGAAAAATGCGGAGCAAAAACACTATTTGCAACACATTACCATGAATTAACAGAGTTAGAAGAAAAACTTGAAGGTGTAAAAAATTATAATATAGCAGTTAAAGAAAAAGGAGAAGACATTATCTTTTTAAGAAAAATTGTACCAGGTGGAACAGATGAGAGTTATGGTATTCATGTTGCGCGTTTGGCAGGTGTACCAAAGGCTGTAACACAAAAAGCTGACGAAATCTTAAGAGGTCTTGAAAGAAAGAATATTTTAACTGGTAAAAAACAAGAAAAAGAAAGTAAAAAGGCTGTTGAAGGACAATTTGATATGTTTAACTATAAATTAGCTGAAATTGCTCACGAGATTGATAAGGTTAATTTAAATGAATTAACACCAATTGATGCTTTGAATACTTTAGTTAGAATAAAAGAAAAGATGAAATAAAAAAACTGGGATTAAGGGGCCATCGCTCCAAATCCCAGTTTTTTAAAGTAAAGGCAACCTAGGACTACCAAAATCAAAACCCATTTTATTCAAAGTAGCTTTAACAGGAATTGGATTTACCTTAGCAAACAAATCATTTATTAAAGGGATACTCTCTAATTGCATATTTTTAGCCTTTTCAACATTACCATTTAAAAAATTCCAAACCATTTCATGAGTATATTCAGGCTTAATATTTGACAAAACAGAAATTACCCCAAATCCACCCAAAGAACAAATTGGAATGGTTTGATCATCATTACCAGAATAAATATGCAAATTATCTCCACACAAATGAGCAATTTCTGCAACTTGTGAAATATTTCCGGCTGGCTTCCTTTATAGCAACAATATTTTCAATTTTTGATAATTCTAAGCAAGTTTCAGGCTCAATATTCATTCCAGTTCTACTAGGCACATTATATAAAATAATAGGAATACTAATACTTTCTGCAATAGCTTTATAATGGGCAACTAAACCTTTTTGAGTAGTTTTATTGTAATAAGGAGTAACAATTAAAACAGCATCTACACCTAAACTTTCAGCAATTTGAGACATTTTAATAGCCTCTCTAGTATTATTAGAACCAGTGCCAGCAATTATTGGAATTCTACCATTTGAAACTTCTAAAGCACATTTTATGACTTCAATTTTTTCTTCTGTACTCATAGTAGAACTTTCACCAGTCGTACCACAAACAACTAGACCATCAATTTTATTATCAATTTGAAAATCCAAAAATCTTTTAAATTCATCAATATTAATTCCACTTTCATTAAATGGGGTTGGAACAGCAGAAACAACACCTTTAAATATTATTTTTTTCATTGTAAATCCTCCTTAAAGTAAATATATTAACATTATAAAAATTAATGATAAAATATAAAACTATTATTAAATAATACTTGAACAAAAAACATGATTATGATATAAATATAATATGTACAAGGAGGATACAAATGACAAATGATATAGAAATACAAAAAAGAAAACAAAATATGAAATTATATTCTATATACAGAGCAATATCAATGGACATAATATTTTATTATGCAATAGAATTTTTATTTTTAACACAAGTAAAAAACATAAGCGCACCAGAAGTAGTATTAAAAAACTCATTTTATGCTTTTTTTAGAATAGTTTTGCAGATACCAGCAAATATACTAATAGACAAAATAGGAACTAGAAGATGCACAATATTAGCCAATGTATTTAATGTAATTTATTTATTAATCATAATATTTACAACAAATTTACAAATTTTAATAGTTGCAGAGTTTTTTGACGCTCTATGTTTTTCAATAAAAGAAATATCAGACACTACACTTTTAAACATGTCAATACCAGAAGCTGAAAACAAAGGAGAAATTTTTTCTAAAATAGAAGGAAAAGGAAATAAAAAATATTATTATATTGATGCTATTACAGCAATAGCTTCAGGCTTTTTATACACTGTAAATCCATATATACCTATTGTTGGAGCAATATTAATTTCAATATATGCAACAGCATTATCAACAGGATTTCATGAGATAAAAAACTCAGATGGAACAACAACAGAGGAAAATAAGTTTAATTTAAAAGAATATATGATAGATTTACGAAAATCATTTAAGTTTATAGTAAAATCTAACAGATTAAGAAGTTTAATATTATATTCAGGTATTATGTGGGGAACATTTTGTTTAGTTTCAACATATAGAACAAGTTTACTAGAAGAAGTAGGAACATCAGCAACTTGGATTGCAATTACAGCTGCAATTGTTGGAATAGCCTCAGGCATAGGCTCTAACAAACAATTAAAAATCCATAAAATGTTTAAAAATAAAACATTATCAATATTAGCAATAATCACAGCACTAATGATTTGGCTATCAGGAATAATAGGAAATATCAATTTATCAACTAAGACCATTGTTATATTAGTCACAATATTTTTTACTGTACTAAATACAATAAAAGGTGCTTTTGGCGTGCTAATAACTAGATATTTAAGTAATTTCGCAAACCCAGCAATACTTCCTAAAATATATTCTATAAATGGAATAAGCAGAAACCTTTTTAGGATGATAATAGGAATTTTAGGTTCTTATATATTATCAATAACTAATACAGCAAATAGTTTAATATTAACAGGAATTATTTTTAGCATTGTAACATTATCACTAATAAGCTATATGAAAACAAGAACCGGATTAAAACCAGAAGAATATAAAAAAGATGATATAGAATTTGATATTTAAGAGAATATGTGATATAATCTTGTATAATTGTGAAAAATTAAAAGGAGAAGAAATAAAATGAACAAAAAGAGAATATTAACAGGAGACAGACCAACAGGAAAACTACATATTGGGCACTATTTTGGCTCATTAAAAACAAGAGTTGAAATGCAAAATGATCCAGAATATGATCCATATATATTAATAGCTGATGTTCAAGCACTAACAGACAACTTCAACAATCCAGAAAAAGTAAGAAAAAATGTAAGAGAAGTAGCAATAGATTATTTATCAGTAGGAATAGACCCTAAAAAAACAACAATTTATGTACAATCAATGATACCAGAAACAGCAGAACTAACAGTATTCTATTCAAATTTGGTAACAATAGCAAGACTAGAAAGAAATCCAACAGTAAAAACTGAAATAGCACAGAAAAAAGACTTATTTGGAGAAAGTGTAACATATGGATTTTTAGGATATCCAGTAAGCCAAGCAGCAGACATAACAACATTTGAAGGAGAACTAGTCCCAGTAGGAGAAGACCAATTACCATTAATAGAACAATGCAGAGAAATAGTAAGAAAATTCAACAGTATATATGGTGAAGGCGTTTTAAAAGAACCAAAAGCAATACTATCAAATGCAAAAAGGATAAAAGGCCTAGACGGAAACGAAAAAATGGGAAAATCATTAGGAAATGCAATATATCTATCAGACACACCAGAAGAAATAACAAAAAAAGTAATGAGCGCTGTAACAGACCCAGCAAGAATAAAAAAAGACGACCCAGGAAATCCTGATATATGTATGGTAGCATATTATCACAATTTATTTACGAAGCCTGAAGATGTAAAAACAGTATGTGAAGAATGCAAAGCAGGAAAAAGAGGGTGTGTAGCTTGCAAAAAACAATTAGCAGCAAACATAATTGAAGAATTAAAACCAATAAGAGAAAAAAGAGCTTACTATGAAGCACACCTACAAGAAGTAGACAAAATTTTAATAGAAGGAACAGAAAAAGCAAGAAAAGTAGCAAAAGAAACAATGAAAAAAGTAAAAAAAGCAATGAAGCTAGACTATTTTGGCTAATGTCCAAACGGGACGGTTCTATTTGGACATTTTGTCCAAAAGGGACAGATCTTGATTAATGCAAGGAGGCATAAATGTTTACAGATTATACGAAAATAATAATAAAATCAGGTAATGGAGGAAATGGTGCTGCAACTTTTAGAAGAGAGAAGTATGTAGCAGCAGGAGGACCTGATGGTGGAGATGGAGGAAATGGTGGAAATATCTATTTCCAAGTTGATAAAGATAAAAATACTTTAATTGATTTTAGATATAATAAAAAGTTTAGAGCAAAAGACGGCGAAAACGGAAGTGGTAGTCGTTGTAACGGAAAATATGGAGAAGATTTATATATCAAAGTTCCAATAGGAACTGTTGTAAAAGATGCAGAAACAGGAAAAGTTGTTGCAGATTTATCAAAACCAGATCAAACAGAATTGATATTAAAAGGTGGTAGAGGAGGAAGAGGAAACTCACATTTTGCAACACCTACAAGACAAGCTCCTAGATTTTCAGAAGATGGAGAAAAAGGCGAAGAAAAAGAACTTATATTGGAATTAAAATTGTTGGCAGATGTTGGACTATTAGGATTTCCAAATGTAGGAAAATCTACTTTTTTATCAACAGTAACAGATGCAACACCTAAAATTGCAAATTATCATTTTACAACAATAAATCCAAATTTAGGAGTAGTAAAAACTAAATCTGGAGATGGATTTGTAATTGCAGATATACCAGGAATTATTGAAGGAGCAAGCGAAGGAGTAGGTCTTGGAATTCAATTTTTGAGACATGTTGAAAGGACAAGACTGTTATTACACTTTATAGATGTATCAGGACAAGAGGGAAGAGACCCAATTGAAGATTATTACACAATAAATCAAGAGCTTGCAAAATATAGTGAAAAGTTGGTAAAACGAAAACAGATATTGGTGGCAACAAAAATTGACTGTATGCAAGATGATACAAACTTAAAAAAAATAGAAGAATTAGCTAAAAAAGAAAAATTAAAATTATTTAAAATATCATCAGTCACAGGAGAAGGTGTAGAACAATTAATAGATTATGTAACAGAAACATTAAAAACATTACCTAAAGAAGAATTAATAGAAATAGAAGACAAAATTGTTTATACACTTAAAGATAAGGACCAAGAATGGGAAGCATATGAAGAAGATGGCATATTCTATGTAAAAGGAAGAGCTGTTGATAGATTAATGGGAAGAGTAAATATAGAAGACAATGAATCTATGTATTATCTTCAAAAATGCTTAAAAAATATGGGAATTGAAGATAAACTTAAAGAACTTGGCGTATGTGAAGGTGATACAGTCAAGATTAGTGACTGGGAACTTGAATGGTATGAATAAATTTTAAAAATAAAAAAGGAGAAATTAATATGAGCGAAAATAATAATAACAATAATGAAGTGGAAGAATTAGATATAAATCATCTAATGCAAATAAGAAGAGATAAATTAAAGGAATTACAAGAAGAAGGAAAAGACCCTTTTGAAATAACAAAATTTAATAGAACAAACACAGCAGGAGAAATAAAAGCAAATTATGATGAATTTGCAGAAAAAGATGTAACAGTTGCTGGAAGAATTATAGCCAAAAGAATAATGGGAAAAGCATCATTTTGTACAATACAAGACAGTGATGAAAAAATCCAAAGTTATGTAAGTATAAATGATTTAGGAGAAGAAAGCTACAAAGC
>CAKPCL010000021.1 GCA_934141605.1 uncultured Clostridia bacterium
AATGTTATTTACACTAATATTTAGTACATTATATAAGAATAGTAAAAAAGATAAAGAGTAATATAAATTACAATTTATCGGTGAAAATAAATTAGTAAAAATTATAAAATTAATTGTACTTTACATAAAATAAAATCAAAAATTCGTTGACAAACTTTTAATTTAGTAGTATAATTTTAAAGTTAAAAGAGAAAAAATAAAATAATGTAAAAAATAAATAAAGAAGGGGTAATAAAAATGAACAACAAAAACATAAGAAACATAGCAATAATAGCACACGTAGACCACGGAAAAACAACACTAGTAGACGCATTACTAAAACAAAGCCATGTATTTAGAGACAACGAACAAATACAAGAAAGAGTAATGGACTCAAATGACCAAGAAAAAGAAAGAGGAATAACAATTCTATCTAAAAACACATCAGTAATGCACGGAGACATTAAAATAAATATAGTAGATACACCAGGACATGCAGACTTCGGAGGAGAAGTAGAAAGAGTTTTAAAAACAGTTGATGGAGTTTTACTATTAGTAGATGCCTTTGAAGGAGCAATGCCTCAAACAAGAGAAGTTCTAAAAAAATCATTAGCATTAGGATTAAAACCAATAGTTGTAATAAATAAAATCGACAGACCAGGAGCACAACCAGAAAAAGTTGTAGACCAAGTCATCGAATTATTTATTGAATTAAATGCAACAGATGAACAATTAGACTTCCCAGTAGTATATGCATCAGCTAAAAACGGAATTGCAAAAATGGACTTAGCAGATGAAACAACAGACCTATCATGCTTATTCGAAACAATAATAAATACAATAGAACCACCAAAATGTGACTTAGAAGGACCAGCACAAATGTTAGTATCTAACATAGACTATGACGATTATGTTGGAAGAATTGGTATAGGAAGACTAGAAAGAGGAACAATGAAAGTTGGGATGCCAGTTAGCATATGTGGAAAAGAAGATAAAATAACACAAGGAAGAATAGCAAAATTATATACACATGTTGGATTAAAGAAAGTTGAAGTTGAAGAAGTAGGAGCAGGAGATATTATAGAATTTTCAGGACTTTCAGAAATAAACATAGGAGACACAGTATGCGATTTTGAACACCCAGAAAAAATACCATTTGTAGATATAGACGAACCAACAGTAACAATGACATTTAGTGTAAACAATGGACCATTTGCAGGAAGAGAAGGACAATTCGTAACATCAAGACATATAAGAGACAGACTATACAAAGAACTAGAAAGAAATGTATCTTTAAGAGTAAAAGATGGTGAAACACCAGATTCTTTTGAAGTATCAGGAAGAGGAGAACTTCACTTATCAGTATTAATTGAAACAATGAGAAGAGAAGGATTTGAACTATTAGTTTCAAGGCCAAAAGTTATATTTAAAGAAATAAACGGTGTAAAATGTGAACCAATTGAATTACTAGTTGTAAATGTACCAGACGATTGCGTTGGAAATGTTATTGAAAAATTAGGTAGAAGAAAAGCAGAAATGATAAATATGGAACCAGCGGAAGCAGGACATACAAAAGTTGAATTTAGAATTCCAGCAAGAGGAATAATAGGATATAGAACAGAATTCCTTACAGATACAAAAGGTGAAGGAACAATGAACCATATATTTGATTCATATGAACCATATAAAGGAGATATTCAATCTAGAGTAAGAGGAACAATAGTTGCATTTGAAGCAGGAAAATCAATAACTTATGGACTATATAATGCACAAGATAAAGGAGATCTATTTATAGGACCAGGTGTAGATGTTTATGAAGGTATGATAGTTGGACTAAACTCAAGAGGAGAAGATTTAGCAATAAATGTATGCAAAGAAAAACATTTAACAAATACAAGAGCATCAGGATCAGATGACGCATTAAGACTAGTTCCACCAATTCAAATGTCACTTGAAAAAGCAATTGAGTTTATTCAAGATGACGAACTAGTTGAAATTACACCAAAATCAATAAGATTAAGAAAGAAAATATTGGATTCAAAAGAAAGAGAAAGAGCTAATAGAAATAAATAAAATGAGACAAGTGAGACAGTACAAATTTGTCTCACTTATTTGTTGAAAAATGTCATAAAAAGGAGCAGAAAATGAATAAACAAGAGTTAGAAAAAATAAAACAAAAAGCTTTAGAAGATCACATACCAATAATAATGGACGACACATTAGAAGTAATAGAAAAAGAACTAAAAGAAAATCCGCCCAAAAGAATATTAGAAATAGGAGCAGCAGTTGGATATTCTGCAATGTGTTTTTCAGAATTTCTGGCAACAAATGGAGTAATTGATACAATAGAAAGAGATGAAGAAAGAATTAAAGAAGCAAAAGAAAATTTCAAAAAAGTTGGAGTAGAAAACAAAATTAAACTTTATGAAGGAGATGCAGTAGAAATTTTACCAACTTTAAATGAAAAATATGATATGGTATTTATAGATGCAGCTAAAGGAAAATATCCATTTTTCCTAAAAGAATCTTTGAGAATGATAAGCAAAAATGGAATTATTTTTGCAGACAATATTTTATACAAAGGCTATGTTATGAGTGATTATAATAAACATAAGCAGCGTACTGCAGTTAGAAACTTAAGAGAATATATAAAAGAAGTCTCTGAAAATCCAAACCTAGAAACAGAAATACTGGAAGTAGGAGACGGTTTAGCAATAAGCAAGATAAAATAAACAATAGTCAGTAAGTTTTGCTATCTTACTGACTGTTGTTTTGTATTATTTAAATTAAGTTCTTTCAATCTTTGCCTTATCTCTTTAAATTGTATACCTAATAAATTTTCTAATTCATATTGCTCTTTTCTAAATCTTTTATAAGTTACAGAAGTTGTTTGCTTATCTAAATGTGAATGATCAGCATGTTCAGAATTATAAAAATGATAAAAACGATTTTCAAAAGGTATATCAAGTATTTCAGGATTTCCGGAAGCATCAACAAAAGGAGTTACCTCAGAATATATAGGGACTCTATTTGAAGATAAATCGTTTAGAAGTCTAGGTTTGTACTTATTGTGAGCAATTTCACCAGAAGTTTTTGACATTGATTCCATTTGAAGAGTTCGTATTTGAGTCTCATATGTAAAATCTTTATTGTCCTTATGTTCCATTAAAATATGTATAGATTCATATCCATTTTTCTTAGGATGCTGAATATAGTCTTTAGTAATGTATTCTTTCTCAGAATTAGCTTCATTTGGTTCAATATCTTTTTTCATTCTAAAATTTGTGTCAATTCTAAAATCATATAAAGCTTTAGCTATTTCGTCGCACATTTTCTTCAATTCTTTTTCTTCTTGTTCACATAGTTTTTTTAGAACTTCTGGGTTATCGGAATATTTTTCTTTTAAAAGAGAATATTTATTATTATCAGCATAGCCAGAAAGTATAATTCTTTCTGCTATAATATCATTAATATAAGGGTCTTTACCATTTAAAATATTTTCATTTAATTTTCTAGAATAACTCATAGGTGATTTTATTCTTATTTTGATATTAAATATTAAATTTGGAAATTTTTCATGTAAATATTTTCTTTCTTGAATGGCATATTTTTTTATTTCATCTACATAATCATTAGTATATAAATGATATCTATCCATTAAGTCTTGATAATCAGCTCTATTTTTTAAAGCTGATAAATCATGCTCAGCCAAAGGAAATTGAAATAAAAGATGATTTTCATCATCAGAATCTTTTATTTTTAAATTCAAATATGCATTATCTTTAGATATTTCAGCTTGTATATTTTCTGGTAAAGGCAATAAACCTAACTCAGATAATAAAGATTTAGTTCTATTTAAATTAGCATTTTCTGAAATATCTACTTTTAAATCTGCTTTAAAGTTAGTATTTTTCAACAATATCACTTCCTATTAATAATATAAATATTATAGAACAATAATTATTATACTAAAATTTTAAATAAAAATCAATAAAAAAACAAAAAATGTTATGTAAAATAATGTCGAATTATTGACAAAGCATAATAAAAGAGTGTATATTAAATAAAAAGTATATTTTGAAGGGTAGAGATTAAAAATGAAAAAAATAGAACTATTAGCACCAGCAGGATCATTTGAAAAAGCAAAAACAGCATTTAAATATGGAGCAGACGCAGTATATTGTGGAACATCATCATTATCATTAAGAACAAGAGCAGACATGGACAACAATGACTTAATAAAAACAATAGAATATGCACACAGCATAGGAAAAAGAGTACATGTAACATTAAATATATTTGCATGGGACGACAAATATGAAGAAATAATAGAAATGGCAAAAATATTAAACGAAGTAAAACCAGACGCAATAATAGCAGCAGATGGAGGAGTAATAGAAACATTAAAACAATACGCACCAAATGTACCAATACATGTAAGCACACAAGCCAACATAGTAAGCCTACATGATGCAAACTTCTGGTATAAAAACGGAGCAAAAAGAGTCATAATGGCAAGAGAAATAAACAAAGAACAACTAAAATATATAATGGAAAACAAACCAGAAGATTTAGAAGTAGAAATGTTCGGACATGGCTCAATATGCTTTGCATTTTCAGGAAGATGCTTCTTAAGCGATTTTATGTGTGGAAGAAGTGCAAACTTAGGAGACTGTGCACAAAGCTGTAGATGGTCATATAATTTATATGCAGAAGAAAAAAACAATCCGGGAGAATTATATCCAATAGAAGAAAGTGAATATGGAACAAGCATATTTTCTTCAAAAGACTTGTGTTTAATAAAAGAAATACCTGAAATCATAAACATGGGAATAGATAGCTTAAAAATAGAAGGAAGACTAAAAACAGAATACTATATAGCAAGCGTAATAAATGTATATAGAAATGCAATTGACGATTACATGAAAGACCCAGAAAATTATGATTATACAAAATATTTAAAAGAAATAGAAAAATCAAAAACAAGAGAATTTACAACCTTCTATTTTAATGACAGAAAAAACAAAGATATTCAAGATTTAAGTGGAAGACAATATAATGAAAACTATGAATTTGGAGGAAAAATTCTAGAATACAAAGAAGAAAAATCTACAATAGAAATTAAAAACAAATTAATATTGGGAGACACAATCGAAATAATAATTCCAAATAAACTAGAACCAGAAACATTTAAAATAGAAGAATTATGGGATTATGAGACTGGTGAAAAAATAGATAGCGTAAGCCCTGGAGTAAAAGGACAAAAAGTATTTATTAAATTACCAATAAAATGTGAAAAAGGTTGGATACTAAGAAAAAAGAAACTATAAAAATAGTTTCTTTTTTAACTATAATTTTTAAAATTAATCTTTATCTTCTAATAATATATCTAATATTTTAGGATATATCTTAGAAGCATTTTTGTTCCAATTATCAACTATCTTTTTAGCTCTTTCACGAGAACCTGCAAAAGTTTTAACTTCAAATATTGTTTCATTTTTTTCAATAACTCTACATTTAATAATATAATCATCTTCGCTTCTAGGAATAAATTCAGCAACAATAGATGCCTCATTAGCAATAGAAGAGAAAGCATCTTTAAAAACATTATCAGCTTTTAATTTTAATATTCCTGGTAGTACATCAATTGTAAGAGAAAGTGCGTTTTTTCCTTCACTTGTTATTTTTAGAACAGATTCTTCTTCTTCATCTTTAGTGAATAAACCAACTAATTTGGAATCCAATAAATCAGTTAAAACCTCTTTAAAGTAAAAGTAATTAACATCATTTATAGAAGCAATAATTTTATATAAACCATCATTTAAAATACCATCAGGAATTTGATTTAAAATATATAAAATTAAAACCTTATTTTCAGCCAAAGTAGTAGTATTATCTGAACTAGACATTTTATAACACTCCTTTCGCTTATTGCGTATCAAAAAATTGCATTTATCTATAAAATTTAAGATAATTTACAAAACTCTTGAGAATTATATCATAAAAAATGTAAAAAGTAAAATTTTTTATAAAAAAATGTTTAAAAAATAAAAAAACAGTTATATAATTATAAAAGAATAAAATTAAATACATATGGAAAGGAAGAATATAAAATGAAAAAAGGTAAAGTAGTACTTGTAGGAACAGGATTTGTAGGAATGAGTATGGCATATTCAATGCTAAATAGAGGTGGAGTTAACGAATTAATATTAATAGATATAGATAAAGAAAAAACAAAAGGAGAAGAAATGGACTTATCTCATGGATTACCATTTGCTCCACAAAAGATGGTTATAAAAGCAGGCGATTATGAGGATTGTAAAGACGCACAAGTAATTGTCATTACTGCAGGAATAGCACAAAAACCAGGACAAACAAGATTAGAATTAGTTGAAACAAATACAAAAATAATGAAAGATATAACAAAAAACATAATGAAAAGTGGATTCAATGGAATAATTATAGTGGCAAGTAATCCAGTAGACTTAATGACATATGTAGTTTCAAAAGTATCAGGACTTCCAAAAAATCAAGTATTTGGATCTGGAACTGTTTTAGATACAGCAAGACTAAGATATATTATGTCTGATTATTTAAAGGTATCAAGTAAAAATATACATGCATATATAATGGGAGAACATGGAGACTCATCATTTGTACCATGGGAACATGCTTATGTAGGGTGCAAAAAAATGAAAGATGTAATGAAAGATGGAAACCACCCAATGGAAGACTTAAATAAAATACATCAAAATGTCGTAAATGCAGCATATGAAATTATTGATAAAAAGAAAGCAACTTATTATGGTATAGGAATGGCATTAAGCAAAATAGTAAAATCAGTCTTAGATAATGACAATTCAATTTTAACAGTTTCTACTTATTTAAAAGACGGACAGTATGGACAAGACGATATATTCATTGGAGTACCTGCAATTATTAATAGTAACGGAGTAAGAGAATTATTAAATTTGGAATTAAATAGTGAGGAACAAGAAAAACTTGATAGTAGTTGTAAAATAATAAAAGAAATAAGAAATAAAAACATAGATAAAATAATAAATGAATAGATTCCTACTTATTATATAAATAAAATGATAAAAAACTATAAAACTATAAATAAAAAAACTATATATGTATTGACATTACAATATAACTATGCTATTATAAAAAAGTGCTTGACGATTATAAATAAAAAAATAAAAAAACTTTCAAAAAACTCTTGACAATAATCGACAAGATATGCTATTATAAAAAAGTACCTTGCAAGAAGAATAAAAAGAAAAACAAAAGAATAAATTAGTAATAAAAAAACATAAATTAATGCATAAATTACTAATTTTTATTTTGACAAAAAAACTTTTAAAAAAGTTTTAAAAAAACTCTTGACAAAGTAAAAAGGTTTGTAGTATAATACAAATCGTTCACCACGAAAAGGGGAACAAAAAGTACATTGAAAAGTAAACAGTAAATCCTTTAGAGAATAAACCAAAGCGGTATAACTTTTAAACCTAAAAG
>CAKPCL010000022.1 GCA_934141605.1 uncultured Clostridia bacterium
AATTTAACTGCTTCTACTAATTGTAAAAATCCTGATGGAACTTTTATTTCAGTTATTTCATAGCTACCCACTGGTAATTTTAATGGTGTAGTAATTGTCGCTTTATCATCATTTTTACTATTAAATGAATTATCTGGAACAACTATATTATCTGCATTAGTTGTAAATGATGTATATGTTGTATTTCCTATTTTTTGAGAGATAGTTTCTCCTTTTTTGAACAATATTTTTTTAGTAGCTCTATCATATATGTCTTTTGTAGCTTTTATCTCAAATGTTGTAGAATTTAATGTAACAAGTTTATCTGTTTTTAAATCTTTTTTGATCAATTTAATATATGTTTCTAATTGTTCATTATTAACAACGATATGCTTTGTTTTCTTTGCTATTTCCTTAATTTCTGATTCATCATCTGTAATAGAAAATGTAAAATCAACTGCTGTTTCATAATCTGTTGGAGTTTTTGTTTCTTTAACAATGTATTTTCCATAAGGTAAGTTATTTTTTGTATAAGCATTTCCATCTTTATCTGTTACTATTACTGCATAAGATGGTGCAATAGCTTGAGCTGATTTTACTCTTTTGCTATCAACCTTAACTTTGTTTCCATTTTCATCAAATCCATTCCAAACTTCTTCATAAGAATATCCTTGTGCATAAGCTCTTTCTACTGCTGAATTTAATTTAATTGTAAATTCTGCACCTTCTAATCCAGGTGTTTCTCCTGAGTTTTCTTTTATTCCTGATTTGAAAATATGTACTCCCATTTTCTTAACATTTTCTAAACTTGTTTTAGTATCTGCTATTACTTTTGTGTATTGGTCTTTGTATTTTAATTCTACACTGTAGGTATTTTTATCTAACATATATCCAGTTGGATTAGTTTCTTCTTTTACAATATATTTTCCTAAAGGAAGATTTTTTATATCTTCTGTTTCTCCCTTTTCATTTATAGTTCTTGTTGCAACTAAATCTCCATTAGAATAGAATTTTTTAGTTTTTGCTTTATTATATATATCCTCATTTGCATAAACTTTATAGACTGCACCATTAAATGTTGCATCTCCTTGTGGTACTGATCCAGTTTCCGCATCTTTCTTTATTATTGTAATTTTTCCTGTTGGTTCTTCATCTTTTATTCCTGTAACATCAATATATATAACTTTTGTGTTAGCATCTTTATATTTTAATTCTGTATCAAATTCTTTTGAATTTACTAAATATCCATTTGGTGCATTTGTTTCTTTTACATAGTATTTTCCTAAGTGTAAATTAGAAAATTGAGCCATTCCATCATCATTAGTTATAGCTTTTGTTATCAATTCTCCTTTTTTATACCATGTAATTGTTCCTGCAACATTTTTAATATCTTCTCTTGCATATAATGATATTTCTGCTCCTTTTAGTTTGTTATTATAATTATCTGTTTTATATGCTTTGATTTCTCCTGTTGGTTCTTCGTTTACTATTGCTTTTGTTGCTGTTTGATTTACTTTAACTTCTACATCATAAGATTTTGTGTCTATTAAATACCCAAAAGGCACTGATATTTCATTTATTGTATAAGTTCCTTTTTTTAATTTATCAATAGTAATCTTTCCATTAGTAACAGTAACGTCTTTATTATAGTCATTTGCTCCTCTTACTTTGAAAACTGCACCATTTACTAAATCTCCATTTGTATTTAATTTTTGTAACTCCAATCTTCCAAATGTTTCAATTTCTAGTGAAAAATTTAATGTTACTGGATCATTATAACTCATACAATATAATTGGTTTTGAACACCACTTGCGAATTCAAAATAAACCATTGTATCATTATCTTCTGTTCCGTTTTTTATCATTCCCCACTCTTTAAAAGTATTATCTGAAATTCTATAATTTTCTAAATTTGTATTTTCATCTACAAAAATAGTCATTGAATTACTACCATTTTGGTGAACGAATCTTATTCCATCTTTTGTATTATCAATTGTTCCATATTCTGCAAGAACTCCATTAGAATCAGTTATTGTTTTTGTTTCTCCTGCTTGAATTGTAATTGTAGACCCATTGAAACTAGGTCTTTTTTCGATATCTGCTATTTCATTATTTATTCTATTTTTAAAGTCTATATATCCTTGTTGCTCATCTGACTTAATAAATGTTGCATTGCTTTGTCCAAGAATTTCCCAAATATATTGTTGAGTAAACACATAATCCCATTTTACCCATTTCATATCATTAGCTAAAATTCCTCCATCTACTGTATATCCACCATTATTTTTATACCATCCTAAATAAGCAACTTTACATGCCTTTCTAATGTTTGAATTAGTTGGCGTATAATAAACTCCATTATATGAAGCTCCTGTTTTAAAATCTATTCCATGTTCTGCACAGAATACGGTTCTCCTTTCTCCTGTATTTAAATTATTTAATCTTCTTATTAACACACCTGTTGTTCCATTTGCATTATCGGTGGTTTTCATTCCAGATGCATATTGACCTCCAGACCATTTTCCACTTCCCGATGCTGCAAAAACAGGTTGTATTATACTAAATAATATTAAAAATAACATTATACTAGCTAATATTTTATTAACTTTTTTTATTTTCATAAAATTTTACCTCCTATTTTTCATAAAAAAAGAACAAGTAATACTCTACCTGCTCTATATTTTTAATAATTTATTTAATTATAATAAAAGTTTATTGTCCATTTTCCACAAAACGGACATGACCAAGTTTCATACCCATACGGACAATTTTTTTGATATGTTTCATCATTGATCTCAAATTTTTCCCATTTATCTCCCCAAGTTTTAATTATTCCTTGATAGTAATTAATTGCATCTTGTTTTGAGCTAAACCATTTATTTGAGTTTCCAACTCCTACACCATGTTTGGTATCAGAACACTTCGCTTTTTCAGATTGTTTTATATCTCTTTGTTTTTCTTCCTTTGGCTGTTCTGGTACTGTCGTTGTTTCTTTTTCTACGGTCTTTTTACTTGTAGTAACAGGTATTGTTTTGGCTTGTTCTACTGGTTTTGAACTTTCTACTTTTTTATCTTGTGTTGCTATTGAATTTTCCTTTGTTTCTTCTTGAATATTATCTTTTACGGTATCAATTTCTTGTGGTATTTCTTCTACTTTCTCTTGTTTTTCTATATCATCTTTAAAAACCATCACTTCAGTATTTTCTATTTCTTCATCATCAGTATTATTTATTTCAGTTACAATCTCTTTCTCTTTTTCTATCTTACTAAATTTCTTTGATTTTATAATCATGATATTTGCAAATAATATCACTATTAAGGCTATAATTATTAAAACTAATATCTTTTTACTTTTCACTACTACCATCTCCTTATAGCTTAATTATATGCTTTCTAGATATAAAAACAAATGTATAAAGCATTATATATATTTAATATAATAATTCTTTTTTAGTTTGTAATATAGTATGTATTTAAAAGGGATTGTAAGGGAAAACTTTGTAATGTGTTCACACAAAAAATAAAACTACTTGTAAATCTATTGTTCACACACATTATCGAGCATTTCGTTCTTGTTTTAATCTTTCCCTTTTGTTGTGTTCTTCCACACATTGGATAATAAAATCTTCTATCTTACCAGAGTCTTTGACTTTAGTTGGTATATATTTTTCTATTCTATCATTGTGTATCTTTATGAACTCTTTTTGATTTGGTTTTTCTTTATCTAACAAATTCTCTATTTTTTCTTCAGATATAGTTCCTTCTTGTTGCATTTTCTTTAATGTTATAGCTTGACTTAAACTAGGAGAAACCTCGTCATATTGTAATTTATTTAAAACTACATATTGATAATCTTCTTCTAAATAAGATAATTCTACGGCTGGTCTAAAAGCTATTCTTTTATTATCAACTTCTTCTAATAACTCTGGTATTAAATATGTAAGACGAATATATCTTCTTATATTTTCTCTACTTTCTCCAACTTCTTCTCCTAGTATTTCATCAGTTCTCAACTTTGACACCACTGGTGTCGAAGTTTCATTTTCTTCTAAATCAATTCTTTTTCCTTGATGTTTCATTGCTTCTAATTTAAGTTTATATGCAAATGCTTTTTCGCTAGGCAATATTTCTTCTCTTTGAATATTACTATCAACCATAAGAATTGTTGCCTCATCATCTGTTAAATCTTTCACTATACATCTTATTTGTTTTATTCCTGCAAGTTCACAAGCTCTTTTTCTTCTATGTCCAGAAATCATTTCATAAGTTCCATCTTCTTTTGGTCTAACTATAACAGGTAATATTACTCCATATTCCTTTACACTCTTAACCATTTCTTGCATTTTTTCATCATTAATTACTTTAAAAGGATGATTAGGAAAATCTTTGATACTACTTATATTAATTTCTTCAACTTTTTCGGCTTTTTCATAATCTCTCTGTTCTTGAATTGTAAACAAATCATCTAGCTTTGGAAGTTTCATTTTTTGTTCTTGTTCTTTCATTGTCTAATACCTCCTTTGCTAAATTTTTATATGCCTCTGCGACAGGACTATTTTTATCAAACTCAAAAATGCTTTTCCCTGTTGATGTAGATTTTGCTGTATTTATAGCTTTAGGAATTTCAGTATTATATATGTTTACATAGTGTCCATAATTTTCATTTATCGTATCTCTTACATCTTTCGACAAATTAGTTCTTTTATCAACAAGAGTGAGCAAGACACCTCCAATTTTTAAATTGGGATTTATTTGTTTATGAACTCTATTTACTGTCTTTAATAAATGTCCCATACCTTTTGCAGCAAGATACTCTCCCTGTACTGGAATTATTATTTTGTCACTACAAGCCAGTGCATTTATGGTTATCATTCCTAAGCTGGGCATACAATCAATTAAAACATAATCGTAATTATCTTTTATTTCTCTTATAGAATTTTTAAGTGTAAACTCTCTACTCATTGCATTTACCAAAGAAAACTCTATTGCAGATAAATCTAAATTAGATGGAATTAAATCTATACCTTCTTTGTGATGAAGTATGCTATTCTCCGCATTTATCTCATTATCACATATTGTATCAGACATTAAAGTTCCAATGGTATTCTGCAATTCATCTTGATTATAATATCCCATACAAGTAGTCAAATCGCCTTGTGGATCTGCGTCAATAAGTAATACTTTTTTTCCTTGTTTAGCAAGAGCTACACCTAAAGAAAAAGTGGTAGTTGTTTTTCCAACTCCACCCTTTTGATTTGCTATTGCTATAACTTTACTCATTGGCATTCTCCTTTTCTTCCTTACTTTTTCTGTATTGTTCTCTATAACTTACAAATTGCTCATATAAATCTCGTTCTTTTACATTCTCTATATATTCTTCTGCATTTTCAATAAAGTCATCAATAGTTTCATTTATAAGTGAACATATTTCTTTAAAGCTTGGAGATTCATAAAGCTCTGAAAGTGAAAATTCAATACTCTCTGCGATTTCATCTTCCATATCTATTAGATAATATAGGTCATTATACATCAATGGTATTTCTTGTTTAAAAACTCGCTTTATATCTTCAGATAATAACATTTGATAGATTAAAGTATATAAACTATTTTCTGATATTTGAGCAAAATGTAATGAATTTCTTAACCTGTCTTGGGCATTTTTTATTTTTTGCATATCATCTTCTGTTTTATTTTCTTTAACAAGTAACTTACTTATTTCTGCCATATCAGGATCCATCCAGTTTTCATATTTAATACAGTCTTTAGTTGTATTCACTAACATTGCTTTTATAGTTTCGTGTAGTGTTCTTTCATCTAATCCTTCTAAAGTTCCTTCGTTTAATAATTCATCTTGTACTGCATACTTTCTTTTAAAATCATATATTGATTTTTTCATTTAAAATTACCTCCTAAATTTTTATTTTGAAGGCAAAAAAATAAAGCTAATTTTTTTAATTAACTTTTTGTTAGATATTATTTCAATAACTACATTTTTTATGCTGAATAATATATGTATCCTATTAGACATAAAAAGAGGTTACATTTGGTTTATATTATCAAAGTTTTGTGCAAAAAGGAATAGGAGTAAAACATAGAGTACCTGTTTCAAGTACCTCCCTTTCAAAATCAGCAATTCATTGCTATAAGCCTATTATAGCTATATTTTATAGACAATAAGCTACATTACTTTTATATAAAAACTCCTTAAAATCGATTCTGGAGCTTCAATTTTTTGCGTTATGTCTGGTTGGATTTTTTTTCATTATTGTAACCTAATATTTTATAAAAAAATTATATAAGTTTAGATTATTTTTTTAAAATTCGCAAATCCTTATATTTCAGTATTTTGCTT
>CAKPCL010000023.1 GCA_934141605.1 uncultured Clostridia bacterium
TTGGTGCTTATTCAATGAATTTCGGAAGTTTTGAAGCGTCCTCTGTTATTTCTGGCATTGCCAAAATGTTATATGTCTTAATGATCGCCTGCGGTTTCACCTTCTTATTTGTCCATAACAAAGTATTAGGCTTAACCTTTGCTTATGCGAGTGTTGTATACGCATGTTTCGTCTCAGTTTCCTATACGGTCGTCGTGATTATGGATCTTGTGAATGGTGGAAGCTTCTCTACTAGTAAACTCTTCGAAACCATTTGCTATGCAACATCACTTTGCTTACTTTTTGCTGGTGCCTATAAAGCAAACAAAAACAAAGCGTTAACTCTAAACTGATTGTTACCTAAAATGAAGAGCGTTCCCCAACCAGGGAACGCTCTTTCCTTATTGATGAATTAAACCTTAAGCGTGTACTTCAATGTATACACGCCATTTTTAGACATGCCTGCGTCTTCAATAAAAATCTTCAACAAATAAGAGGTTGCATCCGTATTTAATTCGTAACGCATATCCAAAGACCATACAGCTCCATTCTTTAAATATCCGTTTTCTAATTCTGCGTCTCTCACATAAAAGAATTTATAAAGAGAAGAAGGGTTTGTGTCGTGATAATCCTCTAAATCTGTCTTGGGAAGAATGTAATACCAAGTTGTATCTTCGCTTAGGGCATGAAGATGGGTGATTCCAAATTGCCCTTCATAATTTGTTTTAAAATAATCCAAGTATGTTTGGGCGTTTTGTTTCATGATTTCTTCACTTGGACAAGTTTGGTGAAAAGAATAACCATTGTTAAACCAATGAAGGTCGCTAGACATATCGCCAGTCAATCCGGTTGGAGCGGCTAATCCTTCTAAGCCAACGGCTTTTAACTCCTCGTTTGTAAACCAAGCGGAGGAATCGTGCGTTTCATTTGATCCAACAATCGTTTCTTCTCCGCAAGAAGCCAACATAAATAAAGAAGATAATAGTAACGGTAAGAATACTTTCTTTTTCATAGCCTTTAAACCCAAACTGGGTTCCCTCCTAGGTGAATAAACACCTTTATAATATATTTAAAGACCAATTTAAATGTTTGTATATAAAGAAAAACGTTTGGCTTAGAGGACGACGACTATTTCAAATTTTTAACAATAGAAGATGAACATAATCAAATATAGCTAAAAAGGATGTATAGCTTCAAATGAAAAGAGTAAAATAATATTGAAATGGGGGTTTCATGTTCGCCGGAATAGCGTTTGCAGTTTATTTATCGCTTTTGTTCTGCCTTTTCTTTTTGAAAAATGATGCGAATAGAATGTCCTCCTTTTACGTTTCATGTTTTTTAGCTTTTGGCGTCTTGTTCTTTGGAACTCTTTCCATCGATTTTGTGTTAAATCAAAACTGGATTGTTTTTTCAATCGACATTACAATTTTGGCCATTTCTTTATTTTTCTTCGTCCTTTCAACGCTTGAATTTAATTATTTTTATCAACGCGTTACTAAAAAGGCGAATGAAACCTATTCAAATAAATTTTCTCTTGAGCTAATAATCAACAACAAATAAAGAATAGATTTTAAGCGATTCAAACTCGAACGGGGGGGGGTTTCTAGATTCTTCCTTTTCGATTTTAAAGGATTGGGCCAAAGAAGTTATAAGCATGTCGGATTTAATATCCGCCATAGAAAAGCATAACGATAAATGCAAAAGCTTAATAAACACTCTTGATTTCGACTTCCTTGATCGATCTAAACGTTTTCGTTTGTGCGGGTTTCGAAAACTATTTAAAAAGAAACTCATCGAACTTAATTCATCCTTTTTTAACCAAAAGCAGGACCTGATAAACGAAAAGGAAGATTTGCTTGGTTCCTTTAGAGAAAAAGAAAAGACTTTTTTGGCTAAAAAGAGATTGGCCGAAGATTTGCTAAAAATTGAAAGCGAAGCAAAAAGTTACTTTGAAGAACTGAAACTCATTGAAAATAAGATCAAGCAATTACCTCGAAGTGAAAAAGCAAACGCTTTTGAGAAAAGATATTTTTTATTAAAAAAATCGTTTGATGAATGTCAAAAAAGCCTTCGTGACGAATTTAATGAGTTGAAAGAGGGCGTTGAGAGAATTGATTTAAATAAGCAATGTAAAATCAATATCGAATTACATGAAGCCTTTAAATGTTTCATCAAACAAAAAGAAGATGTTTTGAAAACTATTGAAGCCTATCAAAGTATTTATCAAACAGCACTGGAAAAATACGGCTGGGCAAAAAGCCTTTTGAATGATTCACACTGCCAATATTATGATTTTTCCAAACAATTATTAAAACAAGAAAAAAGCAACTGTGGGAATGTTGTTCAATCTTTTCTTGCTCTTTTTGATTCTGCTAGAGAAGAGGCGAAAACGCTAGAATCCTTTATAAAAACAAACGATTGTTTTGAGGAAATATTAGAGAAAAGTGCAGAGGAAGCAGAAGGAATAAAATCTTCTTTTAAGACAAAGGAATTGGACTCTTTTTTTGAAACAAAAGCAAAGCTTGAAGACGCAACCAATAATTTGTCTCAATTCATTTCCAAAAACCCAGATTTATATTTTAATTACCTCATTTTCACAAAAGACTTTGATGGCCTGGAAAGAATGAACCTAATTGACTACCCCAATTATCTTCATAGAAGGGATCCTAAAGGAAACAATTATTTGCATCGTTTTTTCGAATTAGACTCCGCTTTTGCGAAAGAATATTTAACAAAAACAAAAATTAAGGCCGTTAGAGATATGCTCTTTCAAGCCAACGACGAATTGCTTTGCCCTATTGATTTGTTAGACTACGCTGACGCCTACCTCTTTATCAAACCTGGGGAAGAGAAAAGAACGTTTATTTATAACGAGACACAAAACTCGAAAACGAATGACGAAAAAAAGCGAATCATACATAACTTTTATGAATATTTAGCCAATCAAATTCCAGTTTCTATTTGGGACAGTGAGAAGCTTAGAAAAAAGAAGGAATATGAAACTCTATCAAATATGTTTGGAGGCTGGAAGTGCGCCCCTCATGAATATGAAATGGTAAAGGAACATTATTCTTGGATTGTGTCAGTTTTTTTATCTACGTATAAAGAGAAAATGAATGAAAAGCTCTCGCTCTTTGCCAAATGGGAACCGTATTTAAAAGACGTTGTGAGCTATGATGACATCAATAGTCAATTTAATGACTACACCAATGATTCGAATGAAGTTGGTCTTACTTGTGTTTTTGGCGTTCTTGAAAAAGCCTTTTTCCTCAGCCCATCAGGAAACGTTCGTGCGTATTTTTGCGGTAAAAAACCAAACGATGGGTTTCGCGCAGAACAAACTCAAGAAAATTTAATCTACCTCTTGATTCAAATTATTCAAATTGAAAATCTTTTCAAAAATAATAACCAATGTATTCCGCTTTTCCTTTCCAAAACTAAAATGAGATTTTTAACGTCGTGTGAAAAGTTCTATACAAACAATCCAACAAAAGAAATGTATCAGTTTCTTTCTGAATTAGATCACAGTTTTGCTGAACAGCATGATATGAATGATGAGTTTTTGAAAGTGTTGGGATTGAACGGAAACCATGCGAAAGAAGAAATCAAACGTGCCTATTACAAGAAAATTATCGACTTGCGAATAAAAGGTGCCGGTCAAAAAGAAACGGAAGCTGTAAATCACGCATATATGGAATTAATGAAAGGCAGTGAACAATAATTATGAACAACGAAAAAAGAGAAACGATTAAAGAACTAGAAAATTGTTTTGAGGAAGCGAAAAGGCGTTTGGAAGATTTAGAAAGAATCGTAGAAAAAGACAAGGAAATAACTGAATTTTATGAGTTTTTATGTGACCTAGAATCGAGAATTCAAAAAGAAAAACAAAGAAATGCAGGAAACAAATCTTTGTTTTCTTTAGAGAACAAACTCAATCTATTTCTCGGCAATAAAGCCCTTTGCTTTTATGAAACTGAAATAGGTAAAAAATATTCTGATACAGAATCAAAGAAATGCATCTCCTTACAAGAAACGAGAGAACCTAGTTTAGATAACGTTGTAGCAGAAGTTGTTGCTCCGGGAATAAAAAATGCTGTGGATGGAACGATTTTGATGGAACCTTCTCTTATTGTTTATCACTACATTCCTGCAACAGAAACGGCAGAAAAAAGAAATGTCATTAAAAATTATCTTAGCCTATTTGGGAAACCGACTATTTTATTTCTGATTGGCTTAATCAGCGCCATGTTTGCAGGCTTTAGCTACCTTTGTGATTATATGGGTCTTTTGTTTGGAGGCGGGAAAAATATTATTTTATTAGGAACGTCTGTTTCCTTTTTGTGTGGCGTTCTATTATTCTTTTTAACTGAATATTTGGGAAAAATTAGATATCCAAAACTTCTTTTCTCAGATGTTATTTTGATGACGGCCGTTGTTTCCTTAGTCTTTTTGCTCCCAGACTTCATTTTGAACTACGCCTTATATAAAATACTAATTTTTGTTATTTTGCTCCTCACTTGGTTCGCCTTAACAACCATTAGAATTCATTTCTTTGGAAGAAACACCCACAAAAGAATGACTTTCTTCTTATATTTGGAAAACCTAGATCAAAGAATAAAGAAAAACGTATGCCCATTTGTTGTTTTCTTGTCTTTCAATGCGCTTTGTTGTTATTTTTATCAAAAGGGAAATTTAGCAATTCAACTATCCTTGTCTATTATATTGGACGCTTTAATTTTGGCTGTTTCAATTTCGATTTTTATTTTAAGAAGAAAAAAGAAAATTCCTTGTGACATTTTTCTTTATTCGTCTTTTGCTTTAATTGGAAGCTTGTTGCCCGCTTTGTGTGACAATTGGATTCTTTTTGGCGGTTATATTGTTTTGTTTGTCATTGGCTTACTTAATGAAATAGTGGAGGGAAAATAATATGGATAAGATGAAATTAAATGTTGGCATCGACTTAGGGACAACGAATTCCGAATGCTATGTTAGTTGCAATGGAGGACGGTTAGAGCCGGTTTGTTTTTCAAACGGGGATAAAAAGAAACCGGCGATGCTAGCAAGCATTGTTTCTTACCAAAATGGTGAATTTGTCGTTGGGAATGAGTTGAAAGAAGATGCTTATAAATTTTTAAAGTCTTGGAAGTACCTTAAAGTAAAGATGAAAGACGAAGAAAATTATACTTATGAAGGAAAACCAAGCGATGAGCCTTTTCCTTTGACTATAAGCCCTGTTGATTTCTCCGCAGAAATTCTTAAGGCCATAAAACAAGGAATAGCAAAAAGATTTGGCAATTATGAAATTGAAACTTTGGTAATTACAGTTCCCGCATATTTTAGAGATTTCGAACGTAGAAGCGTTCTTCGTGCAGTTAAAAAAGCCGGACTTTATGCAATTAAAAAAATTGCTTTAATCAATGAACCGACGGCTGCTGCTTTGGCATATGGAGAACGTTTGCAAAACGACCAAAAAATAATAGCCTTCGATTTAGGAGGAGGAACTTTCGACGTTACTTTGCTGGAATATCAATTGGTTGATAATTATCGTTTTTATCAAGCAATTTCAACCAATGGCAGCGAGATAGGAGGAAAAAACTTTGATGAAAAACTCTTGAACCTTCTTTATGAGAATTTTATCAATCAGGATGGTGGCGATTATAAAAACGACAAGGAGTTCAAAGAAGCCTTCTTTTTGACTTTTTTACCGGAAATGGAGAACTTAAAACAATCCCTTAATTTTTTGAGCGACGTTTCCGTTGATAATTACGTAAAAATTAGAAATGAAGAGGTGTATGTAACCTCCACCGTATCAGCTAAGAGTTTCAATGAAATGATAAGCCCATATATTCAAACGTGTATTCAAATGACGAAAAATGTAATTGGGACCAACAAAGTGAACAAATTAATTCTTGTTGGAGGCTCCACAAGAATGCCCTACATCCAACAAGAGCTTCGTAAAGCTTTTCCTGATTTGGAATTGGTCGGAGAAGATCCAGATCTTATTGTCGCAAAAGGCGCTGCAATGCACGCAAAAGAAAAGGATTCTGAAAACGAAAAGAAACTCTTCTTAAACGAAATTGTTTCTAACGCTGTCGGCGTTTCCCTTATCGGTGACTTTGTCGGAAATGTTGTAAAAGCGGGGACCCCGATACCTTATAAAACGACCGAAAGATTTTGCGGCGTGGTAAGAAACCAAACCAATATAGAAATGCTCGTTTTAAACGGGAACAGCCCGGTTGTTCAAGGAAATGAAATTTTAGGGACCATTCAGCTAAATAACTTAAGAAC
>CAKPCL010000024.1 GCA_934141605.1 uncultured Clostridia bacterium
TTTTACTTTTAAATAGCATTTAATCAGTAAATAGAAATTACTTTTTCTAAATATATTTTACTTTTTCAATTGACCTAGTTAATATGTAAAAAATACATACAAACTAGCCTTTTTACTATTGATTAATTTTTTCAATTAAAAAACTTATAAATATATCTTTCAATTTCTCGTCTAATGGTTTTGATTTTTCATCAAACACTTCTTTTATTTTATACTCTTGTTTCATATAAATACCTATTCCTTTCCTGTGAATAGCTATTTAATTTCAGTTATATATAAATTATCAACCTACTGATATTCAACATATTTTCTCAAAATTCTTGATAAATAAAATCATCTTTAAATACCTCTTTCTAAAAATTAGAGTAAAAAAATATACCTTGATTACTTCAAAGCATACAAACTAAACATATATTTTATTACTCTTTATCATATCTGGATTTACAATATCACTAACTCTTTTAGCAATAGCATATCCAGCATTTACTCCATCTTTTAATACTAAATCACTTGTATTTTTATCATATTCGTAAACACTTCTATTCCACTTTGCATATTGTAAATCATCTTCTTTCTTTTTAGTAGATAAGATTTGATTATCTTGATTTATTTGTATTAATAATCTTTCATACTCTATCTTATCTTGCTTTTCTTTTTCTCTTCTGTTTTGTGCGTATATTCGTTTTTGAATCTTATTCTTTTCTTTGTTTTCCGACTTTCTATATTCTTTCTCTTCAATATACCTTTCATCTTTTTGAATTATCTTTGTTATATATGGCATACCAACCTTTAATTTTTTTGCTATATCTACTGGTTTTAAACGTTTTATAAAGAATAATTCAATTATTTTGTCTTTTGTACCTTTGCTGTGTGATTTAGTTTTTATTTTTAACACCTCCATTCTTTTAAAAATATATATTTCTCTCAAACTATACTCTTAGCACCTAATAATACAAAAACAATTACTTTATTGTGCTTTTATAGTCTGTTTAAAATCTTAAATATATTGATATTTCAATATTTCACCATTTAATTAGTGAATTTTCTTTCTACATTTTTTACAATTATTATTTCAAAATGTATTGTATTTATATTCTCATTATAGTATAATATATTTAAGATGTCACTAACAATTTTTATTTTTTTAATAATTGTTTTTTTATTTTTAACTTTAAAAATTGGAGGAAATGTTGAAATGAATAGGGATTTACCAGAAAGTAAATTTTTTGAAGATTTTTATATTTGGTTTAATCAAGATAAAAAAGAAGAATATTATTCTACACCTTTATATTATTATAAGGCTAGTTTTAATATAGATTATGATACTCATACTCTTCGTGTATATTGGAAAGAAAATGAAGGTACAGATAACGGATTAAAACACCCTGCTACCTTATACTTCCCTTTTGTAGAAAAGTTTGGTACTTTTTTAGTTAGATTTTTAAATGCTGATTTATCTACTTATGAATCTGCATATAAAGATTTCTTCTTTGCTTATGGTTATGAAATATTAAGAGATTTAGAAAAAGACTTTGAATTTACATTGTCAAATAACTTTGGAAATGATGAAACTTACTTAAAAGAAACTCAAAAAATTTATGATACTCTAAAACATAAAATTATATATGTTCAAGAAGAAATGAAAGATGCAATAAATTACATATTTAATATCGAAGAAAATGAGAAATTAAAAGATTATACTTCTGCACAAAGATATGCAGTGTATTTAATAAAACAAAAAGGAAAATTACATACTTTTAATAAAAACGATTACATTATACGAGATAGTTTTTCTAATAAATACGAACAATTTCAAAATACTAGTGAAGAAAATTTATTAAATGAATTAAAAAATAAAAGTATGTTCATTTCTATGATAGATACACATAAAAGCAATGATTTATCTAGTATTTGTTATGCAGTATTAGAAGAATTAGTAAAAACAAATAATAATCCAATTAAGAAATGTCAAAATTGTGGAATGTATTTTATACCTAATTCAAGACTTGATGAAATTTATTGTGATTACCCAAAAGCAAAAGGAAAAACTTGTAGAGAACAAGGTGCAATTCTTACATATAACAAAAGATTACAAGAAAAATCTGCTTATGCTGAATATAGAAAAACATATCAACAAAAATTCGTTGCAGTTAATAAAAATAAAGAAAACAAACAATTAAAGAAAGACTTTGATAAATGGAAAAAACTAGCTAAAGATAAAATCACAAAATTAAAACACGGAGAACTTACTGAAAAAGAAGTTTATGAGTGGATTATGAAGAATAAATAGATATAATTATATAAAGTTTAAACGTCAAATGATAAAATTTCACATTTGACGTTTTTATTTGTTATTTATTAATTTTCTTTATATACTTTAACATTGAAATACTGTCAACAAGTACAAAAATTCCTATAATTATTGTAAGAATATTTAATTGTAGTATATACATAGAACCCAAAACAATTCCTATTATAGGTCCAGCAATTTTCTTCTTTTTTGATAATGAATAAAATAAGTATAATAATACAATAAATCCTAAAGACATTATAGTAGCAGTAATATTTTGCTGAGATATACCAACTAAAAAAGTTATAGTAAATAATATTCCTATTATTATACAAAAAGTTTTTGTACCTTTTACTTTTTTCTCATATTCTTCTTCTGTCATTTCTCTTCCTCCTTTCTCATTAGTTTAAAATAGAATAATATTACATAAATTTTTTTATAAATTTCATGTATATTAATATCTAAAAACTTCTAGTACTTCCGCCTCCTCCAGAAGACCCTCCGCCTCCTGAGAAACCTCCTGAAGAACCTCCTCCAAACGAATCTCCGTCCCAGAAGTTATGATTACTAAACCACGAACTTGTTTTTCTGTTCTTTTTCTTTCTGGGTTTTAGTAAAAAATAAATTAATAATACAATGCAATTAATAAAAAATATTACTATCCTTTGAGCAAAACTAATTTCCTCAACTCCTTTCGTATTATAACTACTATAGTGAATAAACCAAACAAGAACACAAACATATATCGCCAAAAAGATTGATTTATACTTTATATCCTTTCCACGTATTACACATCCAATTATTATACTGAAAAATATTGTCATTATTATAGCTATTACATATGTAATTCTTCTGTTCTCTTCTTCAGTTAAAGTTGAAGTATTCTGTTTTTTTTGAGCCGTCTCTTGTAATGCAATTCTAATATCATATTCACTAGATATTTCTTCTAATACGGCACTAAAACCATTTTTTATTCCATCATTGTAATTATTATTTCTTAAATATGGAATTATATATTCGTCTTGTATTCTTCCCGTCTTTCCATCTGTAAGTGTTCCTTCTAATCCATATCCTACTTCTATTCTAAACAATCTGTCGCCAGTAGAACACAACAATAAAACTCCATTATTTTTTTCTGAATCTCCTATTCCAAATTTTCTAAATAAATCTGTAGCATATTCTTCTATACTTTCATTTTCTAGGCTTGTCACAGTTACTACTACTATCTGAGCTCCTGTCTTTTGTTGCAATTCAGCATTAGTTTGTACTATATAGTTTTTTGTTTCTTCTGTTAAAACACCTGCATAGTCATTAACAAAAAAGTCTTTAGTTGGAGAAACAACCGCTAATGATTTTACTGATATTAATATTAAAAAAAATAGCATTAACAAAATAATATTTTTAATTTTTTTAGAATTGAACATTAGGAACCTCCTGACTTTCTTCTGACGCTTGGAAATATTCTTTTGCTTCATATCCAAACATATTTGCTATAATTCCTATTGGAAATTTTTTTATTTTCAGATTATACTCTTTTACTGCTTCATTGTAATCTCTTCTTGCAGTTGCTATACGATTTTCTGTACCTGCTAATTCATCAGATAACTGAATGAAGTTTTGTGATGATTTTAAATCAGGATAATTTTCAACTATTACCATAAGATTATTTAATGCAGATGTTAATTCATTATTCGCCTCTGCTTTTTCAGATACACTAGTTGCTCCTACCATTTTTTCTCTAGCCTCAGTAATTGATTTTACAATTTCTTGTTCTTGCTGAGTATATCCTTTTACTGTATTTACTAAATTTGGTATCAAATCTGCTCTTCGTTGTAAATATGTATCTATTGTTGCAAATTTATTATCTACTTCCTCTGATTTAGAAACTATGCCATTGTAATTTGATATTAATATTAATCCTAATATTACAATAATAGCTATTGCTACTATAATCCCTATACTTGATTTTTTTATTTTTATTCACCCCAATTATAAATATTATTTTTCTTACATTCCTATCATAATATAAAATGTATTTTTTTGCAATATATTTGCACATTTTTTATTTAGATATATCTTAACGTCAATTAAAAAAGTAAATTCTATTTGATTTAATTAGAATATATTTTAATTATACAGCAATAGATATTGTAAGATT
>CAKPCL010000025.1 GCA_934141605.1 uncultured Clostridia bacterium
GAGCGGCACCGGGGCTGGACTTCGGGCCAAGTTGGCCCGAGGCTCCATAAGAACGCAAAAGCGCCCGGGCGGCATGAGGCCACTCGGACGCACGAAATTACATTATCTACATTGTACTGATATATTGTACCTGCATAGCCGGACTTTTCCGGAGGGGGAGCTACGCTTTTTTTAGCTGGTGGAGATTATGAGTATTGCGGAAAAGAAAAATGAACACGGCTATACCTCCAAGGCACCGCCGTGTTCTTAAAAAAGGGCGACTTTAACACACCCTCCGAATTTTATTTTTCCAAAAAAGAAAACGGCGGCTTGAAATTCAGTTTCAAAACCGCCGTTGGGCTACTGTATTTTGTTTAGGCGCATGGAGACTCAGCCGCCAAAACAACGGTTTTTTTTATTACCGTTGTGGCTGTGAATTACTTTTTGAAATCTAACCCAAATTGTGAAGGATCTCATTGTAACGCTTCGTTGCGGATATACTTGGCTTTCCTTTTTTGCAGAAGGATAGTTTCCCTAATTTAGGCACAACACGCTCAACAACGATTTGACCATCTTGTGTCTTGGATTTTAATACATCTAATGCCTCCAGAAACCGACAGTCCTTTTTGGCATGGTCATAGAAGGATAAGACATAAACATATTGAAAAAGGTTATAGTTGCGAAATGGATATTCAACTTGCATAAACAGAGTTCCAATTCCGTAATGGCAAGGCCCGATAGGCTTTCGAGTTGTCCAATGGTCAAGCAAAAAATCAACAGCTTTGTCCAGGGCAGGCTCATTATTGAGATAATGACTAAATCGGAACGCATCAAGCGCAATAAGTGTGGGATGGGGATTTGAGTATTCTGTTTCAGGCCCATGCCCAAAAGAAAATTTATTGCAACGCCACCCGCCATCTGTGTGCTGTGTGTTCAAAAGATGTTGGAAGGTCGTTTCTATTCTACTGTCGTTGGCATATCCCATATAGCATAGTGTCCGAGCCGATTCCGCAGTTTGACAAGGATAAATACTCCCGGTAGGAAAAATCTTAAAACGCCCATCCTCTTTCCATGTACTAAAAATAAGGTTTGCCGTTTCTTTCATAATCGGATCATCAGCAGATACTCCCAGTTCTAATAGATAAAGGGGGCTCTCAATCGTCGTAAAAGGGGCGCCCTTTAATAAACGCTTGTCGGGTGTTGCCCAATAATCACCGCCATTATCATGGCGATGTAATAGGATTTCCTCAATATCAGAGAGATAACTATTTTCTGTTGGCATATCGTATCCTCCTTTTGAACGATATTGTACAGCCAAAATATGACAACAGCGTGTCATGTTTCATATTGGCTTATCGTGTTTTTTAAAAAGTTTTTTATCTCTGAGCGCAAACTATCAGGAGAGACTATCTCTGCCTTATCTCCCAAACTGGCAAAGGTAGTAATTACCCAACTGGGATATTCCGAATAAAATGTAATATAAAGACTGTCAGCAGTCTTTATAATATTTTCTTCTCCAAAAAAATCAATAGCAAGGAATTCAAGTGATTTATCCATACGGACGGTTATTTCAATCCCTTGACTGTTCGAAAACTCACTTTTTAGTAACGGGGCTTCATAATCTTTCCGTTCCTCAAATGTTTCCGTAGTAATCTGTAAATCGGTAATACGCTCGATCTTAAAAATGCGGAAATCATTTCTATAATGGCAATATGCAAGCATATACCAACTCTCTTGTTTGAAAAGCAACTTATATGGTTCCACAATCCGTTCACGATAGCCATTGGAGCTATAATATTTCATGTTAAGCAAATTGTGGTTAGCAATGGCAACACGGATAAGCCGTATTTTTTTTATTATCGTGCTATTGTGGTTCCATGTAGAAAAATCAATAACAATATCATTTTCCAATAGCATTTTGTCGTTGCTGCTAAATCTAAGTTTGGCAAGTAAAGTTTTAATCTTTGTACTATCGTCAATGATTGAAAGCCCTTGTATTCCGGCAAGAATAACATCCATGTCATCTTTGCTTAAAGCAGATTTGTTATATCTGAAATTGGGCATAAGTGAAATACCGCCACCAACACCTTGCTGTGTAATAACCGGGAAACCCGCACTTGATAAATCCAATAAATCACGATGTATTGTGCGAACAGAAACCTCAAAATACTCCGCTAATTCTTTTGCGGTCACTTGTTTTTTATCCAAGAGGATACTCAATATTCCAAACATACGATTACTTTTCATACGCTTACACCACCTTATTATAAAGCATATTAAATAAGACAATCGGTGTCAAGTTTGAAAGTCGGACACTTGCTACAATTTTATCACAAGCAAGCGTGAAATAAAATACTACCTTTTAATAAAATTTCATTTCGTTCTCATAATTCAACCCGAAATGTAGAATAATATAGGGGTGATATGAGAATGTACCAAGACACCAGACGGCTTGACTTCCACGCATTAGGCCGGGAGATCAAGCGCAAGAGAGAGGCGAAAGGCTGGACGCAGGAATACCTTGCACAGCTCGT
>CAKPCL010000026.1 GCA_934141605.1 uncultured Clostridia bacterium
TTTTACTTTTAAATAGCATTTAATCAGTAAATAGAAATTACTTTTTCTAAATATATTTTACTTTTTCAATTGACCTAAAAGTTTTAAAAAAATTAGTTGTATATAAATATTTTTTTTCAAAGTATTTACTAAAAAATTCTTTTATTATATAATTTTTATAGATTATATAATAAAAAGGAGTTAATGATGGAAAAAGAGAAAAAAGTTACAACAAATAATAATGGTTCATATACAATAAAAGAAAAAATTAACCAAACACCTGAAGATGGTTTTGTTCCTAATTCAATTATGGAACATGCTAATAAAAATGAATATGGAAAATATCATAAAGGATATAGAACAACAACAAGTTTTACAACAAATGATCCACGTGTTACACGATTATTTGTATATAGTATATGTACTTTGTTTTTTGCAATAGGTATTTTTATGTTTTTAATACATAATTATATTATGGCTATTCCTTTTATATTGATTTCTGTTATATCTTTTTTTATATCAAAAAAAGATATAGATAAAATATCAGAAGGATTAAAAGAAAAAGGCAATGACGTTACAATAGATTCAAAAGAAGAACTAGAAAATATTACTAAAGAAGTAATTGATGAAGTGAAAAAAGATTTTAAAGAATCAAATAAAAATACTTTTACTAAAGAAAACTATAATTGGTTTTTAAAAACTACTGTTCCAATTTATTGTATAATTGCTTTATTAATTACATTGATAGTTGCAGTTTTTGTAAATGTTATTTTTGCATTAGTATTATTGATTGGATTAACATTGTTAGGAATTATATTTTATAAAGTTGTTAAGAAAATATGTAAATATTAAAAAACGGAGAATTTTTCTCCGTTTCTTTATATTAATATCCTATTTCTTTCATAATATCTTTTACAGTGTCTTTGTAGTTTTCATCAACATCAACATATACTAATGTATTATTAATTCTTGAAAGATATTTATATTTTCCATTTGTTGTTACTGAAAATGTTGAATAATTTTTCATACTGGCTGTTGATGAAGTTGATGAATTAGATTTTTGAGATTCAAATTTTGATTTATTAGTATTATACATGCCAATTGCATTTTCTTCACTAGATAATTCGTAAAATTCTATTTGATATCCTGTTTTTTGTGCAGCATATGATTTTGTCATATAACTACCATATTGTGCAAATTGATTTGTAGTATCAGTCATTACATATCCTTTTTCCTTCATTGTTGAGTTAAATGCATTAGCAGATATTGATGTTTTTTCTTTGTTCAAGCTATTGAAAGCTACAAAAAATACAACAACTAAAATAATTGCTACTATTACAACTATTGTTAAAACTTTTTTCATTTTTTTTCCTCCTTTATTTCATATATTTCATAAAGATTTTATCATACCGAAAATTTTTTTACAATAGCTATAATTAAAAATTTTAAAATGTCATTATATTGAATTTATTTTTTCTTTTTAACAGAAAATCCAAACTTTCCGAGCTTTTTTCCCATTGCATAATATCCGCCATTTGCATAAGCTATTAAGTCACATTTTGATATATCAAATGCACCTTTTTCATCTATATATTTTTCGTCACTATTTATTGCTAGAACTTCTGCTACAAACATTGTGTGACTCCCTAGTTCTTTAATTTCTTTAACTTTGCATTCAACAGATACTGGGCTTTCTTTAATCATTGGACATTGCACAAAATTTGTTTTTTCTTTATGTAAGTTCATTTCTTTAAATTTATCTACTTTTGCTCCAGTTTTTACCCCACACCAATCTGTTGCTCTAACTAAGTCTTTTGTAGTTAAATTTATTACAAATTCTCCTTGGTCTTTTATTAAATTGTATGAATATCTACTTGGTCTTACAGATATATATACCATTGCAGGATTTGTATTTAATATTCCTGTCCAGGCAACAGTTATTATATTTGATTTTTCCATTGTTCCACAACTTACCATTACAGCAGGAATTGGATATAAAAATGTTCCTGGTTTCCACATTACTTTTGACATATTACCACCTCTTAATATTTTTTTCATAATTATATAATATATTTTTATAATTATATACCATATAATATATGCTCATTACTTTAAATATATTTATGTTGTTAATTTAAAATAAACTTTAAAACTATAATTTATCATTCATTATAGATATAAAAGCATTTAAAAATAAAATTTTTAAACTTTACTTTTAAATGCCTTTATTTCAATTCTATTTTTATAAAAAAAATCTAGCGACAACCTATCTTCCCAGCAGGGTAACCCGCAAGTATTTTCGGCACACTTAGGCTTGACTTCTGTGTTCGGGATGGGAACAGGTATTACCCTAAATGTCATTATCACTAGAAAATTATTGTATGCAATTAAAGCACACTCAAAAATACATAGATGAATTAGTTTCAGGATTTTTCGTTCCGATTACTTTGTTTCTTAACTTAACGTTTTGTGGTTAAGCCCTCGATTTATTAGTATTGGTCAGCTTAATGCATTGCTGCACTTACACCTCCAAC
>CAKPCL010000027.1 GCA_934141605.1 uncultured Clostridia bacterium
CTTTGATGTTATTGTACGTCGCTTTAGCGGTCTTGTTCGTGGTGAACCATGCGAGGGTCCCGGTTGCGCCCGCGGCCAATGTGCCTGCGGTGAGGACGGATAGCCCGAGCATTATCTTTGTCTTGTTGTTCATAGTGTGTTTTTTCTCTTTCCGCGGGGTGCCGGATATGGCGAAACACCCGCTTGTGCGGGCCCATCGGCGTTCTCGGCAGCGCGGAGGAGGGCGGGTGTCTTTTTAATAAACGCAACTGAAAAAAAGATCTATATAAATAAAATTAGGGAATAGAAAAATATACCTAGGATAATCATATTCTTAATGAATATGCAAGATTTAATAACGAATTGAAATTCGCTGAAAAATGCATGTTATTAGATAACATCGTCCGCAAAAATGAGCCAAAGAGAAATAAGTTAAAAAGACGAGAGAGGACTTTCTTTATAAACAGCAAAAAGTGTTTTTGACGATTTCACAATCACTAAAAGAAGAAATAGGGTAAAATCATTAAAAACAACAAAACAGTTCGTAATCGCCAACGATGGCAATACAGAGAACAGCAAAAACCAAATTATGAAGAACGCAAGGCTATTTAAAAAGAACGGTGATGTCGAAATCGTCTCTGCAGAGGACGTTCTTTACGATAAAGTCGATAGAAACTCTGAATTTGTGGATTTAGAGTATGAATTTAAGACGTGTTTTGTCAAAAACTGCAAAGGGCATTATGGTCCATATTTCAGGCTGTACCTTTCTCGAGAAGATTATCAAAAGCTCACCCCATACAAGAAAACTAAATACGAGATAGTTAAAGAAATGAGGCGATACCAAGAAAGCATTTGGCATAGGTATTGGAAAGAAAGATTTGAGCAGACTTGTGAGTGTGAGATAGAGAAAACCATAAAGAATGAGAAATCCAAAACCTATAAGTATGCTGACGCTTACTGCAAACAGACAAACACTTGTATTGAATTCCAACATTCTTTTATATCGATGGATTTTGAAGAGCGAAACAAATTTTATAAAGAGCTTGGAATCCAAATTGTTTGGCTTTACGATCTTACGAAATCAAGCGTTAAGAAAACTGGGGATAACGAATACGAAATTCTTGAGGATAATGCTAGAGGATTTTTTAGGATTGCCGATTTCAAAGACAATCTTGAGAAATATCATGTTTATTTTCAAGCAAGGGATAGATTTATTTATAGAATCGATCAGCTACGAAGAAAAGAAATTGATGATAAAAAACAATCCACAATCAGGCTCTTTAATCCCTTAACAATTTGGACAGAAGATGAGTTCATAGACAACGTACTTTCAGGAAATCTAGCATCAAACCTTCATACAGTTGATGAATTATGGAACAAAGATTATTCAGCCATGATTATCGAAGATACCGAAACAGGAAAACGAATAAAACTAATCAGTAAAAAAGATGGAACGATGTATCGAGCGCTTGATAATGGCGTTTTGTTTTATAGATATGTCGATAACACTTTAAAAGAAACAAAAAATAAGGACTATCCTTTGAAAAGAGATGAGGAACACAAAAAGAAGTGGAAACTGATAAAGCCTTATTATCGAAAAGGATATTTAACAT